>CAVKLJ010000011.1:0-50051 GCA_963657245.1 Lachnospiraceae bacterium
AAAATATCTTTAAATGAAAATGGAAAAATCCTAATCGATTACGCAAGAGACATTCTCGCTTTAAACAGTCTTCTAATGAAAAAAGCGGAAGAACTGAAAGAAAAGGAACTGCTGATTCATATATCGATGACAGCGCCTGGAATCTTATATTATTATCCATATTTCTTTTTCAATAACCATGACAGATATACAAATAAAATATGTGACCAACAGACGTGTTTAAGAGAAGTTAAGGAGGGTTTGGTCGATATCACGTTCATCAATGAGAAAACAGATGAAGAAGGCCTAATATGTGAAAAAGTAACGGATGAAAAACTATATGTCTGCTTACCTAAAGAACATTTTCTCGCGAAAAAAGAATCTGTTACGTATGAGGAACTCGATGGCCAATCCTTTCTTCTTGGAAACGACTTAGGAGTGTGGGATGACATTGTGAAAAGAAGACTCCCTAAATCAAAGTTTTATAAACTTGAACGCGACAGCGTAGGAGAGGTTGCCAAATATTCCTCAATACCCAGCTTTCAAACTGATATCAGCAAAAAACTCGATAACAGAGGAGAGAAGATAACAATTCCTATCTTAGGCGAAGAGACGTCGTTGCCTTTTTATGCCATATATAGAAATAACAAAAAGAAAATCTATGATTTCATAAAGGTTGCAAGGTAGAAAGTTTTCCTTATTCCGGCGGCCGCATCGTTATTGAATTTCGGGAAATGTGTAAATAAAAACCAACAGTTTTAGAAGACGTGTTTTTTGGTTATATGGTATGCATTCATAACAATATAGGCTGTCATTGTCATTTTAAGAAACGATAGTTTGATGTAATTGCGTCAGACCCTTTTCTTTTGCTAAAACGGGCAAAATAACGGATTGATATACTTGGGACTTTGACATAAATTGCTGTGTCTATTATTCTTTATGCATGAAGGCTAGGTGTAAATAATGAAAAAGTTTATAACATTGACTCTTTCATTCATTACGGCATTAACATTGACGTCGTGTTCCAAAAAGATAAATAACGAATTTTTTAGTGAAGATACTCTTAAGAAATACGCTTTATCATCTGACTTCCCTAATCCTAACGCAAAGACAACAAGCCTGATGAGCAGCACAAACCTATATGTGAACCTTAGCGAAGATGAATATAAGTCATATGCAGAAAACGTTTATGAGTATCTTTCTAAGAATGATTATTTTTATGTTGGAACATATAAACAACAAGGCTTAATTGCAGAAATGCTTCCAAGATACGTTTATGAGGAAATTGACGACCAGTACGATTTCTCATCGGAGAAACATAAGTTCACGTATTCAACAACTAACAATCTATCATCTATGAGTGATGGGCATTCCACGATTGACCCATGCTATATAGTGACAATAGAAAGGGTTCAAGATACAAAGTACAGCGTTTTTGCTTCCGAAACCTACAATACGATAATCCGCCTTGGAGAAGAAACCGTTTACGTTGAAGATGCTCTCGTAGAAAAACATCAGCTAAAGATCAAAGATTTGAATGATATTATTCTGAACAAAGACGAACTTTGCGAGCCAAATGAATCCTACGGGCTGTTTAAGGCAGGAGAGAAGGTAAGATTCAACATTTCATTTCTCTCTGGATTAAGCGCGACCCTATATATTGATGGAAGGACATATGAGCCTAAATACCCTGAGGCATGGAAAATGGGATATATCGATTATACGATGCCAGAATATGATGTGTCGGTTGTCTCTTTGGTAAACAATTATGCCGGTGATGAGGTAAAACTCTCCGAAACCATCCGATGGGGAAGTTATATCACAGACGAAATGCTTGATTATGTCGATATTCAGGTAATATTCTTAGGCGTTGAACCCGGAAAAGAATATGGTGAAAAGGCAAGGATATATAATGAGGATTTTGCAATCTCTTCTTGGTTCAATAAGGCATCGATAAGAGAACAAGAATATGGCTTAGATGGCGGCTCTGGATACATCATCACCTTCGCATTAAAAGATGATTTAACCTACGTTTTAAATGTGTACAATAACTACGTACGCATCAATGAAAAAAATTATTATCTTGTTGGTGGATTGCCACGCTTTTTGAGAGAGTTTTAACGGAACGATTTTCGTAAGTGTTTGCAAAACAAAATTATTTAGATAAGGATTTGGACAATCAGAATTAAGCCAAATAAGTGTATCTATCTTGTGTCAAAATGATATTTCTTCGTCTTTTGTTCGCAAAAGTCATCTTCTAATTTAACTATTCAAGATTTGTTATCTTTTGAAACACTAAATCCAAGGCTTCTTTATATTCCTCTTTAGCATGTAATTTAATATCTTCGAAAGACTCGTTTTCCCTTGATGTGACATATGTCGGGAAAGAATAATTATGTATCTTAGTTTTGCCGCATATAACGATCATCTTATTTTGATCGCAATTTTTAAAAATCCCCGTAAAAACCTTCCCGTTTAATGATTGAGCATCAAAACATCCTTCGCCAGTTATAACATAATCAGCGTTTTTTGCTCTTTCTTTGAAATTAGATAAAGATAGGATTTCATCTATCCCAGAAACGATTCTAGCATTCAAAAAAGCATAGAAAGCAGCTCCAAGTCCTCCTGCTGCACCAAGGGAAGGAATGTTTCTCAAATCGCGGCTAAGCTTCCTCTCAAAGATACTGGTTAGATGTTCCATGCATCTTTCTAAATAAGGAAGATCATTTCCGTATCCTTTTTGCGGGCCGAAAGTATATGTTGCCCCATTTTCTCCTAATAAAGGATTAGTTACGTCGCTCAGACATATAAACTCAGTATCTCTATATTTGTTTATGAAATTATCTAAGCTAATGTCCTTTACATTCATAGCATTAGACATGTTTACGGGTTCATCTAAATTGAAATCAACTCCTAATTCTTCTAACATTCCAATTCCTAAGTCGTTAGTAGAGGTTCCACCTAGCCCGACATAGATTCTTTTTGCTCCTAAGGACATTGCTTGTTTAATCACTATGCCAATGCCTTTTGTGGTTCGTTTTAATGGATCTATGGTGTTTTGAATAAAAGGAAGACCAACAATTGATGACGCTTCAATAAGCGCGGATTTATCTTTATCCATTAAAAATAGTGGAGCAGCTATCTCTCTTCCCTCAGCGTCTATTGTTTTGACATTAATTATTTTGCCTTCTTTTAAAAAAGAAATCGCCTTGATTGTTCCTTCTCCTCCATCGGCGATGATTTGCCAATCTAAAGAAATGGAATCTTTATATTTCTCTTCAACCAGCTCTTTTGCTATCTCTACTATCTCTTCGCTAGTTAGACTTCCTTTAAATGAATCTGAGGCAATAAGAACTTTCTTCATGTTTCAATATTATCTTCTCTTCAAAAACAAAAGTAACCAATAAATATCCGAACAAAATATATTGATATGTTTTCTTTCTTGAAAATATTTCGCTAAAAGAGTGTTGATTTGCTAAAAAATGTAGAATAAATCTATAGTTTTGTTACAATTACCATTGCTGAAATTTATGAGTCAAACAGATATTAAAGAATTCTTCGACATGATGGCCCCTAAGTGGGACGATATGGAAATAAAGAAAGACGAAGAAATTCTAAACTTATTAAAACGTATAGGTATCAAGAAGGGTGATCGAGTTCTAGATTTAGGATGTGGAACAGGAAGAATAACTTCCTTATTACATTCCTTAAGTGAAGCAGACGTTCTAGGAATCGATATTTCTTCTAATATGATTGATATTGCTAGGAACAAATATTTAAACCAACCTTATGCTAGATTTATTTCCGGTGACTTTTTAACGATGGATTTAAATGATAAATTTGATGATATCGTTATCTATAACGCTTTTCCACATTTTATGCCTGCAAGTTTATTGGCAAAGAAACTTAATGAAAATATCGTTAGTGGGGGAAGATTTGCTATCGTTCATTCTTTAGGAAGAAAACAACTTTGCTCCGTTCATTCAACTTGTGACGATAAAACAACCAGGCCTCTTCAGGAAGTAGAAGCTGAAGCAGAGGTCTTTAAACCTTATTTTGACATTATTCTCTCTGAAGAAAGTGAAAATTATTTCATAATCGTTGGTCAAAAACGATAATAATTATCGCTATTTTAAATAGTTATAAGCGCTTAACTAAGTATTTATATACTGATTTATTTGGCAAGAGGTCTTTTTTCGTTTAAAATAAGTCGGTAAGTCGATAAGGAGAATCCAGAATATGAAAAAATTTTCCAAGAATCAATTAGAAAGATATCCAATATATCTTAAATACTTTAAAGAACTTCAATCAGAAGGAATTGAAACGGTCTCTTCACCAAAAATCGCTAAAGTTTTAGGCTATAGCGAAGAGCAAATAAGAAAAGATCTCCAAGCCGTTTCTACGACTCCAGGACGTCCTAAGAAAGGTAGAAACATTGCTAAGCTCGTTGATACCCTTGAAACATTCTTAGGATATAAAGGCGAAGTTAAAGCGGTTATCATTGGCTGTGGTCACTTAGGACAAGCTCTCTTGCATTATCCTAATTTCGACGATATGGGATTAAGAATCGTTGCTGGATTTGATGTTGATCCTTCTCTTATCGGAAACGAGATGGATGGAAAAACCATTTATCATCTTGATGATTTAAAAGAAAAACTCTCTCAATTAGGAGGAGAGGTTGCAATTATCACTGTTCCAGCGACTCACGCTCAAGATGCAGTGGATAAAGCGGTTGAAGCTGGCGCAAAAGGTATTTGGAACTTTGCTCCAACCCACATTACAGTTCCATCTAAGGTTGTCATCGAGAACTTCAATTTCTCTTCTTCCCTAGCGGTCTTGATGCATAATCTTAACGACAAATAAACTAATCTAGAAAAGAATAGATTCCAATTGAAACGGCATTATCAAGGTTCAAAGAATCAACCTTACTGGATTGTTCAATCTTGATTGGCGTGCCTACGTTTAAAAAAGAATTATCTAACCCTGTTGCCTCATTACCAAAGATGAGGGAATAGGGCTTTTCTTTTTTAACAGTTTTTAACATGTTATTTGTTTGTAACATGAAAGGATAGAGATTACGTTTACCTGCTTCCTTTTCGTATTCTTCAAAAGAATCGAAATATTTAAATGGCAAGGAGAATATTGCACCCATTGTTGAACGGATGCACTTAGGGTCAAAACAATCAGCCGCAGGACGAATGATTGCTAGAAAATCAATGTTGAATGCTGCACAGGATCTAAAAATCGTTCCTAAATTCCCCATATTTGAAGGATTAACTAAAACAACGTGATTTCCAATTGGGACGGTTTTTGCAGTGAATTTTTCGAATTCTCCAATAACAAACGTGTTGTCTTTTTCTGATAACGAAAAGATTTTTTGATTGTTTTCTATGACCTGAACGTTATTTAACTTAGCTAAGGTGATTAGCTTATCATATGTCTCATCTCTCTTTTGCTTAGGGGAGATATAGATCTTTTTTGCAACTTCAGGTTTTCGTAATAATAATTCAAAGGTTAAGGTTGTCCCTAGGGTATAGGATATGTCACCTTTTTTCTCGTATTTACTCATGTAAGGAATTATACATTCTTTAACGAATTTTGGCATTTTCTTCTTTTCCTCCCCTTTATAAAGGTGGAGGTAATAAATGGAAGAAGATATTGTAAAGATTGGAATGATTCAAAAAAGAATCATGAAGGAGTTTGATTTGCCACCTGAGAAATCTCTTGTTTTTATCTTAAGGAGGACATTGGATGAATTTGTTTCTCATTATCCTAAAGACTATTTGGTGAAGATTGCAGAATGCAAAAGGATTCTCGCCCATCCTTTTTATGCGACATTTGATAAGAAAAAGAAAGTCCTATACCTAGTGAAAGAATATATTGCTGGCAATGATTTTAAAAAGGTTGCCATAGCAATAGATATGAAGAAACAAGCCCATCTAATTGACTTGTTCCTTTTAAACGAAAAGAAAACCCAAGAAATCATGAGAGATGACATGCGTTGGATTATAGTAAGTCGGAAGAAGTAGGTTTCTTATTGTATTTGCCACTAAGCAAGAATGAGAAGAAAATCATAAACAATCCGACAACAACGAATAAGATAAAAATTGTTGATGTGGAAATAATTACGCCGATCCAACCATCGTACAAACCAAGGATCTTGAAATTAAGGAAAGTGTTATTATCGAATATCATTGTCGCAAATGTAGTGGATTGCCTAACTCCGCGATTTAATGTGGAAAAGGCAAGGTACATTGCTGGCAAGGTGATTAAATAGATGATCCAATGCCATTTCCAGTTGCCTTTCTCTGAGAAAAGGAACCAATCTAGGAAGATTGCAACCGGCATTGCAATATATGAAAGAATATATGAAGCGGTTTGATCTTTAGAGAAATAAGAGACGGTAACGTCTCCTCCGTTAATAAATAAATAGGATATAGGTCTAGCAAAGGCTGCAATGATTTCAAGAGATAAAGCTAAATAAAGTAATTGTCCAAATACTTGGGGGTTTGATTTGCGGTGCTTACGATTCTTTAAAGAGAAGGCAGAAAGTGATGCCTCAGCTAAGAAAACAAACGTAGCAAAGAAAGTAACCCAAGTAATGAAATAACGGAAAGGATTCCAAAATTGTGAGTTTATCGTATAGGCTTTGATTACGAAAACGATAGCTACAACCCCTAAGGCCGTTCCTAATAAGTGGTAGATGAATGCTAATATTCTATTTCTAATAACCATAAAGGATCTTTGCTACATATAATATAGCAATGCATATTATAAGTGAATTTCACGATGACCAATATCCAAAGAAAGGAAATTGGAAGCTTAGAGAGGTTTCTAGAGCCATAGTTATGGATGAAAATGAAAATTTCGCCGTCCACAAAATAAAAAGAAACGATCAATTTGGGGATTATGAGTATTATGAAACTCCAGGTGGAGGAATTGATGAAGGTGAGAATCCTCTTAGCACAGTTGAACGTGAATGCGAAGAAGAACTAGGCTATAAAATCGAAGTTATTGAAGAAATAGGGGTGGTCAAAGATGAATACGCCTTACTTGGAAGAGTAAACATAAATCATTATTACTTAGCAAAAAGAGGAGAATTTGTTGGTAAACATTTTGTGAGTCAAGGTGATTCCTTAATTGTGGAAACTCTCTACTTGCCAATAGATGAAATCATTGAACTTTATAAAAATCTTCCAGATAAAGACATCCCTCTTCTTTTAAAAAGAAGGGAATTACCTATCTGGTTAGAGGCAAAAAAGATTCTTTCAAATAAAAAGTAACGCTTTTTCTTGCTAAAAGACAAAAACTTTACTAATATTACTAGCGCTGGCGGAATTGGTGAAGAGGCCTAACACAACCGGCTGTGAACCGGCCATCCACGAGTTCGAATCTCGTATTCCGCCCCATTTAAGTGAATTGTGTCTGATACTTCGGTGTCAGATTTTTTATGCTTACAATCACCAAAATGCAGGGAAAATATGACACTTTTCGATAAATTGCATCATTTTTAAGAATACTATTTACATAATTAGGCATTTTAGAACGAAAATTATTATGAGCTGGACCTCTTTAGGTGATTTCTAACGGTTTTTGCACAATTTAAATGGGGGTGATAAAATGCATCAAAAAACAGTCATTATTGGGCATTTCTTTTAAAAAACAACTGCCGATCATTCGATGTATGTTTTTATAACATTTTGTATGAACAAAGTGTTTGCTATGACAAATTATCCGTTAAATGCGCAAAAATGTAAAACAACTTAGCGGTGAAGGCATAAAAAATCTATTTCACCGCTACTTTCATTAAGAATGGCATTTGAGATAATTAGTTTGATCCATAACTATTTAACCTATTAAGAACCGTCATTTAAAAATACAAAAGCAAAACGTTAATAACAATCTTTTGCGAAAACTGCACACATTAAATGTTAGAGTTTTCCAAATCATTTGAGGGCAATCTTTTGAGGCAGAATGCATTTTTACCAAAAATATTAAATAGAAACGTTCTTTTATTTAATTTTATTGGTTTTATAAGCCTATTGATTTAATTAAAACGCAAATACGTAACTGACCATCACATAACTTTAGACATCTTATTTTCTTTTGAAAGAAGACGCTTTCTTTTGCGGCAACCTTAAACAGAATTTGTGTGATCTTATTAGCAATCCAACTGTTATATGGAAATTGCAAAGCGAACGTTTGACAATGACGAGGAATGCTGCAGAATATGTTTAAATATTGTATAGATAAAAGTCCCAAAGAAAAACGGCCACCACAAGATGACCGTTGCAATTATTAGAACCTTTATTTAGACAGGTAATAATCAAAGATCTTATTGATCGATTCTTTTGACATAAATGGATAGAACTTATTTATGTCGATGTAATCTAGATTTCCCTTACAATATTCGTCACAAAGATAATCTAAAGAAGATTTTGATACAAATGGGGCGAATTTAAATAACTCTTTTGCATAAGTTTTGTCTTTTAAGCAACTCATAAATATCTCGTCGTTTGCCTCTTTAGACATAAACGGCAACAAATAAGAAAGATCTATTTTCTCGTATTTAGGATTTCCTGCCAATTTTTCTTTGGCAATTACTTGCACCTTTTCTTTTCCTAAAAATGGCAATAAGAAGAATATATTCTTATCATCGCCTTTAAATTTGAAATCGAAGGCTATATTGACGTCTTTGTCCTTAGCATTTGCAAAGGCCTTCATTTCTTTTTTTAAACTCGATATCAAATTAAGCAACTCCGCTCTCTTGGCTTTTAAAGACTCTTTTTGTTCTTCATTGCCGCCTTTTTCGTTTAAATCATCCAATTCATCTTCAATATTGTCTAGTTGGTCATTTAAATCGTCTAATTTATCATCCAATCCATCGATTTTATCTTCTTTTTCCTCAAGAAAATCGTCGTATTCATCTTCCTCGTCTTCAGTTGTAAAAACAAGTTCTGACTTATCTAATTTTGTTGCTTCATTGAATGATATTTTTTCGTAAGTTTCCTTACCTTCTTCTATTTTCTTTCTCAAAATCATGATGCACTCCTTTTTATATTTTCATAATTTGATGGTTTTCGTTTAATAATCTTCTTTCGCTTGCACTTAGCTGCTTAGAAAATTCATTTTTGTTTACTTTAAGTTTCCCTTCTTTGATGGCGTTGATCACTAAAATCCTCTCGAGTGGGGAGAACTGGTAGAAAGTCTCAACTAGATCAACCTCTATTTCGTTGTTAATGATCTTATCAAGAATATATTTTCGATTATGCCCTTGGAAGAGGTTGCTCTCATCGATCTCTAGGGAGTCATCATTTAGACACAGTAGATTTTCTATCGATGTGTTGAATAACTTAGAAAGTTCAATTATTAGATCAATGCTAGGCAAGGAATTCCCAAGCTCCCATTTTGAGATGACTTGGCGAGTTACCATCAATTTATCCGCTAATTCATCTTGGGTTAAGGAGTTTTCTTTTCTTAAAGAGTAAATCTTGTTGCCTACCTTAATTGAATCAATCATGTTTCCTCCTTTCGCCAATAGTTTATCTAGATGGGAAAATTGTATCACGCAACCAATCATTGCTTTTGATTATCAGACTATATAAATAAGATTTTGCTTTAAACTCTACTTTTTTGAATAAATATGGCCATATCTTTAACAATATGTTATAAAAGGGTTAGAGAAAACTAACATGGAGATTAAAAATGAAGAAAATAGGCGTAACAGATAAAGGCTTCTACGGATATTATTGGCCTAATAAAGGCAGTAGAAGCGCTCTGATTCTCATGCTTGGAGATGATGCTAAAGACCATGTGGCTCGTTCAGGGGTTAAATGGCTAAAGAAAAACTTCCAAGTCAACCTTCTTACAATGAGCCCAGCTAAAAAAGATTATGGCCATCATAACCTACCTATTGAAAGATTTGGCAAGGCTATCGAATATCTAAAAACCAATGGCAACGACAGAATCGGAATCGTTGGAGGATCAGCTACGGCAATATTGGCTCTTATTGCATCTTCTTATTATCAAGATATTTCTTTAACAATTGCCATGTCTCCATCTGATTTTGTTATGGAAGGTTTTTACCAAGGAAATAGAGATGGAAGAAAAGAATGGCCAGGTGAAGGGGAATCAACAGTCTCTTATAAAGGAAAGCCATTGCCTTATCTTCCTTTTGCTTATAGACATCCAGACTATTGGGATAAGGTGATGGAAGAGTCCAAAAGAAGAGGGGATTTGATTGTCTCTGTTGGACTCTTTGTTGATTCTGAGAAAGCGCACCCTCTCCAAGAAGAAGAGAAAATCAAAGTCGAACGAATTAGGGGCAAACTTCTTTTAATAGGCGCAGAAGATGACGCTTTATGGGAGACGGCTAAATACATTAGAAGAATGGAAGAAAGGCTAAAAGAGAAAAAACGCTCTTGTATCGTAGAAAGCCATATTTATGAACACGGAACTCATTTTGTCTTCCCTGAAGGCGTGATAAAAACGATGTTTCCTATTGGTGGAGATTTGATGCCTAAGGCCTTTGCATCTGGAAGAAAATATCCGAAAGAATGTAAGGAAACACGCAATGATATAGAAAAGCAAATTAGAAGAAATATCAATGAATGGAAAGAGTCTAAATAAAAAACGCCTCCAATAGGTATTTTGGAGACGTTTCTTCTATAACGATATATTAAGCAACTAAATAGATTTTGACTTCTGGATCTTTTGTCCAAAGTGGTTGAAGACCGACAAATACGTCATTTGTGAACATTGCGCTGCTAAGATAGGCTTTGGCATGTTCAACGGAATCAAATCCATGAAGAACTTGAACATCTTCGTCACGAACTAACAAATCTTTTGTTAATGCGCCTTCGATTGTTTCAAGGAATGGTCCGCGGTAGTCGGTATAAACTTTAGCAGCCTTTCCTCTGTTCTCTTCAGGGATTGTCATCGTAATCTCTAAGTAAGCTTTAACGTTTTTGCAACTCATTTTATTACCTCCATATGTTTGCCTTTACTTAAGCAGCATTAATTTAAAGCAGTTGCTCACCTTTTATAAGATATTAACTAATTTATGTGTAACTAATAAATTTAATAGTAACTATGAGTTATTTGTGCGAATATCTATAATAACAACGTAGGAAAAACTTATGTATAAGAAGAAATTAGAAGAAGACATCCGTTGCCCATTAGAATATGGGCTAGATATATTTGGTGGGAAATGGAATTCAAGAATCATTTGTGTTTTGGCTTATAAAAAGAGTCTTAGGTATAGTGAACTTAGAAAAGAAATGGGCAATGTCACCGATGCAGTATTAGCTGTAAGTCTTAAAGAACTATTAAAGAATGGCATGATTGCCCGTAAATCATATGATGAGATACCCCCAAGAGTGGAATATTCTCTCACTGATAAAGGCCAATCTGTTGTCCCAATATTACAAAGTATCTGTAAATGGGCTGGTATTTTTTATAACGAATCAAGTGATAACGCGATGATTCAATGCAAGAAATGTAACTATGAGAATTGAACATTCTTTCGCTTAAAATAAAACGCATATTTCTCTCGATGTTTTAATAAGAATGATTTACGAATCTTTTTAGTTTGGAAATTTAGCGTTTAAGATGTAATATTCTAGTAGTTAGAAAAACCTAACTTACATGTATTAAATATGAAATATCACATCGAAAAAAACACCGTTCAAGAAACCTTAGTGATCCCTCTTTATGGAAGGAAATTTTGTAATGAGCTTTATCCATCTATTTATAAAGATGAAATGGCAGAAAAGATAATCGATCAAATAGATTATGATTTCTCTCTTTTAACCAAACAAGGTAAGAAACTCATGTATCGTTTTGGCTACCTTGAAGTGGCTTGTAGACAAAATGATTTATTAACAGAAGTAAAGGAATATCTAAAGGCTCATCCTAAAGCTTCCGTCGTTAATCTTGGCTGTGGATTAGACAATCTTGGAAGAAAATGCGATAACAGAACATGCAAAATATATAACCTAGATTTTCCCGATGTCATTAAAGTTAGAAATGAGCTATTGCCAGCAGGGGATAGGGAAGAAAACGTTTCTTGTGATTTGAATGATACTGAATGGTTTAAGAAAATCGATGGAAGAAATGGAGCGGTATTCTTTGCCTCTGGCGTTTTCTATTATTTCCTTCATGAGCAAGTTAGAAAACTAATTGTTGAAATGTCTAAAGCCTTTCCTGGTGGCAAAATAGTTTTTGATTCTGCAAATAAGAAAGCGACAAAAATGCTCCGTAAAACGTGGCTTAAAGCAGCAAAAATCAAAGACGTAGATGCCTTCTTTTATGTAGGAAATGCTAAAAAAGAACTCTCGGTTTGGGATAAGAGTTTAACCGTCTCTAGCCGTGGATATATGCTTGGTTATAATGATTTAAAGGATCCTTCTGTCAGCAAATTATTCCGTTTTATTGCCAAGTTAGGCGATAAATTCATGGGCATGAAGATAGTCCGTATAGATTTTGAGAAATGATTTTTGAATCTAAGTATTCTTTATAAATTTAGAAATGATATATTGAACGTTTTTTCTATTGTCCTAAGGCCTTAAAAATTGAACATTTATGACAAAATACGTCGCATTGTTGTTAAATTGCGCCAAAAAGAAAAATAGTGTAAATTTAAAAATATGAAGCAATTCATTAGCATTGCTATCGTTGAAGACCAGCAAGAAGATTATGAAATATTGAAAGGTTTCATTGAGAAATACGGTAAGGAAAATTCCTTGATTTTCAATATCTCTTATTTTAGTAGCGGCATCTGTTTCATCGAAAAGTACCGTGGTGACTATGACATAGTCTTCATGGATATCGACATGCCAAATCAAAACGGTTTGGATACAGCAAAAGAACTTAGAAAAATCGATGATAAAGTAATTCTTATTTTCATCACGAATTTAGCCCAATTAGCAATAAAGGGATATTCAGTAAACGCGTTTGATTTCGTTCCTAAGCCAATCAATTATTTTGAGTTTGCAACATTATTTAAGAGAGCCATAACAAAAAATAGCTATGAGAAGAAATCTGAAATCACGATCAAATCTAATCGAAAGATAATGAAGATGGATTCTTCTTCCTTGCTTTATGTAGAGGTGGTTAACCACAATCTTTTATTTCATACGATAAACGAGACTATCAGTGCATGGGGATCTCTTTCTAGCGTTTATGACGAACTATCTAAATTCGGCTTTGTCAAAGTGAGCAATTCTCTCATCGTAAATATTAGGCACGTCAAAAACGTTAATGGTTATGAGATATGCCTAGATAACGATAAAGTCTTATATCTTTCGAGAGGAGAAAAGAAGGGATTTTATGATGTTTTTGCCTCCTTTTCCTTAGGCGATGAGTAATGTACGAACTCACAGGTTTATTTTTCTATAAAGTTCAGTTCATGGCTGAGCTTCTTGTCGCGGAATATCTGTTTTTATTGAACATTAAAAGAAAAGAACGTTTTCCTCTTAGGGTTGTAATAGGCGTCATCCTTTCTTTTGCTTTTGCTTTTGCTATACCGATAGTTAGCTATTCTAGTTGGTATATGATCATCATGTTCTTAGGGATGTTTCTTTTTACCGTGTTTATGCAATATCTTTGCTTCGATACATCGTTAATAAATATCATCTTCCTGACTTCTGCGGGATATTTATTACAACATATGTCTTATGCGATAGACCAGTTGGTTTTAATTTTAGCAAACGTCAATAACGGGGGAGCATTACAAATGTATGGCAGTGGTTCAGTTACCACGATGAATATATTCTCGTTCTTGATATATTCTGATACCTACATCATTACCTACTTATTGGTCTATATCCTTTTTGGAAGAAAAATATCCGATTCGGATTTTTATATCACGAAAATCTGGACTTTTATTCTTTGTATGATCTTTGTTTTTAGTGCCATCATCGTTAACTCTTTCGTCGTAAATACATTTAGCGTCGAAGAAAACAAAATGTTCATCATTATTTCTCTTTTGTATTCCATCGGTGGCTCAATGATTTCTCTCTTATTCTATTTCCAACTCAAAGACACAAAGAAGGTTGAGCATGATCGCGATATGATTCGCCAACTATGGAAAGAAGACAAAGAGCATTACGAGGTTCAAAAAGAAAACATTGATATCATCAATGCCAAATGCCACGATTTGAAACACCAATTAAGAATGATTCGTAAGGGCGAAAATCTTGATCCTGCCTATATCAAGAAAATCGAAAAATCCATTCTTATCTATGACTCAATCGTTAAAACTGGATGCGATGCCCTAGATGTCCTATTAACGGAAAAACTTTTCATTTGCCAAGAAAAGAAAATAAATCTTACATACATGATTGACGGAGAAAAACTAAATTTCATAAGTGAAAGTGACATATATTCACTTTTTGGCAATGCCATAGATAATGCGATTGAATATTTAACGAACAAAGTAGAAGAAGGAAAACGTTTCATTCGTTTAACTGGGAAAGAAGAAAAAGGGATCTTTCTTATTCATATCGAAAACTATTTCCAAGATACCTTAAAAATTGTAAATGGCCTTCCTGAAACCACAAAAGGAGATCGTTCAATTCATGGTTTCGGTCTTAAATCCATCAAGATGATTTGTGAGCAATATGATGGTGAATTGATTGTAAAAACAAACAATAACCTCTTCATTTTGAACATCTTTTTCTCCTTAAAACGTAATGAGTGATTCTTGTAAACGCTTACAATGTACGAAATCAAAACGACATTCTAGGCAATCTTTTTTGAATGTAGGAATGGATTTAACTAATCTAAGGTCACTAAATTTATTCAAAGAAAGGAAACCCTATGAAAAAAAGTAAATTTACAAATTTGTTAGTGTTAGCCTCATTAGCAAGTACAGTTTTCGTTATGGCTTCTTGTGGAGAAGAGAAGACATCATCTTCATCGTCTTCCTCTTCATCATCCTCTAGTCAGGTAAATGTAGATGTTACCGAATTATCTCTTGAATTAAGCAAGAACATTGCAAAGGTTGGCGATCTTATTGAAGCATCCGTCTCAGTTAAGCCATCTAATGCGACAAACAAAGAATTCAAACTTATTTCTGGAGATGAAAACGTTGCAAAAATAGAAAATGGCAAGATTAAGTGCGTAGGCGCAGGTACAGTTATTATCACTGCCCGTTCGGTTGCAAACGCGACAAAGAAAGACCAAGCCAAATTAACTGTTTTAGGAACAGACGAAAAAGGAAGAGTCGAGAATATCTTTGAAGCGGAAGACGCTAATATCATCCCTTATGGAAATAGCAACATCAAAGCTGAAGCAAAGGAAGATGATAGACTTACTGGCACGGGTGTAGTTGCTTCATGCGATAAAAACGACCGTATTATCTGGGGAATAAACGCTTCTGAAGCAGATGATACCGCCTTATTGAAATTCAGATTAATGGGCCCATCTGGCTGGCTTGGATATTGGGATTCAATTCCATTTACCTTTGCTGATTGGTATACGGTTAAAGTTAATGGCAAGGTCATAAATACAGAAAACATCAAGGTCGAAGGAACCTTAAATAAAGCATCAGTCGCCGACTATTATGCAGTCAAGGATATCGAAATTGGGGAAGTTGCTCTTAAGAAAGGATTAAACGTCATCACCTTTGTTATCTCCAATAGATTCGATCAAACAACAATTAGCGACGATAACTATAATGGAACTTTAAGTTGCTGGGGTAATATCGATTCAATGAAACTTGCCTCTAAAGCAGATCTTACATACGCTGCAAATACAACTGAAGTTGAAGGGGCAGACCCAGATATCATCTTTAACGAAAAAGAAATGAAAGTATCCGATGAGACAACGGCTGCTTTCTTAAAAGGATCCACAACAAAAGAAAATCTTTCTGGAAAAACGTACTTTGAATTAGCAAACGGAAATAACGCTGTCTTTGGGGTTGAAACCGATAAAGCTTGCAAGGCAAAACTCGTAATCAAAGTCTCTGCTCCATTTAGCGATGCAAGTGCCGAAACAGCAGACGTTAAAGCAGGTGATTTATTCAACGTTGTCGTAAACGACACAAAGGTAGATCTAGGAGAGGCAAAACTTCTTGGCAATAAGACTAAAAGCGATAAAGAAAACTATTCTTTAATCGAAACTGGCTGGGTTGATTTAGCCTTAGGCACAAATAAAGTTGCCGTTGTTTCTAAAGCAAGTGGAGATTACACATTCTTTGGCGGCTTAAATTCCCTTACCGTCAAAGCGATAAATGCAACAATTACTCCAAAATTCGTTAATGAACCATATGTCTTATCAACATATAGATTCGAAGCAGAAGGCGACTTAACAAAACGCATTGGCTATGATGCCTTGGCAACTGATGCTAAATATGTAGAATTAAAAGACGCATACAACACCCAAACTGACGTCTATAATTCCAAGAAACAAACTAACGGAATTCTCTTCGGAGTTGAATCAGATACCGAAGGAACAGCAACTTTAAAACTTAGAGTTTCTACTCCATACGTTAACAAAGAAACAGAAATGAGCGACGTCTCCCTTGGAAATCTCGGTGATTTATGGGTTAATGGCAAACTTGTCTCTACTCCAATGACTCTTAAAGGCAATGGTGCAAAAGGGGTGAAAGATAACTTCACTCTCTGCGAAGTTCCGGTCTCTATCGATTTGAAGAAAGGCAAAAATAGAATTGAATGGGCTCCACAAAACTATACTGGGGTTACCTATGAATTCTTGGGCGCTTTAGATTATATTGAACTCGAGACTTCTAGTTCTTTAACGCAATATAAGCCATATTTCTACACTGATAGATACACCTATATGGATGATGGAAATAACGAGCCAATCAATATCTATTGCGATGCTGTTCCAAGCGCAAACTACTGGTTTGGCCTCTTCCAAAGAGACGATGACGTCGAAAATAATTGCCCAGGCTCAATCTATTGGATTTGCCCTTCCACAAGCGAAGAAACAATCTTGAACATCATGGGCAAGAACCCTCATTCTTCTAGACCTGGAATTGATGCGGAACATGGCGGATATTACAAGGTCGTCTTGATGTCTGCTGATTTTAAAGTCGGTGGAGGATATCCAGTGGAAGATGAAGTCTATATCAGTGTTTGGAACGATCCTGCCCAATATGGCGGTCGTAAATAAGGATGAAAAAGCACAGATTTTTACGTGTCTTCTTACTAAGTAACGCTTTGCTCTCGGTTGGATGCTCTCCAATCGAGAGCCCTGAGTCTTCTTCAGAAGAAGAAAGCAGCGACCTACCCATCAAAGAAGAAGACAAAAAGAGCGATTTATTTTCTTTGGATTTCTACTCTGACACAAGCATTAAAAACTGCGCGGATGGAGTATTGGCAATTACTAAAAGCAGCAAATTTTCCGCTGATATAAAAACATTAAAAATCAGCTGGGGAAAAGAAAAAGAAAAACTTAATGACTATAACGAAATCGCCACGCTTGATAAATTCGAAGCAAGTGAGATTGATTATACCTTTGCCAATAATTCTTTGATTCCTCTTGAAGCGACAAAACTTTGGGTTGAAGCGCTCGATAAGGATAACAAACTCATCGACTATGCGACAATCGGAGTAGAGGACGAGAAAAAAGAAAATGAATTGCTCTATAAATTTGAGGTCATAAGTGATCAACAAGTCTCTAGAGGAAGTGATTATTTCTTTAAGAAAAGCAAAAAAGCCTTTGAAGACATAAAGGATGAAGCAAGTGATTCCATTGGCATATTCGTCAACGGTGACATCGTCGATGAAGCCAAAGAAGAAAACTATGATGATTTCTATAAATCCTATGATGAGGTTTTTAAAGACAAAGAAATCCCTCTTAGTGTAGGTATTGGGAACCATGAATTCATCATCCAATCGGAAGATGGAAACTATACTGGACTAAGTGAAAGCCAGCTTGATTCCATGTATCAAGAACGTTTGGCCTTATGGAAAAAGAAAACAAAGAATGAAAACCCATATTTCTCTCTAGAGAAAGAGGGCTCAAAATTCATTTTCCTTGGAACAACCAAAATGCCTAAGTCTCTTGATGGAAACACCAGAGCGGACTGTACTCTTGGCGAAGAACAGCTTTCTTGGCTAAAGAAAGAGATTGAAGATGGAGCAAAATCAAATAAGCCTATCTACATTTTCTCCCACGGTTCTTTAAGAAATACAGTAAGTGGATCTTTAATAAGCGAAAAACAAACCTGGTATGGCTATTCCTTAGAAGAAGAAAACAAAATCCGCGATTTAATCAAGGATTATCCGCAGATTCTCTTCTTTTCAAGCCATTCACACTGGAGCTTTGAAAACAAAGACCCATACAAAATAGGCGATAATTATCCTTCTTTCTTCAATACGGCTGCAATTGGCTACCTTTGGGAAGGGGAAGGAAATGGTCATATCTATAAAAATGGAAGTTATGAAAGAAGTGGATCGCAAGGTCTTTATATTGAAGTATACAAAGATCAGATCTTAATCAAAGGAAGACAGTTTGAAGATGCGGATGGAGTAAGTAAGTATTACTACTCTGGCTATCAAGTTGTCTTGCCAACAAATTAATGAGGAGAAGAAGATGAAACTAAAGAATAAAGTTGTAATCATGTCGGCGCTTGGCTTACTTAGCGCTGTTCATATTGCCGGTAATATAGTATGTTTCAATGTCCTTGGCGTTGATTTCATCAATAGTGCGCTTGTAGGAACGGGAGCGACAAGTGGAAGTGCGGAAAGTGCGAAAAAAGGCAAAGCCCTTGTAAATAAAATCACAGAAGACGGCTCAGTTCTTCTTAAGAATGAGAATGGAACTTTGCCTTTAGACATTAAGAATTCCAATAAAGTTAATGTTTTTGGCCTTACTTCATGCGATGATGCGTGGGTATTTACCGGAGTAGGAAGTGGTTCTTGCAAACCAGACTCCGACAAACGTATTGGTTTACTTAAAGGGTTAGAAAACGCTGGATTCTCTCCTAATAAAACCTTGGCAAATAAATATGAAACATATCTAAAGAAATATGTCGATGACCGTTGGGCTTCGATGAATAAATACGGAACCTTGATGCAAGCTGATGAATCTTTTTACGATAACGAAACGTTAGCTCAAGCAAAAGGCTATAGCGATACGGCAATCGTTGTTTTAAGCCGAATCTCTGGAGAAAATACGGGAGAAATACCTACATATCAGAAAGACGCGTTCACAAACGAAGTCGATGAAAGCAGATCCTACCTTCAACTCTCTAAAAATGAAGAAAAGATGCTAGAGATAGTTTCCAACAATTTCTCCAAAGTCATCGTTTTGCTAAATACTACCAATAACATGGAATGCTCTTTCCTAAAG
Organism: Lachnospiraceae bacterium; assembly: GCA_963657245.1. GTDB lineage: Bacteria > Bacillota_I > Bacilli_A > RFN20 > CAG-826 > UBA4951. The sequence continues at coordinate 19,303 of CAVKLJ010000011.1, forward strand.
AATGAAAAGATTGGCGCGGCAATGTATGTTGGACCAACAGGGCTTTCAGGCACGGAAAGTATTGGCAATCTCCTTGCTGGAAGAAAGTTTGAAGAAAAAGAAGACGGAACTAGCGAAGAGGTTGAAATATCTCCTAGTGGAAAACTTGCCGATACCTACGCGATGGATTTCAAGAGTGATCCTTCCTATGCCAACGCTTTTATAAAGAAGGCAAAAGATGGCGGAAATATCGTTTACCAAGAAGATATCTACTTTGGCTATAGATGGTATGAGACGGCAAATGAGGAAGGCTATTTCAACGGACTTTCTAATGGCTATGATTCTGCCGTCATGTATCCATTTGGATATGGCAAAAGCTATACTGACTTCGAATGGAAACTAAAGAAAATCAGTCTTAAAGATGGATCGGAAATCAACAAAGATAGCAAAATAGAATTAACTGTTGATGTTAAAAATATTGGAGAACATGCAGGAAAAGATGTAGTTGAACTATATTTTGGCTCCCCATATTACAAAGGAGAAATCGAAAAATCCTCCATAATTCTTGGGGATTTTGCTAAAACCGCCTATCTTAAACCAGGCGAAACTCAAGAATTAACCTTATCGATAAGTGCCTATGATATGGCTTCTTATGATTGTTACGACAAGAACAACAACGGTCATAAAGGATATGAGCTTGATAAAGGAGAATACAAACTTTTCCTTAAAGAAGATGCGCATAATCTTAAAGAGATGAAGGAAAATACCTTCACTTATAAGATTTCAGAAACCTTGAATTATGATAACGATCCTGTAACTGGTTATTCGGTGATCAATCGTTTTACGGGTGATGATGCATGTGCAAACGTTCCAATTGATGGAAGTAACGTTGGGCTAAATTGCACTTATTTTTCTAGAAACGATTTCATCTCAACGTTTATGGATAACGCTTGCTCTTATCCAACCGAATATCAAAAACTAGCAAAAGGCAGGAGTTATAAGACCAAAGCCAACAACCAAGAAGAAATGCCTTCATTTGATGTTGATAAAGGACTTTACTTAATCACTAAAAACGATGGCAGCAAAGCTAGTTATGATGATTTAAATAAGAGAAAAGATCTTAAGTATAACGATGAGCTGATAGATAAGCTTGCTGCAGATTATAACGGATCCTTATGGGATGATGTGGTTTCGCAAGCGTCCAAAAAAGATATACGTAATCTCGTAGAAAAGAGTGGTTTTGGATCATTACCTATCGAATCTATAGGGAAAATCAAGACCTTAGATTTTGATGGTCCTAGCGGTTTTAACGAGAACACTCAAAAGATCGCTGAGGATAAATCAAACTGGACAAGTTATCCGCCAGAGTGCGTTATTGGTTGCACTTGGAATAAGGAACTTGCAAATGAAATCGGCAAATCCATGGCCTTTGAAGCGCATGAAAGTGGAATTAATGGCTGGTATGCGCCAGGAGTTAATTTGCATCGTTCTAATTTCAATGGCAGAAATTATGAATACTATAGCGAAGATCCAATAATCTCTGGAAAGCTTGCAGCCGCAACCATCAATGGTGCTAAATCAGGTGGGTTATATTGTTATCTAAAGCATTTTGCTTTAAGTGAAGAAGGAGACAACCCTAAAGGAGTTGATACCTGGGCAACCGAGCAAAATCTTAGAGAAAACTATTTAAAACCATTTGAAATAGCGGTTAAAGCTGGGGCAAATGCCATAATGACCGCTTTTAATAGAGTTGGTTGCGTCTGGGCTGGAGCAAGTTATGAATTACTCACTGAAGTTCTAAGAAACGAGTGGGGATTCAAAGGAAGTGTAGTTACAGATTGGAGCAGTGGTGATGAAATCATGAATGCCAACCGTGGTGTTTTAGCAGGAAACGATATGTGGTTAAATCCTATGCAAACAAATGGCACTCCATTAAGTGAAGACGATCCTACAGAAATGTATTGCGCAAAACTTGCCTTGAAACATAATCTCTATACCTTCGTTTCCACTTATAAATACGCTAGAGACTACAATCCTGAGAATGACGAGTATAAAGTTGACCTTGTCATTAAGGAAAAGAGCGATGGCGTTAATTGGTGGATTCCAACCTTAATTACAATGGATGTGTTGGTATTTAGTGCAACTGTTGCCTTTGGACTTTATGCTTTCATCCCATGGTCAAGAATAATAAAAAAGAAGAAAGATCAATAATCCAATTTTAGAGCGGCTGACAATTGTTGGCCGCTTTTCTAAATAAATCTTTAAACGAAACAAAAAAACTTTATAATGATTTTATGAAAAAGAAGAATTTATTTGTAATCACCACGTTAGGCATATCCTGCTTAGGATTGTTGTCTTGCCAAAAGAACAATGATGATCTTATAGGAGGAAAGCCGGCAAAGATGGTTGGCATCGAATCTTTCTTATATACAGAAGACGAGGATGGAAGATTTACTCCATTGCCGCAATATAATTTTGGAGATTGTAATGGAGAAGAAGAAACGGTCTATCTTTTCCGAGTTTCTTTGAATACCAGTTACGTCCTAAGAATTTTCCCAATACTTAATGAGGGCTCAATACCTATGGAATTAGCTGGCGACCAAGCAATAATAAATGAAAATGATGGATATGAAACTTCATATTATGATGGTGATATTTCGACATCATATAACATTACTTTCTTAAATACGGGAACTTATAGATTAAATATTGCTATTGATACCTTTACTGACAATATTGACGTAGAAGTCAGTAAATAAGTCTAAATAAAAAACCTAGCTTAGGAAGCCAGGTTTCGGTTATTGAATTAATCGTCTTTAACGTCTTTCTTTGTCTCTTCTAACGTTTCATCGTATGCATCCTTGACATGTTGGAAGAGATTTTTCTTTTTCTTTGCTTTAGGAAGAGCTCTAACTTTCTTTTCATGCTCTTCAGAAAGTTTTCGATCACTTTCGGAAGCAAAGTTATTCTTTTCTGGTCCTGATTGATAGACAGTGATGCAATTAAATGGAATGTTAACGTTATTATCTAGGAGGATAAGATACACCTCACGTTTCATATCTCTTTCAAGTTGGAAACGGTATGGGGCCTTGCAAGTCGCATAGACTTTGTAGTTGATACCTGAATCTCCATAGTTAGACATGCCAAGATATGTAGGAGGAACGATTGCTTGAGGAATCTTATCTTTAAGTTTAGGAAGTTCTCTAATAAGAAGGGCTTCAACTCTTCTTGGGTCTTCATCGTATGCTGCCTCAATTTCTATAGCAACGGTGTTATCTTCTCTAGAAAGATTCACGCATGTGGTAATAGAAGAGTTGTTGATTGATTTGATGTTTCCTAAACGATCATCAATCTTTATAGAACGAAGACCTATTTGAGAAACGTATCCTCTGAACCCATCAACAATAACCATGTCTCCGACATCGAAATAATCATCAAAGACCATGAATAAACCAGAGATGACGTCCTGTATAAGAGACTGGCAACCAAGACCAATGATAAGTGTAAGGACTCCTAATCCTGCGACAATCGAAGAAACGTCAACACCCCAAACGGCGAGGATGATGGATAAGGCAACAAGAACAGCGATATATTTAACAAGAGATCTAATCAAAGATCCAACGGTCTTTGCTTTTTTGCCGTTTCGCGTACAAAGCCTAACGATGAAATTAAGGATATAAGTGGTGACGATAGTAAGGAAAATGGTCACAAAGGTGATAATAATGTTTGTGCTCGAATAAGCGAATCCTTTGCCTATGACAACAAAGCCATTTTCGACACCTTGCCCAAGAACGGCATCTCCAACTTCATCACCAAAGATTTGACGACAGAAAGCAAGAAGAAACAGAGCCACGATTGAAAGGATCAAAAACAATTGAGCAATGATAAATGATGTCTTTTGCTTGCTATTTTTCCCTTTCCACCAATTTACGATTCCATTTTTCATAATGAGTCCTCCTTTATTCAATTTTCAAAAACCACGGCCTTTTCATAGATGATTTTTGAATAATCAAGATTATTACTAAATGATATTTTCAAGACATTTTCCTTAGAAAAATCAACGTCTTTGAAAACATAGGAGAATTCTTTTTCTCCTTTATAGGTCATTTCTACCTCTTCCTTTAAAGAAGAATCTTCAAAGAGAGAAGAAAGAACTTTTAGACCTTGCTTGTTTTTAATGGACAAAGAAAGAGATATTGTATTCTTATCTGAGGTGACGGAAACGTTACTTAATGTTGGTTCCGTATACAAAGAAGAAAGTAATGAAGTACCAGTTAGAATTGCTACACCTGAAATTGCAAACAAAGAAAGATTGGTGACGGTTTTTCCTTCTCTTCTTTCTTTTGCGTATTCCGTATCTTGGTTATTAGGCGATAGTTCATCTGAAGTGCCGGCATTGTTAACATTTCCCCAATCGGTGGTAGGAATGTTATTGACTTCAATTATGTTCTCTTCCCTTATTTCCATAGGATTGAATAATAACACAAAGTCTTTACCTTTTGGGATGAAGTTACGTATGTTTCCTCAAATTTGAATAAAAAGGCTTGTTGTCACAACAACAAAATAATAATATTTTGTGGTCAAAGGCAAAGCTGGAGCAATCCAGTGACGCAAAACTATAGGGTCCTCTTGGGATAGCCAGTTACCTAAACTGGCAAAATGAAGAAGGATTTATTTATCAAATTTAGCATGGCCATAGTGGGCGGGGTGATGGTTGCGGCTTTTGCAGCAACTGGTGCTTTTTCCTTTGCTTGGTTCACAAATAAGAACAACGTTACTAAAGATTTTTCCGGCGAAACTAAAGGTGCTTATTTCGCTAGTGGAGATGGCTCTTCAGAAAAACCATACGTCATCAACAAGCCTATCCATCTCTATAACCTTGCTTGGTTACAATACCTCGGATATTTCAATGAAGATGAATATGATGCAGATGGCAATAAGGGATCAGATAACACAATTGATAAACAATACTATTTCAAAATAGATGCTGATTTAAACATGAGTGGATGGGCTCTTCCACCAATAGGAACAGAAACTCAACCATTTGTCGGCAATTTCGATGGCGGAAACCATACGATATCGAATCTCACGATTTCCAATAAAATCGGAACTGAGACTGGTAATATAACTAAGCATCCTTCAGCGGTAACCGAAAAAAGGTTTAACGAGACAGAGAATCCAAATATCATTGGATTTTTTGGTGTTATCGGGTCTGTTGGAGAATATTCGTGGACTTATAGTTCAACTATCAATTCTGTTTCTAATTTCTATCTGGATGGAGTCAAAGTATATACATATAACTCGAATGTCTTATGTGGCATGCTGGCAGGATATGTTAATGGCGCATTAACCAATGCTGGTGTTCATTATGGCAATATGAATATCGCAAGTGGAACTACGAATCTATCAGCTTATTCTTTCAGCAATGTTTCTAGTTATTCATTGATTGGCGACTATAACAAAGACAAATATAGTTGGGATGATGATCCGGATGGTGGGGATGCTGGGTACGGAACAAGTACAGATATCAGAGCTTTATATGATGAGATGGCAAAGCTTAGTCTAACTGAAAAAAGTACTGGTGTAATTTCTTCTGGCATATCGCTTCCGTTTAAATGTTCTAATGATACTGCTTTTAGTGGTGGAGAAGGTTCCAAAACAATCTACACTTATGATAAGAGTTTGTCAATCAGCTATTCAAAGTCGATCTCGGTTGCAAATAACGCGACAAATATTGGCTATTATAGTGGCGGTGAAGTTAAGACGTATAAAGATTATTTTGCCAAAACAAAAGCCAGTGACGATTACGAAATTGACTATGATAATATTACCGTTTATTCTGGCTCACCGATAAAAACGGTAAGTGAAAACGTTAAGACATATTTAACTACAGAAATTGATGAATTAACTAGAAAAGGTGATTCGGTGTTGGCCCTAACTGGCACAAACTATTTAGGTTCTTATGAAATGGCAAAAAGCAGCACTTATAATTTGGTTAAAAATGGTAAAGTTGGTTCATATGAAGGAGATGTATTAATTCCGTATAGAAGCATATGGGTTGCCCCTGTAAAACCAGGGAATTTCGAAATAGTGCTAGTTAATGAAAAAACAACCAGTTGTAGATTGGCCATTTGGAAATTGCAAAGAAACACCCCAAAGGATTATTCAACCGGCTTTAAATATAGCCAATATGATTCAACGGTCCAAGGAATAAATGTCCCGGCTTATTCTGGAAGCGGAGCTTATATACCATATTATTACGGAATAACCGTTACGCAAGACGATATAGATAAAGGTTATGAATTTGTTATCACTAAATATATCGAGAGTTCAAATGTCTTTATTACTTATATCGATATCGGCGCAAACGGTGGTTCTGACGGTGATGATTCCAAAACAACCCTTACCGGTTTTGACTTCGTAGAAAAAGATACTAACAACTCCATCGTTAAAATAACCGACACTGGATACACAAAATCAGGAGTTGCTTTCAAAATAAGCAACACAGGAGATACTGCATCAACATCCGCATATTCTGTTTATTTCAAGAGAACTGGCGAAACAACAATCCTTTACTATTTCACTCCTTCAACAGGCGGAGGATTAACCTTAACAACTTTAGGAACGACCGCTAACGCCAAAGAGGGCTCCTCATCAGATTTTGATGATACAACAACAAGTGCCTAAGCATATTGATTTAAATATTCAAAACTCTTATCTATAATAGATGAGTTATGAATTCTTATAAAAATACTCACTTCACGGGTGAAAGAGCCCTCTTCAAAATATCCGATTCAGAAATCAATACTTGTTTATTCGATGACGGAGAATCTCCTCTAAAAGAAGGAAAGAATCTTTTAGTAAATCATTCTACCTTTGGCTATAAATATCCTCTTTGGTATGGAAAGGATCATTATGTTAAAGACACAATATTCTTGCCAAGCGAAAGAGCGGGTGTTTGGTATACGGATGATTCCACATTCGAATCATGCCTAATTGAAGGCCCGAAGAACTTTAGAAAATGCCACAACCTAATTCTAAGAAATCTTGAATTCAAAGATGCTCAAGAAACTTTATGGTGGAATGAGAATATCACGATGGATAATATCGAAGCAAAAGGCAACTACTTCGGAATGGGTTCTAAGAACATGCTTATCAGAAACCTTAGACTTGATGGAGACTATGGCTTTGATGGATGCGAGAATATCAAGATATACGATTCCATTTTGAATACAAAAGACGCTTTCTGGAATGCTAAGAACATTCTTATCGAAAACTGTGAAATCAAAGGAGAATACTTTGGTTGGAATAGTGAGAATGTCACTCTCATAAATTGCAAGATATCCTCTCATCAAGGCTTCTGCTATATGAAGAATATCAAACTCATCAACTGCGAAATCTCCAACACCGATTTAGCATTTGAATATTGTGAAGATATTGATGCAGACATCAAAGGAGAACTTCTTTCCTTGAAGAATCCTCTTTCCGGGAAACTTGTTATAGAACATTTAGGCGAATATATCAAAGACGATCCGGAGATTGACTTCTCTAAAACGAGTGTAGAGGTAAAGAAATGAAATATAACTTTGATATTCTTCCAAATAGAAGAAATACCGGTTCCATCAAATGGGATGTGAAAGATAATGAACTTCCAATGTGGATTGCCGATATGGATTTTGAAGTGGCTCCAGCAATAAAAGAAGCCTTACTTGAAAGAGTTTCTCATCCAGTCTACGGCTATACTGATGTGTACGATTATTGGCACGATGCCTATATCTCTTTCTATCACGATAGACATAATTTCGATATTCAAAAAGACTGGCTTGTTTTTTCCACAGGCGTAATACCAACAATATCTTCCAGCGTTAGAAAATTAACTAACGAAGGAGATGAGGTAGTTCTTCTAACTCCGGTCTATAACATCTTCTATAACTCTGTTGTTAACAATAACCGTGTTGTAATAGAGGTTCCTCTTAAATACATCGACAAATCGTATTCTATAGATTTTGAACAATTAGATAAGGCTTTATCGAGCAAAAAGGCTAAATTATTGATTCTATGTAACCCTCAAAATCCTATAGGTAAGATATGGAGCAAAGAAGATCTTACAGAAATTGGTAGACTTGCAAAGAAAAACAACGTCATCGTTCTTTCTGATGAAATACATGGAGAGATAACCGCGCCTAATAAGAGCTACATTCCTTTCTTATCCGTTAATGAAACTAATAGAGAAGTAGGTTTTGCGGCCGTATCCGTGACTAAATGTTTTAGCATAGCTGGCATACAAACCTCCGCAATAATTATTCCAAATGAAGAAATTAGAAAGAAAGTTGTAAGACAACTAAATACCGATGAATGTGCCGAACCTAATATCTTTGCTCTTCCAGTAACCAAAGCCGCGCTTAACTCTTCAAGAGACTGGCTTGATGAGATGAGAGAATATGTTGAAACCAATAAAGAATATGTATATGACTTTATTGAAAAGAATATTCCAGACATCTATCCAGTAAAACAAGATGCGACATATCTGATGTGGATTGATATTTCTTCTATTAGTAAAGATTCCAAAGAATTCTGCTCTTTCCTTAGAGAAAAAACTGGATTGTTCCTTACTGCAGGATATGTCTATGGCAAAGGGGGAGAAGGCTTTGTAAGAGTCAATGTTGCAACAAACCTTTCTAACGTTAAAGATGCATGCCTTCGTTTAAAAGAAGGGGTTAAGCTATATAAACAATCAAAGGAATAAAAACGTACTAATTAACGTAATGAGATAACGCTTAACTTTAAATAGTGTTTAAACCGATAATTGCCTTTTAAATGAAGATCAAGCATTGGAAAACCTGAAGATCAAAAAATTATTCGACCAATATGTATTTACGACAGATGAAGCGATGTCTCTATTGAAATTCGTAGGATATATCGAGGTGTAGCAATATGGATGACAAATTTAATGCATTGTTAAGCGTTGGAATAGTTCCTCAAGTGGTTGAAATAATTGCAGAAAAAGAAAAACTTGATGATAAAGACGCCATCAAAGAATTCTATAATTCAAAAACCTATGATGCTTTAGCAAATGAAGAAACCAAGGTTTGGCATTATAGCCCTTTACTAATTTATACATTATGGAAAGGTGAAAAAGAAACTGGTGAAATCCCATATCCGGAGGAAGCAGCATGAGCAAAGAGCTATCGTTTATGGTGTATTGCATTGAGGAGTACAAAAACGAAAAGGGGATGAGTGGGAAAGAAGTACTTGCTCTATTCGAAAAGTATTCTGTATTGGACTATATTAAAGAATTTTACGAAGCCTTACATACGACCGGAAGCCAATATATTGTTAACGATATAGATGATTACATAAAGTTTTGTCAGGATGGTCAAGCAACGAAAAAGGAATAGGATTATCTAACAAATTTCAAAAAAACACTGCAAAACCCATATATTTAAAGAAAAAGACGTCACCATTAGATGACGTCTATTTTGTTGTTAGTTAGACAAATTTAAGCAGCTTTGCCTTCGCTTCCGAAGAGTTCGATCTTCTCTTTAACTGTGGCTTTGATTGCTTCATAGCCTGGCTTTAAGAGTTTACGTGGATCGTAGCCTTTTTCAAGGTTTTCGGCAGTTGGATCAGCTTTGCCAGCAGCACAATATTTGATGGTTGCAGCAGCAAATGCTAATTGGCATTCGGTGTTGACGTTGATCTTGGAAACGCCTTCTTTGATAGCAGAAACGATTTGTTCGTTTGGAATTCCGCTGCCACCATGGAGAACGAGAGGGATATTGCCTGTTGCAGCATTGATCTTCTCAAGAACATCAAGATGTAAGCCAGTCCAGTTTTCTGGATAGATGCCATGGATATTTCCAATACCAGCGGCAAGGAAATCGACACCAAGGGCAACGATCTTTTTGCATTCTTCCGGATCAGCAACTTCGCCATCGGCTGTGATGCCATCTTCTGTTCCACCGATTGCACCAACTTCAGCTTCGATGGAGATGCCTTTTGCGTGGGCTAAGGCAACAAGTTCCTTTGTCTTTTCGACATTCTCTTCGAATGGAAGGGAAGATCCGTCAAACATGACAGAGGTGAAACCTGCTTCGATACAAGCTTTGGCTGCTTCATAGTTACCATGATCAAGGTGAAGGGCAACTGGAACTGTGATACCAAGAGATTCATCTAAGCCTTTGACTAAGGCTGCGACGACTTTATATCCGCCCATGTATTTGGCGGCGCCCATAGAAACACCGAGAATGACAGGGGATTTCATCTCTTGAGCAGTAGTGAGGACTGCTTTTGTCCATTCAAGGTTGTTGATGTTAAAGTGGCCAACGGCGTAGTGTCCGGCTTTGGCATCTCTTAACATTTGTGTAGCATTAACTAACATATATTTAGATACTCCTGCGATTTTTCGCGCCTTTATTATACATATTTGCAAAATAAGGTGATAAAAGAAAGAAATCTTTTTTTACTTTTGCTTATAAAAATAAGGAATAATCAAGTGAACAAAATGTTCATTTATAAGATATGGATATTAAATCTCCTATATTCTAAAGTTAATGATAATTAACCAATCTCTAGTTTTATCCAAGATTTGGCATTAAAATCACTTGATGAATATTTATGTTGATGACTTTTTCTTAAATATCGCTCGTAAGATTATCGCTAATCCAGAATATAGATCGATGAAAAAATACATCGCTCATGGAAGGTATAGCGTTTATGATCACTGCATACGTGTGGCAATCTATTCTTATTCTTACGCAAGGAATAAGCAACTAAATATAGATTATAAATCGTTGATAATAGGGGCTCTTCTTCATGACTATTATCTGTATGATTGGCACAAAGCTCATGAAGGGCATAAACTCCATGGATTTAGGCATCCGTTTATCGCTTTAGCAAAAGCAAGGAAAACTTATAAATTAAATCCAAAGGTTTGCAATATGATTCGTTCCCATATGTTCCCTTTAACTTTTTGGACGATTCCTTTATCTAGAGAAGCTTGGATTCTTCAAATGGCCGATAAGAAATGCGCAAGGCTAGAACATAAAACAGTTAAATTAAATAGGGATATAGCAAAAAGAAAAACCTTATCTCCGTTTTCTTTGTAAGCAGGAATTTCTTTCGAAGATTTCTTGCTTTTTTCTATTCCTTAGTGATTTTTAAGCGATTTTTCGTTAGAATAAACCGATGCAAAGAAAAGCGCTTGTATATTTCCAAAGTGGTGGTCCTACTCCAGTCATTAACTCCTCTTTGTATGGAGTTATTAAGGAATATGGTCTCCACAAAGATGTTTTTTCCCATCTTTACGCTTCAAGATATGGCGTTGAGGGACTTATTGACGGGGACCTTTACGATCTAGATAAAGAGAACCCTCTAGATATCGAGCTTTTAAAACAAACCCCAGGGCAAATAATTGGTTCATCAAGAAAGAAACTTCCTTCTTTTGACGATCCTCTTTTCCAAAAGATTCTTAAAACGATTGAAGAGTACAATATTGGCTACATCCTTGTTAATGGTGGAAATGATTCCATGGATACTTGTAATCGTTTAAATTCCTATTTTAAAAAAGAAGGAATGGACGTAAAGATCTTAGGGATACCAAAGACTGTTGATAATGATTTAGCACTTACTGACCATTCGGTTGGCTATCCTTCCGCAGCAAGACATATCATGGATATGGCAATGATGGCCAAACTTGATTTAATGAACTATAAAAAAGGAAAGATAGTTCTTATGGAGATAATTGGTAGAAATGCTGGCTGGCTTACCGCTTCTACTAGTCTTCTTCCAAAAGAGGTAAGACCTGATTATATCCTTCTTCCTGAAATGAAATGGGATGAAGAGAAATTCCTTAAAGAAATAAAAGAAATATACGATAGACAAAAGTATGCCTTAGTGGCTCTTTCGGAAGGAATTCCTCTTGAAAGTTCGAATTCCTGTGCCACAGATTCCTTTGGACATAAATCTCTAGAGGGAGTCTCCGAGACTTTAGCAAAAATCATCAATGACAAACTAGGCATCTCAACTAGAGCCATAATCGAGTCCGTCTTAGAAAGATGCGATTCTTCAAAGATAACGACCGTTGATTCAAAAGAAGCAATCGAAACATCAAGATTTGCCGTCCTCTCTTTATTAAAAGGAGAATCTGGAAAGATGATTTCGCTAGAAAGAGTATCAAACAATCCATATGAATCTAGATGTGTTCTCTCTTCTCTTGAAGAAGTAGCAAACGTCGTTAAATGTATTCCAAATGAATATTTAAAGAACAATCAAGAACTATCGAATGAATTTGTTACCTATTTATCTCCATTAGTTGAAGAAATCCTGCCAATTAAGAGAGAAAATGGCCACGTTTCTTACGCTCATTTTAATTTCATAAAAGCCGAAAAAGAATAAAATAGAAATGGAGGAAAAAGAAATGAAAATCGCTATAACCGCTGAATCAACAATCGATTTACCAAAGGAAATGCTTGATGAATATCAAATCAAGACCGTTCCTTTTACAGTTATTATGGGAGAAGAGGAATTTGCTGACGGCACAGTTGAGCCTGAACGTCTTTTCGAATTCACCAAAATTAATAAGAAGCTTCCTAAGACAAGTGCAGTTAACCAATTCCAATATCAAGAGTTCTTCACCGAAGTTCTTAAAGATGCGGATGCAATAATTCACTTCTCTTTATCAAGCGCAATCTCTAGTGCTTATAAGAACGCTGAAGAAGTTGCTAAAGAATTCGATGGAAAGGTTAGAGTCATCGATACAAAAACCTTATCAACCGGTATCGCTCTTCAAGCAATCTACGCCAAAGAACTTGTTGATGCAGGCTATAGCGTAGATGAAATCGTCGAAAAAATCCTTGAAAGAAGATCTTCTGCCTTTGCTTCATTCACGATTGAAACACTAGATAACCTATTTAAAGGAGGAAGATGCTCCGCCTTATCGATGCTTGGGGCAAACATCCTTCGCCTAAAACCACAAATCATCGTCAAAGAGGATGGCTCAATGACAAAAGACCATCTCTACCGTGGAAACATAATGAAAGTTAATAACGAATATGTCGATGATGAACTTAAGGCTCATCCAAATGCCGATAAAAAACTTATCTTCATCACCCATTCTGGCTTACCAGATGATGTTCTTGAAATGATCAAGAATAAATTGAAGGCCGCTGGATTTAGAAGAATCGTTCCTACAAGAGCAAGCGCAACAATTTCCGTTTATTGCGGTCCACACACAGTTGGCATCCTCTTCTATGGTGACGGAGAGCATCCTGTTACACCTAAAAACTAGCGTTTTCTAACCGTTCCTGCTTGGGACGGTTTTTCATATATTAAAAATACTCTAATTTTTCTGATGAAAGCCTTCACATTTTATTGAATGGAGATACTTAAAAATGTTAACATTAAGTACGTTGAAAAATAATTGGGAGAGGTTTTATGACAACCAAATTTGTCTTTGTTACGGGCGGAGTAGTTTCTTCATTAGGCAAGGGAATATTCGCCTCTTCTTTGGCGTTGCTTTTAAAGAGCAGAGGAATCAAAGTCTTCATGATGAAGCTTGATCCATATTTGAATATCGATCCAGGAACGATGTCACCATACCAACATGGTGAAGTCTACGTTACCGACGATGGAGCAGAAACTGATTTAGATTTAGGCCACTACGAACGTTGGACCGATCTTCATCTTTCCAAAGAAAGTTCCATTACTTCCGGTAAGATTTATTCTACGGTTTTAGAAAAAGAAAGAAGAGGAGATTATCTTGGTGCATGTATCCAAGTCATCCCTCATATTACAAACGAAATCAAACAAAGATTAACCGATGCCGCTAAGGCCTCTGGTGCTGAAATAATCATCGTTGAAATCGGTGGAACGGTCGGTGATATGGAATCAACTCCATTCTTAGAGGCCATTCGTCAAGCTCGTTTAGAATTCGGCTATGAAAACACATTCTTTGCACATAATACATTAGTTCCTTATCTTAAGAGTGCGGATGAAACAAAAACAAAGCCAACTCAACACTCAGTTAAAGAGTTACTTGGCTTAGGCATCCAACCAGATGCGGTAATCCTTCGTAGTGAAGTCCCTCTTCCAGAAAATCAAAAATCCAAGATTTCCTTATTCTGCAACGTTCCAGTAAATGGTATTTTCGAAGCTGACGATCTTGAAAGCGTCTACGAACTTCCATTTGCTTTACATGAACAAGGCTTAGATGATTATGTCTTGAACCATTTCGGAATCAAAGATGCAAAAGAAGCTGATTTAAAAGAGTGGCGTAAGTGGTGTGATTCAGTCGCTAGCCCAACTAAGAAAGTTAGAATTGCTCTAGTTGGTAAGTACGTTGAACTTCATGACGCATATCTTTCTGTTGCTAGTGCCTTAAAGCACGCTGGATATTACAATTCTGCCAATGTTGAAATTGGTTGGATCAAAGCTATGGACGTCAAAGATAAAAATGTTGATGAGCTCTTAAAAGGATACGATGGCATTCTTGTTCCTGGAGGCTTTGGCGAAAGAGGCTCAAAAGGAAAGATGGCTGCAATTCGCTATGCTAGAGAAAACAATATTCCATTCTTAGGCATCTGTTTCGGTATGCAACTTGCCTGTGTGGAATTTGCTAGACACGTTTTAAAATTAGAAGATGCAAATACTTCTGAATTTGATCCACAAAGCCAAAATCCAATCATCGATCTTTTACGTGATCAATATAGTGGAATCGCTATGGGCGGAACCTTACGTTTAGGCTTATATGATTGTGGAGTTAAGAAAGACACTCTTGCCTATGAATGTTATCAATCAGACAAGGTCAAAGAAAGACATCGTCATCGTTATGAGTTCAATAACAAATATCGTGAGATGTTTGAAAAGGCCGGAATGGTGTTCTCTGGCATAAATCCACAGCAAAACCTTGTCGAAATAGTGGAACTTCCACAAAACGACTTCTTTATCGCCAGCCAATTCCACCCAGAATTCACCTCAAGACCTCTTCACCCAAATCCTCTCTTTAGAGAATTTATCGCTCATTCTCTTAAATATAGTGAGAAGAAATAAGCTATACTTATAGAGTGAAAGCCTTATTTATCTATAACGAAACATCAGGAAAAGGGAGATTCAAAAAGAAGTTCCCTTTGATAAAAAAAGAACTAGCATCATCTTTTGAAGAGATGCTTTTTCTTTGCCCTCAAAGCAAGGATGAAGCTAGAAATATATATAGGAAGGAAACATCTAAATATGATGCTCTAATTATTATTGGTGGAGATGGTAGTCTTAATGTCGCCATAAACGAAATAATGAAATTAGAGAAGAAACCAATTCTTGGCTATATCAATGCTGGTACGTTAGGGGATGGTGGAAAGGTTTTTGGCGTAAATAAGAGTTTGAAGAAATCGTTAGAAATCATTAAAAACGGAAAGATCAAACGAATTGATATCGGACAAGCGACAGATTCAAAAAAAGATTACTATTTCTTATATTGTTTAGCTTTTGGCACATATTCTTCTCTTTCTTACAAAGTAAAACGAAAAGAAAAGAGAATCTTTGGCCATCTTTCTTATTATTTTTATTCATCGAGAGAAATGTTTATTCCAAAGAACGTTGAATATGTAGTTAAAATAGGCAATGAAGAAATCAAGAAAAAATCCCCATTTATCCTTCTTTTAAACGGCGAATATATGGGTGGGTTCAAATTGAATAAGGGGAGTTTGATAAACGACGGCAACATCGAAGGATACTTTCCAAAACAATCTCTATTTAATGGAATCTTACGTTTCTTGCCGTTTAAAAAAGAGCAGCCATATGAACTGAAAGAAGTTGTAATCAAGCCTCAAAAAGATGACTTTTGGTGTCTTGATGGTGAAAAAGGACCCTTTGGTGAAGTACTGATTAGGACAATTCCGGGGGCAATTTCCATTTTTTCATACTAAAACCCCTATATTTTGATATTTTTTTCTTTACAAGTGACGAAAAGGAATTTACGATAAAGCTTGTAGGAAAGGATTTATCTATGAAGAAATCACCTTTTGTTTTGTCAATAGTGTCAGCCATCTTAGCGTTAGGCGCTGGCGCATTGCTCATCTTCTTGCCTAACATCTGCGGAGAACTAAGCGGATACTTAAACGCTAGTTACAAACATGACTTGGTCAATGGTTTCTACAATGCTTTTAAAGGAACAATTACCTTTGGCATTGGAAATACCATTTTCTCCAGTGTTCTTGTTGGCTTACTAGGTTTCGTATTTGTTTTCTGGCTCTGGCACTTCATCATGATCTGCGCTACAAAGAGAGCAGATAGCCTTTTAACCAACATTTTCTGGTTATTATTCGGCCTCGCTGACGTCTATGTTGCATTTGCCTTTATTGGCTATGCCAACTCCACAACCGGTTATGTATTTAATGGAACAGTCAATGGAGTCGCCGTTTCAAATGGTTTTTCTTTGATTGGTAACCTTACAGGCGCTGGATTATTCGAGAATTTCAAATCCATCGCAATTCTTTGTGCAATTCTCCTCTTAGCCTTTGTTTCTTTACTTCTTGGCTTTATTGCCACCGTTAAAGCGATCCATAACGATAGAATCTATCCAAATGTCGCTTTAGACGAAGAAGAAACAGAAGACGATAAGAAAAAAGACAAAAAGAACAAAAAAGACAAGAAAGGTGCTGAAGAAGAACCTTCCGAAAAGGCAACTAATAAGATTGAAGACGACAAGAAGAACCCTGTCATCGTTCAAAACATCACCTATTCTGGCAAAGGCGAACCAGCTCAAGCTGCAGCCGCCGTTCCACCATATCCATATTTCTATGGTTATCCATATGGCGCTATGTTCCCACCTCCACCAGCTCCAAAAGAAGAGCCAAAGAAGGAAGAACCAAAGCCTCTTACAGAAGAAGATGTTCGTAAGATTATCAATGAAGCTTTAGCGGCACAACAAGCGTCCTTCTATGCATATGCAATGCAAAACGCTCAAAAAGCCCCAGAAGAACCAAAGCCTGAAGTAAAAGAGGAGAAGCCAGTCGAACAACCTCAAGTTGAAGATCGCCCTCTCACAGCAAAAGAGCTTCGTTCCATCATCAAAAACGAATTAAGAGACCATGATCATCCAGAAGAATTACTTCCATTAACCGATGAACAATGTAGAGCTCTTATCCGTGATGAACTCGAAGAATACTATGCTTCTACTAGGCCTAGCAAAGAAGCAAAAGAAGTAGCTCCTGAAGAGCCAAAAGCAGAACCCGCAAAAGAAGACGTCGAAGAAGATTTCATGACTGCCGAAGAACTTGGCAAGATGATCCGTAACGAAGTCGTTCAAATCATTGGTGAAAGACCAACCGAAGAGCCTATTACCATCGATATGGTCAAAGATGCCATTAATGAAGCATTAGCTTCCTACAAACCACAAATCGATACATTATCTAAAGAAGATGTTTCTGGAATTGTTAAGGAAGAACTTGCTTCAACAAATGATGCATTAGCCGAAACCAAGGTTGCTTTAGCAAACACCAAAGAAACCTTAACTTCAACAAATGAAACTCTCTCTTCCACAAAAGACGAGTTAACATCCACAAGAAAAGAACTCGCTTCCGCAAAAGAAGATGAAGCTAAACAAAATGACGCTTTAAATGCCCTTAAAGAACAAACATTCAAAAACGAATATCAAGCTAAGTTTGATTCCGCAAAGAATGCCGAAGCCATTGAGAGCCTTAAAGCATCACAATTATCCGCTGAAGATATCAGAGCCATCATCTCTGACGAATTAGACAAGAAACTTGCAACCATGGAACCAAAAGTGGTTGAAAGAGTAGTCGAAGTCGAAAAGAAACCTGAACCAGTAGTTGAAACTGCCCCTGAAGCAAAAGAAGAACCAGTGGTTGTCGAAGCCGCTCCTGAAGAAAAACCAGAAGCAGAAAAAGTAGCCCGTGTTCCATTTGCCAATCGTTTATTAGGCTTAGATGATGAAATCAAAGACTATTACAACGAACTTAAGGAAGAAGCGGTCTCCTATGGCTTGAAGAGCAGATTATCTATCTCTGGCGATACATTCAGACTCCATACTAAGACTTATTTCAAGATCATTGTTGCTGGTAAAGGATTAAAACTTTATATGGCTCTTGATCCACATGACTATAAAGACAGCACAATTCCAGTAAAAGACGCTGGAACAAAGAATCTTTATAAGGACATTCCTCTCGTCTTCAAAGTTAAGAGCCCTCTCTCTTTGAAACGTGCTAAATCCTTAATTAAGGACGTTTGCGAAAAAGACGGACTCACAAAACAAGATATTGAACACTTCAATTATATTTCTCAACTCGATTCCTACCGTGTAAATGGCAGTGAAGACGAAGAAGAAATGGATGAAGAAGAATAATCCAATTCTTGTGATTTAGACCCCGGAAACGGGGTCTTTTTTGTTTTTCGCTAAAAATATGGTAATATAATAGCCTTTGTAGGAGGATTACTGGTTTGCCGCTTTGGGTTATATACTTGATTCTGACTCTTATCCTCATTATAGCTTCAGCATTCTTCTCTTTATCAGAAACCGTATTTTCATCGATAAATCGTTTTAAATTTGAGGTCAAAGCCAATAATGGCTCAAAAAATGCCAAACTTGTTTTGTGGGTTGATGATCATTTTGATTCAACTCTCGTTACCATTCTTATTGGCAATAACGCAGTCTCAGTTGTCTTATCAATGATTACGACATTTTTATTTGTCGATAATGTTTTAACAATGGTCGATTCTTCTTTGGCTTCGCTTATAGGCTCTCTTATTTTAACTATCATTCTTTATATTTTTGGGGAGACATTACCAAAAATCGTCGGAAGAAAATTACCTAACAAGATTGCCTGTTGGGCTGCATATCCTTTGACGGTTCTCATTATTGTTCTTTATCCAATTACCTTGGTTTTCAAGGGGATTTCTGCCTTATTTAATAAGATTTTCAAATCTGCTCCTGAACCAGAAATGACCGAAGAAGAATTCCAAAATGTTATTGAATATAACGAAAATCATGGCCTTTTAGAAGAAAACGAAAGCGAGATCATTCAAAACTCCTTAGATTTTTCGGATACAAAAGTCAAAGAGATATTCACTCCAAGAGAGAAAATGTTCACGATTAACTTAAAGAATCTTTCTTTAAACAAACTCGTGGAAATCGTTTGCTCGACCTCTTATTCAAGAATTCCTGTTTATTATGACAACCCAAATAAGATAGTTGGCATTCTTTTAGTTAAGAATTTCTTGGCTGATTATCTTGATGATAAAACCGTAAAAACAGATTTAAACGATTCAATTGAAAAACCGTTTATTGTTTCACCAAACGTCACGATGGATGAACTTGTCGATGGTTTCCAAAAACAAAGAAAACAAATTGCCCTTGTATACCGTAAAAACGTTCTTATTGGTATGGTCACGATGGAAGACGTTCTTGAGGAACTTGTTGGAACAATCTCTGAAAAAACCGCTGTTCCTTCTAAAGAAAAGGCTAGAAAGGGGCAAAAATGAAAACTGTAGATATCATTTACATAGTTTTAATTTTGGTTTTGGCCGTTTTCTCGTTCCTTTTTAGCGCGGCTGATATGACCTATTCCTCAGTAAATCGTCGCCGTCTTGAAGCTAAATCCCTTAAAGGTGATAAGAAAGCAACTAAAGCTCTTTCTTTAGCAAATAACTACGATAAAACCATCTCCTTTATATTATTTGGCAATGATTTTTCCAATGTCTTGTTGTCTTCTTTGGGCTCTCTTTTAGGAAGAGATTTACTTGCTCCAATAGTTGGAGAGGAGCTAGCTAGTACAATTTCTACATTCGCCTTACTTATCTTCTTATTAATATTCTGCGAAATTACGCCTAAACATATTGCCTCTAACCATTCCTTTAGTCTTTCTAAATCTTTCTTACCATTAATGAAGATGATTTCCATCATCTTTTTCCCATTTGTTTGGCCTTCTTATAGGTTTGCCTCCCTTTTATCTAAACCATTTATTGAAAAGGGCGGCAAA
Source organism: Lachnospiraceae bacterium (assembly GCA_963657245.1). Lineage (GTDB taxonomy): Bacteria > Bacillota_I > Bacilli_A > RFN20 > CAG-826 > UBA4951. Next base: position 39,273 of record CAVKLJ010000011.1, read on the forward strand.
GAAGACCCTCTTGCAAGCGACGAAGAACTTGAAGCAATGGTTAATACCATTGAAGAAGAAGGAATTATCGATGAAGAAGCATCGGAGCTTCTACACCGCTCAATCGATTTTAAAGAAACAAGCTGTTATGAGGTCATGACCCCAAGAGTTAGGGTTTTTGGCTACGACACAGATGAACCATTTGAAAACTTCCTTAAAAAAGAAGGAGTTTTCCATCACTCAAGAATTGTCGTATATCAAGGAAACTTTGACCATGTTCTTGGCTATATCCCTGTTAAAACCCTTTTAAGAGAGTTAGTTAAGGGGAAGAAAGTCAATTACAAAGATTTCCTTTTGCCAATTGTCGATGTTCCTAGAACCATGATGATTTCCTCAGCTATGGCCCTTATGAAAAAGAGCAAACATCATATTGCCATCGTTCGTGATGAATATGGCGGAATGGAAGGAATTATCACCCTTGAAGACATTCTTGAGGAGTTAGTTGGCGAGATGTGGGATGAAAAGGACTCTCCAACAAATGATATTCGCAAAGCTGAAAGAAGAAACTCATATTATGTTAACGGTATGATGAATATCGATGATTTCTATAATGAAATTGGGCTTGATCCGGATAAGCTCCTTCCTGATGATTACACGACCGTAAGTGGTTGGATTATCGACCATTTAGGAAGATTTGCGGAAGAAGGAGACTCTTTTAGGGTCGATAACATTTACGTTAAAGTTTTATCTGCTAATAAATATACAGTCAAAGAAGCCCTCGTAAGAATCATCAAGAAAAACAAATAAAAAGCCATCAATTAATATTTGATGGCAATGTTTGGATTTTCGATTCCTCTTTCCTTGAGTTTATCTAAATAATCTTTATATATTTCATCGGTTAGGCTAGATACATTCTTTTGCCCAATGTTGATTATAAAGTCTAGTCCTTTTAATTTATCTTCCGAAAAGGCGGTTTCGTCGTTTAGCATTCTTTCTTTTATGCTTTCCGGTGAGTCCCCTCTTTTCTTCATTCTCTCAAGTCTTGTTTTCTCTGCTGCTTTAAGAAAGAAAGTCACGACTGTTGGATCCTTTAAAGCCAAAAATGAGGCAAGCCCATTTGGATCAACGACAACGACCTTATCATCGGCAATTTCGTTTTTTGAGCAGCCATAATGATGGCCATTATAAAGGGTGGTTTCAACAAAGAATCCTCTTTTTTCAAGTTGAAGAAATTCTTCCTCTTGAACAAAATAATAGTCAACACCGTATATTTCACCCGGTCTAGGCGCTCTTGTGGTATGGGTTATGGCCTTCAACATTCCATAACGTAAAGAGAGGTCTTTCGATATCTCCGTTTTTCCACTAGCTGAGGGTCCAATCAATAAAATCATAGGGTCATTATAATATAAAGATAGAAATCTTTGCATGAAAAATGGCATTTTTTCATTTTACCCGTCTTATATAAGATGAAGGGAGAAAAATGACAATGGAAATAACCTTAAACAAGAACAAGCCAATCACCTTTGCCTTCATTGTTGGGGCGATGTATAGGCAAGCCTTAATTAATATAGGATTTAGTGCAGATGCTCACATATACGATCTTCCTTTAGAAAGGATTCGTAAAAACCATTCTAACGTTTCCGGAGAATACATTCTTAGAGTGGCGGAAACCTATGATTCTTTAGAGGGGATAGAAAAAGAAATATTTCTCCTGGATTTCCTGGAAAAAGGGAGGCATTACCAATTTTGGTATCTCGATAGATGCAATACAAAGCAATACCGAGAGGCTCAAAAAGATACGTTAAGGGATATTTCTTCATTAATCAAAAAGGAGGACAAATCATGAAAAAAATAGACATTTCTAAACTATTTCCATTTCTGCTTTTTCCATTTTTAATCGGGGCAACAGAAGATGATATGGTTCATCCTGATTCTTCTACGCTATTTAAATATGTTGAGGACGTAAATCAGGCAAACATCCTAACCCATAAGTACGGCCATTTTAAAGAAACGGAACTTATGGAACTAACTAAAGGAAAGGAAAGCGAATGGTATTTCATCAGTAACTTTTACCGGAATTCCGCTGACAAGGTCCAAATGAGGCTTTATTACGTTTATGGGAATGTTGCGGCCTTTAATAATTCAAGCGTAGGATCCAAATATTACCAAATCTATCGAAGCCCGTATTGGTCAGGAAGAATCGGTAGCTTATTTAGCGCAAGAATTTCTTTAAGCAACATCATGAAAGATCATGGGGTCAAATATGATTATCAATACAATGTCTTTACGGCTAATTTTGTCTTGGGAATTTATGTTGACGAACATGGTGATGACTATAATGGCGTATTCTACTACATATATGTTCCAACAACGTTCAATTCTGGCAAAAGATATCATCTAAACGTCGGCACTGTATCAAATTATATTTTGCGTAACAACGATTACAACATGGATGAATACCATCGTCGAGTCTGGTATGGCGGAGAGAAGTGGACAACTAGAATAGATTCAATTTATGGCGGATTATTCGTTGATTGGTGGGACTTTAAAAATGAAGATAGGGGGGAATGTAAATATCAATATTTCAACATTCCTTTAAAGATGAGAATAAGTCAATTTGGCGATACGGCTTATAGAAATCTATTAACTAACAATAAAAGTGATTTGAGCCTTTTCATATATGATGGATACGAACGCTTTAGCTTTGGCGAAACAAGCGTTGGATATGATGGAAAAGTAGGCTATAAGATTCCTTTAAAGCAATCATTTGATGGAACATATGTTACTTTTTATCCTGATACATGGTTTTATGTCTCAATTGATGGCAGAAGAATTTATATTCCTAAGACCGTTCCTAGTGGAGGAGACGCGGATTTCTATCTTATAAAGGATGGCGTCCCTCTTCCATCTATTCCTGGTAACGTTCCAACGACATTTAAATTCCAAATTGAGTTATTAAACGTAGGTGCACGGGGACTTGTGGATATCACCGCTAAATTCTCCTATACCAAGAGTAAGAACTTTTTTGGCTCAAATAAAACCTCAAGCTATTACGTGGAGGAAGAATTATGATGAATATTCTTTTATCCGTTTCGATTTCCTTATTTTGTCTCTCGATGTTCTCTTTTTCAACGACATTAGGCAAAATCAGCCGTACATTCGAAGGATTCGATTATTCTTATGCAGAGTTTGCCGTTTCGATTAAAGGTGTAACTCCAGATAACGGCTTAGGACCATTCTTCTTGAAATTTGCCTTTAAGGATATGGCTAAAGACTATTTTGAAGAACATTTATCACCCTATTTAAGTGAAGAAAACTACGTAATAGATTGCGTATTCACCAACCCATATACAGTTGATGGAAAAGAAGATGATAGGTATTGCAAAAGAGCTACATTGAATTTCGAAGCAACTTTCTCAGGCTCATACCATTATAAAAACAGTAAAAGTTTCGTCATAAAGGAGAAGATATAATGCCAATAGATCCAGTAAATTTCCTAGAGAAATCCTTTCTAGAACCATTATTAAAATATGAAGGCTTAACAGACATTTCCTATAACGGGCAATCTCTTTATTACATGACAAACACTTTCGGTAGACAAAAAAGTGAGATTTCGATAAGCAAAGATGATGTTGGTTCTTTCCTTAGACAAATAGCCAATGCGACAGAAAAACAATTTTCTTACCAAAACCCTATTCTTGACGTTAGTTTTGGAAGATACAGATTAAATGCCGTAAATTCGTCTTTAGCTCGCAGTGCGAATGATAAAACCTACACTTTTTCTATACGTGTTGAAAGAAATGAATGCCTAATTAATGAGAATTCACCCTTCATGGATGATGAAAGCAGAAACATTATTCACGATCTTCTAAAAAAGGGAGAATCAATCATCATTGGAGGTCTAACTAGTTCAGGTAAAACGGAATTTGAGAAATATTGCTTATATCACATGAGGAGGGATACAAGGGTTATCGTTATTGATAACGTTGAAGAACTTGATATGTTGCAGATACCAAATCTCGACCTGACGACTTGGCTAGTTAACGAACAATCGTTTAAAAATGCGTCATTCTCTTCCCTGGTAAAAAACTCTTTAAGAAATAACCCTGATTATGTTGTAGTTGCTGAGGCAAGAGGCGAGGAAATGCTTGACGCTTTGATAAGTGCGATGTCTGGGCACCCGATTCTAACGACAATCCACGCAAAGGATGTAACTTCAATGCCAGATAGAATTGCAGCCTTAGTTATGATGGGCAACCCCAATCTAAAGAAAGACGAAATAATGGAAGATATCGCCCATCATTTTAGGTATTACGTTTACGTTTGTAAGGAAAATACAAAAGAGGGAAGAATAGTCCGTTACTTGAAATCCATCTCCATGTTGGATGAGAAAGAGATGAAGTTAGTATCCATTTATGAAAGGGGATCATATGAAAAATAGAATTTTATTATACATAGCGATATCTTTTGTTCTCGGTGCTCTTTGCTATTTGCTTACGACGAATCTCCTCTATTCAATAATCGTGCTAGCTTTAGGAATTGTGGTTTTTCTCTTCTTAATTGAACAGTTAGTTTCCAAACACCAAAAAAGAATGGAAAAAGGTCATGAGACATATCGTTTCATAAATTCCTTTATCATTTCCTTGAGTACGACTAAATCAATCGATTTGTCATTCCAAAACGCTTTATTAGGAATAGGGAAGGAAGAAAACAAAATCATCGAAACGGTACAAGATAAACCAGTGGATGAAAAACTTAGCTACCTCTCTAAATATTTCGATTCTGACATATACAAAGTATTTCTTTCAACGATTCGAATTTATCAAGAAGAAGGAGGGGAGATCCTCGATGTTGCTGGACCCCTCTTAAGAGAGTGCACGGCAATTGAAGAAGATAGGATTGCTCATTCAAAAAATATAACGACGGCTATAGTTCAATTTGCTTCGTTATGGGCTATGAGTTTATTCGTGATGGGAGTATTACGATTCGGGCTGTCATCTTTCTATGAAACCATCGTTAAAAATACGTTATTTATTGTTCTTACACTCGCATATTTCTTTATCGCTTACATCTCGTTTGTGGTATTTGCCTTGGGAATTAGCAAGGAAAAATTGAATTTTAAAGGAGAGAACGCTCATGTTTTCAAAAAGAAAAGAAATGTTAATGAAGAAATATGAAGAAGCAAATTTAGACTTCAAAAAAGAGATGATTCAGCTTCTTATTATAGCGGTTTCGATCATCGGCTTAGGGGTGTTTGCTTGCATTAAAACCAAACAAATTATCATTGCTGCTTCAGCTTGTCTTATGCTTGTTGCAATTACTTACTACGTATTCAGCAAACCTCAAAGAATCATTGATATGAGGAAAAAGAAAATCGAAGAAGAATTCGTCCATGTATTCGCTTATTTCTCGATCTTCGTAAAAAACAAAAGACCAGTATACAATGCCTTAGAGGATTGCCTTAGATATTCCAGTGATGAATTCTCTAAGAAACTTCAGAAACTCTTAGAAGACATAGATAATGATAAAACTGTGACGCCATTCATTGCCTTTGGCGAAAACTTCACAAACTTAGAAATAAAACAGATTCTCGTTTCTATATACAAAATGTCGATAGAAGGTGGGGGAGAAGAATACTTAAAACAATTCGATATCATGTTTAACGCCTTATCAAACAACAAGAGACAAAGCGTCTTAGAAAAGGAAAGAAACAAATTTGGAAACTTTAATTTTCTACCGTTGTTTGATTCTGCCTTATCTATGGGGATAATCGCAGTTGCTGTTCTTGCTCTTATGGAGGATTATACAAATGTCATCTAACATCGGCTTCCTTCTATCTCTTACGTTTGTAATTTCAATGTTCGCTTATGCCGGAGATTTGTGTTGCTTGCAAACAAATTACGCTCAATTAGACGCTATAGCGATATCGGCTGGCAAATTGATTTCTAGAAACTGGACTATAAATGATGCTGTTATTAACCTCGTTGAGGAAAACAAAGCCCATATAGTTTCGTTAAATAAAGAAAGCTACATCCCTGGCGAAGGGGACGCGTTCCGTTTCCAAATTTGGAAAGAGTACAAACCAATGTCTTTTTCTCAAGGAACGAAAAAACTATGTGTCAATCGATCCGTGGTTCTCGGATATAAAGGTTGAAAAGAAAGGAGGTAAAAAACATGAGTGAATTAAAAGGACAATTATTAGCAATGGTCATCACATTAGGTGCATTCGGCGCTATCTCTGGCATTTTGATCAGTTCATTTACGAACAGTGCCAACAATGTTAGCTCGAAACTTGAAGCGGCAGATAGCAAAACCGCAAAAACAGTTTTGACAGTTAACAATTATGAAACTACCTTTGTTATTTAATAAATATAACATGAACAAGGTTTGCCCAACTTTTAAAAGGCCTTATAATATGGAAGTTAAGAGGATTTAAAAATGAGCGCAAACCAAATAAACGAAATTAGAAAACAATTCTGTGAAAAACTTCATCTTGAATCTATCGAAGATTCCAAACCTATGAAGGATTTAGGATTAGATAGCCTTGATGTTGTTGAAATGTGCTTGGATCTAGAAGACAAATATGGATTCCAATTCACAACAGATGAACTTTCATCTTTCAAAACAGTTGGTGATTTATTCGCATTAATTGAAAAGAAACTTGAAAACTAATTCGTTTCTTAATAAGGCATCAATGTAAGAATTGGTGCCTTTTTTCCTAGACTTTTTTCGCAAGAAACACCGCAAAATAAAAAAGTAAAAAATTTCTTGCAAAAAGTATTCTTAATCAGTAATATATTCGTTGCGCGGTAATCCCGTGCATACGATGCGCTCACTTAGCTCAATGGCAGAGCAATCGGCTGTTAACCGATTTGTTGTAGGTTCGAGCCCTATAGTGAGCGCCATTTTATGGCCTGTTGGAGAAGAGGCTTAACTCATATCCCTTTCAAGGATACATTCATGGGTTCGAATCCCGTACAGGTCACCATTCGACTATAATTCGAACTCCTATTGCATTACGCAATATGGGTTCGTTTTTCATTTATACCTAAAGAAAAGATTTAGGGATTGGTTTGTGTTTCATAAGCTTGAAGAAAGTCCCATAAAATCTAATAAAAACGACGAAAATCCTCATGAGAAGAAATAATCTTCAAATGAGGATTTTTTTAGTGTACGTGTTGTAAAATGTTCGAATTAACGATTGCTTTTAGGTCTAAGCAAATGCGTTAAAGCTCGTTGCTGAACAAATCCGCTTTCTATTTCTAGCGATGACTTGCCCACCAAATATGAACTTTATTGGCATATTGAATGGTTAACAGTTTCGATAATAATTGGTAGATTAACTCTTCGATTGTGAGCGTTTGTTATTTGCGTTTTTACCCCAATTGAATTAAAGGTGTTTGGTGGTCTTTTGTCTTTGATTTTGTTGCTGTTGTTTTTAGCGTTGAGTTTAGTGTAATCCTTAACTTGAGTTCTTAAATCTGGATGGCTTTCAAGAGCATCACAAATTAATCTCATAGCAACTCTACCTGCACTTTCGATTTGTTCTTTACTAAGTGGCTTGGCATCTCTTTCCGTTCTTACTTGTGGTAAATAAAATTCATAACTTTTTGTTCTTTTTCTCAATAGATAGTCCTCCTTGTTAATAAAAAAACGACATCTAGGTATCCTAGTGTTGAGCTCTTGCTCAAAGTCGATTGGAGCAATTTGCTCCACATCTCTTATCCCGTTTCGGTTTTAGGGACCTTTCAGGGATGATTTTTGGATATTTAGATGTCTTCAAACGTATGTATTCTTTTCGTGGATGTTCTTTTGAACGAGTGCTTTATATGGTATTTCTCTAGCAGTATCTGCTGGAACTTGTTTATCTCCTGCCCTACCTTGAACAAATCCATCTTGACGCCGGAATCATCGGCGATGGCATCAGCTAATTCCCCTGCGGTAATAGAGAATGGCCTAGGCATTGAGAATATCTTGGTGACGACGAAGCTCTTATGAAACTCATCCATCGTTTCTTTTTCTAACTCTTCAGCCACAGTCGATTTCATCTCCCATCTGCAATTGGAAGTATTGAAATCCAAGACATATTCCTGAGATTCGATATCACGTCCAGTGATGGATAAAGTAGCTTTAGAATCCATCCTATTGTCTTTAGAGAGGATCATGGTGTTATCGGCTGATCCAATGATTCCTGTTGTTCCGTTCACCATGTTGTATTTGTCGTTGTCCAGAGCCTTTCTCGTATGATGAATCAGTAGCATGCATATGCCTTTCTCGTCGGCGAATCTTTTAAGCGATGACATCTCCCTGTAGTCATAGGCGTAGGCTTGTTCGGTGGATCTTGCTTTGCCTCTAATCTTCTGAAGGGTGTCCACAATCACAAGCTTGATGGTGGGGTCATCCTTTAATTCCCTTTCTAGTTCACAAAGGAATGTTGATGATAAAGAAGAAGCGTATGTGTTTCCTTTTAGATTTGAAGGAAGCTCATCACCTTCTAGGATGGTCTTGCTTCTTTCATATAGCCTGTTTCTTGTGTCTTCCAAGGCATAATAAAAGACTGAGCATCTAGTTGTGCGGAAGCCTAGGAACCTCTCGCCTCTAGCGACGGCTATGGCTAGCTCTAGGGCGAACCAAGATTTTCCAATCTTCGATGATCCGCATAACAGATTCAGTCCTGTGGGTAGAATCCTATCGACGATGAACGTCGTCGGATTCGGCTCTTCGTTCTCTAACTCACGGAAAGAGAAGGAAGAGGTGTGAATTAATTCTTCTTTTTGATTTTCTAATTGAATGGTAGTTTTCCTCCTTGTTTTGTTTTATTGAGAGATATTCCTTTCATGCTAAAAACGCTGTCACTCCGTCACTGACTGTCATTCATCTTTCATCTGTGAATTAATCCTCTCCTTTCTTTGTTTAAGAATGACGGCAATGACAGATATGACGGATGATTTAGGCATTAGAAAAACATCCTTCACTTATATAGCTCGAAAAAATCGGCCAAATGTTCTAATTTTCCGAAAATTATTTTTGTGAAAGTGTTTTCAGTCCCTGATTGACCATATTTAGTGCACGAGAAAAAGATCCCTACACTAATATAGTCCGCGTATTTTTCGATTTGTCGCCGTTTTTAGGAAAAATTCTGAAAATATTTTTGCATTCTATAGCACGTGAGGAATCTTAAACATTATTATCTCTCACTAATATAGCTCTCAAAAAATGGGCTTAGGTGTCCTTTTTCAGAAAAATAAGTCATGAAAATGTTTACAGTGATAGATTGCTAGTGGATTCGCCTGGTCTTCCAAGAAAATAGCCCCTCACTAATATAGTCCGCGAAAATCAATCAAAAGTTGCTCATTTCAGAAAAAATCTTCATGAGAATGCTTTCTGCGGTGAAACATCAACAGCTTTATCAAGCTTTCAAAAAAACCTCTCACTATATAAGTCCGCCGAAAATGGCAAAATGTTTAAACTTTTAGAAAAAATATTTTGCGAAAGTGTTTTCATCAAACCTTTTTAAACTCTATTTCGTCTTAATAATGAAAGGCCTTTGAAATATGCCCTCGCTATAATAGTCCGTCGAAAACCATCAAAAGTTCTATTTTCAAAAGAAATATTAACAAAAAAATCGTTTTCATGTGTGTTCTAGTGAATAACGGACACTCTAGATGATGCTAGGTAGGAAAAATATCCCTACACTATATAAGTCCGCCGTTTTTAGCCTTTGGTGTCCTTTTTTCGAAAAATATTTGATGATTTAGGTTTTACGAATCATTAAAGCCATTATTTTCTAAAAACTCAATGTCTAGTCCTTGAATAATTATAAAAGTGCTATATAATATTATTGATGAGGTGGATTATGGATTGGCCAAAAATTATCAAAACAATAAGAGATAGATTATTTATAACTCAAACTGAATTAGCCGAGAAAATTGATGTATCTTTCGCTTCTGTTAATCGTTGGGAACAAGGGCATCATGAGCCAACGATGAAGGCGAAAAGAAAATTAGCAGAAATTTGCCGTGAACTAGGCATAGATATGGAGAACTTATAGTATGCATCCTTTTGTTAAATGGGCTGGAGGTAAAACCCAGCTGTTAAATAAAATTCATGAACTCATGCCAACTGAATACCATCATTATTATGAGCCCTTTATCGGTGGTGGTGCCTTGCTTTTCAGTGTAGGTCCAAAAGAATTCACTATAAACGATTTTAATTCAGAATTGATTCAAGCTTACGAATGCTTTACAAGCGAAGACAATTTTGAAAAATTAAAAAACAAATTGAATTACCATCAAGACGCTCACTCCGAAGAGCATTATTATGAAGTGAGGGAAATGGATAAAAATGCCGATTTTTTATCTTTGCCTATCTACGAAAGAGCGGCAAGAATGATATACCTCAATAAATCCTGCTTTAATGGCTTATATCGCGTAAATAGCAAAGGCTTTTTCAATGTACCTTCAGGAAAAAAGAAAAAAGTTGTTTGCTATGAAGAAGAAAATTTTTCTGAAATCGCTCATTTTTTCCAAACATCCAACTTCAAAATACTGAACGGCGATTTCGAAGATGCTGTAAAAGATGTTCAAGAAGGTGACTTCGTATATTTCGATCCACCATATGACACTTGGGAAGACAAAAATTCCTTTACTTCTTATGCAAAAAATCCCTTTGGTAAAGAAGAACAAAAAAGACTTGCTGATGTTTTTAGACAATTGTCTCAAAAAGGTGCTTACGTTATGCTAAGTAACCATAATACGGAATATATTCGCGAACTTTACAAGGATTTTAATATTCATGTTG
>CAVKLJ010000012.1:0-47220 GCA_963657245.1 Lachnospiraceae bacterium
TATATATATATACTTTTTCTTAGAAAAGGTGTGATTTCAGTCAAAATCGCATAAAGGAAAAGGTTATGAAAAAAGAAATCAATTCTAAATCCAAGAGAAAATGGATTATGGGAGGACTTGCAGGGTTCGCATCAGTAGCCTTGCTTACAACTGGTTTTGCCATTTGGGTTGTTGGCGCTTCACAAACTGAGCAAAAACTTGATGTCGATGTTACCGTCGACACAGCAAACAACAACAGCATTGTTATGAGCGTAACAATGGGTAGTGACACTTCTATCAAGTTAGCAGAAGATACTGTTATTACAGATGGAAAGATCGTTAACGTTCCTGAAGGTGAAACGACTGAGAAACCATTAGAAATAAGCTGTAGCAAAATAACTATTTCTTATGGTACAAGCTATGACTTCAAATTCAATTCCATTCAATTCAAGATTGCTGAACCAGAAACCGCTGATGGCACGACATACGCTTCTGTTAAAGCGGCAGAAAACAAATTAAGCGGTTCATATGCTCGTACTGGAACGGACTACACCTACATCGATGCGCCAGCTGCAATTAATCTTACTAGCTACAAGAGCGTGGCAGCAGAAAGCGGAAATACAAGGACCATTACTATTACAAATCAAACATTAACCTTCAAATGGGGAACTTTCTTTGGAAACACATCTCCTGCGGCATATTACAACAACCTGTATAAAGATGAAGGTGATTTCTCAGTTTTAGAAAAAGCTGCTGATGAAATTACAACAGAGTTAACTGCTATGAAAGATCAATTAAATGGTAAGATCAAATTGGTTGCTACATTATCTGAGACTGCAGCCTAATAGTGAGGAATAGTTATGAACAAATTTAATAAAGGAAAAAACATTGGTATCATCAGTGCTTCTTTAGCAGCTGTTGCTTTAGTTGGCGTTGGATTCTCTACATGGATCATTCAAACGACAAATACCCAAACAACTGGCGACATCACAGTTACAGTTGCAGATACAAAAGATATTTCTATTGCTATTTCTGATGCAGCAGTTAGTGATGGAACAGTGAAGTTTGATGCAAATAAAGATTCCAAGGTTACAGGCAGTTTATTGACTTGCGGAGAAAGTGATGCAGAAGATATGTCTTTCACAATCACATACAAAGTAACTGTTGGAAGTGATGCCAAAACGTGGCAAATCAAAGCGGGCATTGAGGATGGAACAGACGGCAAATTCAATACTGCTGTAAACACAAGAAAATACATTGCTCTTCCAACTACATTGGGATTAATTGAAAGTGAATCCTCCGATTCTTCTGCAGTTTGCTTAGACCGATCTAGCACCACTGGAACTAATGGGCTTGATTTTACCGTTTCAGATCATGTCTATACTGTTAAACAAACATTCACATTTACATGGGGAGATGCATTTGCCAAGAAAAACCCAGTCGCAGTTACCGCTTCTGACGATATTTACACTCAATCTAGTACAACAGAAAAAGCAAAGTTAGAAACATTAACCGCCAACACAAAGGCAATGAAAACTCTTGGCTTATCCACTTTCAAGGTAACTCTTTCAGTTGGAACTGTTTCATTAGAATAAGGCTAAAGGCCTTTTTCTATATATAGATATATAATAAGGATTAACTGATTAATGAGTGTTGTTGAAATCATAACCTTATTTATAACAATAATATGCTTAATCAGTTTTTGTGCAGTTTTCACAATTCTTTTCCATCATTACTATCGATCGAATATTGAATCGGTTACTTCTGGTAAAGAAGATATCGACTTGATTGATAATGCGATTGATGAAGAAAAAGAAAAGCAAAATAAAAGCAAAAAGGCTTTTAAGATAGTAGGCAAGGTTTGTTCTTATTTGTTATTAGGTGTTGTTTGTGCTTCCTTTGCAATATCTTTGGCTTCAAAGATCAAGGATGATGCAATCCTTGTTGGAGATTCAACAATGATTGTTATTGCTTCAGGCTCAATGTCTGAAAGAAATAACGATATTGTTAAAAATAATCCCGAACTAACAAACCAATTCGATACATACGACGTTATAGGTATAAGCAAATATAAGAGCCAAGATGATATCGCCTTATATGATGTTGTTGCCTATAAGAATAAGAACAACGTTACTATCGTTCACCGCATCATTGATATTCATAAAGATTCCTCAACAGGTGAGATAACATATCTTACTCAAGGTGACTCTAACCTATATGCCGACAATACCAACAACTCTCAATATAGTGGTTATCTCTCCTATAACAAGATAATTGGCAAATACGATGGAAGAAGAGTTAAAGGAATAGGAATATTCGTTATCTTCCTTCAATCTCCAGCAGGTATAGTCACAGTTTGCTCAGTCATATACTGCATCTCAATGTTTAACTACTTCTCTAACAAATATAAGAAGGCAATCGTTGAAAGAACAAATATGCTTGTCCATTTGATAGATTACGATCTAAGCAAAGAAAACACGGATGATTTAGCATCAAATTACCATGAAACCTTGCTATATAAAGGTAGGATGTACACCTTCAAAAATGGTGAATACGTTGGTAAAGAAGAATCTGGAGTTGAATACAAAAAGCTCAAAGATCATATGGTATTCATCAAAAAAGAGAACGATGTTATCAATCTTACTGTTGTAGATACTACAAACAATTCGACAAAGGTCTTCAATAACGTTAAAGAAGAAGACCTCAATGATCTAAATAAATTCATTTCTGAGGAAAAATAGGAGGAAAAGAAGATGTTTAAAACTCATTTCACAAGGAAAAACCTTATAGGGATTGCGATTGTATTTTTCTATGGCGTATGCATATTGCTCGCAAGTTTAGCAATTGATGGGAACAATCCTGTTTTTGCTAAAAACAATCCAATTCAAAATCTTGCTGCAGCTCTATTCCCTCTTAAAGATATCAATGGTGTCACAACAAAAGGTGTTCCTTCAGGATCAGTTAGAGCCTATATCCTTATCGTCTTATTTGTCATCTACCTCGTCTTATGTGTTGCAGCCATCATATATGAGGTCAGACTTGCTAAGTATTATGATGAAAAAGCTACATCCAAGAAATGGTGGGTGATATATGTTTCTACCTTCCTTATCTGCGGAGCTCTTTGGACTGGTATTTCCATGGTTTCTCAAATTTCTGACAAACCATATGGATATTACATTGCCAACTCTTATTTGTTCTTACTTGAATCAATCTTTTTAGGTTTGATTGTCTTTGCTGTGCTGGGCTTACTTATTTTCAATACCTGCATGCTTGTGGTGAATTTCAAAAACATCAACAAACCATTCAGATTCTTTGATGATTCTCTTGCTGAAAAGAAAGAAGAACAAGAAGAATTAGTTCAAGAAAAACTTGCGGAAGAACAAGGAAAACTTGCTGAATCGTTTGGAGAGAGTGGTTCAAATGGTGTGGCTTCCTCTACTACAACTACAGGTGTAGGAACAGCTCAACTTGAAGGAGATTCCTCTTCTCCACTCAAAGAAAAAGAAAGAGTCTTCCCAGGTCTTTGTTCAATTGATTATGCCAACATGGCTCTTCCTAATGACGCATTCGAAGATGACCTTGAATTAAAAGATATTTGCGTTCGTTTCCGTAACTACCTTGCTGCAAAAGAAGGGTTGTATTTCTCTTTGATTTACATCCAAGAGTTTATTTCAAGCTTGGCTGCAACAAGATTTGTCATTCTTGAAGGTCTCTCTGGTACAGGTAAGTCTTCTATCGCTCGTTATTTCTCAGAATTCATCTCCGAGAAATCCTACTTTGAAGCAGTTCAAGCAACCTGGAGAGATAGAACCTCAATTCTTGGTTACTACAATGATTTCTCTAAGGTATATAACGAGACTGAATTCTTAAAGAGACTATATGACGCCTCATATAAGAAGAACCATGTAAATGTCATGGTTCTTGATGAACTTAACATCTCCCGTGTTGAATATTACTTTGCCGATTTCCTTTCCGTCATGGAATATCCACAAGATGAATGGAAGATCAAAATCATGCAATTCCCATATGATTTTGATGCCCCAACTCATTTACAAGATGGTATCATTCAAATTCCCGAGAATACATATTTCATTGGCACAGCCAATAAAGATGAATCCACTTACACAATCACAGATAAGGTCTATGACCGTGCTATTGCAATTGAATTCTATGATCGTAACGAACCATTTGAAGTTGAAGGAAACAGTGAGCAAATAACTCTTTCCTATTCACGTTTACAAGAATTATTCGCCAATGCGATAAACGATGAAAAGAACCAATTATCCATCGAGGAATATCAAAAGTTCAAAGTGCTTACTGACTACACCTTTGATATGTTTGATGTCACCTTTGGTAACCGTGTCCTTCGTCAGATGCAACTATTCGTTCCTACATTCGTTGCCTGTGGAGGCAATAAGAATGAAGCACTTGATTTCCTCTTTGCTAAAAAGATCGTTAGCAAATTAGAAGGTCGTTTTGAAGATTATATAAAAGATGGTTTGATTAATCTCAAAGACCTTATTGCCAAGAATTATGGTCCAAGTGAGTTCAAACAAACCAATGCTTTGATTGATAAATTAGTGCGTAAACTATGATGAATTATGGAAAAAACTAGTGATTTTCTTAGGGATTTTACGATTTCTTTAAAAAATGGAATTGGTGATAAACCAACTAGTTTTTTCTATGTGCTTGATTTTCTAAAATACTTCAAAACGTATAACTACGAAGAAGAAAAAGAGAAAATCGAAGAAATAAATAAAGTGATCAATAAGATCATCTCTATTGTCTATCGTCCTCATTTTCATACTGATAGCAACAAGGTTGTTCTTAGAAGTGATCAAGCAGGAAAACTCTCGCATGATTTATTTACGGATACTCTAAGAGAGCCATCATTCTGGAAAGAGAAGAACAACCAGATGATCCCAGAATATGCTTATTCATATGAGAATGTTGATAACATTGATATCTATGAGAATAGATTTATTTCTTATCTCATTGATGAGCTAGAGGAAACGATTGATTCTTCTTTGGAGAATGCCGCTCAAATAAATGAATCCTTGGATGAATACTATCAAAACAACCAACTGTCTTTTGGACAATATTCTTTCCTAAGAAGAATCCAAAAGATGTCATATCCTTATACATCTTTTGCAAATAAGATAAACAAAACAAGCAAAGATTTGGTTTCTTTGATTAGAAAAGCAAAAAGAACAATTAAGAACCTTAAGGGTTCTAATTTCTATAAGCTTACATCAAAGAAGAACATATCTTCTTACTTCAGACCAACAAACATTCTTACTCACGATAACCTCTATTCATATTGTTATCGTTATTATTGTTCTAACTATAAGAAGAATGAATCAGAGAATATAAATAAAGACATCCTCTACTTCAATTATTTCTTTACGTGTTTAGTTAGTTATCTAAAAGAAAGCCAAACCCTTAATAAGAGAAACACGCCTAAGGTATCTTTCACTGAAAACGATTTGATTGAATTCAAAAATTTTGAAATAAAGAAAGATATATTCTCTTTCTCTTTTAAAGAAGATAAAGAAAATCTTGGTATTTATATTGAAACCACCATCCATTTTGATGATCGTGAAGAGAGATCAACCTATTATCTTGCAATAAGAAATCGTTATAACAAGAAAGCTTTAGCAAGTATTGATGGATTAAAAGATAAGATTGATTCAAAACTCATCGTTGTCACAGAGAATAACATTCTTAAGGACTATGACTCCGTCCTTACCTTCAACCATTTCAAAAAGAAGAATAAAAAACTCATTGATGATTTATTCTCACTTATGAGCATTCTTATCTCCCCAGAGGAGGATACATATTCTTCCTCTTGCCCAGTATGTGGGAAAACAAGAGTTTTATACGATGGAAATAAGCACGTTTGTCAAGATTGTCATAGTGAATTCATCACACATAAAATCAATGGTGAGCCTTTGATGTGGATCAGCCAATATAGGAAGGAGTGTTAATATGGGAAATGAAATGAAAAACTTTTCTCCTTTTATGAAAGGGAAAGAGAAAAAAGAAGAAAAAGTAACAAGAGAAGTTGTTCTTTCCATTAAAGACCTCTATAAATCCTACGGAAAGAAAGAAGTCTTAAAAGGCATCAACCTTGAAGTGTATAAAGGTGAAGTTTTTGGTTTCATTGGAAAGAATGGTGCAGGTAAATCCACGACCATCGATTGTATCGTTGGCTTAAAGGACTTTGATAAAGGGGAAATCGTTTTAGCAGGACATAACGTTAAAGAGAATCCACTCGATGCAAAGATGTCTTTAGGATATGTTCCAAGTGAACCAGTCACATATGAAGTTATGACTGGGTATGAGTATCTTCAATTTGTGGCCTCAAGTTATAACATGTATCAAGAAGCATTCGATAATAACTACGAATTCTTAAAAAAGAAATTCATGATTGGCGATCAAGATTTGAATCGAAAGATCAAAGAATATTCCCACGGTATGAAACAAAAGGTTTGCTTAATGGCATCCCTTATTCATAACCCAAGCGTATGGATTCTTGATGAGCCAACTGTTGGTCTTGATATCATCGTCTATCAAACCTTGATGGAAATGCTTAAAGAGTTTGCAAAGAATGGCAAAACAGTTTTCATCACCTCGCACAATATTGATTTGGTCTCAAGAATCTGTAACCGTGTTGCAATCATCAACAATGGCGTTGTAAGTGAGCTTATCGACTTTAACGAAGAACCTCTGAAGAGAAGAAATCTTGGCGATATCTTCTTCTCAACCTATGGAGCGAAGAAAGAAGAGCAATAACATATGTTTTTAGAGCTACTAAGAAAGGAATTCATTCAAAGAAAGAATGATGAGAAACAAAGCCAGATAATGGCTATTCTCTCATATTTTTTCCGTATCCTTTTATTAGCCGCGTTTATTTCTCTTGAGTGTTATATAGCCCTTAGCCTTGATAAGAAGATTGAACAATACTCAAGTTATGGAACATTTGATTTCTTTGTTCTATTTCTTTTCTTGATGATGTTACTAGATATTGTCTTTACGATGGTCAAAGCTAGAAAAACCATCTTTGATCAAAAAGACAACCAGGTTATTCTTCCTTTGCCTATTTCTCCTTCAGTTCAAGTTACAAGCAAAGTCGCATATCTATTTATTGAGTCTGTTATCTTTGGCTTGGCCACAAGCACCCCACTTATTATTTGTTATGGTGTTACTAGAGGCTATGTTCCATATTACTATATCTTCTCTTGCCTATATCCTATTCTTATTTCTTTTTTCTCTGTTGGAGTTTCTTTGTTGTTATCTCTTGTCTATCAACAGATTTATAAGTTCATCAAGAAAAGTGATATTGCTCAATTCATATCCGCGTCTGTAATTGTCATATTGCTTTGTTATCTTTATCAATTCGTTTTGAATTTATTCCTTACTGCACTTAACGATTCTTCAATTGGTGGGGTTTTTTCTAGCGATTTTGTGAATTTTGCCCATAATGCCCGTTACTATTTGATGCCAGTTTATTACCTTATGGATTTAGTTATCGAACATAGCAATATTGCTAGTGATATCCTCCTTTTCCTTGGTTCATCCTTACTTGTTGTTACTTTAGGTATTGGGATTACTAGTATTTGTTATCTCCACGAGATCAAAAATGGTGGAGAAACAAATAAAGGCAAAGAAAAGAAAGTAAAGAATAAGAAACTCTTACCACCATTTAAGATGTTGCTTAAGAAAGAAATTGATCTTCTATTTAGAGACGAGGCAAATCTCTTCTCCTATACGTCTTTATTGATTCTTTGCCCATTCTTAACTTTTGCCGTTATTTCATCCTTAAATGGAATTATCTATGATAATCTTCGTTTCTATGCGACATATTTCCCTGAATTGATTTCTGGCATCAATTTGACTTTGATTCTTCTTTTCTCAAGTGTTATCAATTCTTCCGCGTCATTGTCAATGAGCAGAGAAAATAAAGCTCTTATCATTGTTAAATACATTCCTCTTTCTCCATTTAAACAGATAATTGCCAAGATTATCATTCCTCTTTGTTTATCTTTCTTTTCTTTGCTTGTCACTGACCTTGTTTTGGTCTCGACAGGTATTATTACCTTACCTGTTTTCTTCTCTTCTTTGTTTATTGGAACATTGATTATCATGTTCTCAAATGTCTTTGGCATATATTCCGATATGCACGATATGAATTTTGATGATAGGAAGATAAAACTATCTCCAATCAACGATATCGTATCTATCGTTTTGCCATTACTTATATTTGCTTTGTTCTTCCTTCTTTCGGTATTTGCCCATTTTTCATCTTGGGCACTCTATTTAATCGCATGTTTATTCTCTCTAGCCGTTTTATCGCCTGGATATATAAAGCTAAAGACAAGATATCTTTTAGCATTTCAAAGAATGGAGGTAAGTAATTAGTATGAAAAAACGTACATTAACAATTCTTCTTATCGTTCCATTTGTTATCTCCTTACTCACCTTTGTTTCCGTGAAGATTCTTGATAACCAGGTTGCAGTTGATATTCTTGATATCAATTGGAAATATAAGGAAAACGAAGGTTTCCAAATTGATTCAAGAGGATATGAACTTGAAGCAACTCCTATTGTTGATCCAAACCTTATTCTTGCAAACGGAAATACGTTAACATGGTCAACAAAGAAGATAAATGAAGATGATGATGAATTTGCCAAGATCAAAGAAGAAGATGGCAAGTTCTATTTATACGCCTTAAAAGAAGGCGAGGTTGAAGTTATCTGCTCCAACCTTCGTGGAAGTAAGTCTAAGCATTTCATTGCTACAATCTTTAAAGATGGGGCAATGATCATCAACTCCAAGAGAAAAGGAAGTGGTTCCTCTATATCTTCCACTAAATATTACGGCTTATACGATTATGAGAATGGAAATAAGAGCAAAGGAAGCTTTGATATTGTTTCTACCTCATATCTTAGTGATGGAAGTCGAAGTGAGGATAACCGCTTAGTTGAATCTTCAAGCAATGTTAGTTATTCGAATGGCAAGGTTACCTTACTAGATGTAGGTGAGGCCTATATCACCCTAGAAGAGCCAACCTACCATTACCGTTCCACTTATTCTTTCAATATTGTCGATGGAGTAAATGTTTATACCTACAATGATCTTTTACTTGGAACAAACAAATCCAAAGATGGAGAGAATATCGTCTTGCAAGTTAACTTAGAATCTTTGAAGAACACATATACCTATGAAGATGGGAAATATGTTTCCACAAAGTTATCTTCTAGTGAGGATAATACTGAGTTATTTGGCAATTTTGATTTTGAAACTCAAAGATTCTCCTTTGATGAGGAATACTATACGTTTACCTCAACATATGACACCTCATATATTGATCAATATAACAAAGAAACGGGTTCTTCTATATCTAAAGAACTTGTCGCAGGAATTCACTTAAGAAAGAATCTCTATGGCAATGGCTTTAGCATCAACATGAATGGCTTGGCTTATCCAAACTATGGTGAGATTGATAAATATACCGGAAAGATTGTTCCTAAGAAGAAGAGTGAAGCAAAGAATAAGGAAGGATATGACTATTTCTACGGACCTTTGCCTTTTGTAAGTGTTGGAGATGTGGAATCCTTCCCACTTATTACCGCCCTTGGACAAGATAACTGTGGTATCTATATCGATGATGATAACGTCGTTATTAATGATGCAAAGATATCCAATGTCGATGAGGTTGATAATCTTTACAACCTCTTCTATACAGGAAGCATACTCGACATAAAAGGTAATAACGTTACCTTACAAAACTCTGTCATATCAAATGGCAAGGTATGTGTTAGAGCATATGATAGTGATAACCTTCTTATCGATAACTGCATATTGAAGAATTCTGGGGAGTTCACTCTCTTACTTGGAAACGATCAAAAAGATACATATAACACGTCTAGAAGAATACAAGATTATGGCCTAGATAAATCATTTGCAGAATTCTTTGATGATTTAGATGAATCTAAGCAAGATACTGCAAATGGAGTGTTGAATTCATTCTTGAATGCAACAATGAACGGTTCCTTAAAAGATGGAGACTATAAGACAAAACTAGAGTTGATTCAGAAATATCTTGATAACGATGCTAGCAAAGATAAGTTTGCTAGTAACGTTACCGTGAATAATTCTTTCTTTGGAAGATCTGGAGTATTCTCCGTTGCCTTTGAATCTTTATTCAATGGAGCGTTGTTATACGGGCAAATACCAACAATGTTAACAAAGCTTTTAGGGAGTTATTTGAATGCTCCTCTTCCTTCAAAGGTTGGAGGAACAAGTAAGCCAGTTCATCTAACTCTTAAAGGAGACACACGTTTCTATGATTGGAAAGACATCGATAAGATAGACGTATCTTCCTTGATTGAAGAGAATATCTCAAGAACTCTCAATCAGATGGGATATGGCGATAAGAATGTTACGATCGATAACATCTTCCCAATAAAATCAATTCTTAAGAAACAAGCTGCCAATAATGATTTGTTATATACGAAAGATGGCTGTAGTTACTTAAATACATCTATCGCATATTATGGCGGAGGAATGAATAACTCAGTCGTAGATATTGAAACTTCATCTTCTTATAACAGTTATAGCAATGAAATCGAAGTTTCCTTGCTTGATGATACGATTGCCAATAACAAAGGAGGAGGATTATCTTCCATCCTTGTTGATTGTGTCATCGTTACCATTGGCACCCATCCGTTTAGATTCATAACAAACGGATCAAGAGAAAAGAACGATCCAGTCTTATTTGATCAAGTGCCTTCAATTGAAGGTTTGAAACAGCATATATAGGAGGAATTAGGATATGAAAAAGAAATTCTTAAAGATGATGCTTATTGCGGGTTGCACGTTTGCCACATTTTCTTCTTTAACATCATGTGCTTTCTTTGATACGGGAAGTGGCACTCAGATAAAGGATGTTACCACCACTTATGATGATTCAACCGGGAATACAATTATTGTCATTACTTTTACTGATGAGAGTGTGGATCCAGTATCATTCATCATTCCTCAAGGAAAGGAAGGTTCTTCTATTAAAAACATTACCTCCAAGATATCTGAGGATGGAAAGAGCATTGAACTAACTATCTCCTATACTGATAGCAAGATGGCGGATACGGTCATCTCTGTTCCTGTCTTAGAAGGAAGAGGCATCAAAGAGGTTGTTGTTGATGAAGATAGTGCTGGCAATCCTACAATTCAGTTTGTATATACGGATGGAACAAAGAGCCAAGTAATTAGTATTCCTTCGGGAAAAGATGGAGTAGGCATTGATAGCTTCAGTGTTTCTGATCCTGATTCTGAAGGGAAGATGACAATTACAATCACCTTTAGCGATGGAAGCACGAAAACCTTTACCGTCAAAAACGGTAAGGATGGTATATCAGTTCTTAATATTACTTATAACGAAGAGAAGTCTGATTCCTCCACTTATGTCCTTACAGTTACGTATTCCGATGGATATACGGAAGATATCTATTTAGAGCGTCCTCACTCTAATTATTGGTATACTGGAACAACTTCTCCAGAAAACGATTCTAAAGCCTCTTCTAACGCTGTAGATGGTGATTTCTATCTCAATATTGCCAATGGTAATGTCTATCAAAAAGGGGAAGATGGAAAATGGCAGTATCTTTTCTGTATGAAATCTGATTCTTCTTCTAAAGATGAAGTGTATTACACGGTTATCTTTAATCCAGGTGAAGGAACAATTAACGGATCTTCTAATCCTCTAGCGTTTAACGTTCTTGAAGGAAGAAGTTTGCCTCTATCTAGCATTCCAACACCTACATATGAATCACATGTATTCGCTGGGTGGTATACAGATTTAGAGAATGTTAATGCTGGGAAGTTTACTGATATGACGGCAGTGTATTCTAATTTGACGTTGTATGCGAAGTATGAATAGAAACTAATTAGATAAAACAATATATCTATAGCAAAACCCCTCTAGTTTTAAAAATAGAGGGGATTTTTCATATCAGCATGAAAAAAGTTCCACGATCTGTGGAACTTTTGTATCACTATTTTCTTAAATCGTTTAGATTTTGTGATTGATTTATTCCTTTTTCTCTTTAATGCAGAATGTTGCTAAGGATGTAATCATGGCTAACACCAAGAAGACAATTGTAAGAACGAATGTTGCATTCACTGATGTAACATCGATTGCACGCACGACTGCAACAATGTAGTTGAGGTTAACAACAATGAAGAGAATTGCTGCAATAGTTGTTGCAATAAATGGAATAGTTTCAACTAGATGGATTCTCTTATAAACGGTAAATCCACTTACTAAGATTGCAACTACTAAGAAGATGATGCAGCCAACTGAATATGATTCAGTGAAGTTATGGATAATACCTGTTGTTAGATATACGATCAAACAAACGATTTCTAAGAGCAAGGATGAGACTAATAATCCGAAATAAACAGGATTCTTTTTGATTTTGTTTAACATTGTTATTTCCTCCTTATTCCTTATTGAACTTGTCTCCGTGTTTATTCTCAGAAACTTGTCTTAAGACCATCCAGAGAACTCCACCAAGAGCTAATACACCAAGAGTGATATCGAGTGCCATAACACCAATTGCCCATGGAGACATATCGTAATAAGCGTATGATCCTGGAGCAACATATTCATATGCATTTGAGTTAACAACTGCATAGCAGATATTCTTCACGGCTTTTCTTGCTGCCCATTTTGCTGTAGGTGTTTCTAGATCAAGGTCGAACTTTCTCATTGCCATCCAAATATCGTTTCCAATACGATAGCCAACGTTCTTATCACGATATGTTCCACTTGTGAAATCTGTGATGACCATGCCTTGGAAGTTCCATTCATCTCTAAGCAATGTTGTTAAGAGGTTATAGGAATTTGTTGGAGATTCAACACCAATATAGTTCATCGATGTCATCAAACCACGGCAAGCGTTAACTGTCTTTGTTTCTTTCTTTTTGGTGTTGGAGTTGTAGTAGGTAACTTCTCCTTCTGCTTTTTTGATACAAATCTCAAAGGCTTTGAAATAGAGTTCTCTACAAGCTTGTTCGTTTGACCAAACCGCAACAGCAGAACGATCAACATCGGTTTCATTCAATGCGAAGTGTTTGATATAGGCGTATAAACCACCTTTTGTGAATGCACCAGAGACTGTTACAGCAGAGATTTCTCCGGAAAGAACCGGATCTTCAGAATAATATTCGAAGTTTCTTCCACCGTATGGCGTACGGTGTAAGTTCAAACCAGGGGCATACCAGCCAGAGACGTTATTGGCGATTGCTTCTTCGCCAATCATTTCACCCATCTTACGCATGACTTCACGATTGAATGTGGCAGCTTGGATAGGTGCACATGGATAACAACATGCGGTAACTGGATTTGATTTTGTGCCAAACATGCTAGCAAGAGTATCATTGCCACCCCATGTAGCAGTTAATCCAGCTGTTCCATCGTGGTCATTTGTGGAAACTGCACCAATGGAATCAACCTTTGCTGTTTGATATAAGCCATAAGTAATTAAAGCGGAAACTTGTTCTGAGCTGTAATCTAAGTTATTGAGCAAATCTTCCCAAAGAGGATCGTCATAATCAAGACCTCTTAAGGCGGATAATGTAACTCCATTATTTGCTTTCTCTGTTGGTGCGGTTGCTTGATAGATTTTGCTGCCTTCTTGGTTACCAACGTTTGCATCAGTCTTGTAATCAATGACTTTTAAGGCTGCTAGAACCTTATCGCTCATTGGCTTTTCTGAAGCGGCTTGAGGATAGGTGTTTGCCATATCTTTACGAGAAAGAGTTGTCATCTCTTTATCATTTTCATAGGTATTTAGTGTTGTTAATAAGTTTGTTGCAGCTTGTTTATCATCTGCTCTCTTACCAACAGCTGTTCCTAATTTAGCACTTGTTGCATATACCTTTGTGTCAGAGACGTTGATGCTCTTCTCGCCCCATGTTGAATGAGAGTCTTTTCCTAGGTATATCTTATATTCTCCAGATTCTAAGACATATGAACCATTGTCTGTATAAATACCTTTATGGTCATAGGAGACTAGTTCTTCTTCATCAAAGGTGAGAGCAAATGTCTTAGAAGAATCTGCTTCAAGATGGTACTTATCGAAGCCTAAGAGATTCTTTGCGGATTTCTCGATACCACCATCGTGATATTCTCCACCGAAGTAGATTTGAACCACTTCATCAACTTCTCTTGTTGATTCGTTATGTATTGTTCCGTGAATTTCAATCTTGCCGTTTCTATAGGTAACTGAATCTAATGATTGAGTTACTTTGTCATCTTCATAGTTAAGACCATATCCGAATGGATAGATAACTGCATCATCATAGGTTTTGCTTTCGCCAAAGACGTTGAACTTATTATCTACAACGTATCTTGTTTCGTAATAACGATATCCGAAGTAGATACCTTCGTCATATTCCATGAAACAAGATGGACCACCTTCTATAGCATTTGAATATTTGCTTGTGGTGTGATTAACGTATGTTGGATCTGATTCGAAATCAGCATACCAAAGATCGCTTGTTTTTCCTGATGGATTAACTTCGCCATCTAAGATACGAGAGATGCTCTTATATCCTGTGGCGCCTGGAAGACCTGCCCAAATAATGGCATCAATTCCCGTGTCTTTTTGCAAAGAAGACACTTCCATGATATTTGGCGTAATAAGTAAAACGACGACGTTTTTGCAGTTCTTTTTTGCAAATTCAATCATGGCTTTTTCTCTTGTTGTGAGCTCAAGCTGGGTCATTGTTCCATCTTCATATGGCTTTGTGGAAAGAAGATCATATCCTTCAGTTCCAGTTCTTCCAATGTAGATGATACCTGTTGTATCTTTACAAGATTCTTCAAGGCCTTCGTAGATATTGCCATCATACTCTGTAAGATTTGTTGGTTCATTCTCACCATCACCGACCATTGTTACTGGTGTGGATGATTCCATTTTGGCAACAACATCGTTATTGAGTGTGAAATAGTCTCCTAAGGCTTTCTTGGCGTTAACGACAAAATCATCTGTAGGATTGATATTTGCTGAACCTGTTCCACCATAGAAAGGAGAGATAAAGCGATAGCCGAATGGTGTGACTTTTGCTTTCTTTGTGAGTGGAAGAACGTTCTCATTGTTCTTAAGCAATGTTGCACCTTGTTCTTCTACTGCTTCAACAACTTCACAGGCTGCAGATCTAGATGCTTCAGCATTCTTGTAGTTGTGATCATAGAATGTGACATCTTCTTTAGAAACCCCTTCAACGGAAAGAACGTGTTTCTCACCTCTTCCTAAAGCGAAATCTAGTGATGCGGAATATTGATTTGCCGTGATGGTTGCAATAATTGCCACCGCTCCCATCAAGGAAACCACTGGCACTAAAATAGTGCGGAATTTTTTGTTGGACATTCTGCCCATATTTTTCCTCCTTGGAACGTCTTTTTTGTTCCTTGTGCCTTGAATTTAGATTAAGAAAGCCCTTACATCGAGTGAAAAGCCGTGTTTGGTAATGATTTTGTCGTAACAGGAATTTATGAGTTACTTGGTAACATCACGTTCAATGAGAAAGTGTTGTTACTTGTTTCGTAGGTGATTGTTCCCTTATAACGTTCAACGATTTCTTTCATGGAAATGAAACCAAAACCATGTAAGGACGTATCTTCTTTTGATGTTTTTGGACGGTCATCTTCGATGATGATTTCTTTCTCTAAGAAGTTTTCGATATGAATACTTATGAAGTTGAGTTTCTTCTTTACGGTTATGGATATTGAACGGTTGTTTTCGGGGACGTGTTCTAATGCTTCGATGGCGTTATCTAAAGCGTTCCCAAATAAAGAATAGATATCTCTTGGTGATAAGAAGTTTAACAACTTCCCATCAATTATCATTGTTAGTTCTATATTGTTTCTTTCACATAAGAGGGCTTTTTCTGTGAGGATGATATCAAGTGCTTCATTGCCCGTTTTGACGTTTGAATCGTAGATTTTTAAGGATTTCTCTATCTCTTTGAGTTCTTGTCCATCAATATGTTCATTCTTTCTTATCTGATGGATTTGATGTTTGAGATCATGACATTTGATGTTGATGATCTCAATGTTTTTCTTTGCCATCTCATATTGTTTGTTTCTTTCTGCCCAAAGGCTTTTGATGGTATCGAGTTCTCCTTTAACTTCGGTAACAGTAAGCTGAGAGAATTGAAGGAAGAGGGCCAACAAACAAGAGAGAATGTTATATATGTTTTCTAGTAAGGCGAATAAAGAGCTTGTATTGTAGAAAACGGTTAACATGTTGAAATAGATATCAACAAAGATGATGACCATTGAGATGAGAACCAAGGAATAATGGCTTATGGTGATATTTGCACCTTTCTTGATCTTACTAGCGAATGTTCTTCCACTTATCCAGTAGACTGTGAAATATGACCAGAGATAGACAATTAGAGTAACTATGGAGTAACCTACTCCTTCTTTTTGATTATTTGCATAATATGGGTTTGTTTCTATTAGGTAGTCCATCACCTTTCCTAGGTAGAGGTTATCAACAATGAGGTTATATATCTGGTAGGAGATATGTTGGATGGTATATGAGGCTATGGCACAAAAGAGGATTGTTTGCCATCTCTCATCAAATAGTATCTTGCAAGAGAGAACATCTATTGCAAAGATGAAAATGAATAGCATTGATATGTTAAATGGCTCATATTTGAATATTGGGAAGAACCATATGAGTGCAGAAGCAACAACAAGGCATATTGCTAAACGTAATATGAAGTTCTTTCTTCTTTTGAGGTTCCTAAAGAATAGAATTTCAGCGACAAGAAATTCTAGTAGGAAGACATATCTATAAACTGTTAGTTGGTTGAAAGAGTAGAACATAATTAGATATGCCCCAAATAGTTACAAAGAGTTGTCGTGAATTCTTTCTTTCTAGCACGGGATATTTTTAGTCTGTTATTGCCAATCTTTATTTCATCATGATCCACTTCAGTTATTGCACCTAGATTTACAAGGCAATAGTTGTTGCATCTAAAGAAATTCTTATCTTTGAGTTCTTCTTCTAATTTGTTAAGTGAACAACGTGTACTGTAATCACCATTCTTTGTGTGGATGCATACGTTATGGTCTAATACTTCGATATAGAGAATATCTGAAAGATGAAAAACTTTCAGAGAATGGTTGATTGAGAGGGTTAGTTTTCCTTCTTTCTTAGAGATGATTGAATCTACTGCTTTCTTGAATTTTCTTTCTAGCGATTCATAACGTATTGGTTTTAGTATGAAGTCTAGGGCGTCTACTTCATATCCTTTTATTGCGAATGCGGCCATATTAGTAACAAAGATGATCGTTATATCTTTGTCTTTCTTTCTTAGTTCAACCGAAGCGTCCATTCCATTTATCTTAGGAAGTTCAATATCCATAAATACGATGTCAAAATGGTCTTCTGAATTTAAGAATGGCTCTGCAGCTAAGTATTGTTTGATTTCGAATTGTATTGAGTTGTCAGAAGAGTATTTCTTGAGGTATGAGAAAAGCTTGTCGTTTTCTTCTTGATTGTCTTCCACGATAGCGATTCTAATCATAATTCGATTGTAGCACATTTGTTTTTAACACGTATCAATACGAAAATTGCAATTTATCTAATGGCTAAAGCCATTGAAATTGTTATTTTCTTTTTGAAAGTGTTTAAATTTCGCAAAATCTATGATGAATCTTGCTTATTTTGCATCTTGAATCCTTGATTGGAATATGATTATTACTGGTATATTAACTCTCTTTCTTATTTTCTTTTTGGTTGCGCGTTTTTAAGTAAGCGTTTCCGCGATCGCATGGGACCCAAAAGGGCCCGTTTTCGGCGTTATAGGCCGATCGGGGCGCGAAAAGACAGAACGCTTCCTAAAGGGAAGGGAAAGAGAGAAAACACTATGAACAACAAGACAAAGATAATGCTAGGGCTATCAGTCCTCACAGCGGGCACGTTGGCCGCAGGGGCCACGGGGACCTTCGCGTGGTTCACCACGAACAAGAGTGCAAAGGCAACATATTCTAAGATCACCGCATCAAGCACAAGAGGCGATTTGCAAATTGAAATGAACGGTATTTCTGAAGTCGCTACAAATTCGGAGAAAAATTATAACTATGATTCTACTACCGGTAAAACGGCATATAAGGATATAACTATTACTGGAAGCACCAGCAGCGGCATGACAGATATCTCATCGCATGATGGCTTAACATTTAAAAAACCAAACTGGGTAAGCGCTTCAGGAAATGATGAAAAAGTTGATACGACTGCTCCATTTCAAAAAACTGCTTCTGGCACCGATTACACAAAATTTTGGATCAAGGTCACAAATGCCGGTAATGCCAAAGCCAATGTTTTCCTTGATTCTAAAACTGTTATAACAGCTACAACAAGCAGCGACACCGCTCAAACAAATAAGAATACGGCCTTAGCAAGATGGACGAGACTTGCTGTCGTTGAAGCTACAGATTCTACAACCGCCCCAACCGACACTTCTACTGGTTCTTTAAAATGGTTGGTCGAAAACTCTGGTACAACCGGCGACACAAAAACAAAGTATGTTAAAGAAGCAACAACTGAAGGAGCTTTAACATTAGAGGCTGTTTCCACAGATACCCATGTTTTAATCGGTGGAGGTGACACTGATAAGAAATTCACAACAATTTCAGATACAACAGACACTACGGCTACAGGCTATTTGTTCACATTGGATGCCGACTCTTCTAAATATTTAATTTGCTCGGTTTGGTGCGAAGGGACCGAAAACGACAATCAGAATGACGCCATTGGTGGTTCAATCGATGTAACGCTGAATTTTGTTACAAACAATTCCGCAGCATAATTTCGTCTCATTTTAAAAATCGCAAACTGTTAATTGGCAAACCGCATCAATTGCGGTTTGCCTTTTCAATTGGTTGGTTGCGTAGTTAAGTTAGTTAGGCTCAGCGAATTTGAAAGCCTCTCCAAAGTCGAGGAGATGTCGAAAAATCTTATCCCCTTTAAAATTCACCGAGCCAATGTTAAACCGTCATAAGAAGTATACAGCCTTCAAATGGCGGTTTTTCATTTGTCCGAAAACCTAAAATCAAACGCTTAACGTTCCTTATGAACACATATATTCTCAAATATTCAAAGGAATAACATTTTCGTCTCAATCTAATATGCACACAAACTTTGATGGTTAGAAATTTCGATGATATAACAACATTAACCACAAAACATGTTAAGGAGGATTTAGTCGTGAGCAAAACATCATCGAGGCAAAAGAGATATGAGGAATATTTAGCGAAATATTTCTTAGAATGGTTTGATCCAGATACATACATGGACCTTAAAGTTGAGGATCGACCAGACTTAATCTCTGAAGAATCTGATATTGGCATAGAGGTAACGCAAGCAGTAGATCAAGCGAAAGCAACCATAATGAATCTAACTAGTAAAGAATACTCGGATGATGAAAAAGATAAGAAATCCGAAACGGAAGAAAAAAACACAATGATGAAAGACAATAAATACTTTCGCTGCAACGGTATATTTACTAAAAGTTGGCTCTATGAAGACGGAGCAAATTCATCGATATTTGATCTTCTATATCAACGAATCGAAGACAAACTTAAAAAGCTCAATGACGGCGGTTACAACGTATGCGGTAAATATGAATTGTTCATTGAAACAGAGATGCAGATTAAAAAGGAATGGTGTTTTGATTTATATGAAAAAATCGTGAAAATTAGTAATAAGTATAGAATTAGTTATTCGAAAATCATGATACTTTCACGGATGAAATTTGTAATTTTCGACATTAAGAATAGCAATTATAAAATCGAAAACGTTGAACCATTAATGTTTAGTTCCTCAACGGCGAAAGCAATCTACAACTTAGATTGAAATCCTTGCACAAAGTGCATTTCATCACAAAATAGAAAAGAAGATTTTTACAAGTCATATTGTTAACCATTAAAATTTACGTTATGAACGAAAAGAAGCGTGAGCACAACCATGTAGCAGTCCCAAAATTTATTGAAAAGGGCTTTTCGACAAACGATAGGGTGTTTGTATACAACAAGAAAAATGATAAAGTTTATCAATCATCAATAGATAGGGTTGGCGTCCAAAATTCATATTACGATCAGAGAGTTGAGGCTTTGCTGCAAGAACAAGAAAATAGAGTTGCGCCAATTATAGCGCGCATAATAAACGCGAATAACGTCGAACAAAAGCAAGACATGGTTATGGAGAGCAAAGAAATAATT
The DNA here is from genome assembly GCA_963657245.1 of Lachnospiraceae bacterium. Lineage (GTDB taxonomy): Bacteria > Bacillota_I > Bacilli_A > RFN20 > CAG-826 > UBA4951. The sequence goes on from CAVKLJ010000012.1 coordinate 20,283, forward strand.
TCGAGATTTTTGAATTTAATGTTGTTACGATCTAAGGGAATGTTTGAGTTATTTCTGCATTCTTTTGCAAAAGAGATGACCATTGAAGAAAAGCGTAAACTATGCAGCTGGTTTTTAGAGGCGTTGTGTTGCAACAAAAAAATCGATATCTTTACAATGATGAGCCAATGTTACGAAATACACATAGTAGAGAACCGTTGCAATGATGTTCATTTCATCAACAATTCCATTGGATTGTCGCTCAAACTTAATAAATTAGGTAAATTAATATCGGTTTATTGTCCTTTAAGTTCAAATTTTATGTTGCAAGTAAAAGAAGCTCATTATTCTGATTATGGGTGTTATTTCTATACAGAGCAAAACAACCACATAAATGAAGTAAACAAGTCAATTTGCCTTACCGAAAACAAGGCTGGCTATGGCTTTATTTTTGCCAATGATAAAGTATCAGTCGAGACATATAAAGTATTTTGTAAAAATTGAGCTTTTTTCCTAGAAAATCGCAAAACGTTTTGACCATGATGATGTCGATATTGGCGCCTTAATAGAAAAAGCCACCATTTTTTGCATGGCGGCCATTTTATTAAATTATTTCCTATATCGTTTTAATTATTAGCATCAGTTGCGGTAAATCCCAATGCAATGCTAACTGTCTTCCCTTTTACGGAGTCTTGGCTATTGTCTCCGTTTGCTGTTCCTTCTAGCCAAACAGAAACACCAATTGTCACACTTGCATTACGTAATAATGAATCTGATACTTCGACAGGATTAGTAGAAAGATCGGAAGCGGATTTTACTGATGAAGTTTCTAAATCTAAATATGTTTTTTCACTTTCTGTTTTAGTTCCTTTAACGTATTTATCGTTCGTACCGGTTGTAACTGTATTTGTGTATACTCCTAAACTTGTTCCAGAAGAAATATATTTATCTGAGGTTCCTAAAGTGCTTGTTTCATATGTTTTAAAAATAGATACACGAACCCAATTTGTTGCTTCAGTAAAATCTGCACATGTGATTGTAATAGATGTTAAATCGACTTTTATTTTGCCACCAACAGCATCATCATTATCGGCTGTTGCAACGTTAGTTAATGTAACCGAGTATTGTGTATAGTATCCAGCCTTTCCGGTAACTGTTTCTAAACTGTTAATTGCTTTTGTATTTCCGGATTCTCCTGCCCAGTCTGGTTGGACGAAGGCGACACCATCATTTGAAGAGACGTCGGAAATAAATGATTTTGAGCCAGTTGCTGTCGTATTAGTGCCCTGTTCGCCTTTAACCGTTGAAGTTGTTAATCCCAAAATCGATGCTTGTAAATTACCTTGTGTGCCAACGGCAATTATGTTGTTGTACGTCGCCGTCGCCGTCTTGTTCGTGGTGAACCACGCGAAGGTCCCCGTGGCCCCTGCGGCCAACGTGCCCGCTGTGAGGACTGATAGCCCTAGCATTATCTTTGTCTTGTTGTTCATAGTGTTTTCTCTCTTTCCCTTCCCTTTAGGAAGCGTTCTGTCTTTTCGCGCCCCGATCGGCCTATAACGCCGAAAACGGGCCCTTTTGGGTCCCATGCGATCGCGGAAACGCTGGTCCAGTACGTCCTTCTCTTTAGAAAGAGCCCTTGGGTAAGGCGGATTCCTGGAAGCAAGCATATTCTAGAGATGAAAAAAGGCCATTTCAAGTAGGAAAATAACGAATGCCGATAAAATCGAATAAAATTCATCGTTTTATTTCTCTCTTTACGTGCTAAAATATCACTTGCAAACAAGGGTAAAACTATATATGGATAAGAAAAAGAAGATAGGACTTATATGCGCAGGTATTGCTGAACTCGCAATAGTTGTCTTTGTCATTGTTACATCAATACTTGTAACAGTCACATTCAATGATCCTGATGTATATGCCGACTATGCTGCAAGGAATATCAATCAGAATGGTCCATTCATTGGCTGGTTACAAAATAACCCTACCGCTTTCTTATTCATCATTCTCATTCCTATATTTGTTATTCTTGCTCTTGATATCATCTATCTTGTTGTTGTTGCTACCAAGAGAAGCACAAACCTCTCTGATGCTGAACAATCTGCTATCGCAGAACAAGCTAAGAAAGAAGCAAGAGAAGAACTTCTCAAAGAATTAGCCAAAGAAAAAGAAGAACAAAACTAATTCTTCTTATATATACCAAAGAAAACGAAATCTCCCTCTCTTGGAGGGTTTTTCTTTACGTAAGATGTATGCGCGTTTTTACGCGCATACACATAACGTGAAGAATATAAGTGAATAAAGCAATGAATGAGGGGATATTTATTGATGCAACGAATAAGAAACTAGAAAAGAAAGCAAACAAAAAGAAATATACCTAAACATTAGATGCAATCTCTGAAGCAAGGCGTATCTCTAAAGATCCAAACGCAAAGTCATATTCATCAATGGATAAACTAACGAAAGCGTTAGATTATTGACTTTCCTCAATAAAATCTAATTTCTTAAGCAAGCCAAAGGAACGACGTACACCCCATCATCTCTTTGATAAGCGAACTTGCCTTTGCTAATAACCATAAGGAAACAAGGCTTCGCTTTTTCTTGGACGATATCCTTAGATAATTCAACTAGTTTATTAGCTGCAAGCTCTATATCATCGTCTTCGCCAAGTTTTATTTCAACAAGTCCCCACTCACCATCTCTAAAATAGATGACCGCATCAGCTTCACGATCCATAGAATCTCTGTAATGATAGATTTTTGCGTTCAACGCATCCGCATATACCTTAAGATCTCTCATTGCTAGAGATTCAAAAAGGAAACCAAAGGTGTTCATGTCCTTAAAAAGCCCATTTGGAGATATGCCAAATGCTGATGTTGCAATCGATGGATCAACGAAATAACGAGTTGGTTTGCTTCTTATTGCTATTTTGCTACGTATATTTGTATTCCACGCTTCCACTTCATCTGTTACATAGAGACGTTTTAGGGCAAGCAAGTATTTTGATAATGTTTCATCATCACACGTCATGAACTCAGAAATGTCTTTTAACATTTTGGTATCTGGGCATTGAGTGCCAACATTTCTTGCATATGATCGAACTATTTGCCTGGCTTTTTGCTCATTTCTTTTTAATGGCACATCCTTTAAAGAGAATAGATCCTCTGTTACAAGCCCTTCATAAAAATCTATTGGTTGTTGCAAAGCAACATCTGTTTGTTCTCCTATGGAGAGTGGCCATCCACCACGGCAAATATAGAAAGCGTAGTCGTATATTGTTTTATCAGACACGCATGGTTTAAAAACGCCATTCTTTAAATCAGATAACGAAACCTCTCCACTTGAATCTTTGCTTTCAAAAAGAGACATTGTTCTCATTCTTTTTCTGATTATTCTTCCTGTGCCGCTATGATGTTCGTTGCTTTCATCTTGGGCAAGTGTATCGGTAACACTGCCAGTAAGTATGTATTGGCCAAAATCATCATTTTTATCGATTGTAGATTTGATGTCATCCCAAATAAACGAAACTATTTGCCATTCGTCATAAAGGATTGGTTTTGGCCCTATTGATAAAAATGTTTGTGGGGCGCTCTTTGCGAGTCTGGTATATTGATCTCTTGTAGACAATGGCAATAAAGATATTACCGTGTTTGCGTGGCGTTCAGCCGTTCTGGATTTACCGCACCACTTAGGACCGGTAATCAAAACCGCTCCTTTAGTTTTAAGCGCAAAATCTAATGTGTCATCAAATAAACGTGGAATATATTCTTTTTTCATATTCAAATTATATGCATAAAATCTAACGTTTTCAACTCAAACCGAAAGAAAAGTGAATTTCAAACCTAAAGAAAAATATAAGATGAACCGAAAGAAAAATACGATTTGAACCGAAAGAATATAGAAAACATTCGTTATGAGTTCATTTCCATATAATGTCAACAACACAAATAAATGGCACATCGAAATAAAATAAACATGCCAAAATGGCATATTAATTTTCAACGGATGTGCCAAATTGCCTTACAAAGGAGAAGAGCGATGTTGATCTTTGTGTATCCACTTCTCTAATTGGTTTGAAATATGTTGGTCTTAGTGAAGCAATAAGAAACACATTACATAAGAACATCGATATAGTAAGAATCAAAGACTTAAAAGATAACATTGAACTTATATCTGAAATAATGAAAGATGGTATCAAGATATATTAAGTAACTGAATATATACAAAAATAAGGAAAAAACACTCTTAATAATAGTCATCGAAAAATAAAGTCGCCTTGTTTTTAGACTCAAACGCTTAAAACTCGCCGTATTTTTAGACTCAACTGTCAGAAACTCGCCCTGTTTTTAGACTCAAAATAGAAAAACCGCTTTGTTTTTTATTGGTAGTCAAAGATAAAAACATAGAAACTATCGATATTATTAATTGATTTTACTAACATCTCACTAATTTACATTACATTAACAGAAAACGTAAAAATCATATTTTGGTCAATTAAACACATAACTTAGTGGAGACATTTAAATAACACATCGTAGATGCTTTCCCCTTCACATACACTTATTTGTCTATCAAAGAGGAAAACATCATCAAAGACCATAAATATACAAGTAAATAAATACGTATATCAAAAACAAATTAGGTAAAGATTTTACATACAAAACATCGTGATTTTCTTGTAAATATTTTTCATTAAAAACATTGACAAGCAATTTCCTTTTTATGATAATATTGCACGAGAAACGCAAAGTCAGAGAAATCTGGCGGCGCAAAGCTAAAGGGCCTTCGAATGAGATGGCAGCCAGTTACCGCGGGACAAATAAGGCGTATCCCACCAGCGCGGAAACTGGAAAGATATTGCTCCTTGTCCCCATTGGGTTCACTTTCTATAACTTCCTAGAAGAAATTAATGGATCTCATGCGGAGCGGAATGCTCATTTCTAAGAAGGAAAGGAAAGAAAATAATACTGAGCGATTTTTCTCATTCGCTCTCCACCTTTTCATGTTTGGAGGCAAACGCTTTGACACACTTTGGTAAGAAAAAAGCTAATACGTCAGAGCCTTCACCAAAAGCTGATTCTTTAAATACGAAGAATCAAGACGCTTTGCTCTATCCTACGAGCGCGAAATACGCACGCAGGCGTAAACAAAGAAATGTCGCACTCGTTGTGACTGGTGTAGGACTCGTTGGAGTTTTGATGCTAGGCATCATCTCCTTTTTAGGTCGTGTTTCAGGCCAATTCACCATCAAGATGGATCCACGCGTCGCACCAACGAATATGAAATTATTCGAAACAGTAGACGGTGACGAAAAGACACTTATCACAGCCAAGGGGCTAAACAACGCTTACGCCACATCTGCTCAAACAGTTTTTGAATATGTTGATACCCTTAAGAGCAATAACACCCTTAATGGTTCTAACAACCTTTCAAGAAAAAACACATCGAATGGAGAGGAAGAGAACATCGATCTTGCTTTAGTATTCACCTTCTATGCGGAGAATACCTCAAAATCCGAAGACGCCACCTTTGACTATTCAATGGCTATTGATGACTACGTCGAACCTACAAATAGCTCCATTCAACCATATTCCTACCTAAGAGTTGCTCTTTTTGAGAACCTTTACCAAGAAGATGGCAATGGCAGTCACGATTGCAACATCTATGCGCTTGAAAGCACAAAAACGAATGCTGCAGGAGACAATAGAGAAATCCTTTCTACCTTCCGTGAAGTAGACCGTAGTCCTAGATACACCTATAACGACATTGGATATTGCACGCCTTTTGAAGATGCTTACTCAATCTTTACCCGTGAGGGAATTACATTGAGAGCAAAAGAAAAGATGCGTTTTACAATCGTCGCATGGTTCGAAGGAAATGATTCAGATTGCACAGGTAACACTCCTACTGGGTCTTCAATGACCTTTTCAGTGAACTTCAAAGCTCACTAGGCAATTTGAGAAATGAAAAAATACAAGCCTCATTACAGAAGAAATGCAAGTGTGATGTCCAACCGTAAGTTATTTGTGGTTGGTCTTTTGGCTTTTGCGCTTACGTTAGCCGCATCCGTCACCTCCACTTATGCTTGGTTTGCTGTAACTGAAGCGGGTAGCGTTTCCTTTGCCAAACTCTCTATCGGTGAAGACCACTCCTTACAGATTGGTCTTAAAGAAAGTGATGGTAACATCACCTACTACGACACCATCGATGACAAAATCCTTAAAGACCATTTTTCTAACTATGTTCCAGGCTCACCACTAAGTGACACCTCAAGCATGTATCAAGACTTATGGCTTAACGAGGATACCGACTACGAAACGGCATTGCCAGTTCTAAGAAATGCCTATTCCACAAACGGTGATCATCATAAGTCCGAAGTAGCCACCTCAGGTTTCTATCAGTTTGAATTCTATTTCAAAGCCGATTCTGATATGTATCTGTTTCTTGATTACACCGATACATATTGCAACCCTCTTCACGAAGTAAATCAAAAGCTGGCTGATTCCTCTAATGGATCAATATCAGTCACGGATCTTGATAACGTTGTTAACGCCACAAGAGTCTCCTTCTTCTCAAAAGATGGATTCACAATCTATGAGCCAAACCAACTATCATCCTCAAAAACTGTCTTTGGTGGGATTTTAGACGCCACCACGAAAGATGGATATTACGATTACGATTCGTCTAATAAAGAAATCGTCTATGGCGAGTATGACGATGATGCCGAGTTAGTTTATGATTCCGCCTACGATACGGACTCATCCCTAACTGGAAGAGCAACCTGTTTCAACGCCATCCATAAGGCTGGAATTGAAAGGTTCAACTATGAAGAAAGCGTAGCAAAAGGCCTCTCATTCAAACAAGAAAAGACCTACACGCTCAACCAACTTGCCATCAAACAATCTCAAGGACAATATGACAAAGAGAGCATGCGCCCTCTTGCCAAATTGAAAGAAAACACCCCTACTAGAGTGGTAGTTACTATATACTTAGAGGGATGGGATTTAGATGTTACCGAAGCAATTGGAAATGGTAGCTTTACCCTTGCTTTGGGCTTTAGAGGCTTAGCCGCCCCACTTGAAGATTAAATAGGAGAGAATATATGTCTGCTTACTTTGAATACTTGAAGGAGATGATCGTCGCCTTCTTCCAAAATCTAGGAACATGGTTCAACAATAGATTTGCCTATCCTTGGTCACCAGTACCAAGCCAATTTGAACATTATCACTCTCTTTTTGCTACCTATTCTCCTGAATTCGGAGCTGGAGGATGGATTTTCTTCGTTATTTTTGCCATTCTTCTTATTGCTCTTATTGGTGGAGTTTGTTTCTTGCTTTTCTGGCTTATTAGAAAATATGTCCGTTTCAGAAGAAGCACAGCCAACGAAGAAAGACTTCAAGCTGAAGTTGAAAGACTTAACCTTGAACTCTATCAAACCATCAAAGAAAAAGACCGTGTCCTTGGCTTACAAGTTCGTTCTTTAGGTGTTCCTAATCCTTATGGAGAAGGCAATCTCACCATCAACGATGAAAAGAAAGAGAACGTTGAAGAAAAAACCGAAGAGAAAGAAAAAGAAGAAAACGATATTCGTTTCCCACGTCTTACTCTTGTTGATCAAAAATACGAAGGCAAAGAAATTAAGACAGTCTTACCAGAAGACGCACAAAATATTGACCTTGCTGGCATTTGTGAAAGATTTAGAAACTTTGCATGCTCACAAATGGGACTATACTACACTCTTGATACAATTCGTGTGTTCTTTGCCGCTATGGGTACAGGAAAAATCATCATCCTTGAAGGTATCTCTGGTACAGGTAAAACTTCCTTACCATACGCTTTAGGAAGATTCTTCCAACATAATGCTGCAATCTGTTCTGTTCAACCATCCTGGAGAGACCGTTCAGAATTACTTGGTTACTATAACGACTTCACCCATAAGTTCACCGAAACTGAATTCTTACGTGCAATATATGAAGCAACATATCGTGATGACATCAATCTTGTTGTCCTCGACGAAATGAACCTTGCTCGTATTGAGTATTACTTTGCAGAATTCCTTTCCATCATGGAAATGCCTAACGTTGCAGAATGGAATATCTCCCTCGTTGCAGCTCCTCGTTCTGACGATCCAAAGCACGTCACAGATGGCAGAATGCTTATTCCTCAAAACATCTGGTTTGTTGGCACAGCGAATAACGATGACTCAACATTTACAATCTCTGATAAGGTCTATGACCGTGCTATGTCTCTTTTCTTTGATAACAAAGGTATTGAATTCAAAGCACCATTCACCGAAGCTCTCCCATTACCTTATACATATCTTAAGTCACTTTACGACAACGCTATGCAAGACTACCCACTCTCACTTAAGACACTTGAGAAGTTCCAAGAACTTGATGCCTATGTCATTGAACATTTCCGTCTTGCCTTTGGTAACCGTATCATGAAACAACTCTCCTTATTCGTCCCTTGCTATGTCGCTTGTGGCGGAACAGAGCTTGAAGCAGTCGACTACGTCTTCCAATCCAAGATCTTAAAGAAATTCGAAGTTCTTAACGTCGCCTTCCTTCGTGACGAACTCATCAAACTCGATGCTCAATTAACCAAACTCTTTGGAAAAGGCGAATTCAAACTTTCCAAAGCAAAGATCAAACTCTTAATCAAAATGAATTCCTAATCTAATTATTTATGGCCAAAGAATCCTCACCAAAGCAAAAACTGACTCATGCCCAACGCGCATATTTAGCTCGAATCAAGAACCTCGTTTCTTCTTCGTCCTCTTTTCAGTCTTTGCTTCTACAAGTTCGCCAACAAGGAAAGAACTACGTCCGTCAAACTGAGCGTTTAGAAAGCAAACAGTTTGATAGCAAGTTCGTTGATGAACTCGAAAAAGGATTTGATGCCATTGATCACGTTATTGCTAATCCTCGTACCTTCATCAAAGAAGAGCCAGAACTCGTCGAAGCGGGTTTAGCAAAGAAAATCAACGCCCAATCAATCACTCACCTTGCCTCACATACTCAATTCGTTCACTCAGTTGATGAAAAAGGCAATGTCACACCAGAAAAGATATTAACAATTCATGCCGAAATCGATGTCCAAATCTATGAAAACAGATTTGTCATGACCTTGATTAAGAAATGCTCCCTCTTCATCGAGAAACGTTTTAACTTCATCAAAGACCATGGAGAAACGCTAGATTCTGATTTATTGCTTATAAAATCCACCTCAAATATTGATGGAGCCAAATATGAAGTTGATTCCAGAATCAAAGTTTCCTCTCCATCAAAAGATGATGGTAACAAAGAAAAGAATGAAGATATCTTAAAGAGACTTGCAACCTTACGTGAACGTTGCGCATATTTCATGCATTCCCCATTCATGGCTGAAATGGCGGGAGCAAAGGATGTTGCAAACCCAATTCATATGACCAACATGATCGTTAAAAACCCTTACTACCATGGTGCATATGAATTATGGAAATTCATCGACCAATATACCGACTTAGGTGTTTCCTATAACGTTAAAGAAACTGAACAAGAATTCTCCCAACCATATTTTGAAGAAATCTTTGCTCTTGTTATGGCCGATATCCTCACTCTCCGTAGCAACCTCGTAAAGAATAAGAAACTCAATACAAGCAAAGTTAAAGACAAAGTCATTAATCCAAAGGTTCTTTTCACTTTGGAAGATGAAACATATTACGATGGGAAATTCCTCTATGACCAATTCCCTGGCGCAAAGAGGAAACGTGCTAACCCAATGGCCTTAACTCCAGAAGAAGCCAAAGAAGAACGTCTAGCCATTGAAGAGAACTTCCGTGAAGAAAGATATAAGAAGACTCTCATAGACGAAAATATCGAAGAACAAAAGAATAAAGACATTGCTAAAGAAGCAATCGAACGTCAAAAGAAAGCCGAAGCAGAAGAAAAAGCCCGTCTTAAGGCAGAAAAAGCCGCTCAAAAAGCCCTCGAGAAACAAAAAGCTCTCGAAGAAAAGAAACGTAAAGCCGAAGAGAAGAAAACTCTTCTCCAAGAACAAAAAGAACTCGAAAAAGCCAGAAGGGCAATCAGACGTAAAGCCCGTGATGACCGTAAAGTCAAAGAGGAACCAATCGAGGACAAACCACTCGAAGAAGTTTTACCAATTCAAGAAGAACAACCAATCGCTCAAGAACCTATTATTGAGGAGTCAACTCCAGTAGTCGAAGAACCAATCTTTGAAACTCCAGTTGAAGAACCTATTACCGAGGAACAACCAGTTGAAGAACCTGTAGCTGAAGAAACTCCTGTTATTGAAGAGCCTCTAGAAGAAACTCCTGCAGAGGAAGTTCTAACTGAAGAAGCTCCAGCAGAAGAAATTTCACAAGAACCAGTCGAGGAGACTCCTATTGTTGAGGAACCAGTTCAAGAAGAGACACCCACCGTTGAAGATACCCCAGTCGTTGAAGAAGAACCTATCGAAGAACCTCAAGAACAACCTGTTGAGGAGCCTTTACCAACAGAAGAACCTGTAATCGAAGAAGAAAAGCCTTCTGAAGAACCAATTATCGAAGAAACCCCTGTAGAACCTGCACCAATCGAGGAAAAACCAAAGAGAAAACGTTCACCTCGTAAGAAGAAAGAGCCTACAGAAGAAAAGCCAGTTGAAGATAAGCCTAAGAAGAAACGTGCTCCACGTAAAAAGAAGGAAGAAACTCCAACACCAGAAGTCAAAGAAAAGAAACCTCGTAAGAAGAAAGAACCTTTACCAGTTGTTGAACCAGAACCAACACCTATCGTTGAGCCAGCTCCAGTAGTTGAAGAACCTATTGTTCCTGAAACACCAGTGGTTGAAGAACCAATCGTTGAAACTCCAACCGAAGAACAAGTTCCTGAAACTTCAGTTCAAAAAACACCTAAAGAGAACTCTCCAAAAGAGAAATTCGTTCGTGATGTTCCAACATTCAGATCAGAGAAGAACTACGTCTTCATTAAGACTAGAAAGAGCGATAAGGCTAAGAAGGTTGTCCTGAAAGGGAAACTTAAAGTATGAAGAAGATCATCTCAAGAATCATTGATGTCGTTCTTGGAATAATTCTTATCTTTATGATTTATGTCCAAGCATCGATGGTTATTAGCCAATCTAAACCTTCTAACTATGGGGTCCCATCTGTTTTTGGGACTTCTTTCCTTTATGTTGCCACAGATTCCATGGAGGGAGACAATCCTGATTCCTTGAATACCGGCACTGGTGTCATCATTAAGAAAGACGATCCAAAGAACGTTAAGGTTGGAGATGTTATTACTTTCTACTACCCAAAACTTAAAGCACCTGATACCCATAGAGTCTTAGAAATAACAACAAATTCTGATGGACTCGTTTTCCATACAAGAGGAGATAACCTTCATGCCTGGTCTTGTTCAGGAACATGTCCAGAAACCGCTTGGGAAGAAGTTCCTGAGGCGTATTACATTGGAACTGTTGTTTCCCATTCTGATGCGTTTGGAAGTTTCCTAACCTATGTCTCTCCTCAAGCTGCAGGAGCCGCAGGTAAAACAGCTTGGTTAGTTCCAGTCTTAATTCTTGTTCCTCTTGCCGCTATTGTGGGTATCTCTGTAACCGAATCTATCGTAAAATACAAAAAAGAGAAAAAAGCCTATGAAACTGAGCTATATGCCGCGATGGATCAAGCAGGAATTGACCGAAACGATGAAAAAGCAATGATGTTATTCGAGGAGAAATTCAATCTTAAGAAAGAACTCCGAGAAGAAATGGAAAAAGCTAAAGAAGCAGAAAAGAAACGATTACGGAAAGAACTTGAAAAAGAAGAAAAACGGAAAGCAAAGGAAAGGAGCAAAGAAAAATGAGCAAGAAAATCAATTTACTTAAAAACTTAATCATCTTGTCTTTTGTCTTTTTAGCCTTGCTTGTCGCAGGCGTTATCGTTTGCACTCTTGCTTTGGTGAATGGGATAGACACATTAAGCGTAACTGGGTACGTGGCAATCATTCTTGTTTGCTATTTCTTATCCGTTTTCATCATCATGGTTATCTTCCAACTCTTCGCGGAAAGAGGGTCGCTCTTCCACCGCCAAATTTGGATCAAACGTCTTTTTGATACTGACGTTACAATCTGGGACGATGAAACATTCGAAAGGGAAGCGTCTAAACGTTTAAACAAAATTAGAGACAACCGCATCACCATGACCGGTGTTATCTATATGCACGGTTTTAATAACCAACCATTATTCACCTTTAGACAAGTTGATATCTTTGTTCTTAATGAGATTGTCTTAAATGCCATCGAAAAAGAAATGGCTGGCAAAGACAATTGGCTATTTGGTATCAACCGTGAGAACAAATATCTCTTCTATGGTGAAGTTGATTCCAAAGAAGAATTCTTCGACACCCTTCAAAATATTGTTAACGAAATCAATGCTGAACTTGGACGCCGTCCATCTCTTCCTATGGCTTTCGTTATGATCGGTGCGAATATCATCGAGAAAAAACAAACAATCTATGAAGCGGTTGAACATGCCAATACTGCCGCTAACTACGATGCAGGCATGCGTCTTTCTGGTGATATCAAATTATTTGATCCTCACATGCTAGGAACAAGAGACTTCGAAAAAGAGAAATCCCTTGAAATCGACAAGGCTTTGGAAAACAAGCAATTCCTTATCTATTACCAGGCTAAATGGAATCTCAAAGAAAACAAATTCTATGGCGCGGAAGCTCTTATCCGTTGGAGACACCCAAGAAGAGGATATCTCCCACCATCATCTTTCATTCCTTACGCTGAAGCGTCAGGCAAGATCGTTGAAATCGACCATTACGTTTTTGAGACGGTTTGCCAAGATTTAGCAAGATGGAAAAAAGAGAGAAAGAGAAACCTTGTTATCTCCGTTAACCTTTCCCGTAGAACGATTTATGATCCAGGACTTATCAATTTCTTTGCTGAGACAATCAAGAAATATAACGTTGATCCTAAATCAATCGAAATCGAGTTAACTGAATCTTTGGCTGCTCAAGATACAGCCTTCATCAGCTTTGTTATTAGAAAGATCAAAGCCTTAGGATTTAGCACCTCAATCGATGACTTCGGTGTTGGATATTCTTCCTTAAGCGCGATTAAGAACATTGATTTCGATGTCTTAAAACTTGATAAATCATTCATCGATGACGTTGAAGTTGATAAGACTTCTGAATCGATGGTCGCTTCAATCATTTCCCTTGTTCATGGACTTAAGATGTTTGTCATTGCTGAAGGTGTTGAAAACCAAAACCAAGTCAACATCCTTGCTAAGCATGATTTAAATGCCGTTCAGGGTTACTATTTTGCTAAGCCTTTGGAGGTTAGCGAATTCGAAGCCTTGATTGAACATAATAAATTTGAAGAAGAAGCAAAGGCTAAGAAAGAAAGAAAAGCCAAACGTAGCAAGAAAGGAGGAGAAGAATTATGATTGCCATTTTAGGACAAACAGAAGACGATATCCTCTACTACATTTCACGTTTTACAAACGGACAAAAGGTTGATGAGCTTGCCTATGGGGTCAAAGCCCACGTTGGTAACTTTGGCGTTGATGAGATTGTTATTGCCGCGACAGGCTTTGGCAATATCATGTCGGCTTTAGTTACAAACATGATCATCGATAAATATGATCCATATCTTATTGTTAATACGGGCTCAGTTATCTCCTTAGACAAGAACCTTCACCAAGGCGATATCTTTATTGCCGACCGTTATTATCTTGATGGGGTTAGATACAATCCTTTGATCCACACTTCCTATGGTCAAATTCCTGGTTTACCAGAGTTCTTCCTCTTTGAAGGATCGCTTAATGGCCAAGCAGAAAGTGCGGCTTTCTCTGTTGGTAAGGGTGCCTTTGCTGAAAGAGGGTATCTTCTTTCAGGTGAAGAGATATACACCGAATCAAAGACCATCAATAAGATGAAAGACGAACATTATGGTTTTGTTAAGCATCTTCTTAGAGCATATGACACCTCATCAGGTGGGATTGCTATGGTATGTTATCAAAGAAAGGTTACCTTACTTACTGTTCGTGCTGTTAGCTTAGAGCTTGATAGCCCAGATCAATTATTAACCGCTCAAAGAAAAGCTTTAGAATCCACTCCACTTATCGGTCGTATCTTAACAAAGATCATCTTAAATAACAGATCGGACTTCAACACTCCAGAGGAGGTGCTCAATGTTAAACAATAAAAAACAAAACAAAACAAAATTCACCTTCTCTCTTAAGTGGTTAAAAGGCCTTCCATGCCTTCTTGGAGTTTTGGGTTTCCTTTTTGCTGGAATGTTAACATTTGGAATCCTCTCTCTTGTCTTTACAAAAGAAACTGGAGGACTTCATGTTGCATTCGTCGTCTTAACCATATGTTTCTTTATCTTATTTGTTTGTTTTAACGGCCTTCTTATTTACGGACTCAAAAGAGATGATAAAGAAATCGATGATGCAACATCATCCTTCCTTGATCAAATCAACTCTCTTGATGCAGGACGTGTTCGTCTCTTGAATAAAGAATTCCATAATAAATCCTTCCTCGATTTGCAAAAGAAAATCAATAATTTAGCTGCAAAAGTCACCTCAAAAAGCGAAGATGAAGAGAAATTCGTCATTGATGATAAGGTTTATTCCTATGAGGATTTTCCTGCCGCATTACATTCTTGCATCCAAGCATCTAACGCGTTCTGCTCAGCAATATTTGCCGTAGAGACAACAGTCACAGAAAATGTTCCGGATAATGTTGATGAAACTCTTTTCCGTAAGATTAAATTGATGTTTGCTCCATCAATCATCTGCAAAAAGAAAAATGGCTCATATATCTTCTTTGTTGAAAAGATTTCTACAAGCCCTGCCTTTAAAACTAAGTGTGATGAATTCGTTTCTTCTTTCTCGATGACTGAGATTAAAAGAGAATCTGATATGGTTACCTTCTATGGTGCTAAATTAGCAGCCGCGACCTTCCCATATACGAATGAAGTAAATCTTATCTCTACAGTTGAGAATGCTCTAAAGAAAGCGTCTCCATTAATGCTCGTCGAAGAGAAGAAAGACTTAGTTCTTCCATATGCTGGAATCGCGGATAAACCACGTAGAGCGATTCTTGCTGGGGCTAATGAAACCTTCTCTAAGGAATTCTTAGCCGCTAAAAACCAAGCTGAAATGTTAGATGTCGTTAAGAAGGCGTTGAAATACTATTGTTCCTCAATGGAATTCACCAATGCTGGCATTCTTCTTTATAACGACTATTCCGATACATATTCTCTTCTTTTAGAACATTCCACTCTTTCTAAAGAAGACGATAAACAAGGTTATAACCTCTTCCTCTCAAATAAACTTATCCCTGGAGAACATGTAAATCCATTATTCGATTATGTTGGAAAGAATGGATATTACTATGTCGATGATATTGACTTATTGCCATATCAAATCTCTGAGAGAGTTCAATCCTTAGGTGCTAAATCTGCCTTCTTCTTCCCAATGTGTTATCAAGGCGAGAAGAAAGGTGTTGGATATTTCCTTTCTAATGTTAAGAAAACATCACAAAACCTCTTAGATAGAGAATCTGCAGACTCATTCTTCTCTTTGATTTCTATCATGATCATTGCCTTTGATAAAGAAAAGAGCATCGTTCATAAGAGCGCTCTTCTTAACTCTCTTGCCGAAAGAGAAAGCAAATATCTTTATACTGTTGATAATGCAACATATAGCTTGATTGATTTCTCTAGCACTTTTGCTAAGAAATTCCCTGAAGCAAAGAAAGGTGATATTTGTTATAAAGCCATCATGGGTGAAGATTCTCCATGCGTGGAATGTCCACTTAAGAAAGGCTCTGTTAAGAAATCCATCTCTCAGATTGGACCTAGTGAACAATTATTATCCCTTCTATCAAGTAAGAAGAATCTTGGTGGCAGTGTTTCTACCATTGTCATTGAGACTGAAGACCGTATCTCATCTAATGCTGGTAACCTCTACGATAAGTCTATTGGCGTTCTTAATACTAAGACGTTATCTAATGAAGTTAACAAAGAGATCAGAACTAGAGGTAGTGGCATTGTCTTTGCCTTAAGAGTTACGAATGCGGATGAACTTATCGCCCGTAACCACCTTGAAGGAAAAGATGCCCTTCTTCAAAATATGGCCTCTCTTATTCAAGAAGAAGGATACGGCAACATTCTTTATAGATATGATGACGTTTCCTTTGCCTTCTTGCTTAAAGGCATGAATAAGAACGCGATGTATGCCTTTGCAGAAGAGATAGCCGCCCTCTTTGCTGAGCCTCTTCAATTTGATGGCAACGACCTTAATCTTAAACTTGCTTATGCGACCGTTAACTATCCAAAAGAAGCCCAGACAAACTTCGAAATGATTTCTCTTGTTGGCTCTGAGCTTAAGCGTTCTGCTTCCCTTGGCGAAGGACTCCTTTGCGAGGTCGGAAGAACTCGTGTTCGTAAAGCAAATAGAAAAGAATACATCCTCCAGCTATTACAAGATTCTTTATCCTACAACCAAGTTTCGACAAGACTCTCTGCGGTTATTGACACTCCAACAAGAAAGCCTATTAGCATTGAGTTTGGCTTAGGCTTAAAAGGATATTCAAACGAAGTTATTAGCACGAGAGAATTCTTACCAGTTGCTGCAAATGCCAATATCCTCCCCTCTCTTGATCTAAAGGCCTTAGTTAAGATCAAAGACTTCTATAAGATGTACTATGACAGCATCCTTAAGCCTAGCGGAGTTAAACATTTAATTCTTGTTACGGCGGTTGAGACTCTTCTTGCTCCATCTTTCTTAGATACAATCAAGAAGATATCTTCTGAAGCGGATATGCTAAAGAACACACTTATACTGTCCATAGACGCACAAAAGGTCGCGGGCTTTGAAGAAGACCTATCTAAAGTCATAAGTGCGTCCAAAGCCTTTGGAATCACCTTTATGGCCAATTCCTTTGATCCTAATATCGATTCAGTTAATAAGATTGCTGATCTAGGATTCTCTTACGTAAGAGTTTCTCATCAAGTCTTACAGAGTGCTATGTCTTCTCAATCTGCAAATGCTTTATTCATTCGTATGGCAGCAGAGTTTGATGAGAAGAAGATCACCCCAGTTATCAACAACATCACCAATCAAGATGAAGCACAGTTCTGCTTAGACCTTGCTATGCCATATTATGTTGATGGTGCAAAAGGATATCGACTTACAGAAGAAGATTTCATTACATACTTGAATTTCAAGAGATAACCTTAAAATGTGTTACAAATTCAAAAAATGTTTGGGTTTTGTGGCACATTTTTTAATTTCTTGAATTTATATAAACTGGATGTGAAAATCATTTTTTTTGAATGCATTCTAATTCTTTATATTCCAATAACCAGTCTTTCTTGAACCTCTTCTTTCTAGGAGATTCTTTTTTACTAGTTTATCTAGATGTCTATGAATTGTAGGTTCTGATTTCTTTGTTTTAGACGAGAGTTCTGGAATTGTGATATATCTATTATCTCTAATGTATTCCAAAATCATTTTTTCTAGTTCGTTTGCCCTTGGATTTATATCTTCAATAGGAGCTTCTGATATGAAATTAGGATTTCTCTTGAATATGAAGGTAAAACCAAATTCATCGTTATAGTATTCATAATCAACATTGCTAGCTTTACATAAGGTGAACGTTCTATCAAATCCCGTTCCAAAAGCGTCTATGTACCCATATATGTACAAGACATCAGAAATAAGTATGTTACGAATCTTGCTACCTACCTTTCCTGAAGCAAATCTAAGAGGATCAATGTTATTTATGATGTTACCAGGGTTATAGATTCTTATGCTTGATTTGTAGATTACACATTGGTTGAAATCTCCTTCAATTGAATAATTACAGTGAGCATAGGAATTATTGATTATTTCTCTTATTGCCTTTAATGGTATCTCAGGTGTTTCTACACGTTGGATTCCTTCGATTGTAGCTTTATATGAGATATGGTTCTGAATATAGGAAATGTTTTCGTTTATGCATTCGAAAATATTCCCTCTGAATTCTTTTATTTCTCCAAATTCCCCTCTTGTGTCTGTTGGATAATTTGCTTCCTTGATTTTTAATGGTTTGTTATTTCCGAACAAATACCAACCAGCGTTATTTAGTTTGTTGTTACTCGTTAATAAGCCTAGTTTTTGTAATGCTTCTGCAGCGTTTCTATAGACGTAATTTAGTCGCCCTTTATCGTTAGCAACTCTTACACAGTCGATTAATAAGTTTTCGTCTATGTCATCAACTCCGTAGACTGTTTCGATTTGTTCCCATCTAGCATATGTGTCTTCTTTATTGAAAAAGAAATCTCTTAACTGATTTGCGTTCATTGAGATATCCGCATCATTGATTCTTATGTAATATCTTCCATATGCTGAGTATGGCGTATCGTTTCCTTCAACCACTACTCTCATCACTTGTTTGCCGTCTTCGTTTATCTCATCGATATGAACTTTGCTTGGCAAGGGTTTTAGGTGATTCTGGATTTCATGGGTAACGTCTGCAATGGTTTTCTTGCTTATATCTAATCCAACTATTTTTCCATCATCGAGTATGCCAAAAAACAATTCTCCATGATGATTTTTGTTTAACATCGAACTTAAGGAAATGATGCCTTCATTCAATTCGAATAAGGATTTTCTTAATTCAATTGTTTCGCTTTCTTTGAACATATTTTTATCTTTTATCTTATCAAATAAAGTATCAAATAACTTATCATATGTAAAGATAAAAAGATAAGAGAAGATAGAGAGCTACTTTTGATTAAACATATCATCCAAGGTTACTAGATGTAAGTTCTTATCCTTTAAATTTAGTAATGAATCATCAAAACCCCCTTTTGAGATTATGTAGTAATCAATGTGCCTATAAGAAGAGAACATCTTAATGGACATATTTTCTTTCATATGAACGAAATCGTTGATTGTTCTTTTTGAATTTCTAAATTTACATTTGATTACTAAAAGATTCTTCTCATCTTTAGCAATTCCATCTATTTCGATTGAACGGCAAAGTTCTGATTTTTCGATTGTTAGATTCTCGATTGGATAGAAAATGCCATTAAGCTTTCCTGTTTTTCCAAGATATTCCACATATGAGATAGATATATCTTCAAAAGAATGCGCAATGAATTGATCAATATCGTCTTTTAATCTTTCGTATAAGATTGAACCGTATCCCGCTTCAATCTTTTCGACATTATTAAACAAAAACTTATAGTAGAACCGTAAGACAGGATCAAGAATGTAATAATACGTTTCTCTAGTTGAATTGAACGTTTGTTTCTTGATGATAGTTTCTGCTTCTACAAGGGTTTGGAGATATTTGTTAACCTTTGTTGTTTCTTCCTGCATTAGTTTGCTTAATTCGGTTAAGCCTTTTTTCTTACCAGCCAAAGCAAGCAATATGGAGTTATAGAACCCCTGCTCTCTTAATGAATTCGATAAGACCAACTTAGGCACGTTTAAAAGGATGGAATTCTGGTTGAACAAAAGTTCTTTGATGTTCTCTTCAAACGAAAGCTTTTTATCAATCTTTCCAAGATAATATGGATATTCTCCGAATACACATAAGAATTTCATCTTGTCTTCATTGGAATATCCCTTTAGGAACATTGCAGCTTCATTGAAAGGTAATTTATTAACCTTTAGTTTTAACGTTATTCTCTTGTATAAAGGCGATTGCTCAGTGTTCAATTCTTTTTGCATGAAAGAAAGGTTTGATCCGGATAGGATAAGCATTATTTTGCTGTTTTTGATTTTGTGATCGTATATCTCTTGGATGATTGAACTGATTCCTTTGTATGAATTAACCAAGTAAGGATATTCATCGATTACAATGACGCCTTTTTCGTTACCAAAATAGTCTATTGCAGCACCGAATGCACTTTCCCAGGAAGAATATCTGTATTCGCCATCTCTTCCATAGACTTTCCATATTTTTAAAGAGAAAGATGCTAGATTGTCGTTATTGGAAACGTCTTTTGCTTGGAACATTATGCTTTTCTTGTCTTTAATGAATTCACTTATCAAAGATGTTTTTCCAATTCTTCTTGTTCCATATATGGAGCATAACGAATTGTCTTTTTGATATTCTTTTTCGAGGGCTTTTAGCTCTTCAATACGACCATAAAACATAATCAATCTCCTTATATACCCATAAGTTTTATACTCGTGAGTATATGAGATGTTAAGATGGCAAAAGATTGGAGATTTAACTGTTAAATTTTCGTGAATTATAAAAAAATAAGCCGTTTTTAGCGGCGAATTATTCGAATATTGAGTTTTATCATTGCTGTATTAAGGGGTTTGTCAGTCTGCAGAAACGACTATGCTAAAGTCACATTTAAAGTCTACGGATTTTTCCGCATCGCTAAAGTATTCGTTTCCTATGGTAAAGGAATAGATTGAGGCAATGGCGTCTTCATTATAATCAAGCATGATGTAGATTGGGTTTGTTCCACCTGGAGTTTCTGAACCAATGTTGAAAGATGTTGCATAGCTTGGCGTAGTTCCGTCTAACGTTATAAATGATGTTTCCGCTTTGGTTGTGTCTATTACGCTTTTATCAACTATTATGCTTCCGGATGTAGTTGTTGTATCTGCACTAGTTCCGAAATAATCAAACTTAATAATGGAAGATAACGGGAAGTTACTGGTATCGTGCCAACTATCACCATTTTCGTCTTTAGCTACAACGCCCCAATCATGGCCTCCTTGGAGAATATCGGAGTTTGCAACCGCTTTTACGGTTATATTCGTATTAACAGTATCTTTGAAAACCACTTTGATAAGGATTTGATGTTCTTTGGTTCCTAATGCACTGTCGTATTGTCCGATGTCATAAGTTGTAGCAATGTCTGTAAACGTGTATTTATTGCCAGAGACACTAGCTATTTTGTAATAGGTAACAGAATCAACGATTGAAGTGTCTGCTGCAACTATATTTAGATACTTAGCTGTCGCAGTTTTGTTAGTCGTGAACCAAGCAAATGTTGCTGTACCTGCAGCCATCAATGTTCCAAGAGAAAGAATGCACGTCAAAAAAGCTTGAGTTTTGATTCGCTTAAGTCTTTTTGAACGAATATCAGCCATTTCTTCTCCTTTTCTTATCTTTCTTGAAGAGGCAACTGGCTGTCCTAATGAGGATCCTTTAGCTTTGCGTCGCCGAATTACTTCGGGTTTGCTTTTTACTTGATGTATTTTACTAATCTTATGTCCTCTTCGCAATAAATTATATACGCACATATACGTACGTACGCGAAGAAATACATAAACTTTCATGGTTTTACTCAACTCTGTTTATGGTGTTTATTTCCAATTCTCTTTTTAACCAAATCAACACGAAAATCCCAAAATTATGGGTAAAACGTGTTCAAATGGTTAAAAACTATGAAATATCGGTTCCGTTTATATTCAAGGAATATGATTCATTTCTTGATGTAACAGAGTACTTGGTTACATCATTTAACGTGAATTTGTAGCCACTTACAGTAAATTTATATGTCGTTTCATTAATTGAGCCAACAGGTAGATAATTGATGGAGAAGTCATCTGGTTTATTTTCTTTGAGCGTTAAGGAGAATACTGTTCCTGAACCATAATCGGTTGGTTCTTCGATTGTTATGTCGGACGTTGTTATGCTTTGACCATCATCGCTATAAATCGTTAATCCTGATGTAGATGAGAAGTCTGTGTCTCCTTCACCTGAGGCGTATTCTCCTAGGGTTATATCAGACCAAGTTGTTGAATCACTTTCAAGTGTTTGTTCGAAAGCATACATATAAGTTATTTCGGTTTCTTTGTAGTAATCGAGATATGTAAGTCTTCTTGTCTTTGCTGTTGTTTCTTCTCCTTTAACTAACTCTGAATCCGCTATTGTTTGGGAGTTATTGGTTACAGTTAGCTCTGGATCAAAATAGTAAAGGCCAGTAATAGTTGCAGCTGTGACAATTATATCTGCAGCAGTCTTGCTTGTTCTTTTTATTGAGGCTACTCCACTATATGTTGATCCTAAAGTGATGCATAGTGTTTTTGTATCCAATACAGCGTTATCAAAGCTAACAATGGAGATACCTGTTGGATAGGTGAACGCTTCGTTGATTTGTTCTAAGACTTCATAGATCTTTGTACGTTGGACTTTGGTACCAGTATCTCCCCCACCGGAGTTGGCACCGATGTCGAGGTACATTAAATAAGCCATTAAACTATCGGTGGATTTGGATTTTGCTATTGCATAATCGCCTTTGTTTACTGGTATTTCATAATAATAAGCTGTATTAATCGGAAATTTATTGGAATTTGTATTAGTGACTTTTGAAAAATCAAACAATAAGTTTTCATCTGAGCCCGAATTATAACTATACTGGTCGCTACCGATATCACTTTTGTATATTTTTTCTATCCTTGTTATAGCGGAAATGTTATTGCTTTCGTCTCTTTCTATTTTAAACAAATCGAAAAGCGATTGATTTTGATTTGTGCCATAACATGTGTCAATGAGTGTGGATATATATCCGGAGTTTGCTACATTGAAGTTCAATGCAGATTTCAAAAATTCGTAGTTATCATATTTTTTGTTACGAATAAACGCCCCATCATATTTAACATAATTTGAGGAATTCGTTTCGTCAACTTGCACCATATGAAAACCATGAACGACCTCTTTACCGCTCATCATAGAGTCAAAATTTGTTTTTACATCACTATATTTTTTGTAGCCATAGTCTGTCTCAGCGTTGCTGGTTGTTATTAAAGAAACGCTTCCGTCTGTTTTTCTTGTGTCTAATGTGTAAATTTTTATTTTTGAACCATCATATTTGGTAACATTGGAATCAAACGAATTAGACAGGCCGCTCGAAATTAATTGCAGTCTTGTTCTTATGTTCCCCATATAGCCACTTGTTGAAATAGATGTATCATTTGAACCGCCGCCTCCAACGAGATAGCCTGAATTATTCTTTGTAATTAAGTCGTCTTCACTGTCGTGTGTTAAATAAAAATTTGTTGTATGTATGCTAATCGAATTCGGAGCTGATGAAGTGGAGGAAGTTTTTTCGATATTTACTTTATTTGTTGTTTCTTGTCCTGCAAATGCAGTTTCCGTATCTATGCTTAACGGCAAAATTGTGCCATCATTGACATACCAAAAAGTTGTTGAAGTATTTCCCCAATATGGCTCGTTTGCTGCTGATGAAGTAGCTGCATAGTAATGAAAATCATCTGATACTACAGACAAACGATTGTAAGACCCATATGTTTTTAAGGTTGATCTTGCAGTTATATAATTCATCCTTCTATTCAAAGTCATCATATCAATGGAGCTTCCCCAGTCTCCACCATCGCCGCCCCCCCCTGACGGGTTGAACGATGCATCACCAACATACGCTGGCTCATACATTGTTGTCTTGTATTTAGCCGCTTCAGTTTGATATTTACTTTCACAATATCCTACTGATGTGTATTTGGATATATTGTCGTATCCAGTTAACCTATTTGTTCCCTCTTTTACATCCAATGACGAATTACTTAAACAGATATTATCCAACTTGCCATTAACATATCCTGCAACAATGCCAGTTAAGACATTATCTGTCTTTGATTCAACGGTTACCTTATCGAGATATAGGTTTTGAATTGTAGGCTCTATACTTGAAGATGTATCTCCTACAACACCAAAAAGACCAGTTATATTTGGTGTCTCGAATGTTGATGCTGTTACTGAACTAGGATGCCTTGCAGAAAAATCTTCAAAACTGTTACTTACGGTTAGATTTTTAATTGTTATAGGCCCACTTTGGCTTGTTTTGCTGTATGTTGTATCGTATCCGTCTAAATGGCTAATAAAAGGATGATCTGTTGTACCAATCGGAGGCAAAATCCATCCGCTCATATCAAGATCAGACTCAATGATAAAATACGTTTCTTCTTTGAAGTATCCGATATATTGCAGCCAAGCTAGGTTATATAAGTGTATTGGCTTGTTTATGACATATGGATCAGTTGATGTGCCATTACCTCTAGCAAAATACGCACCTAAGGTTTTACCTGTTAGATTGCTATTTGTTATGTTGTTTTTGTTTGTGAACCAAGAAAAAGAAAATGTGGCTGTTGCTACCCCTGCTGCAACAAAAACAAGAGCCATTGTGCCCGTGACAAACTTCCTATAGGTTTTTGCTACTTTTCTTTTGTCGTACATCTTCTTTCTTCTTTTGATTTGCTTACTAGAAAGAAACCAACGTTTCTCCCCTGGTAACTGGCTATCCGATGTAGGACCCTATAGTTTTGCGTCACTAAATTTCTTTAGTTTTGCTTTTAGCAAAGAGATTCTAACACAATGTGATTATGCCCTCAAATTGAGTTAAAACAGTATTTTTGGTTCAAAAATCGAAATATCTTAAAAACTACGGCAAAACCCATTTAATTTAGATGAATTCAAGGATATCGCTAATTCCACAATCTAGAACCATAGCCAAGGAATAAACGGACATTGCAGATGCTTTGTTGATGTCTTTTAAACCAATCTCGTATTGTTTCAACGTTCTTAGATTTACTCCTGATTTTTTTAGCTAGTTCGTTTTGAGTCATACCAATTTGTTTTCTTCGATATTGGAGACGTGTTGTTTTAATCTTCCTTTTTATCATCTCGTTAACAACATCTACGAACTTATCTTCACTTGCTTCGTGAAGGGCTGGATATAAATTTAATACATCTTCCATGGAAACTTGGGACTGGATAAAACGAAATGATAGATTCGTTTTCCATTGTTAATAAGCAATGATCCAACCACACCAGTATTCTGGAGAATACTCATAAGTTTCTCTTGCTGGTCTTACCTCTTTGCTAAAACCAGTTTTATCAAATACATTTAGAGCAAGTTCTGTTCCTGATATGCAAGTATTACAGAAGTATCTCCCGTCTCAAAACGTTTGGCATATCCACTTGCTCTGAAATGGAACATAAAAGTATCCATATCCATATCAAAAACATACTTAGCGTAGTCAAAAGCTTCGCCTAGATTCATCATGGCGTATTTCAAGCAGCAACCATCATCAACGTAACTTCTCATGTTCATACTTTTATCTTTATTAAACTACTTCTATATACGTAGTTAATTGTTTTCGAAAGCGTTTCTCATATAATCTATCGAAGATTTACTTATTCCGTTTTCTTTAGCGAGCCTTAGCCAGTTTTCTAAGATGATGGATTTGCTATCTCTTATGAATTCTTTCGCTTTGTTATCTGATATTTCGAAATATTTAGCAAAAGCCAAAGGAAGATTTAAATCTATCTTGTTAAGATTTCCGATAACGTTTAATGAGAGATAACTACCATTCGGAGTTGGATTTACGTCATACATAGGAGAAAGCCTCCATCCATTCTTTTCTAATAAGAACCCATGGTTTCTAAGATGATCATCGGTGTTTTTGATTAGCATACTAAAAACAATTCTTTTCCATAGTTCATTAAGATCTTCTTTAGCAAATGTTCCATAGCCTTTAATGAAGTTTGCTAAATCAACATAACTACTTTCTGATGAATCTCCGTCCCCTTTGCCTAATAAAGTCATTGCAGAGGCAAAGTGGATTCTTCTTCTGCCATTTCTATCAAATCTTTTGATGATAATAGTTGAACCTTTATTAGAGAATTTTTGTAGTCTTGCTTCAGGAACATTTAAACCACATAATCTGGCTAACTCATGGGCTACATATTCCCATGCTCCAACATCGTACTCATCGTGTTTGGAAGGGAATTTTGCAATCCATAAAGAACCGTCTTGATCAATTACGTTTGCTTTAGGTCTTGCTCCGCCTAAAGAAGAGCCTGGCGCAAGCAGAATATCAAGCCATTCATCGTTAATATTATTATCCTCGCTCTCGTACTTAAGGGAGACGTTTTCTATTTCTCTAAGCCTTTTAATTGACGGGACGCTTAAGGAATCGTTTTCAGATAGAAATGGGCCATTCTCGTCCAGTTTAAAGCGTAAAGCACCCATTCTGGTTAAATCATCAACACCAAGTAAGAAGTCTGCTTCGTGTAAATTTCTAGGAGTTCTTCCTTCTTTCTGAGCAAGAATATTTTCTTTCCGTTTTAGTAACGTTCTCCCCCATCTATCTGGTTCTGAATCCATAAAAATACCAAATTGTTTTTTCTCGTTTAGAAGGTATTGCTTGCCTGCAAAGAACTCCAAATCTGGATCTAATGTAGGCGTCCTAGTTCTTTGAAGCCATTCTGAAAGGTACTCAAAAGAGAAGATTTCCTCTCCCCTCACATATTGAACATATAACTTACCAATTAGTATAGGATCATCATTTGTCCAATTTTCATAAACATATATCGTTTGCTGAGTATCGTTCATCCTAGCTCCTTATTCTCTTGTTAGTTTTTATCCCTAAGTCTTGTAGTTTCTTACCAAATACATCATCTTTTGCAATTAATAAGAGGTCCTTATCCATTCCATGCAAAGCATGTAAAACGCAGGCATATGCGCCAATGGAAACTGATGGAGAGCCTTTTTCTATTTGCCATAAGGTCGCTCTACTTATCCCTGCGCGATCACATACTAATTTGACAGGTAGATTTCTTCTTAATCTAGCCATTTTTATTTGTTCTCCCATTATGGAAAGATATTCTTGAGCTTGAGGCATTACAACACAGTTAGATTTCATAGGTAAAACATCCTTATGTCTATATTATTAAACATTAAATGAGATAAGGTCTAGAGTATTAAACGTTAATGATAAAAAGACACATTAAGAAATATGTGAAAAACGTGTAGAAATCTTGTTATCATTATGAAAATAAGACACTAAACGAATTGGATCCAGTTTATGAAAGTGTTACTCACGTTAGAATATTAAGGAGGGATGAACTATGAGTAGGATGACATGTCAACACTTTTTGAGACCATTTTATATCTGTAATCCAAGCTTCATTGC
>CAVKLJ010000013.1:0-45857 GCA_963657245.1 Lachnospiraceae bacterium
AATATTCTACAAGAATGTACAACATTGGGTGGTCTCATTTATTGTTGCCTATCCAGGAAACCTCATGTAGTTGAATATTCAAGATTTCTCGTTGTTCCAAATACATTGGAAAATAGACCTTTTGGTTGGGAAATCGATGATAAGAATGTCACAACCATTGAGTTTAAACATCGAGAATTCAGATTAATGGATGATAATACGATGATTTGGCAAGATATTGATGACGCTACTGGACTAGATGTTGCTATAGATGAGGAAGAAGAAATTCCTTATGACAAATTAGATACGGCTATTGAAGTTACGAAGCGTGTATTGGCTAACGCAAAGAAAGAAGAGGTTAAAGCGCCTTTGCAAAAATTGCTAGATGCAATGTATTTAGCAAAAGAGAAAAAGACGCTCTTAGCTCTCTATATATGATAAAAAGTTATCCTATTCAGCACGATTTCTTCTTTACTGATGTAGACTTAAATGAACGAGGATACTCGGGATGTATTAAAGATAATTATTCAGGCGAATTTGGCCCTGTAATCTTATTTTCCGACATTCTAGATTTAAAGAGTGAAAATCAGTTTGAGAAGATTGCGTTTAATGTGCCCTTGTCTTTGTTTCAACCTATATTGGTACTCGATGTATGGCCTAATGAAGATGAAGGAATAATCACTGAATACGCCAAAATACTGCTTAAGCTTTCTTTAGAACGTCTTAATCAACATGGAATAAAACCTCTAATAGCTCTTAATAACAAATAAAAGAAATGGCAGTTAATGTAAATTGGCTGCTTTTTCTTTTGCCTTCAAAACCTAGAGATGGTGAGTAAATATATGGTTTCAGATATAAAAGTTAGGGGTTTTGAGAAAGAAAATATCGATGTTTTTATTAAACAGAAAGTTTGTAAAACGCGTCTTTTAAAGAGTTTAATTGACGTGTGTTTAAAGTGTAAAACTGACATATGTGAGAGCGGTGTTATTAATTGCCTTGTAAAAAACATATAAAAAGAAGGTTAATCGATTGTTTTGGCCGAGGAAATACGCAATCTTATTCGGAGTAACAAAACGGTAGATAGGCTAAGACTTCAATGCAAAGGTCAATGTGAGACCGGTATTTAAAGGCTTTAAGAAGCACCAAATCAAATCTAATAACATTTAGTCAAAAAAAGAAGGCCGTGTTAAGAGGGCATAGTAATTTGCAAAAATTAAAGCCGCTAAAAAGAAGAATTTCAAAAAAAGCGCGAATAGAATATGTCAACTCATGTCTAAATGTAAAGAAAATCGATATAAATAAAGTCAAAACTTTGCTTTGGCAAGTTCTTTAAGGCAGCTGGTTCTATTAGCACCAGAAAATTATTTTGAGAGCGGCAATTTTCCATAACATTTCTATGATCGTTATTGAATAAGCATTTAGACGCGTCTCAAAAATGTTTTTTATTGACATCATGATTTTAGGAGTTTGTTTTATACAATGTAAAGTTGCATATAAGCCTAATTATTAGGTAACAAATATTGCGATAAAACGTAATTTTAATAGATTTTATCGATATTAGCACTCTCAATTTTAGAGTGCTATAAATTCAATTTTTCAACAAATAATTGCACGTAACGTAAAATGCGTTACAATTACGTTACAAAGAAAGTAATCAAAAGGATAAAAATATGCCGAAAACAACGATGAATCTTAGGGTAGATAAGGCTCTCAAAAAAGACGCAGAAAAGGTAATTGATGAACTGGGGCTTTCTATGTCTGCTGCCATTAATCTTTATCTTAAAATGATTGTTAGAACTAAGGGCATACCATTTGATTTACGTATCACAAAAGAAGAGCCAAAAAAGAAAAACACACCCTCTAAGGTTGTTGATGAGGATGATGATTTTGAGGATCTAGATTTCGATTCTTCTGATTCAATACGTAAGGCAATTGAGAAATTATAATAGTCAATCTATGAATGAGATAGAAATTGTTGATTATCTTATTGGCTGTCTTCTTGATGAGATGCCTGAATACAAAACATATTCTTTGAAATTTGGGGATGGCATTGCATCTAAGAAGAAACTCTTACGTTCTTTAATGAATCTTCGTAAAGCAAGACCGACTTCTGATACTTATAAAAAATACGAATCTATTTATTTAAAGAATGAACTTAATTCTTTAGGTATAGTTGACTGCTTTTCGTTACCTCTTTCGGACTATAGAAAAATAGCCCTCTGGAGAGGGAATATTGTGAGGTTAAATTCAGAGGCTATTGTTAATGCTGGCAATACGGATATGCAAGGTTGCTTTGTTCCTAACCATAATTGTCTAGATAATGAGATTCATTCCTACGCTGGTTCGGAGCTACGTCTTGCCTGTAAGAAAGAAATGGACTCTAGAGGCCATAAAATAAGCGTAGGAGAGGCTTTCATAACTGGAGCTTATAATCTTCCATCAAACTACGTAATTCACGTTCTAGGGCCTTCTATTAGAGGAAGGACCAATAACCAAGATAAACTAGCCTTAAAGAAATGTTATTTAAGCGTGCTTAATATCGCCTTAGAACAACATATTAAGACTCTTGCTATACCTTGTATTTCTACAGGCGAGCAGGGGTATCCTAAAAAGGAAGCCGCGCTTATTGCTACAGATACCGTCAAAGACTTCATAATGGAGCATTCTGAGGCTCCTGCGGTGATTTTTGATGTTTATATCGATATCGATGAACAACTCTATACGAGCTTGCTCTACGAATAGTTTTTAGCCCTTTATATAACAAAAAAAGACGCCTCAAGTTAATGAGACGTCTAATTTTGAACAAACCTTATTTCGAGTGCTTGAGAGCAGCTTGTGCAGCAGCTAATCTAGCAAGTGGAATACGGAATGGTGAGCAAGAGACATAGTCGAGTCCAACTTCATCGTAGAATTCGATGGATCTTGGATCGCCACCAGTTTCACCGCAAACACCAATCATAAGTTCTGGTTTTGTCTTACGGCCACGTTCGACAGCAATCTTAACGAGTTCGCCAACACCTTCAACATCGATTGTTTGGAATGGATCGAATTCGTAGATCTTGCGATCATAGTAGAATGGTAAGAATTGTCCAGAGTCATCACGGGAGAAGCCCATGGTTAATTGTGTTAAGTCGTTTGTACCGAAGGAGAAGAACTCTGCTTCCTTGGCGAGTTCGCCAGCTTTGAGAGCGCCTCTTGGGATTTCGATCATTGTACCGACTTGATACTTAAGGGTCTTGCCTTCTGCGGCCATTTCTTTTTCAACGGCTTCGACGACAACTTTCTTTGCCCAGTTGTATTCTTTGAGTTCGCCTGCGAGAGGAATCATGATTTCTGGTTCGACATCTTTGCCAAGTTCTTTGCTGGCTTTGATAGCGGCTTGGATGATGGCTTTAGCAAGCATTGCATAGATTTCTGGATATGCGACACAGAGTCTGACACCACGGAAGCCCATCATTGGGTTGGCTTGGTGGAGTTGGTTGATTCTGTCTTTGACCTTTTGTTCGGTGACGTTAAGAGCGGCGGCTAAGGCCTTGATGTTCTCTTCATCATGGATTTCAGGTAAGAATTCGTGAAGTGGCGGATCGAGTAAACGGATGTTGACGTTTGTATCTGGATTCGTCATATACATTTCATAGAAGTCGCCCATTAAGAATGGTCTGATTTTCTCAAGAGCAGTTTCACGCTGTTCTGTGGTATCAGAAAGAATCATAGCTCTCATGTTGAGAATACGATCTTCTGCGAAGAACATACGTTCTGTACGGCAAAGACCAATACCTTCTGCACCGAACTTTTGTCCGTTTCTTGCATCTTCTGGAGTATTGGCGTTAACACGGACCTTTAATCTTCTATATTTATCGGCCCATGCCATCATACGACCGAAGTTGCCACCAAGATCAGCTGGTTGCATCTCGATTGTGCCTTCATAGACGTCACCGGTTGTACCATTGACAGAGAGGAT
This sequence comes from Lachnospiraceae bacterium, assembly GCA_963657245.1. Lineage (GTDB taxonomy): Bacteria > Bacillota_I > Bacilli_A > RFN20 > CAG-826 > UBA4951. The sequence goes on from CAVKLJ010000013.1 coordinate 3,941, forward strand.
ATCCTTTTCTGTATAGACTTTTCCGTTAACGGTTAAGGTCTTTTCTTCTTCGTTGACAACAATGTCAGAGCATCCTGCGACACAGCACTTACCCATGGAACGGGCAACAACGGCTGCGTGGGAGGTCATACCACCACGGGCAGTGACGATAGCTTCAGCATTGACCATACCGATGATATCTTCTGGGGATGTCTCAGAACGGACCATGACTACTGGACGTCCTGCTTCTTTCTCGGATTTTGCTTCTTCAGCGCTGAAAACGAGGTGTCCGGTTCCTGCACCTGGGGAGGCTGGGAGACCATGGAAGACAGGGGTATGTTTCTTTAAGTCGGCTGGATTGAATGTTGGGTGGAGAAGGTCGTTAAGTTGCATTGGATCAACACGTAAAACGGCTGTCTTCTCATCGATTAATCCTTCATCGACTAAGTCACAAGCAATCTTTAAAGCAGCGGCAGCGGTTCTCTTACCATTACGTGTTTGTAAGAAGTAGAGGGTTCCTCTTTCGACTGTGTATTCCATATCTTGCATATCTTTGAAATATGTTTCCATACGGACGATTGTTTCTTCGAATTGTTTGTAGACTTCTGGCATGTTTTGTTCAAGCCATTCAATCTTAACTGGTGTACGAACGCCAGCGACGACGTCTTCACCTTGGGCGTTGAGTAAGAACTCAGCGTAGACTTTCTTTTCACCAGTGGATGGGTTACGGGAGAAAGCGACACCTGTACCGGAATCGTTACCCATGTTGCCGAAGACCATTGATTGGACGTTAACGGCTGTGCCCCATTCATATGGGATACCGTGCATTTGACGATAGACGTTAGCACGTGGGTTATCCCAGCTACGGAAAACAGCTGCGATAGCTTCTTTTAATTGGACATATGGATCGGTTGGGAAATCTTCACCAAAGATGCCTTTGTAGTATTCCTTGTATTTTGCGACAAGTCCTTTGAGTTGTTCGGTTGTAACTTCTGTATCGAGTTTGTAGCCGTTCTCTTCTTTGAGCTTGTCAAGCATCTTGTCCATTTCTGTTCTTGGATGTCCTTTTGCAATGTTGGTGTACATCAAGATGAAACGACGATAGCTATCCCAAGCAAAACGTTCATTGTTTGCTTGTTGGGCAAGTTCTCCGACAACTGTGTCATTCAAACCGAGGTTGAGGATTGTGTCCATCATGCCTGGCATGGATTCACGAGCGCCTGAACGAACAGATACGAGTAATGGCATGACGCCTTTTCCGCCGCCAAATGCTTTTCCCGAATTTTTTTCGATATCGTGGATGTGCGCCACGACATCATCCCATACATAGTCAGGAATTTGTTTTCCGGACTCATAGTAGAGAGTGCAAGCTTCGGTTGTGACAGTAAAGCCTTGAGGAATATTAATTCCAGCGGCAGTCATCTCAGCAAGACCGAAACCCTTTCCTCCAAGAATTGGCTTGCCAAGTTTTGCTTGGTGAGCTTCTTTGAAGGAGTAAACGTATTTCTTTTGTGCCATGTTGTCCTCCTATGACAATCTTTGAGGGCTTATTAAATAAGTCCCTGACATAACAAAATATATCACTTAAACCTTCTTCTTAGAAGAAGATTAGACACCTTTTTTCAAATAGTTGTATGATTTTAATGCTAAAGGAGCATTCTTACATGCAAAAGAAACATTACGAATTGTTTGACGAACAATATTTAGGAGCAATCGCTCATAGGGGCTTACATAACGAAAAGTACACGGAAAATGGATTGCTCGCTTTTGAAAACGCGATCAATAACAACATTGCTTTTGAGTTAGATATCCATGCGACAAAGGATAACAAATTAATCGTTTGTCACGACTCTGAACTTAAGAGAACAACCGGCAAAGAGGGCATTATCGAAGATTTAACTTTTGATGAGATAAGAGAGAATTATCGTCTTCTTGATGGAGAGGTGGTTCCTTCCTTCCAGGAGGTTCTTGATCTAAATAAAGAACGTTGCGTGATTGTTGTTGAACTTAAAACATATAAAGGAAACTATAAGCAATTAGCAAAACTTGCTAACGAAGCCCTTAAACAAATTAAGAATAAGAAATCTATTGTCATTATATCCTTCGATCCAAGGGCTTTGATTCGTGTCAAAGGGTTTGGAAGAGGCCTTCTTGTTTGCAAAGAAAAGTTCTGGGTTTGGCATCTTAGACATTTCTATGAATCTGTCGACCTTGATTACTGCTTATTGGAAAAGAAGAGCGTTCAAAGATATTACAAGAAACATTACATCAACGTTTGGACTGTTGAATCAGTCGAAACTGCAAAGAAAGTCGCAAAATATTGCGATGCGATAACTTTCCAACTTTGTGACTACAAAGGTGTGCAAGAATCATTGAAAAAATAAGAATATACCTTAATTATTGGCTGTAAAATCGACTATGTGTCGAATTATGTCCTTTAATGTGGTAGAATAAATCGAGTGTCGGAGGACAGACGGTCGCAACCGTCATTTGTTGGATAAGACGCTAGGTGCGCCTAGATAATCTTTAGTGCGGGGTATAAGAGGATGAAACACGTATCTTTGTCTGAACATTTTACTTATGGGAAAATTTTGAAAATCGTTATCGGTCCAGTACTGATGATGATCTTTTCCTCTTTCTATTCAGTAGTGGATGGAATCTTTCTTTCTAACTACGCTGGGGAAGGTGCTTTTAGCGGAGTCAACCTAATATTTCCTTATATTATGATATTAGGTGGAGTTGGCTATATGTTTGGCACTGGAGGAACGGCTCTAGTTACTAAAACGTTAGGCGAAAAAGACCAAGAAAGAGCTAATAACTATTTCTCTTTGATTGTTTATAGCACAATTGTTATCGGAATTCTTTTCATGGTGGTTGGATATTTCACGGTTGAGCCATTTGTTAAGATGATGGCCTCTTTAAGTAAGAGTGATGCCGCATCATCTCAAACGATGATTGATTCTGCTATTCGCTATGGTCATATCATGATGCTTGGCATTGCCTTATTCATGTTACAAAACGTTTTCCAATCATTTTTTTCTGGCGCAGAAAAACCTTTAATGGGTTTTATCTTTATCGCTGGAGCAGGGGTTACGAATATCTTCCTCGATTGGTTATTTATTGGTGTTTTGGATATGCATGTTGAAGGGGCTGCAATTGCTTCAATATGCGGCCAATTCATTGGTGGAGTTCTTCCTATTTTATATTTCACACTTAACAAAAAACTGCCGTTTCACATGGGAAAATGCAAATTTGAGATTAAACCATTACTCAAAATGTGTGGAAATGGATCTTCGGAATTTGTTTCAAATATTGCTGGTTCATTAGTTTCGATTTGTTATAACATGCAACTTCTTCGCTATATTGGTCCAGATGGAGTTTCTGCTTATGGGGTTGTAATGTATATCAACTATTTATTCATGGCGATGTTCTTAGGATATTCAGTTGGTATTGCACCTGTAGTTGGTTATAATTTTGGCGCGGAGAATCATGAAGAACTTCATAATGTCTTTAAGAAGTCTTTGATAATTATTGCTATTACAGGTGTTGCAATGTTTACATGCGGAGAACTTTTAGGACCTCTTTTTGCCAGAATCTTCTCTAACGGAAACGAACAATTACAAACCATTTCTGCTAGAGCGATGTTTATCTTCTCTTTCATTTATTTAACATCAGGTTTCTCAATCTTTGGATCATCTTTCTTTACTGGTTTAAACAATGGCTTGATATCTGCGCTTATTTCAATTGTCAGATCTTTGGTCTTAGAATTGGCAAGTGTTTGGTTGTTGCCTTTGCTTTTAGCAAGTGATGGTATTTGGGCGGCTGCACCTATTGCAGAGGTTGGCTCAATTTGCTTAACGATTTATTTCTTCATTCACGAAAGAAAGAAATATCAGTATTAAAAAAGTTCCCATTTAAGGGAACCTTATTGATTGATTTTATAGATGGCGTCTTTGCCTTCTTTTGCCATGAGATATTTCCATAATATCTGCATGCTAACATGAACAAATGACATATGGATATCTTCAGTTATTTGCATGTCATCAACTGGTGCATGGACGTTAATTGTTGCATAGTCTTTTAACTTTCCACCAGCATAGCCTGTAAGACCGATAATGTCACATCCAACTTCTTTAGCGTATTTAACGGCTTTGATGATGTTATGGCTATTTCCTGATCCTGATATAGCAATTATCAAATCGTTTGGTTTAAGTTTGTTCTTTAATTGGAGATAGAAGACATCTTCAAAACCAACGTCGTTTCCAATTGCCATCAAGATAGGAACGTTATCGGATAAAGAAATAACATTGAACGGCTTCTTTAAGTCCATGGAAATTCCTTTGTTGAAATCGCAGACCATATGATTTGCTGTGGCAGAGGAACCGCCATTGCCTAAAACATAGACGGTGGAGGAATCATCATAATGCTTTAAAAGGCAATTCAAAGCTTTGTTGATTTCTTCTTTGTCTAATTGCTTGATGATTTCTCTTTCTTTTTCGTAGTATTCATTAATTTCATTTACGAAATTCATAAGTTACTTCCTTTCTTCTTTATCTTTAGCGAGGATATATTGAACCGCTTCAAGGAGGGTAGAGCAAGTATAGGTTGGAATTGCCTCTTTATATTTCTTATCTGGGTTAGGATCGCCAGAGGTTAAGAGAATACTTCTGCAACCTGCGTTTATAGCTGTTTGGACATCTTGCTTTGTATCGCCAATAAACCAACTTTCGGATAAATCGATGTTATATTTTTCTTTGGCTTTAAGAATGTTTCCAATCTTTGGTTTACGACAATCACAGTCTATCTTCAATTCCCTTACTTCATCTGGGAAGCCTTTATCTGGATGATGAGGGCAGAAATATAAGTCATTTAGATATGCTCCGCCTTCTCCAAGAAGGTCTTCCATCTTATTATGAATGTTTTCTAATTCCTCGAATGTCGTATCTCCTCTAGCAATAACTGGTTGGTTGGTTATGCAGATTGCAAGATATTCGGAATGGTTAATTAATTTGATTGCCTCAATTGAGGTTGGTGCAAGAACAAACTTATCTGAATTAGTTACAAAATCACCAAAGACATTGATTGTTCCATCTCTATCTAAGAAGATGCATTTTTGCTTATTTAGAAGGGATTTTGAAGGGATAATTCCATTTTTTAGATCGTTTTCTACATCATAATATCTATCAGGTGTTCCGCAATCTTTAACATATTCGCTAGAACGGTATGCAAATGCTTTTCCTTCTTCGATGAAATTGGTTAAGACAATCTTTTCGAAATCGATTTTTACTGGTTCTTTAACAAAGTCTATGACTTCTCTTGAGCAAACGTATAACCCAGCGTTTGTTAAATTCTTATAGTAATAGTTTCTTACGTTATTCTTTGAATCAATCTTAAGAATCTTATCTTCTTTGTTTGTTACTAGAAGATCAGAGTCGAATGGATGGGAATTTGGATGAGCGAAAGCGGTAACTGCTCCTTTATGTTCTTTATGGAAAGAAACAAACCTATTCCAATCAATGTCGAGCATTAAATCTCCAAAACAGAAGATGAAGTCATCTTTGATTTGATCTTTAACTAAGGCAAGAACTCCTGCAGTTCCTAACGGTTCTTTTTCTTGGATATAGGAGATATTAACATCAAGCCAATCTCCATCGCCAAAATAACGAGTAACAACATCCCCGTTCTTTCCTAAGACAATGATAAAAGATTTAATTCCCGCTTTTTTTAAAGAAAGAATTTGCCATTCCAAAATAGGTTTCCCCATAAGAGGAACCATTGGTTTTGGCATATCTCCGGTTATTGATTTTAAGCGCGTTCCTGCTCCGCCTGCTTGAATTAACGCGATCATATTTACTCCATAAAGATGATTGAGCAACCGGCTCTATCAAATTCAAAAGGCATTTCGGTTAAAGTTAGCGCATCACGAACTCTTTGCTTAGCACTTTCGTTTTCGCAATAGAATAGAAGGAATCCTCCTCCACCTGCGCCAAGGAGCTTGCCTCCTGTTGCACCTGCTTTCATCGCGGCATTATATGCATCATCAATTAATGGGTTTGTGATTCCGTGGGCTAATGTTTTCTTCATTTCCCAGCCTTCTTTTAAAACTGGACCGAGGGCATCAACGTCTCCGTTTTCTAATTTCTCACGAAGGAATTTGGTCATCTCGCAAAGTCTTAATGTTGTTTTGATTTTTTCTTCGTCATCTGCTAAGTTCTTTGTTTCTTTTGCAAGGATGCTGTTGGCTGATCTTACGTCACCTGTATAGAACATCATTAAGTTTCTTTCGAGTTTTTCTCTAGCATCAGCCTTCATGACGACTGGTTCAACTTTGACAAAGCCATCTGGTTCAAATTCATAATAACGAAGTCCACCGAATGAAGCGGCAAATTGGTCTTGTTTGCCAATTGGATTGCCTAATTTTTCTATTTCGATTTCACAGGCTTCTTTTGCAATCTTATATGCTGAAGCATGAACACCATTCCAAGTATAAAGAAGACGTAATAAAGCAACAGTAAAGGTGCTAGATGAGCCAAGTCCTGTACCAGCTGGAACATCAGCAATCGAAGATATCTCTACGCCCTTTGTGCCAAAGTCAGTAAAGACTTGTTTAAAGATTCTATGTTGAATGTCTTTTGGATTTTTAACTTCTTCGGTTTGGGAATATTTAAGCGTGATTGTATCTTTGTTAAACGCTTTGTTTAAAGAAAGATATACATACTTACGTATTGATGTACTAAGAACGCATCCTCCGTATTTTGTATAAAAAGATGGGATGTCACTTCCGCCTCCGCAGAAACTAACTCTAAATGGTGCACGAGAAACTATCATAATCTATCCTTGTTATTTTTCCGGAAACATTTTACCACGTTTGTATCTCATTTTATGTGTTAAAATTCTCTCGGAGCAGATAAGCATATGAATAGAAATGTCCTTACTATAGATTTTGGAACTCAAAGTGTTAGAGTTGCCATCTTTGATAGAGAGGGAAATGAGTTGGCAATGGAAAAGGAAAAATACAATCCACCGTATTTTTCTAGCAAACCAAACTTTGCTGAGCAAAATCCTGATCTTTATTATCAAGCACTTTGTAATTGCAGCAATAAGTTAGCAAAGAACCATCCCGATTTATTAAAGAGTGTAGCGGGGGCATCTTTAACCACATTCCGTGATTCTGCAGTCTTGCTTGATAAGGATAGAAACGTTATTAGACCGATGATTCTTTGGCTTGACCAAAGAACGGCGGAATGTAATAAGCCTCTTCCTTTCCTCCATCGTGCCGCATTTAAACTTGTGGGAATGACTGACACCATTGTTTTAAATAGAAAACGTTCAGTCTCTAATTGGCTTATTGAGAATGAGCCTGAGAACTGGGCAAAAGTTGATAAGTATGTAAATATCTCTACTTACTTCATCTACCGTTTGACTGGTGAATTAAAAGATTCCGCGTCAGATTTTGCTGGGCATTATCCAATAGATTTCAAAAAGAAGAAATGGTATAACAATCCAACCAAACATATGAAAGGCCAAATCTTCTCGATTGAGAAAAGAATGTTAGCGGAAATTGTTCCTGAAGGTTCGCTTATTGGTACGATAACTTCCAAAGCAAGCGAAGAAACAGGATTGCCTGTTGGCTTAAAAATCTACGCTTGTGGATCAGATAAATCTTGTGAAACATTAGGACTTGGTGTTCTTGATGATGAAAAAGCGGCTATTTCTTATGGCACGGCATCAACTGTTGAAACAACAAGAAAACGTTATACCGAATCAGAGACTTTCCTTCCTGGCTATGCTTCATGTATTCCAAACTATTACAACATGGATGTTCAAATATATCGTGGCTATTGGATGATCAACTGGTTCTTAAAAGAATTTGGTGGAAAGAAAGTAGATGACATTGTTATCTCTGATGTTTCCGCGGATGATTTCAATAAGAAGCTAAAAGATGTTCCTCCCGGAAGTGATGGTCTTGTTCTTCAACCATATTGGGGACCAGGACTTGCTAGGCCTTTAGCAAAAGGTGCGATAATCGGTTTCTCTGATGCCATAACTCAAGAACATTTCTATCGAGCAATCATTGAAGGAATCGCCTATGCTCTTCGTGAAGGCCTTGAACATTTCGAACATAAGATTCATCATTCAATCAAAGAGATTCGTATTAGTGGGGGAGGTTCCCAATCCGATGAAATTTGTCAGATAACTGCAGATATTATGGGTAAGCCTGTTTCTAGAGTTCAAACATTCGAAACTTCTTCCTTAGGCGCGGCTATGGCAACCTTCTTAGCAATAGGTGAATTCTCCTCGCCTAATGAAGCTGTTTCTAGCATGGTTCATGAAGGAAAGAGATTTGAACCAAACGAGAAGACCCATCGAATCTATAATTACCTATTCGAACATGCCTATAAAGAGATGTATCCAAATCTTAAAGGCATCTACAAAGACATTAAAAAATTCAATCATTACCAAGAGAAAAATATTAAGAAATGAAAAAATGAGCTGCAAATCGCGGCTCATTTTCAATTAAGCGTTTCTTACAAGTTCCTTCTTTTCTGGAGGAAGATCAACGATGTCAAACGAAGGCTTTGCTAGTAAATATCCTTGGACGTAATCAACGCCAATCTCTTTGACAATCTTTAATTCTTCAATCGTTTCAACCGATTCTGCGACAACCTTGATGTCATTGACAGAACAATAAGAAATAATTGATTTAGCAAGTCTTAGTTTCTTTTCGTCTTTATCGATGTTTCGGATTAAAGAGCCTTCGATTTTAATATATTTAGGCATATAGGAAAGAATCATACCAATGTTGTTATAGCCTGTTCCGTAGTCATCAATCGCATAAGGGATATTGTACTTATCAAAGATATCGGTTTTTCTCTTGATGACAGAGTTTTCTCCGATGTCTTCTTCGATAAGCTCAATAACAAAACGATCTAACTGCTTCTCGTATTTCTTTACGAACCTTTCTACATCTTCATCGGTTAATGATTGGCTGGATATGGAATTGATAAAGAGTTTCTTACTCGTGTTTGCTTCAAAGAATTTATCTGGAGAAATAAACGCGGTTATTGTTTCAATGTCATATAGCCTGTTATATTTCTTTGCTGAATTCACGACTGTAAGAGGAGATAGGTTATCAATCTTTGGTCTCATTAATGCTTCATAGCCAAGTATTTCTCCAGTATGAATATCAACGATTGGTTGATAAGCGTAATCAATAAGTTTCTCATCGATGATCTTTAATAAGTCTTGATAAAGAATGGTTTCGTTCTTGTATTTGATTTCGACATTCTTATCAAATTTACGAATATTGTTTTTGCCTGTTGTCTTTGCTTGATACATCGCATAGTCGGCTTTCTTGATCATCTCTTTATAGTCCATGCCCTTTTCGTATTCGCAAATACCGACACTTAAAGAGATATAAATTTCACTGTTATTAACTAAAAGATACTCTTCTCTTAGTTTCTTTAACTTCTCGATTAATCTAGTTTCTTCTTCCTCTGATTCTTTGTTATATAGATACAAAATGAATTCATCACCAGATACGTGACAGGTGTAGAGGTTAGAGAAATTTTTATTTAATTCATTTAAGAATGAGCCAACTTTCCTTAGATATGCATCGCCAAAATCATGCCCATATTGATCGTTGATGTATTTCAAGTTATCGACATCAAGCATAAAGAGAGTTCCTGATGTTTGGTTGCTGATTAACTCATTAACACGAGAGGTGAATCCACGACGGTTCAATAAGCCAGTAAGAAGGTCGTAGTCTCTTTCGTGAACAATCTTTTGTTTCTCTTTGTAGTCTTTTGTTTCGTTGATTAAGGTGCCAACCGCGCCAGTTTCCTGAGCGATGATTTTCATTTGGAGATATTTATCGTTTATAAGGAAGGTTAATTCTCCAGAAGATTCACAAATTGATAAATCTATTTTCTTATAAGTGGAATTAACAACTTTATCTTGCAAAGATGAAAGCAATTCGATGAACTTTTCTAAGCTCAAAGTTTCTTCGTGACAGGTTAATCCAAGCATTTCAAAAAATTGAACAGTTACAGTGACTGTGCCATCTTCTTTTGAGTAATCTGAAAGGGCGATCTCTAGATTTGCATCTTGGATGATTCGATTAAGTTTATTGCTTAAGGAAATATTCTTCTTTGAATAGTCGTTTATTTGTTCGATGAGGGCGTCTACTTCGGTGATATTCGTGGTTGGAATGTTTCCGATGTTCTTCTCATTAAGATTGTTAGAAACTTTAACGATTGGTCTAGTGATTAAGGTTGCAATAAAAGAGAACAAAAGGAATGTTGCAAATAAAGAGATACAGGAAATTAAGACGATTTGATTTACGGCAACATTGCTAGATTTAAAGATGAACCTCTTTGGATTGATGCCAACAACATACCATTCTTCGTTATAAGGGCTGCCATTGCCATAAATGTTTATGCTTTCGGAGAAGAAATATTCGATTTCACCATCTTTGCTGAACTGCAAAATATTCTCATAATTAGTTGAAGTAAGTTCAATGTCTTCAAACTTAGGCAAGGTGTAATCGACAAAGGAATTGAAATATCCGGAAAAGGAATCGTTTCTTTTTCTAACGATAGAGATATTGATTTCTTCTCCTTTATTCAATGAAGAAAGGGATGATTTAAGATATGACTCGGTGAGACCAATTCCTAAAAGTCCAACAAGCTTATTGTTAACGATCAATGGTTTTGAATAAGAAAGAACTTTAGTGGATTTAACGTTTGTCAAACTTGACCAATACGCTTGAACGTCATTTTCTTCTTTGTAATATGTTATTGGTTTTTCAAAGAAGTCTTTATTCTCTAAATCTTGATATTTATTTGATTCAATGGAGTTATCTAAGCCAAAACCATTCTTATAGAAATCTTTCCAAACCTTTGTTGGGGCATATAAGACTTCTAGCTCATTATTTGATGTATATGAAGGGTTTTTGGCCCTTATGTAGGCCATTAATTTATTTTCAGAGCCAGTGAAATCATTATCCAAAATGATGTAAGCGTCATTGACCTTATTTTGGCTGATCATTTCGCTTAGATAAGATGAAACATTACAAAGATATTCTTCGGCAACATCTTCATTTTTTAAGATATCATCGACAGAATAAGACATGTTTTGTAAATAAAATGCCGTCTCTGATTTGATATCGTTATAAGTGTGGTCAATATTGCTCCAAGTACCGGAAATCAAACTTTCAATATAATTCTTTCTAACGTTAACGCTAGACTTAAAATTAGTAACCAATGAGTTATTAACGGTGTCTCTAATTACGGTGAAATAAAGAACGCTAGCGACGGTTGCGCTTTGTATCAAACTAACCAAGACAATAGGAAAAACAATTCGTAGAGCGATAGAATCTTTTATCTTCTTGAAATTAGTTTTCATATTCCCCTTACTTGCTTAGTGACTTAAACCATTCGTCAAATTTGGTATCAGATGTATATTCTTTAATGACAGCTTCATCGAATTTGGATTCTTCGATTTTGGCTCTTGCTTCGCTTGCAGCTGTTGTCAAAGCGCTTTTCAACAAGGTTCGATAATTCGAGCCATTTTCACCCACGATATTTGAATACATTGTGTAATTGGTGACGGTTTTCTTGGCGATTTCGAAAGTTTCTTTGAATTTCGTATTATCGCTGGATTTTATGAAATCATCGCTAAAACCGTCATATGTTGCAGGGAAATAACCGCTATTTCCACAGAAGGAAGTAATGTTTTCTTTTGCGGAAAGCCATTTTAAGAAGGTGGCTGCAGCCTTCTCTTGTCCTTCATTTGATTTGCTAATGCAAAATCCAGCGCCTTGGCTTACAGCATATTTGCCACCATTTTCAAAAGAAGGGGCAAGCATAACTTTGCTTTCAATCGTGTATTCTTCGGAATCTAAGATGACTTTATTTGGGAAGTATCCTCCAGAAGAGGTGCTTCCAACGTAGGCTAGGATGTTTCCGGTCTTTATATCATCAGAGCGGAATCTACCGATTGCGTTGAAATATCCTTTTACGTATGGAACGTAATATGAATCCCAAAGTTTTTTAAAGACATTACGGTCATAGTTTATTCCGTAATTGTTATTTTCATCGTAATGCAAAATATCGATTCCTAATTGTTTTGCGCCAATAACGAAATAGTTGTCTAAAGAATCTCTGCCATAGAAAGCTTTGCCAGTTTTTTCAAAATATTTCTTAGAGACATCGATTAATCCTTCAATCGTAGATAAATCTTCGTATTTGATGTTTAACTCTGGATATTGTGAGATGAATTTGTCGAAGTCTGTTTTATTGATATACAAGGCTTCGGTGGATTTAGAGACAGGCAAGATTTTTAGCTTTCCATCTGTTCCGATTCTTCCTTCGTTAAGGAAACCTTCGGAGAAGTTAGATAATTCTTCCTCGTTGAAATAATCATCTAAAGAAACAATTTTTCCTAATTTATCTAACTCATATGCCGTGTCAGAATAGGCTAAAAATAGATCAGGCATGGTCTCTGCGCCGACTTTGCCATTTGCTGAATCTAATAAAGCATTTAATAAATCATTAACGCTTGTTCCTTGTGATTGGGCGGTAACAGCAATTCTTTCTTCCTTGCCTTTTGTTTCGTTAAATTGGCTAACGATATTTTGGAATGATGTTTCGGTGTCGCCATTATAGTAAGTCCAAATTTGTAACGAATAATATTTGGTTTCTTTTGGTTTGTTGCATGCCGATAAACCGATTAAGGGCAATAGGCTTAAAACAAAGGTCAATTTTCTCTTTTTCATATGTACACTAAAATTATAATTTAACAACTATTGTTGCCGCAAATAATAGAAAGCCTTAAAGAAAAGCTGCTAGAGAAACTCATAGCAGCTTGGGGGCTCTCTTTGTTAAGCTTTGATGCCAATCAATAGGATTTCTGGATCCATTGGTGAGAAGTTTTCTTTGTCTGCAAGACGTAATTCCGTTTCAGCGAGGAAAACGCTCATCAAGACCTTGGCAATGTCTTGATAATCGACACTGTTTCTGATGCTTCCTTCTTCTTGACCTTTCTTAGCCAACTTGTTCAATTCATCAAACATGTCGACACCGGATAATGGTTTTTCCGCTTCTTGGCAAAGGTAGAATCTTGTTAGCGATAATCTGGAATAACTGACTAATCCATCGTTCTCACTAAGGATGTTGTGATAGAAGTGGACAATATCAGATAACGCTTCGTAAGCCGACTTCCTTTCTAAATCTTCATAGTTAAGAAGTCTATCGGCATATTTCGTTTCGAAATGAGCAACTATTGCGTTATAGAGATCCTCTTTCACATCGAAATAGTGGTAGAAAAGACCATGGGCACAATTAGAGGCTTTTGAGATATCATCGATGGTGATGGAATCAAAACCTTTAAGGGCGAAAAGCTTAACTGTCTTATTAATGATCTTGTCTTTTCTTTTGTCACGGATTGCTTCGTTTTGAGCTGCGGTTCTTGGCATAAAACATCCTCCTTATTTCAAAAAAGACCTATACAATAATACAAGAATCTTTTTCTTAGTCAATTATATTCTAAAATATAAAAAATAAGAACAAAAAATTCATAACTTTTTTACGAAAAAATACCTAAAGTAAGGAAGTTTTTGCAAAATTGTAAAGAAAAAAACACAAGAAGTGCAAACTCAGTCTTTTAATTAGGAAAAACGATTGTTCTTTATTTATATTTAGCGTGTTAAAATTTTACGGTATGAAAACATTAGTAATTTACGAATCAAAATACGGCTCGACCGAAAAATATGCTAGAGACATTGCTAGTAGAGTTGAAGGGGACCTTCTACCATTTAAGAAAGTGAAATGGAAAAAACTTGATGAGTATGAAATCATCGTTTTTGGCTCTTATGTTCGTGGAGGTAATATTGAAAAGATCAACGAGTTCCTCTCCCATTGGAACATATTAGATGGAAAGGCCATTTTAGTCTTTGCTAACGGCATGGGCATGCCAACTAAGGAAAGTCGCGAAAATCTCATCGAACAAAACGTTTTGGGTGACTATCATCTTCGTTTCTATCAATTTAGAGGAAGTTTCGATTTTTCTAAGCTTAAATTCCCAGACAATTTCTTGTTCAATAAATCCATAAGTTTAATGGCATCCCATCCAGAACTTGGTGGAAATGCACAAGATTTGAATTTCGTTAAAGAAAATCCTATAGAGGTTTATGACTCCGAAAAAGTTGAGAAAGTTATCGAAGTTGTCCAAAAGATAAAACTTGGCGAGGCAAAGAAATAATGAAACTATTTGTCGGGTTAGGAAATCCAGGAAAAGAATATGAGTGGACACGTCATAACATGGGTTTTGTCACACTCGATAAGTTTGCTGAAATGGCAAACGGTTCTTTTGATCGTAGCGATTTTAAAGGAGAATACGGGATTATCAGAAATTCCGCTTTCCCGGAACCAATTATCATTCTTAAGCCACAAACGTTCATGAACTTATCTGGCACAAGCGTTAGACCTTTGGCAGATTTTTATAAATTAAGCCCAGATGATATCTATGTTGTCTATGATGATATGGCGATTGAAGAAGGTGCTATTCGTTTACGCTTAGATGGCTCTAGTGGTGGACATAAAGGCATGCAAAATATCATCGATTTATTTAGCAGCAACAAATTTAAACGTATCCGTGTTGGTATTGGTGAGCCACCTCACAAAGATTCGATTAATTACGTCTTAGGAAAACCAAAAGGAGAATCCTATGACGCCCTTGATTTTGCGACCGATAACGCCGCAAAAGCTCTAAAAGAGATAGCGCTTGGTGAAAGTTTCTTGAAAGTAATGAGCAAATACAACTCAATTAAAAGAAAGGCTAATGACTGATTTATATTCTCTTTTAAATAATCTAAATTACACTTCCCTTTTGAAGAGAAAGAAGGGCTCTTTTGTCATTGATGATACGATTGGGGTTGGCTTAGTTTTCGCTAGTTTATATCACAAGAAAAAAGGATCATACGCGATAGTATCTAATAATTTTTATACAGCCCAGAGAGTCTATGAATTCCTTCTGAACTTTTTGCCAGAGAATGATTTGGTTCTTTTCCCGAGTGATGAGCTATTACGCGCTGAAGCTCTTTCTTCATCTAAAGAACTAATGGCTCAACGGCTTTACGCCATGGGGCAATTGGCTTATGGAAAAGACAAGATTCTCATTACCCATCCATCAGCATTGTTACGTTACCTTCCATCGAAAGAAATGTTTAAAAATCTCACAATAGATTTAAAAGTAGGTTCTCGTTACTCTCTTGAAAAGATGAAAACTACCCTCATAAACGCAGGTTATACTCGTGTTAATAAGGTTGATCAATCATTACAATTTGCTTTACGTGGGGATATTCTTGATATCTTTTCCGTTAATTATTTAAAGCCGATCCGTATTGAATTTTTTGATGATGAAATTGAAAGCATCAAGTATTTCGATATTGCTAGCCAATCTTCAAAAGAAAGCCTTGAGGAGATTCAAATATTACCTGCTTCAGATTTCTTGCTTACTGATGAACAACTAGAAGATTTTTCCTCTCGTTTCCATGAGCTAATGGAAAAAGATCTATCTCATATATCGGGAGAAAATGACAAAGACACCTATAAGCAAACCGCTGAAAATGATTTAGAAGATATTCTTCAAAGAAATTACAAAAACAGACTTTATCGTTATTATGGCTTTGCCCTTAATGAAGCAAATTCCATTCTTTCCTACTTTGATCCTGAAGTAGTTTTCGTTTCTGATAAAGAAGGTTTCAAAGAATCGACCGATCTATTAATTTCTGAAGCAAGAGATTATTTCGGAGAACTAGTTAAGAATCATCTTTGCCCAACCCATCTAGAAGAGTATATGAGTCCTGATGAGGCGTTTTCTAAGAAAAACGTTTCCTATGGTTCAAAATTCTCTCATTCTCCAGATGACGAAATATTCCAAACTAGGAATTTAGTATCAACAGGCGCAGGACTTTCTTCTTTGATTCCAATGATTGATTCTTATCGTTCATCATCAGAAAAGATCATTCTTGCCTTATCAGATGAGCATCAAAGGGAAACTGTAAAAAAGATGCTCAAAGAAATGAAGGTTGAATTTGAAGAAGTAGAAGGAATGAATCTTCCTTCCTCTCAACTCGGAATTTCAAACTTATCTTTAAATGTTGGTTTTGAACTACCATCATTTTCTATAACCTACATTTCAGGAAGTGAAATCTTTGGCAAAAAACTTGTCGCGACTAGATTCTCTGGAAGATTTAAAAATGCGACCATCTTAAAGAGCTACCAAGATTTAAAACCTGGCGACTATATTGTTCACGAATATTACGGAATCGGCCAGTTTATCCAGGTGAAAATCATGGAAACAGACGGGATTCATAGGGATTATTTGGAAATTGCCTATGCTGGAAATGATGAATTATTCGTTCCTTTGGATCAATTTAGATTAGTTAGGAAATATTCAGGAAGAGAAGGCTATGCGCCTAAGTTGTCTCATCTTTATTCCGGCGATTGGGAGAAGAAAAAATCAAAAATCAAGAATCGCGTTAATGATTTGGCTGATAGACTCATTTCCTTATATGGCGGAAGAGCAAAAGTCGGGGGATTTGCCTTTGATAAGGACGATGATTTACAAACAAGATTTGAAGATGAATTCCCATATCAGTTAACCCCTGATCAAGAAAGGTCTCTTGAAGAAATAAAACACGATATGGAACGACCATATCCAATGGATAGGCTTCTTTGCGGAGATGTTGGATTTGGAAAGACGGAGATCGCCTTTAGAGCCGCCTTTAAAGCAATCGATAATGGCAAACAAGTCGCTATGCTTGCTCCAACAACCCTTCTAGCAAGACAACATTATGAAGTTGCAATCGAGCGTTTCCAAACGTTTGGCATTCGTATTGCTCTTCTTTCAAGAATGGTTTCTGCACATGAGAGCAAACTTATTTTTGAAGGACTAGAAAAAGGCACGATCGATTTAGTTATTGGCACGCACAGATTGCTTTCAAAAGATGTTCATTTTAAGGATTTAGGATTATTAATCGTCGATGAAGAACAACGTTTTGGCGTTGCTCAAAAAGAGAAGATAAAAGAAATGAAAAAAGACGTTGATGTCTTGACTCTTTCTGCAACCCCAATCCCTAGAACCTTGCAAATGTCTTTAATTGGCATAAGACCTGTTTCTACCATCAATACTCCGCCTGAAGCTAGAACCCCAATTCAAACCTATGTCACGCCATATGACGATAAAGTAGTTTATGAACTAATCAAACGTGAACTATCTAGAAACGGCCAAGTGTTTCTAATTCATAACACAATTGCTACGATTTATGAAAAAGGCAACAAGATCTCTAGAAATGTTCCTACGGCCAATGTAGGAGTGGTCCATGGCCAAATGGAAAGAGAAGAAATAGAAGAGGTCATGCAAAAGTTCTACGATGGTGAACTTAATGTTTTAGTCGCAACTTCCATAATTGAAAACGGCATCGACGTTCCTAACGCAAATATGATCATTGTTGAAAATGCGGATAAATTTGGTCTTTCTCAACTTTATCAAATCAAAGGTAGAGTCGGTAGGGGAGATAGAGTTGCCTACGCTTACTTGATGTATAAGCCAAACAAGAGAATGAATGAAGATGCCATCAAACGTTTAAAAGCTATTCAAGATTTCACCGAACTAGGTTCAGGATACAAGATTGCCCAACGTGATTTGATGATAAGAGGAGCAGGAGATATCCTTGGCCCTGAACAAGCGGGATTCATTGATTCGGTTGGTTTGGATTTATATCTACAACTTTTAAACGAGGCAATCGACGAAAGAAAAACCGGAATCAAAAAAGAACAACCTAAAGCACGCACTCTTTTCAACATCGACGCATATATTCCAAAAAGTTATGCGATTACCTCTGATAAGGTTGAACTTTATCAAGATTTAGATGGAGCAAAAAACGAGGAAGAATTAGAGAAAGTTTCCAAACATATGCGGGATATGTATGGGAAAATGCCAAAACAGGTCAAACTTTTAATTTTGCAAAAACGCCTTAATTTCCTCATGGAAAAAGAGGAATTCTATAAACTCGAACAAACAAGTACATACGTTGATATTTTATTAAGTGATTCGTTTACTCGGATTTCGCATATTGCCGTTGATTTATTCAATGCGTTATTGCCTTATATGGATGAAATCAAAGTCAACTTTGTTGATAAAAAGGTTCATATTCGTTTATTAAGAAAGAAAAAAGACGATTCATGGATCTATGAACTTCAAAAAATTATGGAAACAGTGGATGAACTATATAACAAAAGAATTTCGGAGTGATATTATTTGCGTATGAGAATTGATAAGTGGTTAAAAGTATCTCGTTTAATCAAGAGAAGAGAAGTGGCAAAAGAACTTTGCGATGACGGCGACGTTTTTATCAACGATAAGCTTGCGAAAGCCAGTTCGGAAATCAATCCTGGTGACACCTTAATTCTTATTATGGGACGTCATAAAATAACGGCTAAAATTTCTTCGATTCGCCCCTTTGCTAAAAAAGACGAAGCCAAAGAAATGTATGAGATAATAAAAGACGAAATCCGTGATAATCTAGATAATATCTAACTTTTAAAAAAACGGTAAAAAAATAATTAGTAAAATAATGCAATTTTCTTTCCCTTTCACCCTTAAAGGGTGTATTTTGTTGCTAGCGCATTTTTCTTTTGCGCGTTTTGCATAACTAATAAGGAGGAAAAAGATGAACGAACAACAACCAAAAAAGAAAAGTAAGATAACCTATATTTTGCCCTACTTGTTAACTACAGTTCTTATTGTGATGATCGTTTGGCTTATTGTCGGTCAATTTTCCAATGCAGCCGAAACCTGGGCCGAAAGTGAAATTGATAGTTATGTCGGTTATAACATCAACACAAAACAAACAACAATCGATGAGGGTAATTACTATATCTCACATATTTCATACACCCCAAAAGCCAAGGATGTTGTCGTCGTAAAAGGACGCCGTTATAACAAAACAAAACTCAACGAAAAGAGAGATTTTACCGTTGTAATATCTGCCGAGCATTTCTATGGTGATTCTCAAACTGGAACCTTTGTTTATAAAGGAAGTGCAGATGCTGATTTAACCTTCCCAACTCACGCTAACTATTACAGCATTTTCAAAACTGCTACAGAAATTTGGCAAGCTTCTGGATATGGTAAAACATATAACGATGAAGCCTACGTTGTTGCGGTAGATCCATATGAAGTTTCCTTCTGGGATACATGGGGACCAACAATCATTCAAGCCGTTCTTATCCTTCTATTCGGTGGCTTCTTAATTTGGAGATTAAACGCTTCAATGGGTGGAGCAAATCGCCAAGCTATGGATTTCAACCGCTCACCAGCAAGAATGGAAACGTCCAAAGTTCGTTTCACTGATGTTGCTGGATGCGATGAAGAAAAAGCCGAAATGGTCGAAATGGTCGACTATCTTAAAGAGCCAAAGAAATATTCCAAATATGGTGCTCGTTTACCAAAAGGTGCCCTCTTAATCGGCCCGCCAGGTACAGGTAAGACCTTACTTGCTAAGGCGGTTGCTGGTGAAGCGGGAGTTCCTTTCTATAGCATTTCCGGTTCCGACTTCGTTGAAATGTTCGTCGGTGTTGGTGCTGGTCGTGTTAGAGACTTGTTCAAAAAAGCTAAACAAACTGCACCATGTATCGTCTTTATTGATGAAATTGATGCTGTCGGTCGTCAAAGAGGCGCAGGTCTTGGTGGCGGTAACGATGAAAGAGAACAAACCCTTAACCAATTACTCGTTGAGATGGACGGATTCGAATACAACTCCGGTATTCTTGTCATTGCTGCAACAAACCGTGACGATGTTCTTGATCCAGCCCTCTTACGTCCAGGACGTTTTGATAGAGTCATAACTGTTGGCCTTCCAAATTCCGATGGTCGTGAAGCAATCTTCAAAGTTCACGCTCGTAATAAAAAGATTGATCCAGCAGTTGATTTCCATGCGTTAGCAAAACGCACCGTTGGTTTCTCTGGCGCTGATATTGATAACATCCTTAACGAAGCCGCTATTCTTGCTGTTCGTTTCCATAAAGATGTGATCGGCATGGCTGAAATTGATGAAGCAATCGATAGAAGAATCTCTGGACCGGCAAAATCTAGCAAAGGAATGTCTCCTGTTGAACGTAAACAAGTTGCTTTCCATGAATCTGGACACGCCATCATTGGTCTTGTCTTGCCTCATGCCGAAAAGGTTCAAAAGATCACTATCATTCCTCGTGGAAATACTGGTGGTCACGTCTTAATGACACCAGAAGATGATCGTTTCTTAATGACAAAGAAAGAAATGCTCGCAATGATCACTGGCCTTCTTGGTGGAAGAAGCTCAGAAGAAATCTTCTTTGATGATGTTTCTAGTGGAGCCTCTAACGATATTCAACAAGCAACTCGTCTTGCTAGAGCCATGGTTACAGAATATGGCATGTCTGATTTAGGCCCTATCCAATATGAGCAAGCTGGTGGTTCGGTCTTTTTAGGAAGAGATTACACGAATACAAGCAAGAATTTCTCTACGCAAATTGCCTATGAGATTGATAAAGCCGTTCGTGAAATTATCGAAACTTGCCATGAAGAAGCGAGAAAGATCATTCTTGAGCACAAAGACGATGTTACCTTAATCGCAGAAACCCTTCTTGAAAAAGAAACAATTACTGCTGAAGAAATTGAATCCTTGGTCAAGACAGGAAAACTCCCTGGAAAGGTTGTTGCAGAAGTTAAGGAAACTGACGCAATCTCTCAAGAAACAAAAGACAAGCTTAACAAAATAGTTTCTTCTCCAACTAAACGCGATATCGAGCAAGGTTCGAACGTAGAAGAAGGGGAAAAGAAAGAACCTTCAACGGATGCAAAATCCGAAGATACGGAAAATAAATAAAATACGTTCTTAAGAGGGTCTCGCTTGAGGCCCTCTTTCTCTATTAATTATGGAAAAAATTAAAATTGGTGATGTGGAATTAGACGGCCAGGTTGTCCTTGGCCCAATGGCAGGAGTCACCACTCTTGCGTATCGAGAATTTATGAAGCCATTCGGGGTGGCTCTTTCCTATTCCGAAATGATTTCAGACTGTGGCCTTTATTATTCGAATAACAAAACTCTTAAATATTTTCGAACCTCTCCCGAAGAAAGACCAGTTGGTCTTCAACTATTTGGCTTTGATTTTAAAAACACCGAAAGAGCGATTGAGATTCTAGAAGAATATGCTCAATACGACATCTTGGATTTAAACTTTGGCTGCCCTGTTCCTAAAGTTACGAAAACTGGTGCTGGAAGCGCTTGGATGAAACGCCCTGATGAGATGATTGAATATACCAAAAAGGTTATCGAAAAATCACATAAGCCAGTAACAATTAAGATGAGGCTTGGTTGGGATCAAGACCATATCAATTGCGTGGAAATTGCAAAAAGAATGCAAGATATTGGCGTAAAGATGATTACGATTCACGCTAGAACATCAACTCAAGGATATACTGGCGTTCCAGACTATGAAAAGATTAGAGGACTTGGAAATGAGCTTAGTATTCCTCTTTGTGTTTCTGGCGATATCTTTACCCCTGAAGCCGCGCTTAAGGCGATGGAAATAACTGGTGCAAAACTAGTTATGGTTGCTAGAGGTGCAGAAGGCAATCCTGAACTTGTAACTAATATTAATAGGTTATTAGATGGAAAAGAGGTTTTGCCTTCACCTAGCATTTATCAAGACGCAGAATATGCCTTAGATTTTGCTAAACGTTTATGCGACTATCTTGGCGAACGCGATGGAGCAATGATGTTACGTGGACTCTTACCAAAGTTTTTCACAGGATTCCCAGGCTATAAGAAAATCCGCGCTGAAATATCGATGAATATAAAAAGTTACGCTGATATCGAAAGAATATTGAATGGAATTAAGGCAAGAAACAAGCTATAAAAAGCCTTTTTTCTAAGTATATTTTTATCGATATAAAATTGGTAACGCTTTCATAAAAAACAATCGTAAAAATCACTGACATTTTTTATGTATTCTATATAGAATGTTCGTTGGCGAACTATTTGGAGGTTTTATGGAAAAAGTTAAACTTGGATTAGAAATTAGACAAACGTCAAAAGTTGTAAAGCAATACGTTCAAAACGAAATCAATGAAAACTTCAAAGAGAATGACGTCCACATAACTTTATCTGAAGGCATGGTTCTACATTATGTAGATAGCCATCCAGATGATGTTGTTACAGCAAAAGTGCTTCTTAAAAAGTATGGCTTATCAAAAGCTACGATGTCACAAATTTTAACTTCTCTATTAAGAAAGGGAATGATTCATTATGAAGTCTGCAAAAAAGACGGTCGCTTGAAGCGTATCGTTTTAACAAAAAAAGCAGCACAATTACAAAATGATATCAATGCAACTCTTGCTGAAAGCGATGCCTTCTTCCTTGAAGCGTTCACTCAAGAAGAATCTGAGACGTTATCTCTTCTATTAGTAAGATTACGTGAACATATTCTTGCTGCAAAAGAAAAAGAAAAATAGAAAGGAGAAAATATGGAAAAAACCAAAGACAAAAAAGTTAAAAAGACTTTATTGACTGGTGAAGAAAGAAAATATTCCATGCGCCATGTTCTTGGCACCTTATCCCATAGTGTTAAAGGCTTTGGGAAAGACACAACATTAACTTGGCTATGCGTTATCGTTGAAACAGCACTTGAAATCTTAATTGCTTTCTTTATTCAGTATTTATTAGGTGCCGTAAGACAAAACGATTTAAACGGAATTATCTTATGGGCCTGTGTTATTGCTGGAATGGCTATATTTGCCGCTGTTACTGGTATTCTTGCCGGTTATTGGGCATCTAGCGCTTCGGCTGGATTTGGACGTAACCTACGTCAAAGCATGTTCGAGAAGGTCCAAACATATTCTTTTAAGAATATTGATAAATTCTCCTCTGCTTCAATTGTCACACGTATTACGACAGACGTTAGCAACGTTCAGTTCTCATTCATGATGACAATTCGTATGGTTCTTAGAGCCCCATTGATGATGATTTTCGCTTTGATTATGTGTTTCGTCATGGCTCCAGGACTTGCTTGGATATTCTTAATCATTATCCCTGTTGTTTTATTCGTTCTCATCTTTATCGCTTCAAAGGCACATAAGAGATTCATTCTTATCTTCAATACCTATGATGACTTAAATGAATCTGTCGAAGAAGACGTTGATGGTATCCGTGTTGTTAAATCTTTCGATAGAAAGAATTATCACGTTTCCCATTTCAACAAAGTTTCTGATTTCATCTATAAGAACTACGTCGCGAATGAAAAGTTATTGTCTTTCAATAACCCATTCATGAACTTAGCAATCTTCTCAGCGATGATTCTTATTTCAATTCTTGGCGCAACATTGATTACACAAAATGTTGAGGTTACTGGCTCTGGCGCAAACCCATTGACACTTGGCGTCGAATCTCTCTCATCATTATTCACATACGTCATGATGATTTTGATGGCCTTAATGATGGTCAGCATGGTCTATGTCATGATCACGATTGCTCGTAACAGTGCAGAACGTGTTGTTGAAATCCTTGATGAAGTTCCTGATATCAGAAACTCTGAGAATCCAATTCACGAGGTTCCAAATGGCAATGTCGATTACAACCACGTTTCCTTTGGCTACGTTGATGGCAAATATGTTTTAAGTGATGTTGATCTTCATTTCAAAGAAGGAGAGACAGTTGGTATCATTGGTCCAACAGGTTCTTCTAAGACGTCCTTAGTTTCCTTAATGGCACGTTTATATGACGTGAATGAGGGTAATGTTTCCGTTGGTGGAGTTGATGTTCGTAATTACGATATTCAAACTCTTCGTGATGCAGTTTCTGTTGTTCTTCAAAAGAACGTTTTGTTCACTGGAACAATTCGCGAAAATCTAAAATGGGGCAATGAAAACGCCACGGATGAAGAAATTTGGGCAGCTTGTGATATTGCTCAAGCAAGCGAATTCCTTCACTCTTTCCCAGAGGGATTAGACACAATGATTACCGAAGGAGGCACAAACGTTTCCGGCGGTCAAAAACAACGTCTTTGCATTGCTAGAGCTCTTTTAAAGAATCCAAAGATCTTGATTCTTGATGACTCTACAAGTGCTTGCGATACCCACACTGATTCCTTAATCCGTGAAGGATTAGCAAAAACAAAACCAAACGTTACGAAATTTATCATCGCTCAACGTGTTCTCTCCATTAAGGATTGTGACACGATCATCGTCTTAGAAAGCGGTGGTAAGATTGTCGACAAAGGCAACAACGATGAGCTTATGCAACGTTGCTCCGTTTACAAAGAATTATACGAATCTCAATTAGGTGGAGGTGATTTCGATGTCCATGAATAAAAAACCTAGCAAGGCCGAAACTTCAGGCGCATTCAAACGCCTTTTGAAGATGATCATCAAATACTATCCAGGTTATTTCGCCTTGGTTATAGTATCTACGCTTCTTGTTTCTTTTGCTTCGGTCGCAAACTCCTACTTTGTCGGTAATATTCTTATCGACCAATTCATCCAACCAGCATTAGATAAATTTGCCGCTAATAATTCCGTTGGTTATATTGGCAGCGCCTATAACATCATGACTCAAGAAATCACGGTATTTAACCTCCATTTCTTTGAAATGATTGGCGTTATGATTGGCATTTTCGCCGTCGGCGTTCTTGCTTCATATTCCTATAACTTCTTCATGGCTTATATCGCTCAAGGATTACAAAAGAGAATCCGTGATGAGATGTTTGCCCACATGCAAGATTTACCAGTCTCTTATTTTGATAAGCACACTCATGGCGATATCATGTCTATTTACACCAACGACGTTGATTCCTTAAGAGAAATGCTTGCTCGTTCCATCCCAATGATGGTTTCTAGCTTTGTCTCGATGTTTGCATGTTTTATCATCATGCTTATGACCGATCTTTATTTGATGGTCGTTGTCATCTTATTTGCAACCCTTATGGGTTTCTTAACTAAGTACTTCGCCAATAACTCCGGCAAGCACTTCGTTGAGCAACAAATGCAACTTGGTAAAACTAACGGCTACGTTGAGGAAATGATCGCTGGCCAAAAGGTTGTCAAAGTCTTCAACTATGAGCAAAGAAATATTGAAGGTTTCAGAAAGGTAAACAATGATCTTTATACTGAAGCCGTCAAAGCTAACCGTTATGCTAACACGTTAATGCCAACCGTTAACCAATTAGGCAATATGCAATATGCGATTATTGCTTTAATCGGTGGCTTATTCGTTCTTAATGGAGTTACCGGATATTCCTTATCTGGAAGCTTCTCTCACTCTTACTCAATCGGTATCATCATTTCTTTCTTACTCTACTCTAAGAGCTTCGTTCAACCAATCGGACAAATGGCTCAACAACTTAACACTGTTACTATGGCTTTGGCTGGTGCTTCAAGAATCTTCGGAATTATTGATGAACCTGCTGAAATCGATGAAGGATATGTCGAACTCGTTAACGCTAAAGAAGACGAAAACGGCAATCCAGTCGAGGTTAAGGAAAGAACTGGCAAATGGGCTTGGAAACATCCACATACAGATGGTTCTCAAACTACATACAAATGGTTGAAAGGAAAGATCAACGTCAATTCTGTCGACTTCGGATACACAAAAGATAAGATTGTTCTCCATGAAATCTGTGTATATGCCGAACCAGGACAAAAAGTTGCCTTCGTTGGACCTACAGGTGCTGGTAAGACGACAATCACAAACCTTCTTAATCGTTTCTATGACATTGCTGATGGAAAGATTCGTTATGACGATATCAATATCAACAAGATCAAGAAAGCCGATTTACGTCGTTCCTTAGGCATGGTTTTCCAAGATACAAAACTATTTACCGGAACAGTTATGGAAAATATCCGTTATGGCAAGCTTGATGCTACGGATGAAGAAGTGTACGAAGCCGCAAAGCTTGCAAATGCCGATACCTTCATCAATCAATTACCAGAAGGCTATAACACCGTCTTAAAGAATGGTGGAGCATCTCTCTCCCAAGGACAAAGACAATTACTTGCCATTGCTAGAGCAGCTATTGCCAACCCTCCAGTTCTTATTCTTGATGAGGCAACCTCTTCCATCGACTCACGTACTGAAGCGATGGTTACAAAAGGAATGGATGCCATCATGGAAGGAAGAACGGTATTCGTTATCGCTCACCGTTTATCCACGATTAAAAACTCTGATGTCATCATGGTTCTTGACCATGGTAGGATCATTGAACGTGGGTCTCACGATTCTCTTCTCGAAGAGA
The DNA here is from genome assembly GCA_963657245.1 of Lachnospiraceae bacterium. Lineage (GTDB taxonomy): Bacteria > Bacillota_I > Bacilli_A > RFN20 > CAG-826 > UBA4951. The sequence continues at coordinate 30,253 of CAVKLJ010000013.1, forward strand.
AAGGCAAATATTACCAACTCTACACTGGTAATGCCATTCAACAAGAAGCCAACTAAAAACAAAAAGGCACGATCAGGAATGATTCGTGTCTTTTCTTTTTGCTTAGAAATCGAATGATGTAATAATATCAACAAATTCTTTGAAACGCGGTAAGGCAAACATCAACCTTCCTCTGCTTGGGCAAGTTAGGATACCTTTTTTGATTAGCCTATCACGATAACGAGAGAAATATTCTTTGTTCATATTTGCTTTTTCTAATATGAATGAAACATCTACGATTCCATTTGTGTTAAAGATTTTGATGATGTTTCTCTCTACTTCCGAAAGAGTTGACCATATCTTTTTGTATGCATATTCTTCTAACAACTGGTCAAAAGAAAGCAAAAGGTCATCGTTGATTTCTTTCGTGCCCTTTTCAAACATTAGGTATCCAAGAAGTTGGAAAGCGAAAGCGTAGCCTTTTGTTAATCTTGCGCAATTTAGTGCCGTTTCATAATCTAAGCCCAATGCTTCTTTGTATGAGTTTGTGATTGCTTGTAAACCTAAGGAAGTCAGGAAGAACTTTTGAGAACGAATCAAAAACGTCATGTTTTTCTCGTTTTCAAGCGCGGATATGTTTTCATATAAACTTGTTACAACCAAGAAAAGAGGGTAGTTATGTCTTGTTAACATTTGAAAAGACAAAGAGAATTGCCTCATTGTTTTAGAGTTTGTCGCTTCATCAATTGTTACGAGAACTTTCTTTCCTTGTTTTTGAATCTCCTCCATCATCTTTTGTAATAGATCATCGATGTTTAAGATGGGATTTTTACCTTTTAATGAGAAAGAGACGCCTTGGAAGGAAAAACTGAAATCTTTCTCCAAGAATAAATGTTTAACGTGTGCCGCACGATATAATTTTGCTGCTAATCCTTCACGTAAGTCATCCTCTGCATTTAAATCGACTATGATCCAATTGCTATCGTTTTCAAAATATTTAGAGATTGAAGTAAGCATAACGGTTTTGCCAGAACCTCTAACTCCAGTTATGACAAAACAACGAGATACGGGGGTTTGGCCGCTGATTTTTTCAATTATTTCATTCTTTTCCGCGTCTCTTTTTATGTATTCAAAAGGCTCACTTCCAAAGGATAAGGTAAATGGATTTTCTTTTTTGATTTTATTTTCATACTCGTTCATACTTTTTAAATCCTTTCATACTCGTTCATACTTTTAGAATATTTTCATACTCGTTCATACTTTTTTCAAGTTTCTTTTGTCTTCTCTTGATATTAATAAGGTGCAAACGGGGCTTTTTCGCGTTAAACTATCCGTGCGTTTTTATACTGAAAGGATATAGATATGGAAGAAAAATTAACAGATCAAGAACTGGCAAGGCGTGCCAAACTTCCAAAGTACAAAGAATTAGGTGTTGACCCATTTGGTCAAAGATATGAGTGGAAGAATCAAATCCGTGACATTCGTAAAGATTATGGAGAGATGGAAGCGGAAGAACTTTCTAGCAAAGAGGTCTCCGTTGATATTGCCGGGCGTATCATGGCTATCCGTGATATGGGTAAGGCAGCCTTCTTCAATGTAAAAGATGAATTTGGTACGATCCAAGTTTGGATTGGAAAGAATGTTGTCGGAGAAGAAAACTACAAGCTTTTTAAATTAGAAGATGTCGGTGATGTTTGTGGTGTTCAAGGAACTTTGATGAAATCCCGCACTGGCGAATTAACAATTCGTTGCACAAAATTCACCCACCTTTCCAAATGCTTAAAACCATTAGCAGAGAAATATCACGGTTTAACAGATCTAGAAGATCGTTGCCGTCGTCGTTATCTCGATTTAATCATGAATGAGACAAGCAGAAGAACTGCTATCTTACGTCCTGCTATTGTTAAAGGCATTCGTGATTATTGCGATTCCTTAGGCTTTGTTGAGGTTGAGACTCCTGTTCTTTCTCCTATTGCGGGCGGAGCAAGCGCAAGACCATTTATCACCCATCATAACGCTTTGGACAAAGATTTCTATCTTCGCATTGCCACAGAGCTTAACTTAAAGAAATGCATGATTGGTGGAATTGATCGTGTTTATGAAATTGGCCGTATTTTCCGTAACGAAGGTATGGATAACCGTCATAATCCAGAATTTACCACAATCGAACTTTATCAAGCCTATGGCGATCTTAGAGACATGATGGCTTGGGTTGAAGGCATGATGCATTATGTTGCAGACAAGGTTGTTGGCAAAGAAGAATTTGATTGGAATGGCAACGTTATCAATCTTGCTAACCCATTCAAAGTCATCACTATGGCTGACGCTATCAAAGAGAAAACTGGAATTGACTTCAATGAGGATATTCCTTTTGAAAAAGCAATCGAATTAGCCAAAGAACACAAAGTTCCACTCGAGAAATCCTGGAATAGCACTGGCTATATCATGCAAGCCTTCTTTGATGAATTTGTTGAACCAACATTAATTCAACCAACCTTCATTACAACCTATCCAATTGAAGTTTCTCCATTAACAAAAAAGACAAACGACCCAAGATTTGTAGACCGTTTTGAGCTTTTCATTGGTGGATTTGAATTCGGCAACGCATATTCTGAACTTAATAACCCATTTGATCAAATGGAACGTTTCCAAGCTCAAATGGCTGCTAGAGATAGAGGCGATGATGAGGCCAACTTAATTGATTATTCCTTCCTTGAAGCAATGGAATATGGCATGCAACCAGCTGGCGGCATCGGTGTTGGAATCGATCGTCTTTGCATGTTATTGACTGAACAGCCAACAATTCGTGAAGTTCTTCTCTTCCCAACAATGAAAGACGAGAAATAAACGTTTCAACTCTTTACATTTAGCTTCCCTATATGGGGAGCTTTTTCAAATATTTTGTCTCTTTTCTAAAAAGCACGTCTTTTTATAGTTGAGAGACAAATATATGGAAAAAGAAGAAACAATTTTAATTAACGAAGAAGGCAATCTTGATATTAAAGGCTTGATTGGAGAAACGACTGAATATGATAAGAAACAAGCTTTAGAGGTCAAAAGACCGAAAAGTTGGTGTAAAAGCGTGAGCGCTTTTGCAAATTCATTTGGCGGGGCTTTGATATTTGGTGTTTCCGATGAAGGAGATGTACTTGGACTAACCGATCCAAACGGCGATTCAGATAAAATAAGCGAAATTATCAAAGCAAGGCTTGATCCTGTTCCTGAGTTTAAACTCAGATTTCAAACGATAGATAATAAGGTGATTATTATTCTTGATATCTATAAAGGAGATGAAACGCCTTATTACTACTCTGGTGATGGCATATTAGAGGCTTTTGTTCGTATAGGTAATGAGAGCGTTAAAGCGAGAGCTTCTGATCTTAAACGTTTAGTTTTGCGCGGAAGGAATACTTCATATGATTCGCAAATATCCGCATATAGAGTAGAAGATTTTTCGTTTTCAAAATTACGTGAAAGCTATAAAAGGTGGTCTGGAAACAGCTTTGATAACAAAGACTTATTTTCCTTTGGACTGGCTAATGAGCACGGTTTTCTTACAAATGCAGGAGCCTTGATTGCGGATGAAACACCCATATGGTGGTCACGTCTATTTTGTACAAGGTGGAATGGGCTAAATAAGAGTCACGGTTCAATCGATGCTTTAGATGATGCCGAGTATACGGGCAGCGTTATTTCATTATTAGAGAATGGCGAAGCCTTCATAAAGCGTAATCTTAGAAAAATGTGGCGTAAGACTGGTCACTCAAGAGTGGAACTTCCAGAATATGTAGAACGTAGCTATCATGAAGCGTTAATCAACGCTTTGGTTCATCGTGACTATTTAGTGTATGGCAAGCGAGGTTCATATCGATATTTATGATGATAGGATGGAGATTTACTCTCCGGGTGGAATGCCTGATGGTTCAACGATTCAGGAGCGTGATCCTTTAAGTGTTCCATCGACTAGAAGAAATCCTATTCTTGCTGATGTATTTAGCCGAATAGGATATATGGAGCGTAAAGGCAGTGGCTTTTGGAAGATTATCAATGGCTATGAATCTCAGCCAAACTATGATGTTGATAGAAAACCAACATTTCGTTCAAATCATTACGAATTTACAGTCATTTTACCGAACCTAAATTACAATGTCCACGAAGATGTCCACCAAGATGTCCACCAAGATGTCCACGAAGATGTCCCTCAAGGAGCGCTTCAAGATGAAACAGAAAAACAGATAATTTTTCTGATTCACAAAGAGCCAAGAATAAAGGTTGATAAAATTGCGCTTATTCTTGGATTGAGTTCAAAAACAATTCGGCGTTATATAAAGAATATGAAGAACATACATTACTTTGGAAGTGGTTATAGCGGATATTGGAAAATTGATGATTAATCGATAAAAACTATATTTTTTATCACATTTTTGGCGTATGCTTTTTTGCAAATAAAACAAACATTTATTTTGGGATTGTGCGCAGGGAAAGAAAGACCTTTGATTTTTTACAACATATTTTTAATCGTTAAGTAAATGGGAATGCATTGATTATATGGCAACCTTTGGCTTGGTTGTGATGAGGATTTTGTGTCTGCGATGTTCACTTGATGTCCCTCAAATGTCCCTCAAATGTCCCTCAAATGTCCCTCAAGGTGTCCACGAAGATGTCCACCAAGAAAAAATAGTTAATTTATTAATGGAAATTTGATGTTTTTTGTCCCTTTTTGGAAAATAACGTCTATTTATAATCGAGAGGTGAAAATATATGTGAAAAAGCAAATTAATGGATGCTCAGCAATACAATGAGCCATGTTCATGAAACATTAAAAATCATAAAAAGCAAAGTCAGTCGTAATCTGTTTGATAAGTCGCCTTCTTAGCTGTATAATTCTTTAGCTTTCTTAAGAAGGAAGGAAGCAACATTCTCTTATGGTCGTACTAGATACGATCCATTAGACCAAATTTAGGAGGTGCTGTCATGAAAAAGTATGAGATCATGTACATCTTAAATAGCGCTCTCGAAGAAGCAGCTAGAAAAGATGAAATCGCCAAACTTCAAGGTATTCTCGAAGCTAACAAAGTCAAAGTTAGCAATACTCAAGAATTAGGCATGAAAGATTTCGCTACACCAATCCACAAACAACTTAAAGGCTATTATGTCGTTCTCAAAGTTGCAGGCGACATTGAAGGTCTTAATGAGTGGACCCGTCAAGCGAAACTTGATCAAAACGTCATTCGTTTCTTGATTACGGTTGACCAAGACTAAGTCGTATTAATACGAAATTAAACATTGGAGGATCGTAAATTATGTTAAATCGTGTCATTTTAATTGGCCGTCTTACTCGTGACCCTGAGTTACGCAAGACCGCTTCAAATCTCTCTGTCGCGTCCTTCTCGCTCGCAGTTGATGATTCCCGCAAAAACCCAGATGGAACAAAAAACACTTTGTTCATGAACTGCACGTTGTTTGGAGTTCGTGCCGAAACGTTTGTTAAATACACTCACAAAGGCTCGTTAATCTCTGTCGAAGGAAAACTTCAACAAAGAAAATACACCAACAAGGCAGGCGTTCAAGTTACAACAATCGAAACATTAGTTGATAACTTCGACTTCTTGGATACAAAGAATGCTGCTGCAAATGATGCAGTCGGCTATTCTTCTCAACCTGATGTAGCACCAGCTGCTCAACCAGATAGCGGCAATTTAGACGCAATCGATGTCGTAGATGACGATCTACCATTCTAATTAGAAAGGAAAATTTATCATGGCTTTCAGAAAAATGAGATCCAGACGTAAAGTTTGCTATTTCACTAAGAATCATATTAAACATATCGATTATAAAAACGTTGAACTTCTTCAAAGATTCATCACACCTGATGGAAAGATCATGCCAAGAAGCAGCACAGGCACATGTGCTAAATATCAACGTCAATTAGCGAGAGCAATCAAAAACGCTCGTTTCATGGGATTACTCCCAGAAGTTGGCGCAAAGTAAGCTTAACTTATACGTATAGCCCCGTCATAAAGACGAGGCTTTTTTCGTTCTTTTCTCTTTTAACCCATAAGGGGTTAAATTATAATTAGTCCATGAATGCGTCAATTAAGAAATTTAGTAATATAACCTTCATCTTCGCAACATTTGAACTGGTTTTAATAGGTGTGCTTGCCTTCTTCTGGATGAATAACTCTTTCGGGTTAAGAGATATCAAGAATATCGAGGAATATGTTTTCCTTGGTTTTGTTATTTTATGTCTTGTTGATATCTTATTCATTTGGTTTGCTTTAGCCCATCTTTCAAAGAAAAGACAGTCTAACGATGTCGAAGCCGCTTCACTTATCGGTAACGATATTCAAATGGCTTACAACATCGATCAAATTGGTTTGTTATCAATTGATACAAATAACATCGTTTTATGGACTAACAACCTTTTCCATGAAAGACAAATGGATTTGGTCGATACCGATTTGTTCCAAACATTCCCATCATTAAAAGAATTAGTAAAACTTAAGAGCGATAAGAGTGTGCACGTTGAAATGAAGGGCAACTCTTATGAGGTTCGTTATTTATCTGAAGCGCGTTTGTTTGTTTTCAAAGACGTTACCGAATACGATAACGTTGTTAATTATTCTAAAGAACAGGCGATTGCTTTAGGCGTGATCATGATTGATAACTTTAACGATGTCGCTTCTGATACTGATGAAGTTGCGGACGCCGTTATGAATGTAAGAGCCACAGTTCGTGATTATTTCCGCCAATATAAAGTCTTATTGACTCAAGTTAAGCAGGATAGATATTTTGCTGTTTGTAACTTTAATGCTCTTGCCCAAATGGAAAAAGATGGATTCTCCGTTATGGAGAAGGTTCGCGCCACGCAAGATAAAGAAGATATTCCTTTAACTTTATCCATCGGTTTCGCGCACGATTTCCCTGATGTTGGCAAATTATACGAAATGACAGAAGGTGCGATTAATACTGCCCTTGCTCGTGGTGGTGACCAAGCAGTTGTTTCTCAACACGGACAAGAACTTAGATTCTTTGGTGGCAAATCTGTTGCCATTGAAAACACTTCTAAGGTTAAGGTTCGTTCAATGGTTGGCGGTCTTGCTAAACTTATCGAAGATTCTTCTGGCGTATTCATTATGGGACATACAGATATGGATATGGATGCCCTTGGAAGCTGTTTAGGCATTAAAGCAATCTGTGATTGGTGTGGAAAGAATTCTAGAATCGTCTATGCGCCAAAGAGAACGGAAAAGAAAGCTCGTATCGCCTTTACAAGCGCTTTCTCTAAAGATACACTTGATCAAATGACTTTGACTCCTGAACAAGCTGCTTCACAAATCAAAGAAACATCACTTGTTATCGTTGTCGACGTCTCCGTTCCTAATAGAGTCATGGCTCCAAAGCTTCTTGATTTAGCAAGAAAGGTTGTCGTTATCGACCACCATAGACGTGGCGATTCTTATATTGAAAGACCGTCTCTTTCTTATATTGAGCCATCAGCTTCAAGTGCGTGTGAGCTTATCACTGAAATGATTCGTTATGCAGCCGCAAACCCTCGTATCGACCTTAAACCTTCCTATGCGACAATCATGTTGTCGGGCATATTTATGGACTCCCAATATTTTAGAAGCAAGTCCGTTGGTATGAGAACGTTTGAAGCAGCTGAAATTCTTAAGGAATATGGGGCAGAAAATACGCTTGCCGATGAATATCTAAAGGATGATTACGAAGAGTTTGCTCTTACAAATAAGATTCTTGGCACAATGAAGACGTCTTCTTATGGTGTTCTCTATTGCGTATCCGACAACAACGACATTGTCGAAAGAAGTGCTCTTGCTAAAGTTGCAAATTCTCTTCTTTCCCTTAGAGACGTCCACGCTTCATTTGTTATTGGTAGAACTGCGGATAAGCAAATCAGCATTTCTGCAAGAAGTGATGGAACCATATCAGTTCAACTCATTATGGAACAACTTGGTGGTGGAGGACATCTTACTATGGCTGCGACCGTATTGCCAAACGCTAAGATTCCAAATGTGACCCACGTTATTGAAGCGGAAAAGAAACTCGTCGAATGTCTTAATGTTTATTTAGATGCGTCCAAGGTTGGCGCTTCTTCTGGAGGTAACAATATATGAAAATCATCTTATTAGCCGATGTTAAAGGCGTTGGCAAAAAAGGACAAACCATCGATGCAAAAGATGGCTATGCAAAAAACTATTTAATTCCTAGAAAACTTGCGGTTATCTCAACTGATACAAACCAAAAGATACTTGCTAAGAATAATGCTGCTGAAGATGCAAGACAGCTTGCTTTAAAAGAAGAGGCTGAAGCTTTAGCAAAGCGTCTTGAGCACATCAATGTTGAATTCAAGGCAAAAGTTGGAAGCGATGGAAGGATGTTTGGTTCAATTTCTCCAAAGCAAATTGAAGAAGGATTACAAAAACAATGGGGAATTACCATTGATAAACGTAAATTTATCGATAAATATCCAGCCAATGCCCTTGGATATACAAGACTTAAGATCGAATTATACAAAGGAAGCGCAGGAGAGGTTACAGGAACCGTTAACGTTCATATCTCCGAGGAGAAATAATGCCTAAGTTAACTTTGCCATCAAACGTTGAAGCGGAGCGTTCTGTTTTAGGCGCGATGTTACTTTCAACCAATGCATGTAATATTGCTTTGGCTTCTTTAACTGTAGATTCATTTTCTGATGTTGATGCTCGTAACAAAATCATTTTCCAAGCGATGGAAAACCTTTCTGAGCATGAACAAATTATTGATCCTCAAACGGTTGCGAACGAACTCATAAACACAAACTTATTATCTGCCGCAGGTGATTCCGCCTATCTTCTTGAGTTGATGAATAACGTTATCAATCCAGAGAACGTTGAACATTATGTTGGCATAGTTCGTGATCAACAAGTTTTAAGAGAATTTCTTTTAGAGCTTCAATCAATTCAAAAAGACTATTCTGAAGGAAAGATTTCCGATATCGGGGATTTCCTTGCCAACTCCCAACAAACTTTAACAGCAATCACGAATAGACGCTCTGTTGGTGGCTTCCGTAAAGGATCTGACATCGCCAAAGAAGTTAAACTTAAAATCATTGCTGAATCTAAACGTGCCAATCGTTCTTTAACTGGTGTTGATACTGGTTTTAGAGGATTAAACAAATTAACACATGGTTGGCAACCAGGCGATTTAATCGTTCTTGCGGCTCGTCCTTCTGTTGGTAAAACAGCTTTTGCACTTAATCTTGCGGTTAACGCGGCTTCATATAAAGGTGAACCAGTCGCATTCTTCTCGGGCGAAATGGATTCGACCCTTGTTATGAAACGTATTCTTTCCTCGATTTCTCGTGTTTCTCTTTCAGGAAACGAGCAATTGACTGATAGAGATTTAGGAAAGATTTCTTTGGCTGTAAGTGAAGTCGAACGCATGAATCTTTATATTGATGAGAAACCAAACCCAAAGCTTGGAGACATCATTGCTAAATCAATCAAGTTGAAGAATAGCGAGCCTAAGCTTTGCGCTATATTTATCGACTATATCAACATTATTAGAACGGAAAAGTCTTTTGAATCTCGTTCTTTAGAGGTCGCGGAAATTACTTCATCTTTGAAGGAACTTGCCCGTAACTTAAAGATTCCGGTAATTGCTCTTGCTCAGGTAAACCGTGACGCGGATAAGAATGAAAATGGTGTTCCATCGATGGCTAACTTAAAGGATTCTGGCTCTATTGAGCAGGATGCCGATATCATCATGCTTATGTATCGTAAAGACTATTACGATAATCAAGGAAAACGTATCGTTAAAGCTCAATCCGCCTTTGAACAAAAGATGGACGCACAAGTTGAAAAAGCTAAAGCTGTCGGAAACAATAAGGATGCAGGATCGGTTACGACAATCAGTGTTACTAAGAACCGTAACGGTTCAACCGGAAAAGTATCTTTGATGTTCTCTAAGGCTATCCAGCATTTTGATAATTTCTCTCTTGAAGCGGAAGAAGAGGAGAGAAGACTTAATGGCGAAGAAGGCTATCCTTCTCCGGATGATGAATGATTCGTTATGTGATCGCCTCTTCCTCATCTAAAGGGAATGCGGCTCTTATATATTCTGAAAACACGCTCATTCAAATTGATATGGGTGTTACTTTAACTGCACTCAATAAAGCGTTGTCTTTAACTCCCTTCGAATTGAAAGACATCAAAGCTCTTTTAATCACTCATGAGCATTCCGATCATGTTAAAGGATTATCTCTCGTTGCGTATCAAAAATTGAAATTACCAATTTTCGCTGGTGAAAGTACCATATATTCCGGAATTAACGTTATTGAAGAAGAAAATTCTTTTGAAATTGGGGATTTTACGATTATCCCTCTAAAAACCTCACATGATGCAAGCCATCCATTAGGTTTTATTCTTATAAACGGAAACACAAAGCTTGTTTATATGACCGACACTGGATATGTTCCAGAAGAAGATCTTCCTTATATGATGAACGCGGATTATTACATCTTTGAATCTAACCACGATGTAAGAATGCTAAAGATGTCCGATCGTCCTTTGATTCTTAAAAGAAGAATTCTTTCCGATCATGGTCATTTGTCTAACCTTGACTCTGCGACTTATATGGCTGACCTAGTTGGAGATAAAACAAAAGAAATAAGCCTTGCCCATCTTTCTTTAGATTGCAACACTCCTAAAAAGGCTTTAGACACATATAAAAAAGTGTTCTCCAAAAAAGGATTAGATTTTGAACGTTACAATGTTCGTGCGGCGCCTGCTTTTGAACCACTTATAGGAGGAGACAAATGAAAATAAGAATCTTCACCATAGGAAAACTTAAGGAATCATATTGGAGAGCAGCAGAAGAGGAATACTTAAAACGTCTTTCCCCATATGCCAAAATTGAGATTGTTGAACTTAACGATTTACCTAGCAAAGAAAGCGCGTCCCTAAAAGAGGAAGAAGAAACTAAGAATAAGGAATGTAAGCAGGTTCTTTCTAAATTAAAACCTAGCGACTTCTTAATCCTACTAGATCTTGAAAAAGAGGAGCCTACATCCCCTCAATTAGCGGATAATTTAGCTAAATGGATGGAAAGAGGGGGTAGCAACATAAACTTCGTAATTGGTGGTTCTCTTGGCTTATCTGAGGAACTTAGAAAAAGAGGGAACGCCTCACTCACTCTTTCTAGATTAACTTTCACCCATCAAATGACAAGGGTGATTCTTCTTGAGACGATTTACCGCTCATTTAAGATATTGAATCACGAACCTTATCATAAATAAAAAGAAAGGCTAATATATTTATTGTTATGAATTATCCAGAGTTTGATCAGTACATCCCATTTGTTGATGAGAAGAATCCTTATTGCAACGCCTATAAAACAAAAGAAGGACACATCTTCTATGTCGAACCAGGTTTCTATTCAGGAATGCTCGGTTTTAAAGAGAGAAGAGAAGAACGTTACGAAGATCTTCTTAGAGGCATATATGATGTTATAGAAAAGAATGAGAGGGTAATATTCACTTGGTCTTATGATTCTCCGTTTATGGAAAAGGATGGTTTTATATATCGTGAGATTTCTGATATTTCTGATCCATTAAAGATATACGTTGAAGATAAGAACCGTGGTAGTGATTACGGCGACTAATTAAAAAAGGCCATCAATTCAGATGACCTTATTTTTGTTTCTTAGCCTCTAGTAATTATATTTGTTTTTACGTAATTTAGATAATAATCGGATGCAGCATTGCGATTTGGCGTGATTATTACTTTTCCGTATATTTGATTGCCGTACCACGTCTGAATCTCGTACGTCTCTTCGTTTTTTAAGACTTTGTAAGTTATTTCATTTGTTTTCGTTTTATAGAAGTCCGATCCCACGAAAAAGGCGTCTACTTTAAACGAATATTTCAAATCGCTTGTTGAATTAGAAAGCCCTGAATCATATACATAAAATGTTTCGTTTATTGAAGAATTAGTATATATGTCATCTATGTAATGTCCATAATGGAAAACAAAGCTCGGGCTTTCGCTTTCAACGATATTTTTAACATTTAAAATATCAAAAGGTTTGTTATTATCGTTTTTTGCATAATCACCATCTAGAAAAGAAGAAAGCTCATCGAATGAAGTAAAGCTTTTGTCCTTTCTTTCTTTGAAAGCGGGGCCAGTGTCTATCGAGGTATAATCACAAACTTCGCATCCAACTCTTACGTAATACGTGTAAGTCCCTGTTTCTGGATGTGAATGAGGTTTTTTCTGCAGTATCTGACCATTATTTTCTTTATAGTGATAAGCACTGTCATATTTCCACTCAAGCGAATCGATAAAAGCTTGTTCTGAATCGACAGACGTCTCAGAGGAAACAACGCTTTCTTCTTCGGAAGAACTAGCGTAATCGGATGAGGCTTCTATTTCTGAACTAACGTTTGAAGACGTGCAAGAAACAAATGCTAAAGATATTAGTGGTAAAAAAGTTAATGGCTTATGCTTATTCATATTAGAATTCCTCTCTTTCTAAATTTACCGAAGCAACCATTCCAGCGTCTGAGGTTATGTCTATCTTTCGTTTACAATCTTTGCAAGATGCGTATATGCGGGTGCCAATTTTAACTTCAGTGGTTCTGTCTATTTGATGCGGCTTCAATTCATATTGGCCGCAGGCACAGAAGGCCTTATGATACGTTGCAGAATAGTTGAGATAACTATGGGTATGATCGTGTTTATATACGCAGACGTCTGTTGAGTCATAACAGTAACTTTGGGTAGCTGTAGCACCTCCACTGGTGGTCACTACTTGGTAATTGTCCGAATGCGAATGCTCATCTTCGAAAGTTATTGATAATGCTGCTTTATATATTGTATAGCCCTCTGATTCCGGAGTTACATGGGTGTTTTTTGCTGACCATCCCATATGGCAATATAACAAATCATTTGTTGAATCATAGTCATAAGCGACCACAACATGTCCATATACTGAGCCCTCTAAAGATAGAAGGACCGGCTTTCCTTTTTTAACTTCATTAATCGCAAATTGCCTTACGTTATTAGAAAGCGATGCATTGTCGTTGCTATCGTAATAATTCATTGAATATTTTAGGTTTCTTGAATTTAAATACGTTATTAAAACAACTAGTCTTTGATTGAAAGTGGTGCTACAAGGGTATTCTTCATTATCAAAATTATAATATCCAAGTCCGGCGCCTATACTTATTAATTTTGCGTGGAACGATTGGTTTTTAATTGTTTCTATATATGTATAGTAATCAGCTGTAGACATTGTAAAACCATATGCCGCATTCCAAGTGGCCGAACTATCAACGATTACATCCTTCATTATCCCAGGAGAGTTCCTTCTAGTAATTATGTTATTGTCATAACCGCTAGATACTACGTCATACTGTTCAGGAATAATATCATCATTCAAATAGGTATCATAATAGGATAACAATTGGCCTAATGCCACATAACCACAAGATCCTTTGTAATTCATCCCAAAATTGTATGTTAAATTGTCAAAATAAGCTGCCTTGAAGTCATTATAACTTGTAATGTTACTGGCATAGCTAACTGATGAGTCCACGCCTTCTAAAATTTTTTCTTTTGTATATTCAGCGTCAGATGAGTTTGAATGACATATCTCGTCTAGCTTCGAAAAATTATTGCCAAAGTATGGCTTTAGGTTTATTAAACCGCTTGAAGAAATTGCTATTAAAGTAGCAAATAAGAAACTCCCAATCATTTTCTACCTCCTTTTTTAAATGTGGAATATATGATTTATGTTGTCATTATATGATTGCGCCGACTAATTTCAATGTTTATTTTTCATTCTTTATTTGTCTATTTTGACAAAATAAAAACTCATCCTTAAGGATGAGCGTTTTATCGATATTTACAATTATTAGGCTTGTGGTCTAAGGCTTCTCATTGACATCCAAGTAACTCTCAATATATAGAGCATTGGGAAGAGGAACATAGTCATTCCACTGAACATTGGGATGAAAGCAAGTAGTCCTAATAATGCAGGGCTAAATGAAGCGAAGTATGCAATCTTTTGGGAATCCCAGAAGGTGTAGATACGGAATGGATTGTTTTTGCCTCTTGTCATGATGAAGACAAGGACACCCATTAAGAATTCCATACCGACGCAGATAGCAAGCATGATACCACCATATTGCCAAGCCATAGCAACACGCGTTGAGGAATATCCATCATTTAAGAATGAAGACCATGCTTGAATGATTGTTTGTCCTTCTATTGGAGTAACTAATGAGTGGAATTCTTTTCCTTCGAATGACTTATGATCGTATTTAACTTGGACAGACGTATTTCCGGTGAAGGAAGAAGTTCCCTTAACACATTTTGCAAGGAATACACTTGTCTTTCCAAAGACGATCATATTAACGGAATAGTTGGTAACCGTATGACCTAAGATATTGTTTGGATCATTTATGATGTTACTAGCTTTGTTAACGGCATATGTATATGGGTTTTCATCGCCAGAGTAATAGACAGCTAAGCCACAGTAATATTCATCTTTAGATGTGATTAATCCTGCCGCTTGTGAAGAGGTGGAGGAATCACTCTTTTCTTCTTCTTGAGTTATTGTGACAGGTACTTTGTAGTAGTATCCCCAGAAGTCTGTCTCTGTGCCTTTTGGATTTTTGCAAACACCTTTCCATGCCGTTTCATCGATCGTTAAGGTAGCATCCTTAATTTCCATTTTGACGTCTTTCGTTTGATCATTGAAAGCAACAAGGGAGTTCTCTAAATCATAGGAATAAGCATTGCTTGAGTTAGAGAAGAAACTTGAAGCGCTGATTGTGAAACGTCCTACAAAAGTTGGAATTGTCGCAATGATTGCGGCTAATAAGCCAAGAACAATCGCGTAATACCACTTATGTGTTCTTCCATCTACGCAAGCGTCATTTGAGAATAATGTTTTGAAGAAATACTTCAGCTGTTTTAGAAATTTATTTTCTTTATTTTGTTTTACTGGTTTTGCTTTTGCCATAGTTAGTCCTTTATTTAGCATTGAAACTTTACAACAAATGGGCGAATTATACAAAGGAAAGTGACATTATTGTCTCTAAGAGACAAGAAAATGAATGAATGAAGGTCTTTTTTGCATTATACTTTTATGGCTCAATAAGCATTGAGCGTTTTGGGGTCGTTCTGGTTTTGACGGGGAACCGATCTTGCCTGGACTGCAGTAGCGTGATGAGCTTTAACATCAAAAAAACAATAACTGACAACAGTTATCTTTATGCGAATCGCGGTCTCCGCGCTTCGTATGCTGCCGCTTAATCAGTAACCTACGGGTTTCCTAGCAAAGTCTAGGAGGAGCACATCCTCTGTTAGTTTCGCGTCTTACTAACAGACAGGGTGCTAAATAAGACGATAAGCGCCAAACCTTGGTTGGGGAGAGGCGACGAAAATCTTCACAACCTCGCTAACTGGATTCGGTCTTATCGTACCAGTTAGTTAAATCATGATAGGACCTAAACTGTAGGCGTCCTTGTGGGAGATTCTTCGGACAGGGGTTCAATTCCCCTCGACTCCACCAAAAGAAAAGGAGACGAACACCAGTTGCATAATTGGAATATATTATGT
>CAVKLJ010000014.1:0-43958 GCA_963657245.1 Lachnospiraceae bacterium
GCAATGAAGCTTGGATTACAGATATAAAATGGTCTCAAAAAGTGTTGACATGTCATGATGTCGAAATAGGCTATATTTGAATGGACGGAAATCAGCGTTTACACAAAATTGAGGATACTCCCTATTTGCTTCATATAAAAAACGTTTTACGTGTTTTCCCTAGATATTGGCGCAAATAAGGGATGACGAATGCGTGAAATAACGCTTCGGCCAATTTATCGCCCATTAACCAAAAAGGCTAAAAGATGACAGAACAATCGCAAACGTACATCGAAAAATCCTAAGAATTGAGTGAAACATCACTTTTCTTGTACTTTGCTTTGCCAAACGACCAAATTGTAAAAATATATACGATTAATGAACGTTTTCTAGGAGTTGATCTCTCCATTTATTGATATAGGATTTTATTGTTTCCCAGGTGATCATTCCTTTACCAATAGAGACTCCAAGATACTTACAAGGCAATAAATCGTATATCTCTTTTGGGAAGAAATCTTTGAAATGTTCGTAAACTAATAAACCGTATTTTTCGATGTCTTGTTGCATCTTTTCTTTATCGAATGCAAGAGTGGTTGGATCGTAGTCGAAGATATTGAAAAGACCACTTAATGCACCCTCAACGCTAAGCATATCGTCAACAATAAAATTCAAGTTATTAGCAGTTGCTATGGCAGCCAATTTGGTAAATGTAGGGATGATTTTTACATCAATAAGTTTAGCTACGCTTCTATTTAATTTAGAATCCACAAAAACAAAATCGTGACCGATGTAGCGAGGATAATTGTCTTCTCTGATATAGACGTATTTATTTTCATCTAAATCGAAATATCCATGTTCATAAATCAAATCAGTGGATTTTCCGTTGCTAAACTCAAGATGCAAAACGTTATATATATCGGCCGGCATTTCTTGATGGTCGTTGAGAAGAACTGTGCTTGGTTCAAATTTGCCATTCTCATGATTGAAAGTCATGACCATATCACCGGTCGTTATGGTACCAGCTTCTCGATAGCTTCCATCTGCCATTAAGACAAGGGCAGTTGGGAGGACGCAACTAGTATCATGTTTTAATTCACCAAGTTCCTCACTTGAAGACTCATTAATTGAATCTCCCGCCGTTCCTGCCCAGTAACCATCTTTAGCTGTATAAGTTCCTAATTCAAAAAGGCACCGCGATGCGGAATCACCAACCATACCATTAGAATAACCTTTTACATTTTGATAAGACAAATAATCATGGCTTTTAATACCAAAGACTATCGAATTATCCGAGGAACTATTTGAATATCCATCTAAAAATGATACGGTCGCGCCATCTGAACCGGCGGAAATAAATCCACCAAATTCACTCGAAACATTAATCGTTCCGTTGTTTAATAAAAGGGCTGCAGCACTCTCACAAGAATACATTTTTTTGATATTATCATCCGAAGGAAATGGATAAGTCGTAGAAGTCGTATTTACCGCTGTTGTTGAATCGCTTGTATAGCGTGTAGCACCAATCAAATTATATGTTTGATGAAATAAAACTTTGCTTTTAAAATTGATGGTTCCGCCTTGATTGTTAACAACTCTAGATCCTTTTAAAAACTTCATAGGATTTAAAAAATTTAATGTTCCACCATCATTTATCTGAATGCTATATTTATAATTTATAGGTAAAAAATATGAACTTGATGAAATACCATTAACAGTAATAGCATTAACATCAACAGAGCCTTGATTAACTACAAATGACATTGTATTCCATTGGCTACCAGTATCATCAGTACCATATAAATGTGTAAATTTAGAGGAAATCGAATTATATTTAAACAAAAGTTTGCCATTATTTGAAACAACGAATAAATAATTACTATCAGGTCCGATAACTTTCATTTCGAAACAATTCGCACTGTTTGATGCATATACTTGTGAATATGCAGTAACAGTGGTTCCATAGCTTAGTTCAATTGTTGATTGAATGTTTGGAAAATCAAATGAAGTAAAAGGAAATGATTTAGCGGTGCTAGTGGCAGCTACAGAAAAAGTTCCACCATAAAAGTCATAGATTACACCAGGCATCGCAAGTGATGCAGAGTTTGACATTATTATTTTACTTCCGTTTGTTTGCGATAAAGAGCTCTTTTCATGTGTCGAAATGTTAGAATACCATTCTTTAACATAGCCAAGACACTCTATTTTACCATCATCAATGCAAGAAATAGTCGCATTATCATAAAGTGAAAGTTGGGCATAAGAAGAGGACGTTTGACCAGATGGTCTTTGTGCAGAGGAACCTACTTTTCCACAAATATTAAGTGTTCCTTTTACTGTCAATGTCGTGTTTAAACCAATATTTGATTTTAGATTGTTCTTATAATATTTTTCAGAATCAGCAAAATAAGAAACGCCAGATGTGGTTGCTAACTGGTTTTTATCTGTTTCACAATCTAATACTGTTTCATCATAAGTTATGCTCAATGTAACATTTTCTCCAATTGTACAAGGTCGAGATATGACATATGACGGAGTCGCAAGGTCATCATCAACACTAGGTATCACCACCACAGTAAGCGCATTTTCTGCTGAGGCTTGTTCATTGGCGACTTCTAACGCTTTTTCAATAGTCGTATATTTAACATTAGGATTGCTTTTAATATATGCGATAGGAGTGGACGGTTTGCTGGTTATAGTTTCAGTCTTATCTTTTAAAGTCCCTGTGATCCACGCACTATACCCAAGGCATAAGTTTGTTAATGCCGAAGCGGATAAAACTACAAACGGAACCTTCTTCGATATCATAACTAAAACAACACTCCCGCTTGAAATGTAAACTTAAAAGAACCGCTATCTAATTTAGAATAGATATCATCCGCAAAGCTTGTTGTATAAGTAAATGTAAGTTTAAGTTTCACCTTGAAATACACTTTTGAACTTTCAATATATGGGAAATTAGCAATCGTAAAATCTATTCCGCCGGTTTTTTCTGCAACATATTGTTCTGTGGAAACAAGAACACTTTCACCAGAAAATTCATCATCTGTAAAGCTATCTTCTGTTTTGTATAAAAGTCTTCCTTCGGTTACTTTTGCTACATCAAATACGGGATGTTGTCTCGTAGCGTCAACCAAGGCCGTACGTAAAGTAAATGAAGTTGACATTCCTTCATTAAGACAATCAGATATCGTCTTATCGCCTGCGTCCATTTGGAATGGAACACTAATATACGCTTCATTGTACGAAGGATCAGAAATCTCATCTTGAATTAAGCCAGTCTCCGTATATTCGAATAATGTAGCGTCACCATCAAATGTAAAGAAAGAATTCCCATTTGTTGTTTCGCCAATGGCAACATTTACACCGCTCACCTTTTGAGCAACACCGATTCCGCTATACCAAGTTGAAAAACCGACAGAAAGCAAAGAAAAATTAGCCAAAAGTATTGCCAATATACTTAGTCCCTTGATATTAAAAATATTATGATGGCTATTCATATGAATAGCATTGTAGCACAAATAAAGTTGTCAAAGCATAAGTCGCAGTAAACATCTTGCTTAATGTCTTACTTAAACAAGTTACACTCAATTATCTTTTCATTTTACCTGCACGTATTTTGTATAATGAAGCCATCAAGGAAAACAAACCCAACATGGTAAATGGATTTAAGAGCATATACATCGACAATCTATATGGTTTAGGTTTCATACTTTCCCAACTATTCTTTGCTATAGGCTTAAACTACATCCTAAATCCATGGTCTTTTAAAACTAAGAAAGAAATCTTATACAAGGTTATTGAACTATTCGTATCTCTTTTAGTTATGTTCGGTATATCTTGCTTATTTGCTTCATTTTATACATTGCCATATTACAAAGCATTCTTCACTATCATCGACATAATAATGTTTATCTTTAGTTCATTACTTGTCGCATATAACGTTATCTTCCTAAAGAAAGACTTCGTAAAAGAAGCAACAATCGCCATGTTGTTCTACTGTCTTTTTGAAGCCCAATCAAACATATCGGGGTGGCTTGGAACATGCCAAGAATATGTTTGGCATATCCTTGAAGGGAAGATAGAACTAACACTTGTAGGAAACGTTCTTGGCATGTTCCTAATCTTCCTTTTGATGTTAAAAATGGATTTCAAGAAATTCATCTTTGTTCCAAAGACAATGCTATGGCTCACAAGCGGATATTTTCTTTTCAACATGGTTAATTTCGGCATATTCCGTCTCTTCTTCCTTCAACCAGTTAAAGAAGCAAATTTCCCTGAATCCTTCTTCATCGTATATGGATCATTCATTCTTCTAAGTGTTCTTGTCTATGCGATGATTTATTACAACGCCAAAGAATATAACGCCAAAACACTTGAGCAATTGGTAATTGAAAACAACAAAGGCTACATCGAAATGATGAGAATGTCGGAAGATAAATACAATGCAGTTAGAAAAATAAACCACGACATCAAAAATCAATTCATGATGTTACAAATGCTTTCGAAAGAAAAGAAATATGATGATTTAGAAAAATACCTAGATTCATATCTAAGCACAATGGGAAATAACATCGTCTATCTTTCTAATTCTGGGAACAAAATCATTGATGATGTTGTTAATATCGCTTTCACAAAATGCGATAAGAGTGGAGTCAAACTCAACACAAGAATAATCGTTCCTCCTGAGTTGAATATCGTATCTATTGATTTTTGTTCCTTAGTAACAAATCTGATTGATAACGCTATAAATGCCTTAGAAGAAGTGGACAAGAAAGAAATCAACCTCGAAATCGAATATATCAACTCGTCTCTTCTTTTATCGATGAGCAATCCAACAAATAAGAAATACACAAAGAAAGAACTAAAGAATCTTCTATATTCAACAAATCAAACTAATTACCATGGTTGGGGACTAAAGATCGTTCAAACTGTTGTCGATAAATACAAAGGCAGCATCAATCTAGAATGCGAAAACTCAATATTTGGCGTTAATATCGTTTTATTCTTAGAGGCAAAGAAAAATGGAACAAATCTTTAGTATTGCTATATGCGATGATGAAAAATCAGTCTTAGATATCGTTGAGAGTGTCACGAAGACCGTCTTTGCTGAAAAGAATATCGTTTCTAAAATATACAAGTTTTCTAACGCCAAAGAGTTATTAGAAACATTAAGTACAAATCATATAGATTTAGTTTTCCTAGATATTGAATTAAACGAAGATGATGGCATAGAAATAGCTAAGCAAATCAATTCCAAAAACATCGATACAAAAATAGTTTTCATCTCTTCACATGAAGAAAGAGTTTTTGATTCCCTCAAAGCAAGACCATACGGCTTCATAAGAAAATCATCCTTCGTGAAAGATTTTGATTTTGTTATCAATACTTACCTCAATGAAGGAAATGGCAACGATGAAACAGACTACAAACTTGCAATCGTGGGTAAAAACACCCAAGGCATAAGTGTGAGCAACATTTCCTTCATCGAGAGCCAAGGAAGATACCAAATAATTCATCTAGCAAATCCAAAAGAAGAAATCTCAGTACGTCTAAGCATGAATGAATTATCTGACGAACTAAAAGACCATTCATTTATCAGAATACATAAGAGTTATTTGGTGAACAGTTCATTTATCCAAGTCATCAATTCAGATAACGTAAAACTAACAACAGGGGACATCCTATACGTTAGCAAAAGAAACGTTCCTGAAATCAAGAACACATATATTCAACTATTGAAAAAGAAAAAGAAGACAATCGTTATCAATAACGTTTAAGTATTGTTTTTCATTGCAAAAACGTGTCGTTTCGTTACACTCGTTTTTTAAAATGTAACCGTTTACATGCCACTCATTACACTTCGATTGTTCAATGAAAGCGCTTTCTTTATAT
Organism: Lachnospiraceae bacterium; assembly: GCA_963657245.1. Classification (GTDB taxonomy): domain Bacteria; phylum Bacillota_I; class Bacilli_A; order RFN20; family CAG-826; genus UBA4951. Next base: position 5,872 of record CAVKLJ010000014.1, read on the forward strand.
TTGGTTTCGTTCTAATGAGGAGGTAACCATGAAAAGAACAATCTTAAAAGTTGGCACGTTTGTTTCAAGTATGTTATTCGCCTTTGGTTTAGGCGCCACAGAGATGACATACACTTGGAGAATTGCTATCGATAGGTATTTGCCAGGTTCAACTACTTCAGGTATTGGCAATGGTGAATATGTTTCTACCTATAGCAGCGCCAAAGAACTCGTTGAAGCTAAACGAGAGCTTATCAAAGATGTCGTGGCAGAGGGCACAGTATTGCTAAAAAACAACAACAATACTTTGCCAATTGCTAAAAGCACAAAGATAAGTCTCTTTGGAAGATCTTCAACAAAACTAATCTATGGTCCATCATCAGGTGGCGGAAAGGTAAGCTGTGACGCCACATTGCAAGAGGTATTCCAATCAGACGGAGTGGAAGTAAATCCAACATTATGGGATTATTACAAATCCTATAAAGGAAATTATCGTAGCACGGGAACAGAAGGCTACAAAACAGGTGAAATCAAACCTAGCGAATATTCAGATGAGGTAAAGAATAGTTATTCCTCTTATTCTGATGCCGCAATAGTTTTCATCTGCCGTACCTTTGGTGAAAGCCATGATGTTCCAAAAGATCCGGCAAAGGTTCTTGATGGAGATGGAGTGCATAATGCTCTTGAACTTCAAGATACCGAAAGAGCCCTCATCGAAGAAGCAAAGAAATGTTCCTCAAAAGTCATTGTCGTTATCAACAGTGATTACATGATGGGTATTGATGAACTTAAGCACGATGACAAAATTGGCGCGATCATCTCCGTTGGTTCATTAGGAAACACTGGTGTATATGGCTTATGCGATGTTATCACTGGCCAAACATGTCCTTCAGGTCACTTATCTGATACGATTGCTGCAAACGTATATTCCGCACCAGCTGTATCTAATTTTGGTGATTTTACATTTTCCAATTCTAGCGAAATCGACGCTAAAAGTGGCACCAAATACGTTGTATATCAAGAAGGAATCTATGTTGGTTACAAGTATTATGAAACCCGTTATGAAGATGTCGTTCTAGGAAAAGGAAACGCTTCATCATCAAAAGGCGCATACGTCGATTCTAGCAAATGGGACTACAGCAAAGAGATGAGTTACTCCTTTGGCTATGGTCTTTCCTACACCGAATTTGATCGCCAAATCAATAACATTAAGTGGGACCTAGAAAAGAAGAAAGTTACACTCAACATCACAACAAAGAATGTTGGTGAAGTTGAGGGAAAAGACGTTTTACAAGCATATGTTCAAAGCCCATATACTTCATATGACATCACCAACAAAGTTGAAAAGGCTGCAGTTTCTTTATCTAACTACACTAAAACAAAAACACTAAAACCAAATGAATCAGTTACCGTTAATTTAGACTTAGATATGGATCTATTTGCTTCATATGATTCACATAAAGCAAAAACATATATTCTTGATTACGGAACATATTACTTTGCCATCGGTAATGGCTCACATGACGCATTGAATAACATCCTTGCAAAGAAAGGATATTCCACAGCAAATGGCATGGACTATAACGGTGATAGCAAGCAAGTTGCTACATATGAATACGCCAAACCATCTGGAAAAGAGGTGGACGAGGAAACCGCATCAACAAGTGAATATTCCGGTGTGAAAATCACCAATCACTTAGATGGTGCTGATATCAACCACTATGGCGATTTGGTCACATATTTAAGCCGTAACGACTGGGCTGGAACTTGGGGTGGCGAAGTGACTCTTAGCGCAAGCAAAGAGATGGTAGAAGATATGAAAAAATCTTCTAGCTACACACCTTCTAGTGAATCTAGTGATTTATCTCATGTCGTTAAAGGGGTGGACTATGATAACAAATCAACAAGCTACACTCTCAAAGACATGAATGGAGCAGACTATGATGATCCTCGCTGGGATGATCTTCTAAATCAATTATCTCTTGATGAAATGTCTAGACTTGTTGGTTTAGCAAACTCGGACGCGATTGAATCAATCAACATGCCAGCCTATATGGAATTCGATGGTTCAACAGGATTATGTGCAACATATATCACCGATGACCAAGAATATGCCGTATATGCCGCAATGTTCCCAACCGAAGTCGTGTTATCTTGCACCTTCTCTCAAGAACTTGCTGAAGAGGTTGGTGAGATGTTTGGAAACGATGGACTTTGGACAGGTTATCACTGCGTTTGGGGGCCGGGTAACAACATCCATAGAACCGCATATCTAGGAAGAAATGGCGAATACTATAGCGAAGACGGAATTCTCTCGTATTACCAAACGAAGAATGAAGTCGATGGGGCTTATAAGTTTGGCCTATCAATGTCACCAAAGCACTTTGCTTTCAACGATCAAGAAGAAAACAGGGGTGGTGTTTGCACCTTCTTCAACGAACAATCCGCTAGAGAAATATATCTCAGAGCATTTGAGGGGGCTTTGGCGGCAGGAAATGCGAATTCTACAATGTGCGCAAAGAACAGAATTGGCTGTAACTACGTTGGTGCCGATACTGGTCTTATGCAAGATATCCTCTTCGATGAATGGAAATTTAGAGGAGTTGTTATTGCTGACTCCGCATCAGATGGATACGTAAATGGTCCAACAATCATGATCAATGGCACAACACAAATCGATACAAACACAACAGAGTTCATCAATGGTTCATTATCACCGAGTGCAATATCCAGTGATGGGGTCTTATTCAAAGCAGTTAAAAACAATTGCCATAGAAATCTCTATCTTTGGGCAAATACATGGTTAGCTGCAACAGTTCAATATGGTGGTTCGGTTAAACGTGTAACACCTTGGTACCAAGTAACTTGTATCTCCATTGCCGCTTCGATGGGCGTCATAACTTTAGGCTTAATCTCATGGCAAGCAATCCTTAGATTCAAATCAAAGAAAAAGGAGGAAAGATAAAATGTTTAACTTATTCAAAAAGAACAAGAAATCATTTATTGTTCTAACTCTTTCAATCCTCTTATCAATTCTAGGTTTGATCTTCTATATCGTTTCTCAAAATCTCATGGAAACAACAATATCTCCATGGGTATTAGTAACAACGATTGTTGGCTGGTTATTCGTATTTGCCGTAATCATCTATAAGGACTTTGATTCAATGTTCCTTATAGCAGCGACAGCCTTAACCTTCCTAACCTTTATCCTCGTTGTTTCTTCTCAGATGGGAAATTTAGGTTATTACTTCGCTGGAATCAAAGATATCGGTTATGGATTAATGCCAACCTTCTTTGTAAGCGCCTCAGCCTATATATGCTCAATCATTCTTACAAGCATTGAAGTGTTTATCAAAAAATAAAGGAAATATCATTTATGAAATCTAAAAACTTAAAAGTCGTTTTGACTCTTGCTGCAGCATCTTTTGCTGGCATACTTGCCTCATGTGGGCAAAAAGAAGATAGCAAAGGAAGCTCATCATCTTCTTCGAAAGAAGAGGCAACAACCTCTTCCTCTGTTGAACAAGAAATTGCTCTTGGAACAAGTGTTCTTGGAAATTGGAAATATCGCACTGCAGATGGAAAAAATAGAACAACTGACAATCAAGAAATCGAAGTCTATGTCGATGCAGAAACCAAATTCCATTTCACTATCACAAAATACTATACAGACTTTGCCCCATCTGTCTTTACCTACGAAGGACAAATCACAGGTATAGAAAAAGGAGTCGGATCTTGCTTTGCCGTCTTTGCAAACGCCTATCTCTCGCATGGCGCAGAAACAGAATCATCTACAACTGCAGCAAAAGAGCAATTCACCGCCTATAAAGCTACCTTACCAGATAAATATGAAGGAGCAAACCAATTCGAAATCACCTTCCATAGACTTTCTAATGATGTCTATAACAACGGTTATATCACAGTAGATAATGCAGATATGGACTTATCAATGGGCGTCTTTGGTGCGGTTGATAAAGCGGTAACTGCAGCAGCGTCTACTGGCGAAATTGCCTTAGGTACAAGTGTCTTAGGTAACTGGGGTTATCAAACAACAGCAGGCAAAGAACTCACAGATAAAAATGTTGCAATTAAAGTCTATGTCGATGCAGAAACGAAGTTCCATTTCACAATAACAAAGTATTATTCCGATTTCGCACCATCGTTATTCACTTATGAAGGTCAAATAACCGGAATTGAGAAAGGTGTTGGTTCTTGCTTTGCCGTCTTTGCAAACGCATATCTCTCGCATGGTGCTGTAGCAGAAACTGCAACAACCGCGGCAAAAGAGCAATTCACAACATACAAGGCAACATTACCAGACAAATACGAAGGTGCTAACCAATTCGAAATTACATTCCATCGTTTAGCAAACGACACATATAACAACGGTTACATCACTGTTGATAATGCTGAGATGGATGTCTCCATGGATGTGTTTGCAGCCGTAGATAAGTAATTAAAAATATCCAAATATCAAAATATGCAGGTCAAAACTGGCCTGCATTTTTGTTATGTCGTGATTTTACTTAATTGGTCAGCCGAAATAAAAGTTATATATTTAAACAAATGGAATCAATAAAAGAAATAACCAAAAAATTGTTCGATGTCGATTGGGACACATTATTCCTCAATGACGCATTATATGATGCCTATGAAGCAATGGCCAAAGAGTTAATCAAAAACAACGATTGGAAAGATGTGTATGCTTGTTGGTACGACTACCTAATCAATGAATGCAAAACACAATACAAAGTCGTAAGCTTCGAAAACTTATTTCTTATGTACGATGGTGATGAGCATCCGGTCCCAAATGCTGCGGAATTTGCCGGATATCTCTATGCAAATGTATCTCTCGATGAATATTGGTATGAGAGCGATACGCTTGATGGACTCACACGCATTCTCTTACAAAACTCAGGATTAATTTCCGATCTCGATTTTACTAACAATATGCCATCTAGTGAATATCCAATAATTAAAGATGCTATCAAAAAATGGAGAGAAAAAGGCTGCTATCCTCGTTAGAACGCTGTTTCACTATACAAAATTGTTCAGCGTTTATCGAATGTTTTACATTATCATTTTTTAGTCGTTTTGATGATCATTTTATAATCCATCGACCATTTTTATCTCCACCAACTCTTTCGATTTTGCCGTTTTCTTTTAATGCAGCAATAACACGACTTACAGTTGGTTTGGATTTTCCAATTAAAGAGGCAATCTTATCAAGCGAAACGTAAGAATCCTGAGTAATGACCTCTAAAACCTTTTGACAATCTGATAAAGCTTGATCAGAAATATAAATCTTATTTGGTCGGAAGATCTCAAAAAGAAAACCATCACTATAGCTTTGATAACGGTACGTGATTTTCCTTTCATTCAATTGATCAAAAACCTTAGTAAATCCTGTTCCGAAGTGTTCAATATAGTTACGGAAATATAAAACGTTATTGATCCTATCGTTCTTATCGATTGGTTTGATGGGTTTGTTAGCAAAATCTTCTGGCTTACCATTTGATGGAAATGGGCCTGGGTTATAGAAAGACACTCTATTAGGATAAACAGCAATATCTTGAGAAAATGGTGCGGCATAGAAAGCATGGCCAAAAGCATTTACAACAAGTTCTCTTATTGCCACAGATGGTATTTCTTCCTCCATCTTTCTTTGGATTTCTTTCGGGCTTGTGCTCACCCTATATTCCAATTTTGAGATGACGTATTCAAATGATGCATCAATAAGTTGAAAGATGTTTCCTGATATCCTTTGCATATCAAGGAACATCTTGCCATCGATATCTCCTAAAGCAGAGAGGCGACACGTTAAAGGATTATCTTTCGAAAAGAGCACTTCACCAGCTTTGTTAATGTTTCCTTCTGCATTTATGAGATGGAAGAAGGTTAAGGCATCTTTCGTATCCACATATGGATGTCTTAAACGATTTAACTTATTTCCAGTATCGATGACATCTTTAATAAGATGTTCATCCATCATTTCTAGCTTTGCATCGGAAGACGAATTCTCCCAACTATCATACGTTTGTTGAGATTGGATCAACATTTCAGAAAGAATGGCGGTGGGCATAAGATCACTTCTTTCTCCATTTCTAATGAAATAGGCGCCTTTGGCACGATATGGTTTGGCATCTCCATGAAAATTGGTTTCAATGAATTTATGTCCTAAGGCATCTTCTTTTGTGTCTATCGTATAGAAAGGAGCTGGTTCAATAGAAGAATTGATTTTGTTGGCAATATCGCTTTCAGTCTTCTTACCAATTTGTAATCCAATGACCTCGCCATTGTCATTAACACCAAAATAAAGAGTGCCCTTGCCTCTTTTGTTTAATATAGCGCCAATATCTTTCATTGCTTCTTCTTTTTCGGCTAATGATTCTTTAAATTCAATCGTTTCATTCTCTGTTCCAACTATCATATTTCCATCTCCTTGCATTTATCATATTTTACATTATCATTTTTTTAAGTTTACATTATCAAAAATGCGTTTTCTTTAGTGTTTATCGAATGTTTTACATTATCATTTTTTTAGACTTTTTCATTATCATTTCTATAAAAAAGACATTGTTGATCAACCACAAAACATCAAATAACCATTAACAAAGAAAAAGGCTTCTTGTGTAAAAATCCGTTCAAGATAATAATTATTTCGTTTTTCAAAGAGAAAAACCACAACAACCAAATTTCATATTTTTTTATTCTTAAGAATAAACATTAACAACATTTATCAAAACGAGCAAATAATGTTTCAAAAACTAAAAGAAAAATGTCAAAAAAGTATATTTTTATGGAAAAATTAGCATTCTAGTAAACCGCTTACATTCATTTTAGAATTAAGAAAAGAAAACAAAACGGAGATGGACCATGGAAAAATTGGACAGAAAAGTTGAACTTGAAAAAATCAAGGAAGAAAGAAGAAAAGAAAGGATTCAGCAAAAGACACTTGCTGAGCAAAGGGAACGCGTTCATAACGAAATGATCGCTTATGAGAGGAAACACAAAAAAGAAAGAAAAATCGCCCCAAAAGATTCTTTCATCTCCTTACAACACATCAACAAAATCTACGATAACCACGTCCAAGCAGTCTATGATTTCAATTTAGAAATCAAACAACATGAATTCATCGTCTTTGTCGGCCCTTCCGGATGTGGTAAGTCTACGACCCTCCGTATGATCGCAGGTCTAGAAAACATCACTGCCGGAGACTTATATATCGATCATATATACGCCAATGATTTAGAGCCTAAGAACCGTGATATTGCAATGGTCTTTCAAAGCTACGCTCTCTATCCTCACAAAACAGTCGCAGGCAATATGTCGTTTGGATTAAAGATCAGAAAATTCCCTACACCTGTAGAAGATAAAGATGGCAATCCAGTTCTAGCAATCAACAAAGGATTAATCAAAGATTTAGAAAAAGAGAAGAAGAATCTTCTCTCTTTCCGTCAAGAATGTCTACAAAGTGAGCAAGAAAAAATCCCTCAAATCGATAAAGATATCGAAGAATTAACGGCAAAAATTGAATATTTGAAAGAAAATCCTGTGCCAAAATACGTAAATAGACATATGCCTAACGAGGTAATTCGCGAAAGAGTAAAAGACGCGGCAGAAATCCTTCAAATCACTGAATACTTAGACCGCAAACCAAAAGCCCTCTCTGGCGGACAATGCCAACGTGTTGCTTTAGGAAGAGCAATCGTAAGAAACGCAAAAGTTTTCTTAATGGATGAACCTCTTTCTAATCTTGATGCCAAACTTCGTGTCCAGATGAGATCAGAAATCATCAAACTCCATAACAAGCTTAACGCGACAACGATATACGTTACCCACGACCAAACTGAAGCTATGACCATGGCTTCAAGAATTGTTGTTATGGAAAAAGGGCATATCCAACAAATTGGCACACCTGTAGAAATCTATAACCATCCAGCAAACCTCTTTGTCGCAACATTCATCGGCTCTCCTGCAATGAACTTATTCTCTGCAACCTTAGAAAATGGCATTCTTCATTTTGAGAATGGCTTTGAGATAAAACTCACAAAAGAAGATAACGAAAAGGCCATCTCTTTCTATGAGAACGAATTAAAGAACTATCAAGAAGAAAAAGAAACACTCTTAAAGAATTTCAAAGAAAGAAACCTTCTTTTAGAGAAGCTTGAACATCTAGAAACGTTGCCTGATTCAGCAAAGAAATCATCAGAAATAGATAAAACAGATTTCGAATTAGAACACGTCACCAAATCCAATGAACGCCTTGCCTATTTAGAAAAAGCCATCGAGGAATTTTCAACATATATCAAAGAAAAGAAGTACCGCGTTGTCTTTGGTATTCGTCCAGAAGACATATATGAAGTTGGTAAGGTCTTTACCGAGGGGAATCTAAGCGATCCAATTGATGGAGTCGTAAGTGTCCCTGAACTTCTAGGTCATGAATATTTCATCCATATCGACTTCGACAAGAAAGACCTTGTTGCTAAGATTGCGGCCAAACGTTTAATTAACGCTAACGAAAACATCAAAGTTGTCTTAGACCTCTCTAAAGCGCACATTTTCGATTCGGTTTCTAAGAAAATTATTCTATAATCCAACAATATGGAAAAGAAATACGCCTCACAATATCGGAATGAAGGATATCTCTCTTCTGCTAGAAGAATCTATTCTTCCTTGCTTGATGCTCTTTTAATGGTCGTTGTTTCTTTTTGCTTGTTACTAACATCAAACGCGATTGTTGGAAATATCCCAGCATATTCAAACCAGATAGAGCAAATAAATTCCTTACGCATTGATATGTATAAAATTCAAGAAGAAACGAAGCTTTTTGAATTCAAAACAAAAGAAAACGGGGAAAAAGATTATGACAATCTCATTTCTCAAAATGACGTCTTTAAGAAATATGTTCTAAGCAACGTTTTATATTCCTACGACCTAAACAAAGAAGAATGGGATGCAAAATACGTTAAAGAAAACGACAACCCATACGTCATAAAAGAACAATATTCCATTGAAAATGCATCATATTCAAATGACTATTTGGCATATTTCTTTGTTAACTATGCAAAAGAAAATAATGAGAATAATAACCTTCTTTCTTTATCTACCGGTGAGACATATATCTCTCATTACAAAACCCTCCTAAAGAATTATTCCAAAGGAGCGGAATGGGAGTATTACGAAGGAGAAGATAGCCTTCCATCATTAAAAATGGACTATGCCTATACTCTTTATCGTTATGTTATCTTCCAAGAAGGTGGTCAATCAGGTTTGAATACATATAATTTCCTAATAAGCCAATATCAAGGGCTATTCGAATATGCAGAAAATATTCTTTTCAATAGTTCCCGTTACCAGAACGTCTATCAACAATATAAAGAACATTACGCTTCGTGCTCAAGAATAGTATCGTTGTTCTCTTTTATTAGTTACATTGTCACTTTTATTCTGTGTTACTTGTTACCAACACTCTTATTCAAAGAAGGGCAAAGTGTTGGACAATTCGCCTTTAAAGCAGCCGTCATAAACAAAGATGGATTAGAAGTCTCTAAAGGAGAAATTCTCCTTAGAAACCTTGTTTCCTTCTTCTCTTTTTTCCCAACAATGTTGTTCTCTTGTTTCTTTGCTGGAGGATTAAACAGTGGTTGGATGTATCCTCTTATTTCCATAAATGGAATTGGCATATCTTTCTTTAATATCACAGTTATTCTCTTTGCAGTTTCTATAATTAACACATTCTTCATGTTAATTAGAAAAGACAAGAGATCATTAACAGAACTCGCTTCATCTACCGTTGTAATTGATAAACGTTATTACCAAGATCATCGTTCGTTAGAAGAAAGAGAAGTAGAAGAGGAAAAAGAAAGAGAAGAAACAAAGAATGTTATTCTTGATTCTCCATATTTCGATTCAACAAGCTTCAATAACACCGAAAGAGAAAATCCTCTTGAAAAATCTCAAGAGGATAAGAAACAAGACTAATTATCAACGGAATTCTTTTGCTTATATTTCGATGGGGGCATCCCATAATATCTTTTAAATCTCTTAGTGAAATAAAACTGATTCTTATAACCAATATTTTCGGCAATTTGATCAATGGTCAAAGAATGGTGATTGAGTAATTCGATGGCTTTTTTCATTCTTAACTCGTCAACATACTGAATAGGGGTGATACCAGTCTGAGATTTGAATAACCTTGTAATATAAGATTGAGAGAAAGAAAACTCTTCCGCGACATTGCCAATTGAAAAATTCGTGTCATTATAGTGTATATATAGATAACGCTCGATCTTCTTAATTGTTTCTTCTTTTTTGGTGATGTTAACGTTCTCGTTCTTTGGATAATTCTTCGTTAGGAAGGAAAACACCTTAAATATATAAGAAACAATAAGGATTGCTTCAGAAGATTCGGTAGACAAATTATCTTCATGAATCATTTCAACAAAGGTCTTTTTCAAATACTCTTTTTCATTGTCTTTAAAAATAAAATTAGAGTTATTAAAAGATGTTGCATCAAGGATTGTTTTCACACTTGATCCGTTGAACTCAATCCAAATATATCTCCATGGATTCTCTCTTTTTGGCTCATAGGCAACATTTGAATGAGGAGAAAAGATAAAAAGATCTCCTGGCCCAACTTCGTATGTTGTATCCTCTGTTTTAATAGATCCTTCTCCGCCTAAGATGTAGTGCATGACATAGCAAGCCTTATTGAATTTGATCTTTCCTTTATTCTTTTTGCAACGTTCAAATCCAACAATCAAAGGACTAATCGAAAACTCATAGCTATTTTGAATGTAGCTGTAATAAACGCCCTTATCTAGAATGTCTTTATTTTTCTCTTCCACAAGTCAATTATACATATTGCGATTTAAAAATAAAGTCAAAAAAGTATATATTTCTGAATATTTAGTTTATTCTATTTCATCAGTGATTCCCTCTATAATGGAAGCGCTTCCAAAAAGTATGGACAAAAACAGCATTAATTTCACAAAAGAAGAGCTTATTCGTAAGCCAAAATCAAGAAGCCTTTGGTCTAAATTAGGAATGACCTTGTTCTTAATGGCTTTACCTACGGTAATTTACGTATTTATTTTTCACTATATGCCTCTTGAAGGGCTCATTATTTCCTTTAAGGATTACAACTCATTCCAAGGCACTTGGGGATCCCCTTGGACAAGCATGGGCGGCTTCAAACATTTCTATACATTTTTAACCGCGCCAAACTTCTGGACATTAATAAAAAATACATTAGTTCTTTCTGTTCTTAGCATTGTGTTTAACTCAACCCTTCCCATCATTTATGCCCTCTTCCTAAATGAGGTCAAATATAAATGGGCAAAGAAAACAATCCAAATAATCATGTACGCTCCATATTTCATTTCAACGGTCGTTATGGTTGGTATTCTCTTTATCTTATTTAGAGCAGATACTGGTGCAATAACACGTATCTTGATGGCTCTTGGGTTTGAATCAACAAGTGCGATGTCTGATCCAAAGGCTTTTGTTGCCATCTATATCATCAGTGGTCTTTGGCAAGGACTTGGTTGGTGGTCAATCGTTTATATGGGAAGCCTTGCAAACGTTGATCCTAATTTGCATGATGCTGCCAAAATCGATGGCGCAGGAAGATTCAGAAGAATATTCTCCGTAAATTTCCCTTCAATCATTCCTTTAGCAATCATCATGTTGATCATGTCTATAGGTAACATCCTTAACGTTGGTTTTGAGAAGGTCTATTTGATGTATACCGCGGGAAATAGCGTAAGTAGTGAGATTATTTCTACTTATGTCTACCGTATTTCTTTCCCAGATTACGGCATGCCTCAGTTCTCTTATGCGACCGCCATTGGCTTATTTAACAGCGTCATTAACATCATCATCTTGATTGGTGCGAATTTCATCTCAAAGAAGGTAAGCGATAACTCGCTCTGGTAATGCTTATGAAAAAGATCAATCACGAAAAAGTATTTGATATCGTTATCACCGTTATCATGGGCATTGTCGCCATCCTTTTCCTCTTGCCTCTTCTAAACGTCCTTGCTTGTAGCTTCTCTAGTGCGGACAAAGTTGTAGCGGGCGAAGTAGGTTTAATTCCAGTTGACTTCAGCCTTGATGGATATAAACAAGTCTTTGCTAACGGCAGTCTTACTAGAGGTTTCTTAAATTCCCTTCTATACACGTTCTTAGGAACCCTCATCCAAGTCACATTGCAAATGCTTTGCGCTTATCCGTTAAGCAGAAGAGATTTCAAAGGAAGAAAATTCCTCAATATATTCCTCACCCTCACGATGTTCATTAGTGGTGGGATGATTCCTACATACCTATTGATCTCGGAACTACAAATGCTCGATACCATTTGGGCAATCATCATTCCTGGATGCGTTAGTGTCTCTAATATCATCGTCATCCGTACCTACATGTCTACTTCAATTCCAAACGAGCTCCAAGAGGCAGCTCGTATAGATGGATGTGGTGACTTCCAAATCTTCTTAAAAGTCATCCTCCCTCTTTGCCGACCAATTCTCTTTGTCATGGTCCTATATGCCATAGTCGGATATTGGAATAACTACTTCAATGCCCTCTTATACATCCAGTCTGCAGACTTATATCCACTTCAAAGAGTCTTGCAAGATATGCTTGTCAGCAATAGTGGTTCCCTTGGTGGAGGAGACCCTAACGTTCAAGAGCAGCTCAAATACGTCACGATTGTCGTCAGCTCTTTACCACTCTTAGTTATTTACCCATTCTTCCAAAAATATTTTGAAAAAGGCGTCGTCATGGGTGGCGTCAAAGGATAGGAGACAAAATTATGAAAATCAAAACAAAAAGACTTTTATTCAAAACGATTCTCGGATTAGCTTCGTGCTTATCCATCGTCTCTTGTGGAGGGAAAACCGATTATGACGCGGATAATTTCCTCCCTAATGGAACGGAGGATAATCCTTATCAAATTGTTAAGAACCCTGTGACCATCAAAATCTTTGCTCCTCACAGCTCTGGAAATCCAGAATACAAAGATTTGAAGATGTTCAAGTATCTTAGCCAAATTACCAATTTAAATTTCGAGTTCACGACTCCAGATACAAGCGCATATCAAGCTCGTAGAGCGGCTGTTTGGGAAGATAAGAAATACAAACCTGATTTATTCTTATTCAACAATCCAATCTCTGAGCAAGTTCAATATGCAGAAAACAAATTTGACGCATTAACCCCATTCAATGATGCAACATACAAGGATTCTACAGGGGAAATTGGATCTTTGATTGATAATTACATGCCAAATTACAAGAAACTTTTAGATGATAATTTTGGCATTGATACGTCTAAAGAAAATGCAAAAGATGCAGCCACAGTATCCGATGGAAAGATGTATTGCACACTTTCTGTGAAAGATGTTGCTAGAGACCTAACATACAAAATGTTCATCAACAATGTTTGGATCAAAAACATATATTCCTCATATCCAAAAAGCTATGCAAAAACACACGAAATCAATGATGCTAGTAAGATCCTGACAATCGATGATTATGTTGGAATTCTCACTGATTTCAACACATACGACGCAAACAACAACGGCAAAATGGATGATGAGATTGCTGTTTCTTCAAAGGCTTTTGAATATTTTAGAAACTTCATCTTACAAAGCTATGGTTATGTCTCATATGGCTGTGAAATCGAAAACGATGGCTCTAAATTCACCTATGTTCCTAAAACTAACGCATTTAGAAACTATCTAAAAACCGCCTCAGATATGTGGAAAGCTGGCTTGATGGATAAGAGCACGACAGAGAATAAAACAGATTCTCAAATGGCCACAAACGGCAAACGTTTAGGCTCGTTTGTTGCAGCCGCTCCGTATATCATCACCACCCAAAATGAAGATAAGAACAATCTTAAAGACGATGGCACACCATATAAGTATGATGAAGAATATGTCACAGTCGGACCATTGCTTTCCTCTTCCTATCAAGGAGAAAGAATCCAATTAGGACTTGGTTACTTCAAACCAGATGGAGCATGTATTCCTACTGCTAGCGCATATAAGAAAGAAGTCGCTCGCTTACTCGATATCATGTATAGCGAATTAGGCACTCAATTAATTTCCTATGGCATTGAAAATGAAGACTGGACATGGGATGATGATGCCCATAGTTCATGGACTTTCAAAGTTCCAGATACGTGGACTGGAAACCAAGAAGATTATCGTGGAACAATCACACCAAACGTCGGAAGTGCTTCAGCCCTTTATTGGAGCAATGATTTCGTTGGCAAAATGAACGATGAAGTCATCACTCGTTTAAATCGCCAAAGTGAAATCTATACCCCATATCTAAAGACACCTGAACCAGCCAAATACAAATTTACAAGCCAAGAATATAGTGATATCTCTACAATCAAAGCCAGTTTGGATAACCAAATCACTTATTATGAAGCGTCTTTCATCACAGGCACATTAGATATCAACTCCGACAAAGATTGGAGCGACTATATCTCTACAATCGAAAGATTCAAATGCGACGATCTCGAAAACATCTACAACACCATGCTTAAGAGGTATCAGTAATGAGGAAAGGAAAGATTTCTTGCCTTCTAATTTTAAGCTTACTTTCCACTGGTTTATTCTCTTGTTCAAAAAGAGAGGAAGTTTCCTCTTCTGAATCAACTTCTTCTAGCATTGAAACAAGAATCCCAGTTACCGGAATCACCTTAACTAGCGATAAGGAAACCTTACAAGTGGGGGATAGCCTAACTCTAACCGTATCTGTCTTACCAGAGAACGCCACAAATCGCAAATTCACCTACAAAACCGACGTAGAAAACAAAATAAGCATTGAAGGAAACAAAGTAACTGCTCTCGAAAAAGGCGAGGTAACAATCACTGCTATAAGCAAAGATGGAGGCTTTACTTCCTCAATAAAACTTACCATCCAAGAAAGGAGAAACGTTGTGTCTGACAAACAATTTCTAGAAAATTTACACAAAGATGTTTATTCCTCTGGAGAATACCCAACTTCTGAAGGATGGGCTTTAAGCGATGCAGGAAACGTGGGCGTAAACAAAGAACGTCTAGAAAACGAGACTCTCTATCCCGTTCCAACAGAAAACGTGACCACTTATCTTGCTTCTGAAGCAGGCATAGTAGAAGATGGCACGAATAACGCTGGGAAGCTTACAAACCTCATCAACTCCTTAGCAGATAAAGATGGGACAAAAGTCATTCGTTTCCAAAAAGGAACATATTACTTTGGCAACTCGATTACTGGAACAAACGTCAAAGATTGTTATCTTGTTGGAGAAGAAGGAACAAAATTCATCTTCACTGGCTGGATGTCCTTCATCGTTTTAACCCAATGTGAGAACTTCCATATCAACAACATCATTTTCGATATAAATCCTTCTCCAACAATCACCGGAACGGTCGTTAAATCCGAGGAAGATTCTTCCAATGGTTATATCTATTTAAAACCAGATGAAGGATACGATCTAACAAACTCCGAATACCAAAAATATAATCTCAAGAAGACCGGAAGCTACGCTGAATATTATTACGATGAAGAATTTGATGCGTATGTTCCTGATCGTTCTGGAAATCTATTCTATAACCCTGGATTAAAGGATTTATCTTATGATTCTTCAACAGGACTTTTGAAAGTAACCTTATCTAAATCCTTCTTTGCGGATACGTACAAAACTCCAGAGGCAGGAACAATTGCTTCAATTGCTTTCCAAGTCTATGAGAATCATGGTTTCTACTTCAAGGAATGTGTGAACACCTACATGGAAAACATCACAACATATACCGTTGGTGGAATGGGATTAAGAAGTGATGCAGGAAAGAATTTATATCTCAACCATGTTAATTTCATCCGTGAGATAGGCACAAAACGTCTTCTAACTTGCACGGCCGATATTTTACATACGTGTAACCTTGAAGGAGAGGCAATCTTCACAAACTGCATCCTTGAAGGAAGCCATGATGACGCGATAAACGTGAAATCCTTCTACACGACAATAAGCGCTATAAAAGGGAACGTAGTCACAGTTAACCAAACACAAAGCGAAACCACAATCGAATTCTCTGTTGGAGATGAAGTGGTAGTCTACGATCCAACAGGAATGAAGTATAAGAACACTTACACCGTTGTTGCCGCTGAAAAGGTCGGAACGAGCTATGATTTGACCTTAGACCGCAGCATGCCTTCTAGAGGTAGCAATAGCTATATCGGCTTTAATTTAGGAAATGTCACAAAAGCAGTTCATCTTACCCTCGATAATTGCGTTATCAAAAACAAGAGAAACAGAGGAATCCTTCTTCAAGGTAGAAACTCTGTAATCAAGAATTGCACGTTCTCAAACGTTAACATGGGCGCCATCCAAATTCTTGGTGTAGATGACACCTTCAAAGAAGCAATCGTTCCGGAAAATATCAAGGTTTTCAATACGAAATTCTTAAATTGCTGGGATGATCTTCAAGTTTTCACGTGGGATAAGAGTGGCAATTCGACAATGGGCACCCTAAAGAACGTCGATATCTATAACAACTTCTTCTATCACGATACAGGCAACACTTTAAGACTCAAAGGAGTTGGCAACATCAACGTTACAAACAATCTCTTCTATGAATCGTCATCAAAGAATTACTCTTGCGTTATTGATTATGCACAAGACGTTACTCTTAAAGACAATTCAACATATTTTGATAAGAGCAAGATTGGTTACAATTTCGCATCAAAAACTTCTAATAATGAAAACATTACATTAGAAAACAACATATTGAAAGGAGTTCTCTAATATGAGAAAAAAGACACTTTTATTGCTTTCTTCAACCTTAATTCTAGGATCTTTAGGAGGACTTGTTTCCTGTTCTAATGATCAAGCGAGTTCTTCTTCAAGCGGAAATGTCGAAACCATTAGCGTTGAATCCGTTTCACTTACAAGCAGCGCTACATCCCTAGAAGTTGGAAAAACCTTAGCCTTGCAAACAAAGATTCTTCCTTCCGATGCCACAAATCAAAACGTTACGTATACCTCAAGTAACGAAGACCTTGCCACAGTGAACGCATCAGGTGTAGTCACTGGAGTTAAAAGTGGCAATGTTACCATCACAGTTAAAACAGAAGATGGGAATAAGGAATCGTCTGTTTCTCTTCAAATCATCAAAGCAGGATATAAGTATGTTAATGCCAATGAAATGGGCGACGAACTTGCAAGCACGCCATATAAAAACAAAGTTGTTGGTGCGGATAAATACGGCCTTTCCTCACCAGATCAAGTTGGTGTTGATATTGATGAGACAAGCAATGTCTTATATGCCCCAAAAGAAGACTCTAAATTTGATAAGATCATTGAAAGTTCAACATTAACATTAGCCGAGATCAAAGAAGTTCTTTCAAGCGCAACCGAAGTTAATGGATACACTTCAATTCAAGGAGCAATTCTTCTTGCTAAGAAATATAGCGAGGAAGGTAAGAGCGTTAAGATCAAACTTCCGAAAGGAAATATCGCTGTTGATGCCTCAAAGGTTTCTACAACACGCACATTTATTTTAGACGGTCTTAAGAATGTGGCTATCGAAGGCGATGAAACGGTTATCAATCTCAAGATATCAGATCTCTCATATAAGGGCTATATGACCATTTCAAATTGTGAGAACCTAACCTTATACGGAATTCGTTTCCGTCAAGAAGTCGGCGCTAACGTGACGGGAGTTATTGAAAGTTATGATGTTGATAATTACAGTGTCACGTTAAAGGTCGATTCCTCTTATAACGAGACGATGAAACGCGTTGTTGCCACAAACAAAAAACTTCGTAGTTACTTAGAATTCCATAAAACGACAAAAGCGCCTATCCAAGGCGGAAACTTCTTTGTTGATTCTTTCACAAGCACAAACATCAAAGAAGATAACGGAGAATACACCGTAACAATTCGTTTCAACAAAGCAATAAATGAATCGCAAATTGGAACCCTTGCTTCTTTGCAATTCGCTCAATATGATGTCTCTGGAATTTGTATCAACGATTCTAAAAACGTCTATTTAGAATCATTAACAATGAATAAAGCTTATGGCATGGGCATAACATGCGATAATGTCGAAAATTTCTATATAAATCGTTTCAATTTAGTCGTAGAAGAAGGTAGCAAAGATCTTATGACCTCATGCGCTGACGCAACTCATTTCTCCTATATGACGGGCGAGGTTAAATTCACCAATTCAATCATCGAATACTCTCATGATGATGCTTTAAACATCAAACATGGCTATTGGTATAAGCTTGATAACGCTTCATCGCAAAGTAAGACGATGACATTAAGCAAAATCACCACGGAAATGCCTCTCCCAAAAGCGGGCGATAAAATCGTTGTCTATAACCAAACATCATTCGAAAGCCATGGAACATTTACCGTCGTATCTGCAACCGAAGACTCTGGAAAGATGATTCTTACAGTAAAGGAAAGAATCTCTGGATATAGCAGTTGGGGAGATTGTCGTGTCAGTTTCATTTCCAACACTCCAGCCTTTGAATTCAAGAATAATATCGTAAGAAATAAGAGGAACAGGGGAATCCTTGTTCAAGTTCCTAATGCTGTGATTGAAAACAACACTTTCATGAATGTCGGACATGGTTCAATTCAAGCCGCAACTGCAATGGATCAGTTCAATGAAGCAACCCTTCCTCAAGGTCTTAGCATCAAAAACAACAAGTTTGTGAATAACAATTATCTAAAAGATGGCACTTTATACGGTGATATTTCAATATTTGCTATTTCAAACAACGCTTCCGTTGCTCCAGCAGGAACCCTTTCTGGCTTCACCTTAGAAAACAACTTCTTTTCGCAAAACGGTAACGCCTGCATTTCCCTTAGAGGAGTTGGATCATCCATCATCAAAGATTGTTTCTTCTATGATGCTAGTTCTTCCCAACCTTCTGGTGACACCTATAACTGCTTATTTAGCATGTATAACACAGATAACATCACCATTGAAGGATCCTATAACCAATACAATTTGAATAACGGATTAAGTGGAATCATCCCTCAAGGATCAACATCAGATGAGAATACAACACTTATCGATAATAAGAACATTTCTTTCCAAGTCATTGATGATGTTGGACCAGAAGTTGATATCAATAAAGCCACGGGAGAGATCACACTCGATGGAAAGTTAGATGAGTGGAGTTCAATTGGTGCGACAGATATCGAAATCCGTGGTTACACCGATGCTCTTGGCACAGAATTTAGCGAGAAACAATTAGAAGACACCTTCAAAATCAATTCTTTAAAGATGACCTATAACGATACTGGCATCTATATTGGATTTGATATCTTTGATGACACAATAGATTGCAAGACCGTTAATGATTTCTGGCTTGGAGATTGCGTAGAAATCTTAGCAAGCACCATAACCAATAAACCAAATGCCGATCTTAGTGTCTATAAAGAAGAAGGTGGAGTTTTACAAGCCGCATTTGCACCAACCTGGTCAAGTAGTGGTTTTGGAACATTAGCATCTGTCAGAACTAATAGCACCATTTATGGCAATAGAAGCCAGCTTCAAGCCAAGATGGTCACCACATCAAATGGATATTCAGGAGAGGTTCTCTTCCCATTTGCAATGGTTCCTGAATTCAAGAGCGCAATCGATGAAGGAAAACGTATAGATATTGCCATAGTCATTGCTGATTCCGAGCGCCAATCACGTAAGAGAATCCAAGCATCCAACGTCCCACATAACGTTGAAAATAACAAGACAATGACGGCTAGAATGCCACAATACTTGTTCAAATAAGAAATAACAGCACCCGTAAGTGCTGTGAAATAAAAAGAAATAAATTTTTTAGGAGGATACCAATGAAAAAGAAATTTATTCCGGTACTAGCAGCAGCTGCATTAGTGGGTTTAAGCAGCTTAGTCTCCTGCCAAGATGAAGGAAGCAAAAAATCCTCATCTTCAGAAAGTTCGTCACAAGTGACGCCAAACCCAGATTCCTCATCAACAAGCGTTGACACGACAGTTAAGGTAACTGGAGTTACGTTAACACTTGCCAAAACAACTCTTACAGTTGGTGAAACCACGAAAGCAACAATAGAAGTGGCACCAGCTAACGCAACCAACAAAGCCTACGACTTGACCTCGACAAATCCAGCTGTAGCAACTGTTAGTGGAGATACGATCACCGCCGTTAAAGCAGGCACCACCGATATCAAGGTTACCACTAAAGACGGAGCCAAAGAATCAAAAGTTACTTTAACTGTTGAAGAACCTTTAGCAGATAATCCATCAATTACAATCACTGGCGAAAAAACGTTAACTGTAGCTGCTGGTACAAACTTAACCTTACCAACAGTCAAGGCGACCGCTAGAGATGGAAAAACGGATTTAACATCCAAAATTGAGATGGAAGACTATGATGACGCACGTTCTTTAAGCGCAGATCTTAAGACTTTTAATTCCAAGATTGCTGGCAAACACACAATCTCCTATTACGTTCAAGAAGGAGACGGCGAGGATGCGCCTTCTGCGGAAGACAGCATCACCATCAACGTCACCCCAGCTCACGAAAACACATTCGTAACAAAAGACGGCGATGACGACCCAGAAGCAATGAAGAATTACGGAACATTCAAAGACGGGTTTGAAAAAGGCATATCTTCCAAGTTATACAAAGGACTTGGAGATGCGAACAACGCTTCAGAGCTCTCGGCAACCGAAGAAGCCATCGAAGGCAATTCCTTAATCATTGATTTAAACAAAACCGCTGGAACCGCCATTAATTCTCTCTTTATCAACACCTTCACAAGCACCTTACTCCGCGATAAAGCCGTTACATATGAAGTAAGCTTCGACTATAAACCTTTATCCTCTGGAGCAAATTATGGAAACGTCTATTTCGGTCAAAGATGGGATGGGTATGATGGCAATAACGTTAACTTTGTAAGTGATTCAACTGTTAATAAAGTCAGTCATTTCTCTTTCAAATTCACTGAAGCAGTCATTCCTTCCGGTGGAAATGCAGGGTTCTTCTTCTTTAAGCTTTCCGGAGACGCAGGTGATTGTAAGATTGCCATCGATAACTTTACAGTTACCGCCAAGAAATGCGCTGAAACAACGGATGTAATTCCTACATCAGAAGAATTAGAAGCGGAATCCGGCTTCACCTTTAACTGGAACGACAAATCCAACAAGTTTGGAAAGGGTGAAACAACCTTAGTTGAAAGTATCGAAAGTGAAACCATCCGTAATGCAATAACAAATAAAGATGGTTTTGGCGTAAATGTCATGCATCTTACAGGCAATGATAACCATTTATTCAATGGTTTAAATTCCACAAACCTTGTCGCCGGAAAGAAACTAACAATTTCCTTCAAATACTATTGTGTCAACGACAATGGCTTCAACTTTATCGTCATGGCATCAGGATCTGGAGTTACGATGAATGATGGCTTAAGCATGACAACCGTTGATGGCAATATCAAACAATTCACTTGGAGCGGAACTCTCCCAAGCGGAACAAGTGCAATTAACTTCTATCCAGTTGATGCAGCATTTGACATCTATATGGGAAATATGACAGTTAAACTCTCTGAGGCAGATCCTCTTCCAGAAGATGAAACCGCCTTAGGCCATAAGGTTGGAGATACCTGGACAAACAAATCCCGCTCATTCGGTGGAGGACTTGTCGGCACTAACCAAGCAACTCTCACAAATGATTTCGCTACACCATCCACCGTTACTGGTGACGGAATCGAAGAAACAATCACAAAGATTGCTTTCGGAACAGCCACTCAAAGCGATGCCAACATTGAATGGTATCGTCCAAGTAACGCACAAATAGAGAACGGACACGAATATAAGATCACCTTGGTCTATTTCGTCGAAAGTTTTGCTAGCGATGTCACATTGAAACTTAATTTCGATAATAGCTACTTTAGTGATGCATTCTCCACAAGCGCTGGATATCACAAAGAAGAAATAACATGGACTGCGACAAAATCCGTTGATTTCTTCAGCTTCTATTTCCAAGGAAGTTTCTCTGATGGAGTTGTTTACTTCGCTTCTTCAACAGTCGAATTGGTTAAGATCAATAAATAATTAATAAAGCCAATCTTATCATCTCCCCTAAGGCGATCTTCCTTAGGGGAGATAGAAAGACATCAACATATATGAAAAGAATAACGAAAGGCGATCTTCTTAGGCGAATCAAACTAAGTAGAAAAAGACTCGCTTCAAAAATGTATTGTTACCCAGGCGTTTTTGATAGAAATTCCTCTTGGCCTGGTGATTGGGATGGAAGATGCATCCTCGCTTTGACCAGTCTTTATTTTTCTTTGAATGGGTACCCAGAAGAGCAAGAATCCATAAAAAAACAACTTGATGACATAATGCTTCATCTTAAGGATCATGTAAATTCCGAGGGCTACTTTGGAGAAATCTTAAATGGCACCTACGTCAATGAACAACAAGTTAGTGGAAATTCATGGTATTTAAGAGGGCTCATTGAATATTATCAAATTACAAAAGATGAAACATCCTTGGCCTTAATCAAAGATGTCGTTCATAACTTCATCTACAAAATCGCTCGGTTTTATTTGAATTATCCTCTAGTGAATCGGGAGTTTGGAGGAGTGGGAGGCCATATCGAAGGAAAAATCACCAACGGCTGGCTAACTAGTAGCGATGTAGGGTGCGCTTTTATCATGCTTGATGCCATGAGCGAAGCCTATTACCTTCTTCGTGACGAGCAACTAAAGAAAATTGTTTCCGAAACAATTGAAGTCTTCGCCAATATCGATTTTGTTCACCTTGAGTGCCAAACGCATGCGACTCTTTCTTGTGCAAGAGGAATCCTTACTTATTATCGCGCTACAAACGAAGAAAAATATCTCAAATACGCCAAAGACATCTTTGATAAATACGTTACTTTAGGCATGACAAAAGATTATTCCAACATCAATTGGTTTAACCGCCCAGACACTTGGACGGAGCCGTGTTGCATCGTCGATTCTCTCATTCTCTCTGGGCAACTATTTGAAATCACCAAAGAGATTAAATATTTACGCTTATTAAATCGTATTTATCTAAACTCTTTCCGCATGGCTCAAAGAAGCAATGGTGGAGCCGGGTGCAACACCTGCCTCTTCGACCATAATAACGAGGTTCATGGCTATCTGTATGAGGCATTTTTCTGTTGTACGATGCGCTTTGCCGAAGGACTGCGTTTTGCAAAAAAATACGCTTCATTTAGCAAGGGTGATGATTTGCTTATCTCAATGCTTATGGATCAAGAAACCAAATTAGACAATGGAGCTTACCTATCAATAAGTGGTGATATCTATCAAAAAGGCAGAGTTAAACTATCTTTCTCCAACGTAAAGAGAGAAATAAGTGTATCGATATACATTCCAAAAACGGTTCCTTTCAGGCTAAGAAAAATCAAATACACTTATGAGAATGAAATACTAAGTTTCATTATTTCGAAGGACAGAAACATCGGGATTTCTTTCGATTTAGGAATCCATCATGAAGACAATCTTCGTTTTGTTGGAGATATGCTACTTGCAAGAAGAAACGTATATCCTGGCAAACGCATTTTCCAAGAAGATGGTAAACTCTATTATTATTTGTTGGACTATAGCAAAATAAGAGGCAAGAAAAACTGTTTGGAAATTAAGCAAGAAATATGAAATCTTTCTTTGATTTAGCAAAACCGATATGGGGAAAGGGAAGGCTGAATGAATTAAATTCATCCTTGTTTTTCCGTATAAAATTCGAAAATTCGAAAAACATCATCATACATATAGTTGCGAATAATTTTTATCGAATCTACATAGATGGGAAATTTTATGCGTATGGCCCATCGCGTGATGCGCATGATTTTTATCGTGTCGATGAATATCAGCTAACTTTTGAAAAAGATGGAGAACACGTCTTCGTCATTGAGGTGTCAGGCTATAATTGCAACTCATTTTATTCACTTAACACCGAACCATTTCTTCAATGCGAAATAAAGGACGGAAAGAATGATATTATTAAGGCTACAGGCCGAGATTTCGATATTTTTGTAAATGAAACAAGATTACGTAAAGTAACACGTTTCTCTTACCAAAGAGCCTTTAGCGAATCCTATAAAATCGATACTAATTTTAAAGACTTTCTAAAAGGAAAGAATGTGCCTTATCAAGAATTAGACGTTCAAATCTTAGGTGACAAGCAATTAGAAGAGAGAATCGTAAACTATCCTACATACAAAAAGAAAAAATTTTCTCCAATTGAAAAGGGAACATGTTTCATCGATGAAAATAAGAAAATATATGAGGATCGTTACCAATTTTTGGATTTTTTGAAAATATTCCCTAAAAACGAATGGGAGATTGATTCAAACAAGGTAGCATCTCAGCTGTCTTTCAAATTATCAAACAACGATTTCCCTTTATTAAGAGAGAATGACTTTGTGACTTACTCCTATGAGCGTTCTCTCACTGGGTTTATCAATTTGAAAGTAGATGTCTTGCAAGATTGTTTACTATACATAATTTTCGATGAGGTGAATATTCCAGAAAAAGACAATCCCAATCTTATTGGAATTTCTTTTTGCAGGAATACGACTCATAACTGCATTACTTATTCTTTAAAGAAAGGTAACTACGATTTGTTATCGTTTGAGCCGTACACCATAAAATATGCAAGATTAATTCTTCTTTCAGGGGAATGCAACATCAAAGAATTTAGCGTTGTCGCATACGAAAATCCTGATGCAAGCATACGTTTCTCTTTTGCCGATCCGAAAATCAATTCCATTCTAGAGGCGGCAAAGAACACCTTTGCTCAAAATGCGTTAGACTTGCTTACAGACTGTCCATCTAGAGAAAGAGCCGGTTGGCTTTGTGATTCATTCTTTTCTGGTCAAGCAGAACCATTAATTACAGGCTATAACAAAGTAGAAGAAGCGTTTTTGGATAACTATTCCAAATGCAGCAAAGAAAACCTTCCAAAAGGAATGGTTCCTATGTGCTATCCAGCAGACTTTCCTAGCAAAGAATTCATTCCAAACTGGTCCTTATGGTATATCTTGGAGCTATATAACTATAAGCAAAGAAACGGAAACTCTAAGTTAATAGAAAATAGCAAATCAAACATCCGCGGAATATTAAAATATTTCCAAAGATTTGAAAATGAACTAGGTCTTCTTGAAAATCTTGAAGGATGGATATTTGTCGAATGGTCGAAGGCAAACGATCCAGAATTTATCAAAGGAATCAACTTTCCATCGAACATGTTATATGCGGATGCCCTTATCAAAGCGGGCTCCCTTTTAGAAGAAAAAGAACTAACTCAAAAAGGCAAAAAGCTAAAACAGACGATTCGTGATTTATCTTTCCAAAACGGTTTCTTTGTTGATAACGCTACACGCGGATTGAACAATGAGATAATTCCTACAACAAACATCACCGAGACTTGCCAATATTACGCTTTATTCTTCGACACTATTTCAAAAGAAGAAAATAAAACCTTCTTTGAAAAGATGGTGAGCAATTTCGGGGAATATCGAGATGATAAAAATGTTTATCCAAACGTCTATAAATCCAATGTCTTAATGGGTATTATGATGAGGCTTTCTCTTTTGAACCGTTATGGATACGACAAATTAGTATTCAAAGAAACCGTTGAATACTTTTATAAAATGAGCTCGCTCACAGGAACGTTATGGGAACATGATTCTGTTTTCGCATCCTTAAATCACTGCTTCACCAGTTACATCATCAACATCTTCCTTGATGCAGCCTTTGGCTTGAAATGGATAGATAGCAAAAACAAAATCATTTATATGCATAAAAAGGACTGCACCATAGATGGTACGGTCTCCTTGCCTATAGGAAATAAGAAACTGGTACTTTCATCTAAGAATGGGACTTTATCTATCCGGAAACCAAACAATTTTAGCGTAAAATTAGACTGATATAAGAAAATCAGCATATAAAAATCAAGAGTTTATCGAATTAATATGATTTTTTCGACTAAAAGTACATTGCTATGTCGAAAAAGTCGAAATTCATTATATCGGCAATGCCAGTTCACCAAAACTGGTGAATGTTATATTGCCCAAAACGGTATTTATTCATTGCTGATATTTTTAATATACAGCCTTTAATTTTATTGCTAAAATATTGTTAATCATAATTTACTAATTCATAATTAACCAATTTAAAGAGATGATACATATGGAATTCGTTGGAAGAGAAAAAGAGCAATCAGTAATCAACGGCATATTAAAGAAACAAGGATATCAAGGCTGCATAATCTACGGCAGAAGACGTCTCGGTAAAACAGAATTAATCAAACATTGCCTCAGAAGCAAAAAGGTTCCTACCATCATCTACCAATGCAAAGAATCTAGCGAGAGGGACAACACTAATCTTTTAACCGAAATTATCAAACAAGAATTGAATATGCCTTATCTGCATTTCAACACGTTCATTGAAGCAGTTGAATTTCTTTTTGAATACTCGCTTAGTAAAGACATATATCTCGTTATAGATGAATACCCATATATAAGAGAATCAATAGAAGGGTGTGATTCAAAATTACAAAACGTCATTGACAAATATGCGATGAAAGCCGATATCAAATTATTCTTGCTTGGTAGCAGCATCTCTATAATGTCTTCCATTCAGAATCGCGACAATCCGCTCTATATGAGATTCACGAATTCAATTCTTTTGAAACAAATGGATTATTACGATTCAGCAAAGTTTTATCCATCAATGTCATTAGAAGATAAAGTAAAGCTATACGCCGTATTTGGTGGGGTTCCTTTCTATAACGCTCAAATAAACGAAAAAATATCTGTTAAAGAAAACATCATCAACATTGTTGCTGGACAATTTTCTGGCTTGAAAGAGTTTTTAGAAGTCTATCTAAAGAGCGAGCTAAGAAAGATAAATGGTGCAAATATGGTCTTTGAAAGCATTGCGCTTGGCGCGTTTCATTTTAAAGATATCCTCGACAAATCCCATATGGAATCCTCAACGTCCCTTTCTATCATCCTAAATAAGTTAATAGAAATGGACCTTGTGAAACACGTATCACCAATAAACGAAAAAACAAACAAGCAAAAGTCTGGATATCGTATTAGCGATAACTGCATAAAGTTTTATTACAACTTCATCTACAGGAACGAATCAGCACACGCTATTCTTGATGACGAAGTGTTCTATGACACATTTATCGATAAGGAGTTAAATGCAAAGTTTGTTCCTCTTGCTTTTGAAGAAATCTCTAAAGAATTCCTGATCAGGAAAAACAAGAAAGGGCAATTAGAACCGTTGCTATACGATATAGGCACATATTGGTATGATAGCCCAAAAGAAAAGAAGAACGGACAGTTTGACGTGGTTGCTAATTGTAATGATGGTTATATCTTCTTTGAATGCAAATACACCGATAAGCCAATTACTGATGAAACGATAAAAGAAGAAGTGGAACAGGTCATGAATACAACGCTAAGCCCACGTAACTTCGGCTTCGTTTCTAAAAGCGGTTATAACCTAAAGAGTCATTATCCATATTTATTCTTTACCCTGAAAGATTTGTATGCGGAAGGATTATAAACGTTCTGGCCCATTAATGACCCAGTAAATGGCTCAGTAAATTTGGAGAGGGATTATGAAATACGTTGAATCAGCTACAGTGGAACTAAAAGAAAAAGTTACAGATGATGTTAAAAAAGAAATAATCGCCTTTTTAATACCGAAGGTGGAACTATTTATATCGGTGTTAAAGATAACGGAGAAATAAACCCATCTTGGGACCGTAAAGAAAAAGACGAGATGGATGTAAAAATATCTAACTGGATAAACGATGTATTCTATCCAAACACATCAAATCTCGTTAGATATTATTCCAACGATGATGGAATCTTTGTTATTGAGGTAAAAGAAGGATCAGACAAACCGTATTACCTCAAAGAAAAAAACCATAAGCCAAGCGGGATTTACAAAAGAGTTGGTTCAACAACTCTCATGGCAACAGAAAGCGAGATTCTCCTTATGTTGTTAGATTCAAAAAAATATAACTACGAAGAAGATATTTCCGAAGAGCAAGAACTAACGTTTAATTCTTTTAATCAAATATGTGATGATCATAAACTGTCACATGAAGATCGTAATATGCGCTCTTTAAGGATGATAAACAAAGAAGGAATGTATACGAATCTTGCTTTATGGATGTCTGATCAATCTCCTTTAACTGTAAAATTTGCAAAATACGATAAACATCTAAACTTTACAACGAAGAAAGAATATAAGGGATCTTTGTTGAAGGTATTAGATAACGTGCTAGAAAATGCGGCAAATTATAACGATGTTTCAGCCGTTATTGATGGAAGCTCATGGGAAAGGATCGAAACAATATCCTATCCTGGCGCTTCATTACGTGAAGGAATTTTGAACGCATTTTGCCATGCGAATTATTTCATAAGATCAAATATAAAAGTCGAATTCTTTGAAGATAAAGCCAAAATTACAAATCCTGGTGGAATTTTCCAAGCAACATTAGAACAAATCATGGATGGGGTTCAAACATATAGAAACCCTGGTCTAGTAAGAATTCTTGATAAGTTGCATTACATCGAAAATTTCGGAACAGGAATTCCAAGAATCTTGCAAGCGTATGAAATATCAACCAGAAAGCCAGAATTTAAGCCAAGCGAAAATTTCTTCATTTTGACTTTGCCAAATCTCAACTATAAAAGCTCAGAAAAAGATTCATTAAAACAAAACAATGAAATAAGTGGCAAGAAATTATCAGACTCAGATATTTCTTTATTAAAGCTTATAATCGCGAATCCGGGATTAAACGCAAATAAAATCCAAGCAAAGATGGAAATTGATCATTCAACATTTACCATTGATATGGTCAAGAACTCATTAAAACGTAAATTATCCGACTTTGTTGAATTTAGAGGTGCGCCAAAAACTGGTGGATATTACATCAAAAGGAAATAGATAGGAATCAATCGTTCTTTAGGACAACCGTTCCGTTATCTCCGCAGTTTTCGATAGTCGAATCATCAGTCAAATATCCAATAATACCGTCAACTTGCCAATTTCCTGTTATCGATCCTGAATTTGTACAATTTGCAATATTGGAACTGTTCCAAGCATATCCAGCTATGCCGCCTACCGAACTCACTCCAACAACATTCCCAGAGTTTTCACAATTTCTAATAAATCCATCAAATTGTCCAACTACTCCACCAGAATGATATCCGCTAGCAGCGATATTTCGATCGTTTTTACATTCAGTTAAAGAGGTTAGAAGTGCTAGAAGTAAGGTTAGAAGTGCCTAGAAGTAAATTTAATAAATACAGTATATATCGATATTTTTAAAAATGATGATGCTTTATTGTCTTTTCTTTATTTTTACATCATTAATTGATTTTATCAGTCATTTGAAGAAATAAATCTTTTGAATAATAGCTTAAATCTTCTTTTTTGAACACAAAGCGAGACGCATCATTTTTGACCTCATTGAAATCTACTTTTTCAAATCTTTCTTTAAGCATGCTTCTTAAAACTTCCGCATCAAAAACATCTTCAGATTTTATATTTCCAGATTCCACCAATTTGTTCTTAAGGTACAGCATGTTTGGCTTTGCTTTTCTTTGAATGTAGAAGAGGAAATCATAATAATCCCTCCCTTTAACTGCATTCTTATAATTTCTACACAAAATCGCATGGAGTTTGCCAGAAAAAAGACTGCTCTCATCTAAAACCATAACTGAAGCGAACTCAGGGAAATCAATCCATTTAACTTCGTTTGTAAAGCCAAGCAGGGGATTACAATCTATCTCAAATTTCACTTTAAGGACTTCATCCTTGTGAAGGATGGACGTTAATTTGTCATCGATGTTCAATGTTATGAAGGTTTGATACGTATTCAATTTTGCAAATGCGCTTTCTATTGGAGTTGTAGTTTTTTTCTCTTTGACCAAAATGTCGATGATTAATCCATAAGATTCGGCTACTTCTTTTATCTTGCCAACAAACGGCTCAAGTGAAAAATTATCAATTCTTTGATTTAACGTAAAATCCAAATCCTCAGAATAACGGTTTAAACCGTAAAAAATTCTTAACGCTGTCCCTCCATAAAATGAGGCGTATTTAAAGAATCCTGATCTGCTTAACCCAACAAGAACGATAGATTGCAATATTTCCCTAAGCGTTGCTTTAGCTTCATCTGCAGATTTCGGCTCATAGACCTTTATCATTTGCTCAATGGTTGTCATATTCTCTCCTTCAGATACTTGTCTAAAATCAATAACGTATTCGAACGGTAATATTTAGCAATAGACCTTATAAAATCAAAATCCAATTTGTTAAATTCTTCTTCATCAACTCTCAAATCGTCAAAAAGCAAAGCCTTTAAATCGGTAATTGTTCTTATTGGTTTTTTAGAATAAAGCATGTCACAAAGAGCTTTCTCCTTTGAGGCGATTTTATACCTCACGCCATTTTCGTTTTTTAAAAAAATTATTCCGTAAGAAAAAACATCGTTTGGAACGCTCCTATATTCGAAAATTCTGTCTTTAGTTATATATGTTTTGTTGTTTTTCTTATTAAAACAAGCAGAGGTACAAGTGGACACATATTCTGGTATCAGGCCATAAAACGAAAGAGCATATTCAAAAGATATATAAGATGGGTTACATGCGATATTTGCAACGATTAAAAAATCTTTAATCAAATTGTCGGAGTAAAGTCCTCTTTTGACTCTAGTTAAATTACCTTTCTCAGTTTCAATCATGACTTTTTGATTGATGTTCGAGTATTCTCTATAAACGCTTTTTAATGCCTGAATATCGTATATCATTGTTGATTTCCCATCGTTAATACTATTTTATAATATTATCTATGGTAAATCAACATTTCATACCATTTAGCATTTATCGAGAACCATTCTATTCGATTTTTTTCAAAGACTTTGATTTTTATCGAATAGTAATGAGATGTGATTGTTTATAGATATTGCTATTATATTAGCATTTTATTGATGTTTTTATCATTAGTTGCTATCATATTAGCAATGGAACAACAAGCATTACAATTCATAACATATTACGAAGAGCAGATGAAAATAGCTGCTAGACTAGCAAATATAAGAAAGAGAAGAAAAATCTCCCAAAAGAAATTGGCGGTAATATCTGGCGTTAAATACGCATCGATAAGAAGATTTGAAAAAACAGGTGATATATCATTTAAATCTTTAGTGAAAATCGCTTTGGCTTTGCAACTATACGATGATTTAAATAACCTTTTTAAAAATGTAGAGTACCGATCTATAGAAGAGGCGCTAAATGGTTAACAAACTAGAAGTTTTTGCTAATAAGAAGAAAGTCGGAACGCTTGCGCTAAGTAAAAGCAAACATGTCATTTTTCAATACGATGCAAATTGGATTGAGAATGGTTTTTCACTGAACCCTTTTAAATTGCCATTATCCGATATGGTCTTTGTTTCTACATCCTATTATTTCAACGGTTTGTTTGGCGTGTTTGCAGACTCCTTGCCTGATAGTTATGGTCAATTGCTCTTGGATAGATATTTAAGAAGCAAAGGCATTGACATCGAAACTTTAAATCCGTTAGACCGTTTAGCCTATATCGGCGATTCAGGCATGGGCATCTTAGAGTACGTTCCTTCATGGAGCGAAAAAGAACAACCAATAATAGATTTCGATCTTGCTCAAAAATAATGCAATAACTTATTAGATTCAAAACCTACAAACAATCTCAACGAATTATACTCAATCGGCTCTTCTGTTGGCGGAAGCAGACCTAAAGGCCTCATAAAATACAAAGGCGATGACTGGATTATTAAATTCAATGCCAAATTTGATCCTAAAAATATTGCTGAAATTGAATACAATAGCATGTATTTAGCAAAGAAATGTGGAATAGATGTTCCAGAAATAGAACTATTCAATTCAGAAAGCGGAAACAAATATTACCTAATCAAAAGATTCGATAGGGTGAAGGAAAAGAAAATGCACATGATAAGCGTTGCAGCCTTGTTAGAAGTAGATTTTCGTGCACCATCACTTGATTACAACTCCCTTATCAAATTAACTCAAATTCTCACAAATAACGAAAGGGATGTATACCAAATGTTTAGGAGAATGGTCTTTAACGTCTTGATTGATAACGAAGATGACCATGCGAAGAATTTTGCGTTCATATTCGACGATAAAGAAAAAGCATATCGTCTTTCTCCTGCCTATGATCTTGTGAGAAGTAAAACATACCGTAACGAACACATGACTTCAGTTAATGGAAAAGGCAAGAATATAAGCGAAGAGGATATGCTTGAGGTTGCAAGCAAAAACAGGCTAAACATATCCAAATGTAAAAAGATAATTGCAGATATTCCTCAATCATTTCAGAAAATAAGTGAGTTTTAATGCTGTTTTTTCGTTTTCTAGATATTTCAATTGTTTATTGACCACGATTTTCAAATTGATCAGTATCTATATATTTAGCAAAAAGCAACAATTGTCACCATTTCAAAAGACCATCTTTTAATCGATCGTTTACTAAAATGACTACAAATGTCGAATAAATATTGAAATATTTATTTAGTATGTTAAATAATTAAGTGTTGTCGTTTTAAAGAGCTGTTAAGGATATGAAAAAACATCTTCTAGCAATCGCACGCATATTTACCTATGTTTTACTGATTTTCGCGGGTGTTCTTTTATCATATCTACGTTCAGATCAAAGTTTCCTTTTTAATCCGACCGGTGGCAATAAAGACGAAACAACGCTCAACGTTTCAAATAAGAATTGGGAATTCTATTACAACAAGTTGATCGTTACGGATAATGTTGATATCAACAAAGAAGAATGTGACGTTTCCATTGAACTTCCAAAGAGTTGGTTAAATCTAAAGACGAAAAAAGGTGAAACCTTACCATTAGGCGGATACGCTTCATATAGAACTACAATCGATATTTTTAGAAAAGACGACATTATCACTTTCAAGAAAACTCCAACTAACGTCAGCATGAACGTCTACATAAACAGACAATTGGTTGCTAGATGTGGGAATGTAGGCAAAACATTAACAGATAACAAAGTACCTTTTACCTACAACTATTCTGAAAGCTATAAGGTAAATAACGACAAAGAAATAGAACTCATAATCGAAACCGGATATAACGTGATGGGCGGATTAGAGTTTTCTCCAAGTTTTGTTACTTCATCATATAACGATGTCGAAAGCAGAATCATCACCATTTTTTCTTATGTCGCCATCACCGTTTACTTATCGTTATTTATCATTGAGATAATCTCCTATTACCGCATATCAGGTTCAACAATTTACACAGTTAATATGGTTGGATGCATATTCTTCCTTGCCTTGTTTTCTCCAATGGCAAATAACATCTTCACTAGTTTCAATTTATTCTTGCCACCATTTATTATGGCAGTGTTAAATTTTGTCTTCTATACGCTGTTCTTATTCTCTGCCACTCAATTTTTTGAATATACATATTCAACCAAACTGAAAGCGAAAGAGTTGTCGTTCGGACTCTTGTTCGCCCTCTTATCGACAATAATGTTCATCGTCTTATATTTCCTAAGACTCGAGATTATCATTTATCTTCTTTACTCATTGTCGTTTATCGGCGTCATTATTAGAACAACCATCGTTCATAAAAACAAATTAGATATTACGGGTTATCTAACAAAAGGCATCATCTATTCAATTGTTGGAATGGAGGGTTGCATCGTTGCAGCTAGCATCGATACTTTCCATATCAAAACATCTCTTTCGACAATCATATATTTGTATTTCATTTTCTTATTGTTTGTCGCGATATACGTTGCATTTATCGTCAGGACATATCGAGCCGCGATGAAAGGGTTGAAATACGAGTTACAGTCTAAAGATTTAAAACTCCTTGTTCTCAAAGACCAAATAAAGCCTCATTTCATTTTCAATTCCTTGAGTGCGATTAAGACGCTTTACCATAAAGACGAAGAAAAGGGGGATAGGGCAATATCCTTACTTGCAAATCATCTTAGATATAACGTCGACGTGGTATCTTCTAACTTGATTGAATTCAGCAAAGAAATTGATAACGTCTTCAATTACGTTGAATTAAAAAATCTAAGAACAGAGGAGAAATTCAATCTCATCTACAACATTGATTTTCAAGATTTCCAAGTGCCTATTCTCTCCATCCAGCCATTCGTAGAAAATTCTCTTAAATACAGCAAAGTAAACGAGAAAGACGGTGGATATATTGAAATATCTTCCTATAAAGATGATGAAAATATCTATATTGAAATAAACGATAACGGGGTAGGATTTGATGTTAATTCCATCAAAGATGAATCATGCGGAATAAGAAATGTTAAAGAAAGATATTCTCTCTTGTTAAAAGCAAGCGTTGAGATCGAAAGCGAGATAAACGTTGGTACAAAAGTAAAAATAACCATACCGAGGGAAAGGAATTGATTATGAACATTATTGCAGTTGATGATGAAGTTTCGTCTCTACAAATATTTCTTGAACAAATCATTGGCATAGATGGTTTGGAATACAAGTTTTTTAAAGACGACGTTGATCAAATCCTTGATTACGTTAAAAAGAATGATGTTGCCGCAGCCTTCATTGATGTGAATATGCCAAACATCAACGGAATGAAACTTGCGAATAAGCTTGTGTCTTTAAACAAAGAAATAAAAATCATTTTTGTTACAGGAATTAACGTTACAAAAGATGATTTACCGAATGAAATACAGAATAATGTTCTTGGCATCATCTACAAACCATATACGTTCAACGATATAAAACAATACGTCGATATCGTAAGTAATAACATAACCGTAATGAAAGTGGTGATGTTCGATACATTTGACTGTTTCATAAATGATAAAGCCGTTAAATTCTCTTCATCAAAATCTAAAGAACTCTTCGCGTTAATAATCGCCTATAACGGAAGAACGTTAGAAATGAATGATGCGATTTCCCAACTTTGGCCAGATGCCACCTTAGATAAAGCAAAGAAACTTTATAGAGATGCAGTGTGGAGATTAAGAAAAACATTGCAAGATTACAATTTCCCTTGTGTTGATTTCTCTAGGGCAGCATTGAAAATCATCAAAAACAACATTCGTTGTGACTATTGGCAATATATAAGCAGTGGCAGAGGTAACTATAATGGAAACTTCTGTAAAAGTTATGACTGGTCGATGGACTACATATCCGAATTAGACGTGATTAAAAATATTAAGGATTAGCAAACAAATTGTTTCTAATCACAACGTCTAAAGACTTAACGACCTCGTCATAATCAACGTAAGTCCTTAGCAAACTAGATGTAATCATTTCATAGTCATCTTTAAAAAACTCAGTCTTGATAATCTCTTCTAGGACTCTGTTCATATCAACACCATCTTGCGCAGAAAAACACGTTTTATTTTTCATACGATCATTTCTAACGTTTATTACTAATTGTTTTAGCTTTGGATCGTTAATGTCTATTTTCGTTAAAATCTTATAGATGTCGTAAATATGTCTAGAATTCCTTTTCGTTTTCTTTGATATGTAATAATCACACAAAGCAAAAACCTTATCTACAAACGTCCTCTCAAGGGTTTGAACTTGAATCTCAA
The DNA here is from genome assembly GCA_963657245.1 of Lachnospiraceae bacterium. Taxonomy (GTDB): domain Bacteria; phylum Bacillota_I; class Bacilli_A; order RFN20; family CAG-826; genus UBA4951. The sequence goes on from CAVKLJ010000014.1 coordinate 41,538, forward strand.
AAGGTTTTAGATCATATTCATCAACAAGTTTGTTGTCTCCATTCTCGAGCAAAAACTGACCGATATAGGAAACGACTTTTCTTGTTTCTGATGGATACGCTTTTTGAATAAAGGTCATTTCTACCTTTAAATTTGGTTCAATGCTGTTAGATGGAAATATTACTGGATAACCTATTTCGTAGCAATTGTAGTTGCTATGAGTATGCAATTTCACGGCATCGCGATTTAACAGTTTTAAATTCACTTCGTCGCAAACATCAATCAAGCTCTTAATGGAATTTCTCTTTTTGCCTTGTGTGAAATGATCTGCATCCAGCGTTAAATCAACGTCTTCAGAAAATCTGTCTATAACGTTATAACACTTAGAAAGCGCGGTCCCTCCTTTAAACATGAGACCAGGAACATCTTTGATTGCCTGGGACAAAAAAAGGATAACAAAATAATCTTTTTCCACATAGGCTTGTTCTAAACTAAATTTTTCACTTGCAGCAATAATTAGTTCTTTAAAGACGGGATCACACTCATGCAAGAACATCTATTATGTTGCTCCTTGCGAAATTCTCTAAAGCTTTCTTAGGGAAATAAGACATTATTCTTAAAACATCATCTTTTTTAACGTTATTTTCCTTTATGAATTCAGTTACGCGTCTTCGTGAAATACCATAAAGCTCATCACCTTCATCAAAATCATTAAACAATTGCAAAATGGTATATGCAGCAAAGTTGTCTTTGGTGATTTTGCACCTAGATTTTTTCAATATATATCTATAATGCTTTACGGTAATCCTCCTGCGTCTTGTCGATTCGTTGTTGCTAACTATTTCTATTACGGCGGGCATTTGGGTGGTAATAGAAAAACGGTTAAGAATAGAAAGGCCGCTATATAATCCATAAACATCCTCTTCGTTTCTTATATATTTCTTATATATCGCTTGCTGAGCAGTGATTGTGGATAACGTCCCGAAATACGTTATATGTGGAATAAAGTAAACTCCTCTAGAATATTGAACAATTTCTTCCTTTCGTTTTGCCTTATCTATATAGCGAAAGATTTGCGCACGTGAACAATCGGGGAATAGTTTGATTATTTCTTCCGTAAAGATTGGCTCATCTTTTTCGAAGTTAGTGGACAATCTTTCAATAAATGCATTCTCTTTCATACGCTCATAGTCTAAACAAAAATGAGACTTATTTCTACATAAGTTGTAATATTTTAGTATCATATTTTCCATTATTTATACCTCCATCTATATAGAGACGTGTTTTGAGAGAAAACGACATTTTTAATATTCAGTTTTCATCGAGGAGATGTTCTCATTGGATTCATAACCCCAAAGCTTGTAAAAGGCGTGCTTTAGAGAAACGCAAAACATTTAAAACGAAATATCTCGAACGAGAATATGGCTAAAATTTGACGCCCCCCCGAACGGCTTAAAATTCAGTCGAATCGAGGAATAACCATGAAAAAACAAATATTATCAATTTTGCCTTTAATTGTTGTGGGCTGCTTAGCGGGGTGCTCAAAAAATCAAGATTACGATATATATAAAGACTTGGAAAATTTTACGCTCGAGAACAAAGAAGATTATGCTTCAATAGGCGCCGGATCTTTAAGCGAAGAATCCAGTGCAGCAAAAAAACAGGCCTCGCTATTTAAGGTTAAAGAAAGAGATGAATTCGGAACCGCTTATTATGGTTCATCTTATAACGATTACGGTTCAGAATACGCAAGTTCTCTTGAATCGAATAATGAGTTCTATCTAATAGGTCAACTCAAGAATGAAGACATCAAAAAACTATCCTTCAGAAACAAGAACAATTCTCTGAATGTTTGTATACAATCCTTCTGTGATGTCGGGAATTTCATTGGTTTTTCTCCGAAAATACCCGATGCAATACTTAACGCTAACTCTTCACGTTCAAAAAACGCTACAAGCACCGGGCCAGAACAGCCGATTGGTCATGCATTGGAAATTGGTTACCACTGTCTTTTTGAAGATTGCATATTGTCCAAACAAACTGGAAAAATATACAAAATATCAGAAGAGATTAGTTCCAGCTGCTATCCGATATCTTACAAAGTTTTAGATGACGGGTCGTTATTTTTACTCTCATCCGCCGTATATCACATATTCGAAAACGAAGATGGATTAAATTTCAAAAAAATCGGTTCAACAGATGGATGCGCTGCATCAGATAAATTCGGCAATATTCTTACCAAAAGAGGAATCTTCACTCCATCAGATTTAAAATTTCATAAAACCGCCTCGTATTTTGAAGACGCAACTATCAACTATGATCCTCTTTTGGAAATATTTTGGGCAAAAAATAACGGGGATTTTTACATATTTAATGAAAATAGCGAATGGATAGGCAACAATAAATGAGACCACCCAATGTTGTACATTCTTGTAGAATATT
>CAVKLJ010000015.1:0-35813 GCA_963657245.1 Lachnospiraceae bacterium
TTATAAATGATTCTTTTGTTTATCTAATCGATAATTCGTTAATTATTTTCTTTTCTAATGTTAGCGGAGGTGTTTTTGCTCTATAATCTAGTCGCTTACTTTGTAAGCATGTTTAATAATCTAATTGAAGGAGAAAAAAAGAACATGCCATTCATTGAATCGATCCATGCACGTCAAATCATTGACTCACGTGGAAATCCAACAATTGAGGTTGATGTCCTCACAGAAAGCGGTGCTTTCGGAAGAGCAGCTGTTCCTAGTGGTGCTTCCACAGGAGAAAGAGAAGCTCTTGAATTACGTGACGGAGACAAGAATGCCTTCGGCGGAAAAGGCGTTTTAAAAGCAGTTGAAAACGTCAACAAAATCATTGAACCAGAATTACTCGGAATGAGTGTCTTAGACCAAGTCGCAATTGACGAAGCCATGATTGCCTTAGACGGCACCACAACAAAGAGCAAATTAGGTGCAAACGCCATGCTCGGTGTCTCTCTTGCAGTTGCTAAAGCAGCCGCAGATCTTCTTGGCGTCCCACTCTATCGTTATCTTGGTGGACCAAACGCAAAACAACTTCCAGTCCCAATGATGAACGTCATCAATGGCGGAAAACACGCTGATTCCAGTGTCGACTTCCAAGAATATATGATTATGCCAGTCGGTGCTAAATCCCTTTCCCAAGCCATCCAAATGGGCGCTGAAACATTTGCCGCTTTAAGAACCATCTTAAAGAAGAGAGGCGATATCACAGCAGTCGGCGATGAAGGCGGATTTGCTCCTAATGGTTTAAAGAGCAACGAAGAACCTCTCGAAGTTCTTGTCGAAGCCATCAAAGCAGCTGGATACCTCCCAGGCAAAGACATTTGCTTAGGTATGGACCTTGCTTCCTCTGAATTCTACAATGCCGAAGAACACGTCTATGATCTTAAGAGATCTGGACAAGGCAAGAAGACCTCTGAAGAAATGGTCGCAATGCTTGAAGATTTCGTTGAGAAATATCCATTAATCACCATTGAAGATGGCTTAAGCGAGAATGACTGGGAAGGATGGAAACTCCTTACAGAAAAACTCGGAAAGAAAGTCCAACTTGTCGGTGATGACCTCTTTGTTACCAACAAAGTCTATGTCAAGAAAGGCATCGAACTTGGCTGCTCCAACGCAGTCTTAGTCAAAGTCAACCAAATCGGTACTTTAACTGAAACCCTTGATACATGCCAAGAAGCCATGAGAAATGGCTGGACATGTGTTGTCTCCCACCGTTCTGGTGAAACAGAAGACACAACAATCTCTGATCTTGTCGTCGCATTAAATGCCGGACAAATCAAGACTGGTTCTATGAGCCGTACAGATCGTATTGCAAAATACAACCAACTCATCAGAATCGAAGAAGAACTTGGCGAAACAGCCCAATATCCAGGATTAGATGCTTTCTACAACCTCTCTCCTGAAGCAAAAGCTCGTTTTGCTAAATTCGCTAAATAATTAGCCCCCTTTCTGGAAAGTGCCATCTCTGGTGGCACTTTTTCTTTTACACTTTTTTATATAAAATGTTCGCATATGAAAAAGAATCGTTTTATTTCAATTATTGGCTTAGGAGCAATTTTATTTTTAGTCTCATGCAAACAAGAGACGTCATCCTCTACTTATAAAGAAGAAGATACGTCTTCGTCCGCATCAAGCAAAGAAGAGAGGCCTTCGTCTACATCAAGTAAAGAAGAAGACTCATCCTCCGAATCAAAAGAAAGCAGCATTGAAACAGAAGGCTACTACAAAGGAATAGATTGGTCAGAGACTGGTGCAACATTAAAAACAGCCCTTTTTAATGTTATTAGCAAGGATACTGTCGCAGTAGGATACAAGAACCTTTGGTCGGCATATGCAAAAACAGACGTAAAAGAAGATGGAACAATTTGGGATATGTATTCCAATATAGAATATGATCCAGTTGCAGGGCATGCGAATGCAGGCTCTTATAAAAAGGAAGGCGACGCATATAACCGCGAACATACAATTCCTCAGTCTTCTTGGAAAACTGTATCAATCTCCTCCACCATCGAATGCGATCTTTTCCATGTCTATCCAACAGACGCATACGTAAACAATAAACGCGCTAACTATCCGCATGGAAATGTCTCTAAGGCGACATATACATCAGGAAACGGTTCAAAACTAGGCACTGGCGATAATTATGGCTATACAAAAACAGTCTTTGAGATTGTAGACGAATATAAAGGCGATTTCGCTAGAACTTATTTCTATTTCGCCACACGTTATGAGAACTACATTTCTTCTATGAGCTATGATGCCTTCTCAGGAAATACCTATCCATCTCTTTCTTCTTGGGCGATAAAAACCTTTCTAGAATGGAATAAGAATGATCCGGTTTCCGAAAAAGAAATAAAGAGAAATGAAGCTGTATACGCGATTCAAAAAAATAGAAACCCATTTATCGATCATCCAGAGATAGCTGAACAAATTTGGTCTAATTAATCATTAAGAATATATGCCTTTCCGTATTATATGTAATTGGGAGGTGAAGTTATGAAAGCAAAGAAACAATTAGTACAAAAAGAAAGCAAACAACAATCAGCCATTGAAACGGAATATCTTCTCTCTAATAAAGAACTAGTAAGAGAAATAAAAGAAGGAGAAAACGAAGATATTTCCAAAATGTCTAAGTTCGACAAAAACGAAGAATGGAGATAATTCTTATCCAAAAACAAGTTCGCAAATTTACCTATATCAGTAATTAGGTAAGAAATTGTTTAGGCCTTTACAAATCATTTACGAAAAAAATATATCGAAAAGTGTTGCAAAAACATTTTTGGTTCATATAATATAGTCACAGGAACAGAAATGGGTCCCCCTACCGTAAGGATAGTTGGGCTAGTTTGGGATCCGTCATATGCCTACGGTCCATGCCTCGTCGCGATAGTTAAACGGGGCAAGGCGAAACTTGAATTAATAGATGTCTCGAAAAAGGCATCTTTTTTCTTTGCTAATATTGAATTATTTTCTCGTTTAAAAGACAATTTATCTCGAGGAGAAAATACATATGGATAAAATTGAACTATCCTACTTAACAAATCCCGAAGTCATCGGAATCAATTTGCTTGATGAGCATTCTTCACATCACTTTTTCGTTGATGGAAAGGAAACAATATATTCCTTAAATGGAAAATGGAAATTCTATAGGTCGAAAGGCTGGGTTGATGAACTCTTAGACTATGAGTCTCTTGCCTATAAGGACATTGATTTGCCTAAATCCGCTGAGATGGATGTCCCAGAAGATTTAATCTACACGAACATGGATTACCCTTGGGAAGGTAAGGAAACCCTTAAAGATGGAGAAGCAAACCTCCTAAGAGATCCAGTTAACGTTTTCAGAAAGACATTCTCTTTGCCAAAAAATATTAAAGGAGAACAATACCTCTTACATTTCGAAGGTTTTGAAACTGCGATATACGTTTATCTCAATGGCCACTTTGTTGGATATTCCACACGTTTATACGTTGATTCAGAATTTGATATCACGCCATATCTTGAAGAAAAGAATGAGCTTGTAATTTATAATTTCCGTTATTCTTCTTCCTCATGGATTCTTGATCAAGACTATTGGAAGTTATCTGGTATTTTTCGTAATATCTCCGTTATTTCCCGCCCGAAATTGCATTTAGTCGATGTTGATGTTAAGACTGATTTAATTAACAATTTCAAAGATGGTATTCTTTCAATTAAAGGAAAAACAACTACTAATGGAATGGCGGAAATCTCTCTTTGCAAAGGAGAGAAAACCTTAGTTAACGATGGAATTGAAATCAAAGACAATTCATTCTCTTTTGAAAAAACGATAAGGAATATCCAAGGATGGTCTGCCGAAAAACCTAATCTCTATTGGTTAACAATCACTTGTAAAGATTCTGAAGGAAATGAAGAAACATCTTCCTTAGAAATAGGATTCTCCCATCAAGAAATAATTGATGGATGTGTCTATTGGAATGGACAGCCTTTATTGATCAAAGGCGTTAATCGTCATGAAGTTGATTGCTATAGAGGGCATAACGTTCCTTTGGATTCTCTTCTTTTTGATTTAGAACTTCTAAAGAAGAACAATGTTAACGCTATAAGAACTTGCCACTATCCAAACGATAAAGCATTCTACGAATGGGCAAATAGAATTGGTTTCTATGTTATAGATGAAGCCTGCATTGAAGGCCATTCTAGAATGAATGAAGCAAACGTTAGGAAAGATCCATCATTACTTATCCCTGGTTCCAATCCAAAATGGACAAAGATGGCGCTAGATAGAGCCTCTTCGATGTATGAAAGAGATAAGAACAACGTCTGCATCTTCTCTTGGTCTTTAGGAAATGAATCAGGTGGAGGAAGCAACATGGCTGAAATGGCCAAGTATTTCCATTCTATGGATAAAAAACGTTTAGTCCATTATGAGCCTGAATGGTATAGCCCAGAACTTAAAGATCATGTTGATGTTAGGTCATACATGTATTGGAAACCTGATCAATTGAAAGACTATCTCATCAATAATCCATCCAAACCAGCGATTGAATGTGAATTTGAGCATGCCATGGGTAATTCAAACGGAAACTTTGATGAATATATGGAAATATTCAGAAAATATCCAAACGCGTTAGGTGGTTTTATTTGGGATTACATCGACCAAGGCTTATATATCAAAGGCGATAAAGAGCACCTTTATTATGGTGGAGATAGTAACGATGTTCCTAATGATTTGAACTTCAACTGCAACGGAGTTATCTATTCAGATAGAAAAGACGCCTGGCGTTCTTCTAAATTAAGAACAGTTAATGAAGTCTATTCTCCTTTACAAGTTAAATTCGAAAACGGGAAAGCTCTTCTAGAATTAGATCCTGGATTCTACTCTCCAAAAGATTTCCTCTTAGAACAACAAGACTATGTTAACGGTGTTCTAGTTTCCAAAAAGAAACTCAAATGGAATGGTGAAAAAGAGTTGACACTCGAAAATCTTCCATTAGAAGAAGAACATACAAGAAAAATTCGTGTCTACAACAAGGCAAACGAATCGGAAGTTCTCTTTGATGAGAAGAAACCTTTCTCGTATCTAGCAAAAGAAGAAAGGAAAGAGATGCAAATTAATAACCAACCTGTCCGTTACCTTGGTTCTAGAGATGATGATTTGCTCTTCCTCTTCTCTAGATCCGGTCTAGGAACAGGACTTGTTGGAATCGAATACGCTTCAAAACAATTATTAGCAATGCCAGCAAGATTAACCTTCTACCGCCCAATAACCGATAACGATAGAGGAAATCTCTTTGCAGTCTATTCTTCTCTTTATATGGGCATTTCTAAATGGAATGGTCCAATTGGTATAGAAGAAAAAGAGCATGAGATTACCTTCAACTATCTAGTTGGTGGATTCGGTGCAAAAGCAAGCGTCACCTACAAATATGGCGAAGGACGTTATATCGACGTTGAAATCAAATATCAAGGCGTCAAAGGAATGCCTTCCTTACCATGTTTTGGTTTATCCTTCCCACTCAAGAAAGAATTCTCTGAATTCAATTATTATGGCTTAGGCCCTCTTGATTCTTACACTGATAGATTGCAGGGTGAAAATCTTGCTCTATATTCTAGCAACGTCAATGGTGAGCTCCTTCCATATTCCATTCCTCAAGAATGTGGAAATCACGAAGAGACGAGATATGTTGAACTTCCACTAGACGATGAATATTCCTTATTCTTTGAAGCATTGGAAAAACCATTCTCCTTCAAATTCCTCCCTAATGACGAATTTGAAATCGATGATGCTATGCATATGGATGAATTACCATCTACAAGGAAAAATCATTTAACGATATTTGCCGCGATGAGAGGAATTGGTGGAGATGATTCTTGGGGTGCAAAAGTTCATTCCCAATATGAATTAGATGGCGAAGGATCATATTCGCAAAAGTTCCGTATCTCACTAAAAAAGAAGTAATTCTAAATAACACAAAAAGGCCGCCAACTGGCGACCTTTTCTTATGGTTAGGTTTACTCGCTACGTAAAGCGTTAACAGGATCTTGCTTAGCGGCTGCTCTTGCTGGAATCAAGCCTGCAATAACCGTTAATAAGATGCTTATTGCAAAGATGATAAGCGCAGAATACCAATTCAAATTAGCAATCATTCCAAGGTTATAAGCAACGCCTAGCGTGAGATTTAGTATCAACTCAATGATATAAGTTACCGCCAAACCGAACATTCCTGAGAAAGCACCAATGATAAGGGTTTCCGCATTAAATAGATGCGAAACGTCTTTCTTTCTGCCGCCCAATGAACGTATTACACCAATTTCTTTGACGCGCTCCATGACCGACACATAAGTAATGATTCCAATCATGACGGTTGAAACGACTAAGGATAAGGATGTAAAGCAAACCAAGGCAATCGTAACGATGTTAACAACTCCATTGATGAGGGAAATGATAATAGCAATGTTATCGGTATACTTAATTTCATTTCTATCGGCTTTAGCAAGCACCTTTCCAGTAGAAAGAGTTAAGCTATCATCGCCATTCCATTTATCAAGGTAATCGGTTACTAAATATTTATCCTTAAAGGAGTTTGGATAGATTTTAATGCTATCTGGAAGATTGCTTCCGCCAACATCGTTAAGAGTCAGTGTGGCACTCTTTTTAATTCCTAAAGCGTTGGAACTTCCTCCACCAATCATGCTAAGAATACCAGCTAAAGAATTTGATGATCCGATTAAGGCTGTGCCAGAGAATTCTTCATATTCTGATGAGCCAACACCATTCGGGAATTGAACCTCATATCTGAAACCGATGCCGGAAATGATTTCAAATTTTTGTTGGTAAGTAATTATTGCCGAGGTGAACCCACTAGCATCTTTATTATTTTCCGTATAGTTCTTAATAAAATTAGAAACAGAAGAGTTCATATTATCTTTGATATATCTTTCAGCGAATGCTTCGGTGTAATAAAGACCGGAAGACATGCAACCATATTGCGTCCCTTCTTTTGGCGCTAAAACACCGACAATTTTCATATTCATTCCGTTCTTTAAATTGCCTTTATCGCAGAAGGAATAATCATATGCTTGGGTCGCAAGAGGATTGCTTGTCGTTGAAGGATCATAAGACTCGTTATAGGTATAAAGAGAATCATTAGGATAGTAGACATATTCTTTGCCAACCAAATCATCAACACTAAAAGATTGTTGCTTATTCCATAAGTCTTTATCCATCTTGTCTTGTTGATCGGAATAATAATAAATAGCGTTAGAGAATTCATCTTGACCGTAATATCCAAGAAGAGTCAATACAAATTCGGTTAATTGATTGTTGTGATTTAAAACAAGAACCATTTCATCTTCTTTTGTTGGATATTTTCCAGAGACGACATCATATTGAGAAAGAACATATTCTTCATTTGGCAAACATTCATTCACAGCATTGGTGTAGCTGTCTACCATAGAGGAATACGCTTTATAGTCTCCATTATTGATATTTTCCAAAATCGTTGAGCAAACCGCCGTGATTCCAGTGATGGAATACTTATTTGTCTTCAATTCTTCATCGGTATAATCACTTAAATGAATATCGGAATGAGTGAAAAGATTATTCTTTATGTTGATTCCGTAATCAAGTCCTAAAGCAGCATAATATTTGCTAGGCATATCTTTGATGAATTGGACATAATCTTCAGTAATTTCATTAGATAAGGTTGCTTGAGACATGCTCTTGGAACTGTCAATTAAAGTCTTTGTGACAAACTCAACATCAATCTTTCCGTCTTTCCAAGAATGAGCTACTGCACTAGTTTGTTGACCTGTCGTTGTTGAAGATAGGATTGAAGAGAAATCGAAAGAAGATTTAGAAACACTCACTGGGTATCCCGATAACATATCGTCTTGCATCGAAGCAATATAACCAGTAACTCCTTGTGAGACAGCTAAAACTGCTGAAACACCAACTATACCAATAGAAGAGGCGACAACTATAAGAGCTGTTCTTTTAGATTTCGACCAAAGGTTTTTAGCAGATAGTTTAAATGCCGTCCACCAAGACATCTTGGCCTTTTCTTTTTCGGAAACGACTTTAGTAACATTTGCACGTTCTTCTTCCTCTTTTTCAAAGGAATAAGGATTCGTATCTCCAACCACTTCACCATCCAAGAGATTGATAATTCTTGTTGAATATTGTTTGGCCAGATCAGGGTTATGTGTAACCATGATGACAAGCTTTTCCTTAGAGATCTCTTTGATGAGATCCATGATTTGTACTGAAGTTACTGAGTCAAGGGCGCCTGTAGGTTCATCAGCTAGCAAAATGTCTGGTTTGTTAACCAAGGCTCTAGCAATTGCTACCCTTTGGCATTGACCACCAGAAAGTTCATTAGGTTTCTTGGTGTACATCCCTTTAAGTCCAACACGATCAAGGGCTTCTTTAGCCATATTTACGCGTTCTTCTTTTCCTAAACCAGCAATAGTTAAAGCAAGTTCAACGTTCTCTAAGATATTCTCATGAGGGATTAAGTTATATGCTTGGAAAATAAAGCCAATCTTGTGGTTACGGTAAACATCCCAATCATGGTCTTTAAATTCTTTAGTTGATTTCCCATCGATTATTAAATCGCCATCGGTATAATGGTCTAATCCACCAATAATGTTTAAGGTAGTGGTTTTACCGCATCCTGAAGGTCCAAGAATCGAAACAAATTCATTTTTTCTGAAAGCAAGGGTGATGCCTTTCAAGGCTTCAACCTTCATGTCTTTTGTTTGATATATCTTTTTGATTTTGTCTAATTTCAGCATACGTTTACCCCCTTCAATTACACATGCACATTATCTAATGAGAAAACTAAAAATTAAACAAAAATCGTATACGTTGAAAGCCCTTTCTTTGACTGACTGAAATAAATGGCAATCAAAGATATACTTTCTTATTGATTTCAAACATTATTGAATAGAGTTTTCCTTTGCCTTTTCCTTTAACAAAATTGGATGGAACCATCGTTCCTAAATAAGGGTAATTAATCTTATAAGTAAGGTTTCTTCCTTCTACCTTTTTAATAAAGAATTGCAACATTTTATCGTTTATAAAAGCGTCTTCTACTCCTAAACACACATCAGGAAACGGAGCATTCTTTCCTAATGACTTAGCCAAAGTATCACTATAAGAATGAATATCAAGGATCATTACATCAATGCCTTTTTCGAGATAAGAATTAACCAAGTTGTTTAATCTCTTGTGGTGTTCATCGTAATATTCTTCGGCTTGTTTCTTATATTCGTTCTCTAGGTGAATGATTTTCTTTCCATCATACATATTTTCATAAATCATTCCTTGCCCAAGGAAAGACATTGGCTCTTTCTTTGGATCTTTGTAACGTTCAAGATCGCAATATAGACGGGAATATTTCGCTCTGACTTCAGGAAAAAGATAAGAATCAAAAAGATGATCGACACCAATATCAGACATCGTGAGGTTATATCTTTCAAATAAGATAGAATCCATTTTGATTGTCTTTACATATCCTTTAGGAAAAGCAAGTGAGACATGAGGTAAATGTTTGATAAAGACAATATCCTTGAATAATAGATATTCATCTTTATACCATGAGATAAATTCATTTGAGGAATTGAATAGGCGATATTTATAACCTCTTACATCATCAACTGATTTAAGAAGTTTTATTTCTTTTGAATCGAGAGAAAGTAATAAATAACCCTCTCTATCAAGTTGTCCTTTAAAATCGTTTTTTCTAAAAAACTCCGCCAATTCCCCAACGGAATTCTTTTCATGCGGGAATAAAACATGTTCGAAATCGAATAGATTCCCTTTTTTAAGATTGTTTTGTTTTTGCATATATTTTCTTTCCTCCTAAGGCCATAAAAAGGGAGAAAAGAAAACACCCATCGTAATGATGGGCTACATTTGACCCATCATACAAGCTTTGGCACCTTGCTAACTATAGTTAGTAGGTTGTCGGTGGATCAACGGGCTTGTCCCTAACCACTCTCTTTATGGCTCCATTATTCTATATGCAAAAAAATCTACTGTTAAGCAAAAGAGGAGATGGTGCGCTCCATCTCCTCTTCGTAATCTGTTTTACTTAGTCGTTGAAGAATCTTTCAACTAAATCGTGAGAGTATTCGACTGTTTCATCCATGTCGCCGAAGGACATAATTTCACCTGCATAGTAGGTGTTGTTCTTTCCTTGCATGGCTTCAACCTTATCATACCAGCCTGCCGCATAATCTTCTGAATAAACATGTGGGAAGTAGTATGTTTGGAATTCATAGATGACACCATCTTTATTCTTTCCTTGGTTCTTATCGCCAGGGACGTTAACGGTCTTCATGTCATTGAGAACAACTTTCTTTGTTTCGCTGTAATCAAGTTCTTTTCCACCATTACGTGTCTTGTGGTGACGTAAGACATAGGTTGTGATTGGTTGATCTGGTTCGTTCTTCCAACGATGATAGTAAATCATCAAGTGGCCCATTCTCTCTGGTTCCATGTTATCAACGATGTAATTAGAGATTGCTGGGTATTTACCTTCTTCGATTAATAAGGCCATTGTGTCATAACGTTCATAGTCGATCTTGGAGAAGAGTGCTCTTTCTTCTTCGTTGACATCTAACCATGTATCAAGTGATTTGGCTACTGGGTTATCTAATGGGTTCTTTTCGGTTGCAACTTGTAATGGAGCGGTGATAATCATCTTATCGAAGACTTCATCTTTGCCGTTAACCGTGATTGTAACTTTTTCTCCACGAACAACCTTAGTGATATTGGCATTCAATGTTGCTTGATGTTTTAATTTAGCGTTGAGTGCTTCGTAGATTGATTGAGTACCGTCTTTCCATGTGAATAAGTGTAAGGAAACGAAGTCCATCATTGTTCTGAAATCAAGATATTTCAAAACGTATGCAGCTGGGATTTCATCGAAATAGCCATAACCAAATGATGTGTATGGTTGGATCCAAACTTCTTGAACAAGAGGGCAACCAACCTTTTCGCAGAAATCCTTAAATGGTAAAGCAAGATCTTTAAGTTTTGGGTTTGTTCCGCTTACTGGTTCACGACCTGGTGTAACCGCAAAGCCTTCGTATTTACCTTGTGCAACACCGATATGTCCTGTGACATCATATCCTTTGTAATCTTTTTCAAGAATTTCACCAAACTTCTTTAATTGTTTGGCGAGTTTCTTTAAATGAATTGCTGATTTTGGATGTTTGAAGAAATATTTTGCTGGGTTCTTCATTGCATCAGCTGTGTCCCAACGATGATCTGGTCTGCCATCTGGATAGATGTAGCCACGAACAAGTGCTGGTCCTTCATGTTTTACACCAGCAAATTCTTCGACATCTTTAATGGCATAGTATGTTGGTGCGCCCATGATTGCACCCATTTCATAACGTTTGCCGTTATGGACTGGAGAGTGGCATTTTCCGCCAACATGATCAGTCTTTTCATAGATGACATAATTTGTGTATCCTTTTTTCTCAAGATACATGGCCGCGCCGAGTCCAGCTGGCCCTCCCCCAATAATCGCTATGCGAGTATTCTTATCCATATTTTTTCTCCTTATTTCTTGGATTTGCTAAATTGTAGAACTGATATCGGTAAAATTCTAGTGATATAACGAATTATTAGCGATTTACCGATTCTTTTTGAATTTTTTTCTATAGAAATGCCGTTATAATTGGTTTATGAAAGAAACAAAACGTTACAAAGCATTCTTAGAAATGTTAGGTGATCAACCTAAAGATAATATTGCCATTCTGTATACGGATGAAAATGGTTTGTCATCAATCAGCTATGCTGAATTAATAAAACGAATTAAAGAATATCGAATTGATGATGCTAAAAAATCAGTAGGTGTTTTATGTGAGAACAACCTTGAAACGATTCTTGCTATTTTTGCTTATGCGAACGCAAAGAAACAAATCGTTTTATTAAATCCTCTTGATGATATTTCCTTGTTACAAAAACAAATCGATTCAACCAATGTAGATTTCCTAATTGGTAGAGAAGAAATTGCAAAACATTTAAGTTATTCAAATTCTTCAAAAGAAAATGTTGAAGGAAACATTCTTTTCTTTACCTCGGGAACAACGTCAAGTAACAAAGCTGTCGTTCTTACTGAAGAGTCGTTATGTGCTTCTGCATATAATGGAGGGTCGTGCCTACCACTAGAAGAAAGCGACACATTGCTTTCAATCCTTCCTTTAAGCCATGTGTTTGGCTTTGTTTGTTCTTTGCTTTGGGGATTATCCTTTGGTGCCAAGGTCGCCTTAGGAAGAGGCCTTAGACACATTCTTGATGATGGAACATATTACAAGGCAAGCGTAATCTCTCTTGTTCCACAAATAGCTAGCTTCATGGCGATGAATAAAATCTTCAATAAAGAATTAAGGCTTATTCTTATTGGTGCAGGACCATGTAGCCAAAAGATAATCGATTTAATCAAAACGAATAACATCCAAGTAAGTTTTGGATATGGACTAACGGAAACAAGCTCAGGAGTCGCTCTTTCTATTGGAGATGATCCATATGCGATGAAAATATGCCCAGACGATAAAATCGTTATTGCAGACGATGGGGAAATTCTCATCTCTTCTTCTACATGTATGATGAATGGATATTATAAAAACGAAGAAGATACAAATAAGGTTCTCTACGATGGTTATTTTCATACTGGAGACTTAGGCAAATTTGATGATAATGGCCTTCTTCATATCACAGGCAGAAAGAAAGATATTCTTGTTCTATCTGATGGAACAAAAATATATCTTCCGGAATACGAAGAAGAACTGATGAGATATCTACCTGGGCTGGATTATGCCGTAAATCTAATCGAAGAGAAAATAATATTATTTATCTATGACGAGAAACATCAATTAAACATTGAAGAGAAGATCAAAGAATTCAATTATTCAAAGCCAAGAGGACAAAGAATAAGTAAAATACAATACGTTGAAACAAAATTACCAAGAACCCAAACAGGCAAAATAAAACGTTGGACTTTAAAAATATAGTGAGGAAAATATATGACACGTGAGGAAATCAAAAACACAATAGTAACCATTCTCAAAGAAAATCTAGATGAATGGGAAAATAAAGAACCTAAAGAAGATAGCATTATCAACACCGACGCTGCTTTAGATTCAATGAGATTCATTTACGTTATGACAAAAGTCGAGACAGCATTTGGAATTTCCGTCCCTGAACGTAAATGGAGCAAGTTGGTAACTTTAGGCGATGCAATCGATGCAGTAGAAGAAGAATTAGCAAAAAAGAAATGAGTTTTATGGGCGATTTTTCAAAAACAATAAAAATTATAGCGGATCAAGTAAATCCATTTCAGAGTTTAAGAACATCTTCTCTACTACGCTTGTTTCAAGAGATAACTGTTGAACATACGGAGTTATTAGGTTTACCAAGGCAATATACTTTAGATAAAGGATTATTATGGGTTGTTGCCAAACAACATATCGACATTATTCGTATGCCTAGATATGATGAGACAATCTCCATTTCTACCTATCCAAGCAAAACCATGCACGTGCTTTTCCCACGTACATGCGAAATCAGAAACGAGAAAGGCGAACTCTTAGTTAGGGGAACTTCTATCTGGGCCTTAATTGATATAAAAAGCAGAAAGATGATAAATCCAAATGATCATGGAATCAGCGTTCCTGATATGTCTAATGGTCGTGAATTTAACATTCCTCTTAGTAATAGGATTCCTTTCGATTTACCAGAAAATGGAGAAATCAAAGCAGAGTACTCCTTCTGCGATTTCAATGGTCATATCAACAATACATCTTATTTAGATATTGCCGAAAATATGATCCCAGTGGATTTCTTAAGAACGCACGAATTAACTCTCGTTGATATTAAATACGTTCACGAAGTTAAGCTAGGTGAGACGTTGCCAATTAAATACGGACTCGTTGGAGATTCATATTATTTTGTTAATAACGCGTTCCAACTAGAACTTAAATATAGAAGCTAGCAAATTTAACCTATTAAATATAAAAAGCAGGCACCTTTCGATGCCTGCTATTTTAGTTTTGTGATTTCCTTATTTGATTAAGGAATTCTTGCATTTGCCAGTTGTGCGATACTCTTCCATGTTTTGGAGAGTGATTTCAATCATATCGATTAAGGCGTGTTCAGTTGCAGAGCCAATGTGTGGAGTGATTAAGACTCTTGGATAGAGATCAACAATTAATTGATCTTCTTCATTTGGCATTGCTTTTGGATCATGGTCTTTGTTGAAGAGAACTTTCTCGTTATCAATGACATCTAATCCTAAGCCAGCGAGTTTGCCTTCTTTGACGGCATTTAAGGCTGCAAGGTTATCCATGACTTCGCCACGGGCAACGTTAACAATGATCGCGCCTTTCTTCATGGCATCGATATATTCTTTGGAGATGAACTTATCGTTCTTTCCTTTGATATAAGCCATGTGGCAAATAACGATATCTGCTTCTTTCATGACATCAAGAGCAGTTTCTTTCATGTCAATTAAGCCTTCGCAAGCTGGGGAAACAAAGACATCATAACCAATGACTTTGGCACCTAAGCCTTTGAAGAGGGAGGCTGTAACTCTACCAATTCTTCCACATCCTAAGATACCAACTGTGCAATCACGGATTTCTTTGGAGAACATTTGGTCTGTGACTTTGAAATGTCCTTCATGAGCAAGTGAGGTTGCATATGCGGCATTACGAAGAAGCATCATCGAAAGAGTGAGTGCTAATTCAGAGATGGCATTTGGGGAATAGCCAGGGACAAAGGCGGTTTCAATTCCGAGTTCTTTGCAAGCAGCAACATCAACGTGGTTGAATCCAGCTGTACGTGTTAAGTAGTACTTAAGTCCTTTTTCTTTGAGTTTGGCAAGATGTTCTTTATCAACAACACAGTTGCCACGAATCATGACGCTTTCATAGCCAAGAGCTAATTCATAGTTGTCATTGTTCAAGTATTCTGGTCTGGTAACTAATTCATAGCCATATTTCTTTCCAAGTTGTTCGAAATATGGAAGTTCATAGCCACGGCAACCAAAACAAATCATTTTCTTTTCCATTAAAAATTTCTCCTATTTTATTAAGCGGCAACAGCCCATGATGGATCATAGAATAAGCCGCTGGAAATCAAGACGGTGATGACGATAACCCAAATGACGATACCAATAACTGAACCAAATGTACCGATTAAGGAAATATGGGATGCCATCTCTTTTTCTTTATCAAAGTTGATGCAATAGCCAACTGCGACGGTTGCAGGTGGAACCATCCAAGTAATGATAACGGAGCTAAGTGTGTTAACAGAGATTAATTGAGAGACAGTTTCGTGTCCTGCTGCAGCAGAGTTTGTTAAGAAGCCGGTTGCATTGCCAATTAATTGCATGACAAGTAAGACGACTAAGACAACGGCTGGAGCAACGATAACTTTGAGGGCTGTCCAGATCCAAGCATATTTGTCGGTTGCGGCATCTTTGATGTTTGTGCCACCCAATGTGCAGCCGATAGCGAATAAGATGATTGTAGAAGATAATCCACCAAGAGTGTTTGCTGCTTGATAGATCCAAGGTAATGTGGCATCAAGTCTCCAGAAAGCGACTTTTGTTTCAGCAGTATAAGCACCAAAGACATTCTTTGGAACGATTGCAACACCTGGAATTGCTTGTAAGACCCAGAGTAATAAACCAGCAAATGTGGCAATGACGATTGGGTTAAGGAAGACTTTCTTAAGAATTGTCTTAGCGGATTTGTCGACGACTTTCTTATTTCCTTCATGTCCTAAGGAAGCGGCTTGATCTTCGACATTTGCATCATCAAGATTAGCAATTGCAAGATAAGCATAAGAATAAAGGAAGACACGATAGGCAACGTTCATGATGTTGAAGTTGTTACCAGCGGTGTTTCCATAGATTGCGGAAACGAGTGGGTATCCAAAGAATGTTGTGGAACCAAAGGCAAACAAGACAGCAAGGACTGTTCTCTTGTTCTTGTCTTTGACCCAAATGAAGATGAGTTTGGCTAAGAAGATGAAGCCAATATAGAATACGAAGCCTAAGATGAAGTTAACAACGGCATCGATTCCGCCAGAAACTGTGAAGTCTGACATAAAAGAGCAGAATGCAAGACATGGCAAGCAGACTGTCATAACGAATTTTGTTAAGATCTTGCCTGTAGCGTCTGGCAAAAGTTTTTTCTTCGTGAAGAAGAATCCAAGGAGAATAAAGATAATAGTCTTTGCAATGTTGACCCAGAGTTTGTAGGAACTAAGAGCAGTTGCAAGATTACTACCCATATCAGCTTGGGCAATAATGGTATTTAGAAGCATCATATGATTGCTCCTCCTTTTCGGCAAAATTATAAAAACATGTTTTTTTCTTGACAAGGGGTTTGCATTAATTGTTTTTTATTGCATTTTTACATGAAAGAAAAAATGAAAATAAAAGGGTTTCACGTGTTTAATTTCGATTTTTTCGATGATTTGTAAATATTTTCATTTTTTAAGCAATTTAAACAATTGGTGCACTGCTATCTAAAAATAATGAAATTTACCTATTTTTTCAAAATAGCAGTAATTCGATAAAAAATGTAGAAAACGCTTTCAAAGAAAGAATTTCGTAATTCAAATATTTTATATTTGGTGTGGTAGTTAAAACAAACATAAAAAGAGAAGGCTAAGCAAGCTTTGGAATAGAGACGATAACAAAGTATAATTGAGAGGTAAGGAGAAACGAAAAAATATGAATCCATGGAAAGACATTGACGATAGCAGAATTTCGCCAGATGAATTCATTGCCTACATTGAAATTTCTAAAGGCAGCAAAAACAAATACGAACTAGACAAAGAAACAGGCTTATTGAGACTTGATAGAATCTTATACACCTCAACTCAATATCCACATAACTACGGTTTTATCCCAAGAACGTATGCGGAAGATAACGACCCTCTTGATGTTTTATTGATCACTTCCGAGCCAATCATCCCTATGACACTCGTTAAAGGAAGACCAATTGGCATGATTGATATGGTCGATCAAGGCTTACCAGATGCAAAAATCTTAGCCGTATGCCCTGATGATCCTTTTTATAAGAACTACGATGATATCAAAAACCTTCCTGACCATATCGTTCAAGAAATCACTTATTTCTTTGAAACGTACAAAGTTCTCGAAGGAAAAGAAACTCGTGTTCCAGGATTAAAAGATAGAGACACGGCGAAAAAAGTCATCAAGGAAGCAATCGAACGTTATAAGGTCAAATTTCCTAACGCCTAATCGTTTGAAAGAAGCCAATCCCCTATTTCTTTAAGATATTCCTCCCTTTTCTCAAAATAGGTCATATGCCTTGAGTTTGAGAAAGTGAGGATTTTCTTTTTCTTTGAACCAAGAGATTCATACATCAATTCATTTTGTTTCTTCGTGGATTCATCTAAACTTCCGTAGCAAACTAAAGCGGGGGTTTTTATATCTTTCAAATGAGGTGTAGTTTCATAATTTCTTAAATTTCCTAATGGAGCAAATTCACTTGGCCCCCAAGCAGTTAAATAGGCGACATCCCCCCTTATCTTCTCCCTTTTTAAACATTCTGGAAGATCAGGATCTGTTGTATAGTAATTCGAAACCGTGAGTCTCATATATCTATCTAATGTTGCTAAAAATTCTGGCGAGAGATAATCACCACTCTCTTCCGCTTTAGCAATTATTTCTTGGTCTTCATGGCTCATGGTTTTGATTATTTTATGCGTCTCTTCACGCCAGAGTTTCGCGCTAGATAAAGTTGAAGATAACGTAAGAGATAAAATGTCATTTCTCTTAGTTTGTAACATGAATAATTGCAACAACATTCCTCCCCAAGAATGTCCTAAAAGATGAAAATCGTGGATGTTCAAAAAAGTGAGAAGATTTTCTAACTCCTCAATCCAAAAATCTTTGTTATATATCTCTGGATGATCGTCTGGCTTGGAAGAAAGACCACAGCCAATTTGATCATAGAAAACGAGTGGGCGATCTTGCAATTCCGCTAAAGGAGAAATTAATTCCAAAGAATTGTGTGTAGATCCTGGACCTCCGTGCAGAAGAACCAAAGGATGATTTTTTCCTTCTGGATTTACGATTTTTACGTATGTTTTGTAATCTTTGAATGGTATGTATAATTCTTTTTCTTGCATAGGAATTATTGTAATGCCTACATTGCAATATTATCTAAATATCATTTAATTCTTTCATTTTAAATAATATCTAGTATTATGAACTAGGTTGAAAAAAGGAAAAATGAATCATGAGCATTAAAATTGTCGGCGATACAACAATGGACTTATCAAAAGAAGCCCAAGATAAATTAGGAATCAAATGCGTTCCTTTCACGATTGAATTTGGCGAAGAGGCAAAGAAAGATGGAACATTCCCCAACGAGGAAATGTTTGAATATAACAAAACGCATAAAGAAATTTGTCGATCCAGTGCCGTAAACGTTGGTGAGGCAGATGAATTTTTCAAAGAAGAAATGAAAGATGGCGATGAGCTAATTTACTTTTCAATTTCTTCAAAGCTATCTTCTGGATATCAAAACGCGTCTATAGCAAGAGATGACAATGAGCACATTTACGTCTTTGATTCAGAATCCGCTTCATTAGGAATTGCTCTCCAAGCCTTAAAAGCCAAAGAAATGGCGGAAGAAGGAAAGAGCATGAAAGAGATTGTCGAAGTTCTCGAGCAATATCGTCATAACACTAACGTTTCCTTAATTGTTGATGATCTTACCTTCTTTGCCAAAGGTGGAAGAATTTCTAAAGCCAGCGCTCTTGGTGCAGGTTTATTAAAATTCCATCCAATTCTCACAATGAAAGATGGTTGCTTTTCCGTTTTAAAGAAATTGGTCGGCAAGATTCAAAAACTTGGCGCTAAATACGTAGATACTGTTCTAGAAGGATACGATGATATCGATTATTCTCTCGCTTTAGTTGGATATACCTCAGAAAGGGATTCAACAGTCGATGACATTGTTAATGAACTTAAGGCAAAAGGTTTCAAAGAAGTAATTGAAACAAAAACAAATTCCACTAACGCCGTTCATTCTGGGCCAAACACATATGGAATCGCTTATATCTCTTCAATGAAGCCAGGCAAATATCGTTTCTTCTTAGGCCAATTAAGCGATCATTTAAACGAAACTGCAGCAAGAAAATCAATCGAAAAAGAACTTATTAAATACAAACAATAATTATTTAACAATCGAAGAAACTACGCTGTTATAATACCCCATCAACACTTCTAAGAAATTATTGTTATAGAACATTTTTCCGATGGTATAAACCGAATCGTCAGATAGATAAAGTATCTTATCAAGGGCGTTATAAATTGGAGTATAGCTGCTTAAAGAAACAAGCAATGCCGAGAGCAAAGAAATATCAATAAAGGCGATAAGAATTCCTAGTAAGGCTCCAAGGAATCTGTTTAATGGTCCAACCACTTTTAAATGATTGATGTTCTTAGTAAAGATTTTAGCAATCAAAAGAACAACTAAGCCAACTACAAAGACAAAGACAAATCCAATAGCAATAAACGTTAATGAAGCTAGTGAGCAAGATAAGTAATAGCCTAAGCATTCACTTGCCCCTGTCTCTGGTATTGAGTTAAGAACAAAGTTACCAACAAATCCTCTTAAGAAGGAAGGAATACCTACAGAGTTCAAAGCGGCCTCCAAAACCGTTAGTTCACTTCCTGGGAGGACGGTATTTAAATCATCACGTGTTACAACCCATTCCATGGCATTGTTTGAACCAAACCTGATTTGAACAGCAAGTTCATAGGCACTATTCCCTGCACCAACAGGATTGTTCGCGCCTTTCTCCTTTAAAAAGTTAAAGAAATTACTTTGAACCGTTTCTCCCCAACCATTCAAAGAGAATAGCCATGTTCCGATTGGCTTGGCTAATAAATAAGCAAGAAAGAAAACGATGATTAAACCAAAAAGCTTTAACAAAGTATAAACAAAGCCTTTACGAATTCCACGGATCAAAGCAAAAAGCAAAATAATGGCAAATATCAATGATAGCCAGTCGAAGCGGTATGTTTGTCCTGAAGTCGGAAAGATGCTCATTAAGTAATTCATACTTAATTATTTAACGACATTCTTTTCAAAAAGAAAAGGCTAGGAATTACCTAGCCCAAAGGAGGAATCAAGATTATGCGGTAGCCTTCGCTTCTTTCTCTTCAGCCTCAATATTTTTCTCATTACGCTTAGCAAGTTCTTCTACCATCATCTTTTCGTCTTCTTCGCTGATATGGTAGCCAAACTGCATAATTAAATATGAGCCTAGGAACATTGCAATCGTTAAGCCAATAATGATGATTCCGAAAATTAGCAAATTCGCTTTTCCATCGGCAAAAAGCGCGTCGATTTGAGTATTGATGTCTTTGTTTACCTGTTCTCTAACCGCCTGAGTCGCGCCATCTGGATTAGAGTTGATGGTTGCCTCAGCCTCACCAATTAACTGGAAAACACCATAAAATCCACCAGCAAAATAAGCAAAATATCTAATGCCCAAATTCAAGCCTGAACCAAGTTTTACATCAAGTGGACGCCAAGCAAAGCAAATTGATTCTTTTCTTTCGCCAAACTTATATTCGTTGTAATCAATGGCATCTTGGAACATGACAATCAAGGCAAGATAGAACAAGCCTGAAGCAGCAAAGAAAACGAAAGCAAATAAATAGAGAATAATATTTTGCCAGCCAAGTAAGTCAGAGGATTGCAAGATTGGGTAACGACCGCTCATTGGGAAGCCAAGGAAGAAGAAGGCAGCATAGAAAACTGCAATTGTGATAACGGAGAAAAGAAGAATGTTTTTCTTTGAAAGCTTCTTTGAAATCACAGGGTAGAAAGCCTGAGCGGCTATTGTTCCGACAATATAGAATACGGAAATTGCCGTAGCAATGTTTGCCCCGCTAGGATAACCATAGACAAAGTAATAATAGTTAGTTCCAACGCCAGTAAGAAGACCTTCAGCCGCATAGCAAAGGAACATTGCGATAGCTGCAGCCCTTAACTCTTTGTTTTTAATAACAACTTTAAACAAATCGAGAAGGTGGGATTGCTCGGAAATTTCTTCCTGTTTAGGATCCCTTTTCTTTTCTTTGCAAAGGAAGAAGACTAACGTCTGGGTGATTAAGAAGACCGAGGCAAGCCCAATTGAAGCCCAAAGGAATACTTCTTTATATGTACCCAAGTTGCCAGGCCCTAATGTTAAAAGAGCAAAAGAAATGAATGTTCCTATTGAAGCGGCAATTGTCATGGACGTAGAAATTTTGCCCCTAGTTTTTGCATCATTGGTTAGAGCTGGTAACATTGACCAATAGCCAATATCATTCATCGTGAACATTAAATCCCACAAGAAATACATGACAATCATAAAGGCAACAAAGCCCCAGCCATGCACGAGTCCAAGGGAAGGAACAACAAACATCAATATTACTGTTATGGCATTTCCAATCGCACCAATTTCAATCCATGGGCGGAATTTCCCAAGTTTGAAACGGAATTTTTCGATAATAAATCCCATGATAGGATCGTTAATACCATCCCAAATGAGAGCGATCATCAAGGCAATTGTGATAACGCCATATTGTGCTTTGAAAGCATCTCCAGTATCTAAAACACCAGAAGCTAAGGCATATTGAGTGAGGAATGTTCCGACCAACTGATAACACGCATCACGGAAAATGCCAGACCAAGGGAATAAAATCCTTGTTAGTTTAGGAACCCTATCGCCTTCATAGGTTCCATTATCAACCATTTTTTGGAATAATTTGCCCATAACGAGCCTCCTATTTGTTGAATTCTTCCCTATTATAGATAGAAAGCGCTTACAAGTAACTAAGAATTTTTAACGTACTTAAAAAACTCGATAGAATCGATATTTTTAGATTGACCATTTTTGAAAAGAAAGAAACATTTGTAATTTTTTAAACTTTTTAATTAATAAAAACAAAGTTTTTTGTATAATGGTGCCATGGTAAAAAATTTGCTCGATAAACTTAAAGAATCATGTTTCTCCGTTCTCCCTGTAACGGCAATAGTTTTGATTCTCTTTTTCACCCCTCTACTCGATCTTTCTTGGAAAGAAATTTTGATTTTTAGCGTTGCCGCTATTTTCTTGATAATCGGTATCGCTCTCTTTAACGTAGGTGCTGAAATGGCTATGTCTCCAATGGGCGAGCAAATTGGTTCATCGCTTATCAGATCAAAGAAGATTAAATTGGCACTTCTCATCATTTTCTTGATGGGTGTTCTTATCACAATTGCCGAACCTGATCTTTCTGTTTTGGCTAACCAGGTAAAAGGCGTAATGAATAGCACTCTCTTAATCGTATTGGTTGGCGTTGGTGTTGGCTTATTTTTAGCAGTTGCAATTTTAAAAATCCTCTTCAAAATCGACCTATCTTACATATTGATGTTCCTTTATATGCTTTTATTTGCACTTGCTTGTTTAGCAATGCTTAGCCCTGAAGGAACTAAATTTTTAGGCTTAGCATTCGACTCAGGCGGAGTTACGACTGGACCTATCACCGTTCCATTTATCATGGCGCTTGGTCTTGGAGTCGCCCAAACTATCGGCGGACGCCAAGCAAAGGAAAACTCCTTCGGTTTGGTTGCCTTATGTTCCATTGGACCTATTCTTGTCGTCCTTGTCTTAAGCATGACAATCACCGGTTCAATGAACTATGAATTACCATCAAGCTACACAGTTCCAGAAAACATTTGGGCATATATTGGTGAAACAATGTATGGAAGTCTTAAGGAAGTTGCTCTTGCTTTAGGCTTAATTACTGTTTGCTTCCTTATCATCGAATTAATCTTTATCAGACTTCCATTCAAACAACTTCTCCATATCTTTGCCGGCCTTATTTTCACATTGGTTGGTTTGGTCATTTTCCTTACTGCAGCAACAGTTGGCTTTATGCCTGTTGGTTATGCGATTGGAAGATGCCTAGCAAAAGCAGGCGCACCATGGCTAATTGCCATAGGATTCATCCTGGGCTTCATTGTTGTTTTGGCCGAACCTGCAATCCACGTTTTAACCAAACAAGTTGAAGAAGTCACAATGGGTGGAGTTTCCAAGAAATCAATGTTACTTGCCTTATGTATCGGCGTTGGCATCTCCATTGGTTTATCAATGGTTCGTATCGTTTTTAACTTCTCAATTCTCTACTACCTAGTTCCAGGATATTTACTTTCATTGGCGTTATCTTTCTTTGTTCCAAAAGTTTATACATCAATCGCTTTCGACTCAGGCGGAGTTGCATCTGGTCCACTTACATCATCTTTCATTTTACCTATGGCCATTGGCGCATGCGTCATGATGGCTGGAGGAGACGCTACAACCGAAGCAGCGAAAGCCGCAATTCTCCAAGATGGATTTGGCGTTGTTGCAATGGTCGCTATGACCCCGCTTATCGCAATTCAAGCATTAGGCTTCAAAGCTGTTATTCAAAACAAACTTCGTGAGCGTTCTAGAGCTAAACGTGTTCTTAGTGCGGATGATGAAGAAATTATCGTTTTTAAATAGAGGGTATCTTTTATGAATGAAGGTAAGAAAATCAAAGTCATCAAACTAAAACATGATGAGATAAAAGAAAAGAAAATCGAAGAACTCAAAGGTAAAGCAGAAGAGTTCAAGGAAAGACGTGAAGAAAAACGTGCAGAAATAAAAGAAAAGCTTCCGACAATCGCAAAAGATAAAGAGAAAAACGCTCCTTTAGCCGCACCTAAAAAACTTAAGACATTGTTTACAATCGTCCCAAGAAATAAAGCCGAATTCTATCTTGATATTCTTGAAGGATATGAAGTTAACATGCAAATGGTTTTATTCGGTACGGGAACGTTACCAAAAGAATTGGCTGTTGCTATTCATAGCAATACCGATAAAGCCGTCATTATTAGCGTAGTCAAGGAAGAACACGTCAAAGCAATAATGAACGCATATGAAGACAAATATTTTAAATTAAGAAATGGGCAAGGAATTGCTTTTACGATCCCATTCTCAAGCATGATCGGAAAAACATCTTACCAATTCTTAGCTAATATGGAGGGCAAAGGAAATGAGTGACAAATTTGAATTAATCGTCTGCATTGTAAATTCTGGATTCTCTGATTCAGTTATGGATGCAGCCCGTGAAGAAGGAGCTAGAGGCGGAACGAAAATAAACGCTCGTGGCACAGCAAGACAAGAAGCTGAGGCCGCTTTTGGCATCTCCATTCACCCAGAAAAAGAAATCGTTCTCATCCTTGCTAGCGAAGATATTCGTGATGGCATCCTCCATGCTATATATAAGAAAGCTGGTCTTAATTCCCCTGCTCAAGCAATCGCCTTTTCTCTCCCGGTTGATGAAACCGTTGGACTTGGTAACAAATCCGCTCTTTTAGATGCTGCTAAAGAAGGAGAAGTTCAAGAAAGCCCAAAGCAATAATGCGTCTTGATCTTTTCTTAGTTACAAATGGATACGCAGAAACACGTAGCAAAGCTTCCCAACTAATTAAGGGTGGCAAAATCAAAATCAATAACAAAATAGTCACTAAAAATGGCTATGAAATTAATGATAAAGACAATGTAGAGATGCTCGAAAACAACGTTCTCGAGTTTGTTTCGCGTGGAGGGCATAAACTAGCAAAGGCTATTGATGTTTTTCATATAGACTTAAAAGATAAAGTCGTTTGCGATATTGGCTCATCTACTGGTGGGTTTACAGACTGTTCACTTAAGAACGGTGCTAAAAAGGTATACGCAATAGACGTAGGAACATCTCAACTACATGAATCATTAAGAAACAATCCTAAAGTCGTTGTAATGGAGAATACAAACTTTAAGATTGTCACCCCTGCTTCTTTTGAAGAGAGAATTGATTATTACGTATGTGACGTTTCTTTTATATCAATAAGAGCAATCATTGATACGTTAATTAGCTTCAAAGAAGATTTTGATCTTATTTGTTTATTTAAGCCCCAATTTGAGGTGGGCCCTGCAAGGTTAAACAACAACGGTGTCGTCAAAAAGAAAGAATATCTAATCGACGCATTATCTTCTTTTATATATTACATAAAGAAAAATAATCTTCATATTTTGGGTTCTTCATTCTCTCCGATCCTTGGCAACAAAGAAGGCAACATAGAATTTTTATTCCATGTTTCCACAAAGGGGAATGATATACAAATTGATGTAAACAATCTTGTGGATGAAGCAATAAAATCCCTTAGAACTGCAACAAAACAGTAAAAAGGTGGCATTTTTAGCGTATAAAAAGGGATTTTTACGTTTCTGTTACATTTCTTTTTCTCTTTCTTGATAGTTAGTTTTTTCTCTTTAATCCAAACTTTAGACGTACAAAAAAGAAAGAAAAGAGAAAAACATGAAAAAAAGAAATTACTTACTCTTAGGTGTTGCAACCATTGGTGTCTTAGCCTCATGTGGAGGAAAAGAATTCGACTCATCTAAGAATGTCGCCGTCGTCGTTAGAGAAACCGGAAGCGGAACAAAAGGTGCCTTCCTTGAAATATTAGGACTTAAAGGTGCAGATGATCCAACTGGTGCAATAACTGCAACAAGCACTTCCGCAGTTCTTCAAGAAGTATCAGGTAACCCATATGCAATCGCTTATGATTCATTAGGCTACGTTAACGATACCGTTAAAACAGTTAAGCTTGATGGAGTTGCTCCAACAACTGCCACAATTAAAGATGGCACCTATGCCTTATCAAGACCATTAAACGTCATCTACAAGAAAGATACAGTTGAAGGATCTGCTTTATACACAGACTACTTAAGCTTCCTTGGTTCAAAAGAAGCGGAGAGCATGGCTTCTGCTGATGGATATGTCGCTATTCACGATAGCACAACTTCCTATAGCAAAACAGCCGATTATAGCAATGGCAAAATCGCTATCTCTGGTTCTACTTCCTTACAACCACTCATGATTAAGCTTGCTGCTAAATACATGGAATACCATCCAGAAGTCAAAGTTGAAGTTTCTGGTGGAGGTTCAGGAACTGGTTATAGCAATGCTGAAAAAGGTGTTTCTGCCTTTGGAATGATCTCCGAAGAATTTAATTCCAGCAAAGCTGCAAGCTGCACCCCATATACGGTTTGCAAAGATGGAATCGCTCTTATCGTTAACCTTAAAAACCCAATTGAAACAATCAGCAAAACAGACATTGCAACAGTCTATAATCCAAAAGCTGAAACTCCAATCACAACTTGGTCTCAATTAATCAAATAATGGTTGGAACAAATAATATAAAAATAGAAAGAATAAAAGAGGGCGGCGCTAGATGGATGTTTTTCCTGGCCGCCTTTTTGTCGTTAGGACTTCTTACAGCAATCATTGCCTTCCTTTTTGCCTATGGGTCACCATTTCTTTTTAGATACGGGGTTGGAAACTTCTTATTCGGAATGAAATGGTCACCACTAGGCGAACCTCCTTCATTTGGAGTTTGGCCAATGATTGTTGCAACCTTCTACGTCACCATTCTTTCTTCGGTTGTTGGATGCTTATTTGGCTTATTTGTTGCAATAAGCTTATTTGCATTTATACCTTCGAAACTAGTTAGGCCTATCAGATCCTTAATTGATCTTCTAGCAGGCATCCCTTCTGTTATCTATGGCTTATTCGGAATGGTACTTATCGTTCCATTCATTCGTGATTATCTTTCCCCTAATGGAGTTGGATATGGCATATTAGCCGCTTCAATAATTCTTTCTATCATGATTCTTCCAACGATGGTTGGAGTTTCCCTTGACGCTTTGAATTCAGTTGATCACGCATATTATGAAGGAGCCCTTTCTTTAGGCTCAAGCAAACCTCAGGCCGTTTTCAAAATCATGGTTCCTGCGGCAAAAAGAGGAATACTTGCCGCTTCAGTGCTTTCTACTGGAAGAGCCTTAGGAGAAACTATGGCAGTTATTATGGTTATTGGTGGTTCAACCCAACTTCCAACCTCTTTAACTCAGCCAGTAAGAACTTTAACCGCAAATATCGCGATGGGTGCAATGGAATTAAACGCCATACCTGACGCTTTAAGCGCGCTTTTCTGCTCTGGTGTTGTTCTTTTTATCTTCTCGTTGCTACTTAATGTCGTCTTCTCAATCCTCGAAAACGGAGGTAAGAAATAATGGTTAATCAGAAAGCTTGGTCAAGAAACAAAGGCTATTTCGCTTCGTTGAAATATGTTTCTTTATTCTCACTTTTATTAAGCTTAGTCGCCCTTTTTGCCATCATCATCTTTATCTTTGCAAGAGGAGTAGGAAACCTTTCATGGCAATTCTTATTTGGGAAATACGGCGATCAACCATCTCTCCTTCCTGCAACAATCGGAACGTTACACTTAATCGCCATTGCTCTTTTGCTTGGCATGCCTCTTGGAGTTGCCACTTCAATCTATTTGGTTGAATACACGAATGATTCAAACATAGTCACAAAAATAATCAGGATAGCAATCGAGACACTTGCATCAATTCCTTCGATTGTTTATGGCTTATTTGGTTACTTAGTATTCGTTGTCTCTTTAGGCTGGGGATACACCTTGATGGGTGGAGGAATCACCTTAGCAATAATGATCCTTCCTCTTATCGTCAAAAACGTTGAGGAAGCCCTTAAAGAAGTTCCAAATTCACTTAGAGAAGCCTCTTTAGCATTAGGCGCTAGCAAAATAAGAACAATATTCCATGTCGTTTTGCCTTCAGCCTTGCCTGGAATATTAACTTCCGTGATTCTTTCAATCGGCAGAGTCGTAAGTGAATCAGCAGTCTTATTGCTTACTGTTGGAATGGTTGTTAACCTCATACCAGAAAACGCCATGTCTGCAGGCTCATCTTTAGCACTTGATATCTATTACTTCGCCTCCTTTGGCTATATAGGCGAAGCGAGTGCGGCATCCTTAACCTTACTCATCTTAGTCTTGTTATTAAATTTATTGGCCTATGGCCTATCGTACTTTTTTCAAAGGAGGAGAAACAATGGAAAATGAAATTCTTCGAAGTGAGAATCTTCACCTTTTCTATGGAGAAAAAGAAGCCTTGAAAGGCATCAATCTCTCAATTAGCAAAGGTAGCATTCACGCTTTAATCGGACCTTCTGGGTGTGGCAAAAGCACCTTCCTTCGCTCATTGAATCGGATGAACGATTTAATCCCAGATTGCAAGATAGAAGGAAACGTCTTCTTTCATGATGAAGACATCTACAAAAAAGGAATCGACATAAATCTTTTAAGAAAGAAAGTTGGAATGGTCTTCCAAAAGCCAAATCCATTCCCAATGTCGATTTATGACAATATTGCTTACGCACCAAGAACATTTGGCATAAGAAACAAAGAAAAACTCGATGAAATAGTTGTTGAAAGCCTTAAGAAAGCTTCCTTATACGAAGAAGTAAAAGGCAATTTGAAACATTCTGCTTTATCATTAAGTGGAGGACAACAGCAACGTCTTTGTATTGCAAGAGCCTTGTCAGCTAATCCTGAAGTTCTATTAATGGATGAGCCTACAAGTGCCCTTGATCCAATATCCACGGCAAAGATTGAAGAGCTCATGTGCGAGTTAAAGAAAGACGTGACGATTGTTATTGTTACACACAATATGCAACAAGCATCAAGAGTCGCAGACTTCACTTCATTCTTCTTGTTAGGAGAATTAGTCGAAACGCAGAAAACAGAAGATCTCTTCTCTTCACCAATCGATAAGAGAACTGAAAACTATATTACAGGGAGGTTCGGATAGAGTATGGAAACAAGATTTGAAAAAGAAATCGATATCGTTTTGCAAAAGCTTGCAGAAATGGGAGAGCTTGCAGCTAGATCAGTCGAAATGGCCCTTGCTGCATTAGTCAAGAAAGATAAAGACATTGCTGAAGAAGTAATTCACGATGATAAGAACATTGATTTGCTCATGAAAGACATTGAATCGGCGTGTTTTAGGATTCTTTTACTTGATCAACCGGTTGCTAGCGACTTTAGAAAAGTCGGTAGTGCACTTAAAATGATCACCGATCTAGAACGTATTGGCGATTATTCTGTCGATATTGCAGAAGAAGTTGTCTCTTTCCCGAATGAGCCATATGTCAAAGCATTAGTCGATTTGCCTTTGATGGGAAATTGCGCTTCGAGCATGGTCAAAAAGGCCGTAAATTCTTTCATCAGCGGTAACGTTAACGAGGCGCGTTCCTTAGAAAAAGACGATGATCGCGTTGATGAATATTACCGTAACATAAAAAAAGAATTGCTCTCAATTATCAAAGATGATGAGAAAAAAGCCGAACAGTCTATAATATTTATGATGATTGCTAAGTATCTAGAGAGAATTGGCGATCATGCAGTTAACGTTGGGGAATGGGTGGACTATTCTTCTACAGGAACTCACTTGGTGTCTTAAAATGGAAGAACAATTGATTTATTGCGTTGACGACGAAGAAAACATTAGAGCCCTTTATGAAGAGGCGTTGCCTATGGGCGGTTTTGCTTGCAAGACTTTCCCTGACGCTTCATCTTTTTATGAAGGATTGAAGGAAGAAAAACCAGCATTGATTCTTTTAGACGTTATGCTTCCTGGAACTGATGGGATGGATATTCTTAACGAAATCGTTCATGGCGAATATTCCTCAATTCCAGTTATCATGGTTTCAGCAAAAGATAAAGAAACCGATAAAGTCAAAGGATTAAACGCTGGTGCGGCAGATTATATTTCTAAACCTTTTGGCGTGATGGAGTTACTAGCTAGAATCAAAGCCAATCTCCGTAAGAGTAATAAAGTAGATACGTTCTCTTATAAAGAACTAACCATTAACAAACAACGTCATGAAATATCTCTTAATGGCCTTCCTTTGCATCTATCAATCAAAGAATATGATCTTCTTGCTTATTTAATGAGCAATGTCGACAAAGCAATCTCCAAAGAAGAGTTACTATCTAACGTTTGGGGAATCGACTGCGAAATCGAAACAAGAACAATTGATATGTTCATATCAAGGATTAGAAAGAAGATTGTTCCTTCTACCATCTCGATTGATACGGTAAGAGGGGTAGGTTATATAATGCGATGAAAAAGAAACTCGCTTTTTGGAATTCTTTAATAATTATTCTAAGCGTTTCTTTCATGCTCGCTTTAGGAATATTCCTAGCGAAAAACACCCTAATTAATGAAGCGACCACTCATACCATAGCCTTAACTCACGCCTACAAAGACGCTTTTAACGGAGATACTTCTTCTCTTGTTATTAATGATAACGATATTCGTGAGACCATCATCCTTAGCAATGGTGATGTTCTTTGGGATTCGGAAGAAGATGCAAGTAAACTCGCTTCACATAAGAACAGAGAGGAAGTTATTGCAGCCTTAAAAGGTGAGCCAAAAGCAGTTATAAGATCTAGCGAAAGCATAGGTGTCAAATATATCTATTACGCCGAAACGAAGGAAATATCCTCCACGATATATGTGGTTAGAATTGCCACAAAAATGTCTTCATTGAATTCTTTCCTTTCCTCTTATATCCCTTGGATGATATTGGCAGCCACTGCTTCTTTAAGCTTATCTATTGCAGGTATTTTCTTCATTTCTTCAAAATCCCTAAAGCCGTTAAAAGAGATGGAAACAAACCTCTCAAAAATAAAGAATGGGGAGCAGCTATCTCCTATTCTAGTTTCCGAACACGATGAACTTGGAACGATGTTAAAAGACATCGATGATATTTCTAAAGACTTATCAGAAACAATGACTAAGCTTAAAAACGAAGAGGAAAAGATGTCTCTTCTTCTTTCTAACCTTCCAAACCCAATCGTAGCAATAGGAAAGGGCAATGAGATTGTCTTTGCTAATGAGGCGGCAAAGAATCTCCTTGGCCTTGTGGGAAACGTATTTCCAACAAGTATCGTCCTTAAAGACCAAGAAACGTTTCAAAAAGGATATGATGGAAAAATATATTTTGTGTCTTCAAAGGAAGCAAAAGACTACACCCTTTATGTTCTAAATGACATCACCGTTCAAATGGAGATGGAAAAGCAAAGAAAAGAGTTCGTTGATGCCGCTTCCCATGAATTAAAAACTCCATTAACATCAATTAATGGGTTCAATGAATTGATATCTTTGAGCTCAAAGGATCCTAAAGTCAAAGAGTACACAAAGAAGATCAAGGAATCTTCCACGAGAATGCTTTCGGTAATCCAAGACATGTTATCCATTTCTTCTCTTGAAGAAGAACAAGTAAGAGACGTTAAAGAAATCAGTCTTGCTTCAGCAATTAGTGAGATCATCAAAAAACTTTCTCTCTTAGCCGAAGAAAGACATGTCAAAATTAATTTAGAAGGCGATGTGAAGATTAGAATCGAGGAGAAAGATTTAGAACGAATTTTCAAAAATCTCCTAGAAAACGCCATCCTTTACAATGTTCCTAATGGAAAAGTCGATATTATTTTAAAAGATAATATGGCAGAGATTTCTGATACTGGAATTGGCATAGCGCCAAAAGATCAAGAAAGGGTTTTTGAACGTTTCTACCGCGTTGATAAATCTCACAGCAGGCAAAATGGCGGAACAGGTTTAGGCTTAGCGATCGTTAAACATGCCATTTTGAAATATAACTGGAAGATAAAATTAACATCCCGTTTAGGCTACGGAACAACAATAAAAATATTCTTTAATTAAGCGATATCAATTTGAATAGACATATCGCCTAAAGGATAAGTTGAGCAAGCATATACATAATTGAATTCTTTATCTGTTGCTCTACGCATATCATTTTCTTTTGGAACAAAGAAAGAGCCTGATAAAACTTTTACTCT
This sequence comes from Lachnospiraceae bacterium, assembly GCA_963657245.1. Taxonomy (GTDB): domain Bacteria; phylum Bacillota_I; class Bacilli_A; order RFN20; family CAG-826; genus UBA4951. The sequence continues at coordinate 31,858 of CAVKLJ010000015.1, forward strand.
ACAGAAACCGCAGATGCCACTACGACAACCAGTATGAATCTTAAGACCAGCTCTTTCTAAAGCCACAGCAATCGACTCATTCGCATTTGCTAGTATTGTTTCTTCGTTTAATCCACGAACGACTTTTAATGAGAAGGTTTTTCCTTCAACATCTTTTGGGTATCCTTCAAGATTTCCTAAATCTTTTAAAGATCCATAGCAGTCAAAATGCATTCTCTTGTTTGGAATATTCAACTCATTTAATTCCTTGTGGACAAAATCTTGCATCCTTTGTGGACCACAAATAAAGAACGTTGAATCGTTTGTAGAATATTTCTTGATAATGTCTTTATTGATAAAACCTTTTTCTCCTTCAAAGGAAGGCTCATTAGAAATCACATCAACGATTTTGACTTTATCGCATAGGCATTCTTCTAATTCTTCTTTTAGGAATATTGCACTCGATAACATCGATCCATGGATGATTGTTAAATATATATCTAACTTTCCATTTTTGATTTCTCTAGCCATTGAAAGGAATGGGGTGATTCCACTTCCGCCAGATAAAGCAACAACATCCTTAGTATCAAGCAACGAGTTGAAATGAAAATCACCTAATCCGATTTCGGAAATAAAAGTATCTCCAACTTTTGCTTCATCCAAAAGATAGAAAGAAACGAAGCCGTCCTTAGATAGTCTCTTTACGCTTATCTCGATATAAGGATTTTCTAATTCAGTCTCATATGGAGCTGAGCATATCGAATATGGTCTAGTAACGTAGGAGTTTCCAATCTTCATTTCTAAGGTTAGGTATTGTCCTGCTTGAAAAAGAGGAAGAACGCCATTAGTTGAAACGAAACGAAGAAGTTTTCCGTCTCCCGTAACTTCTTTTTTCTCAATCAATTTCAATTCTATTTTGCCAGGATGAATGCCTTTTGCCGTTTTAGAAATTGGATCAGAATAATAGACTTTTGCAGGGGTTTCTTTGATTTTATCTTCGCGTTTTCCTTTAACTATGAAAGCCCCTCTAAGGTCTTGGAAAAATGATTTGATTTTCATTTCTTCTTCCTCGCTTTCTTTAGATATAGAGAAACTTGGTTTGCGGTATGTTGGCCATTTCCAATGCAAGGCGACATTCCATCTCCCATCAATTGGTGAGCACCAGTGAAGAATAAGCCATTGATATAGTTCTCAGCCTTTTCCATAAAGATTCTAGCAACGACTGAATCGTGCATAGAATGTTTATAGCCATAGATGCTGCCTTGATATGCACCAACGTAATGGGAAATAGAAACTGGTGTCTCGATAACGCAACTCTCAATGTGTTCCATTAAATTAACACCAAGACGTTTGGATTCAATTTCGATGATGTCTTTAGCAAGTTTATTCTTCGTTTCTTCGTAGTTGTCTTTCGTGATATTCTCCCACGCTTCAGGACGAGGAAGGGCGACAATCGTATACAATGTTTTTCCTTCTGGAACGGCTTCTGGATTAGCGTAATTAAGACATACGCTTGTAAGATAATCATAACATTCGATGTTCTTATGATTTTCCCAGATTTTATCGAAGTCTAAACCATTTCTTGCATAGAATGTCGAATAGCAATTTAAGTTTAGTTTGTCTGGTGTAGTATCAAGTAATAAGCCTAATGAGAAACAAGTAAGAGATGCTTCACGGGAGTTAATATATTTTCTTGCAAGATTAGGAACCTCGCTTTCAGGTTCAATCATCTTTGAATAAACAGTATTTGGATAAGCACCAGATACCACTACGTCTGCTTCAATAACATAGCCACTCTTTGTTCTTACTCCATGAGCTTTCTTGTTACGAACAAGGACTTTATCCACTTTTTGTCCAAACTCAATTTGAATTCCATTTTCACGGCATTTCTCAGCCATTTTAAGAGACATTTCATGGGATGTTTCTCTTGGAATGTATGCACCAAAACCAAGATAATCAGCAAGTAAATATCCAAAGACATTGAATGGAAGATCATCAATCTTGTTCCCAACATAAATCCAATAGGCGGAAAGAATGTTTTGGGCTTTTAGAGGAAGATGATACGCATCCATGACTTCCTTTGTGGAATATCCGGCGGTTTTAACTAAATCAGGGAATCTAAAAACCATCTTTAGTTTGCTACACTTATGAAGAGTTACGTATTGTGAGGCTTCATGAACTCGATAACACATCTGAAGGAATTTAAGAACTTGTTTATAAACCATTCCGTCTTTATCCTCACATGCGCTAGCAATATCTCTTGCAGGAACCTCAAAGTCTCCTTTAGTTCCAGCATGAACAATAACATCGGTATCTAAATCTATGTAACGATACGCTTCAGGAACACGAATCCAATCAATATCAATGCCAAATTCTTTAAAGAAGCTTCCGGCACTTAATTGTCTTTCTTCTCCAATCGACATCATCTCATGTAAAGAAGCTTCATATTCAACTCCGTTACGCACATAAGAGGTTGCAACCCCTCCAGGGAGATTGTGTTGCTCAAGAATTAAAATGTCTTTGACTCCAAGTTTTTTTAGACGCAAAGCACAAGCCATTCCGGCTAGTGCCGAGCCAATAATTATTACGTCGTATTTATCTTTAAAGAACTTTTCCATCTTTGGTATTTAACGAATGTTAATATAACACTATCTAGTTTTTAGAACTATATCATTTTGCAGATATTTTTATTCTTTTTTAGTTCCGTTTTTTTCCGAATCAGTCAATTTAATAAAAAATGGATTTTTGATTGTGCTTTTTACTGAATTTGCAACATTCAAAAATGCTAGATTTCATCGCGCTTTGCGCCCGTGCGCGCGTATATATATAGGTAAATATTTATTACTCAAAAAGACTTTGAAAAAGTCTTATTTTTTAATACCAAATTGGTGCTTGCAAAGGCTATTTTCTTTGCGTTTAAATAATGCCGTCCGAAGCGGATACTGATGGCAAAATAATCCATCATTCACCAAATACTAGTTAACGGTGCAAGCTTGTAAGATTAATTTTCTTATTACGGATAGCAGAAAAAGGAGAAACATTATGAGCAAAAAATACGTATCACAATTAGAAAAAGAAAGCGAGAAGACAATCCAAGTCGCTTTCCCTGCATATCATCTAGAGGAAATGAAGGAATTCTTCATTGCCGAACTAATGTCTTTGATTAAGTATTATGAAATGAATCAAGCAATATATGGCGAAGACAATCAAAAGACGATTGCCCGTTTCAAAAGAAAGATCGAAGCTATTAAAAAGATCGTTAATGGTGAAACCCTGTCCAGAAGACCGTTAAGAGAATTACGTTGGGGCATTTTAGAAAAATGGGAAAATGTTTGTCTAGATATCGCTGATGGCCTCCATGAAGAATACTTTCCAGAAGAGGATGAAATGTATACAGAAATCAAGAAAAGAAGAATGTTTGAAGAACAAGAAAGAAAAGGATTGGAAAAATGCGGCAAAAACGAGTGAAGTTTTAACAGCAATTTTTCGATTTTATCAAGAACATCGGCCAATAGGTTGGTGTTCTTTATTGAATTTGAATGTCTTAAAAGAGTGCTGAATAAAAAATAGTAGCAATTTGAAAATCCAAAAATCCGTAAAATAACAAAAAGGTGAGCAAATCATTTAAAACCTTCCTTTGCGACCTTAAGATACGGCAGGAATGCTGCATTGAAACGTTTCTTGGAAAAGCCCTTGCATTCTACTAAGATTGTTCAAAAGCATCTTTCTCAAACCAAGTTCAAACGATATCATCAGTTTAAGTAAAACGTGTCGTATGACCATAATAAAGATCGACCAAACACCGTTTGGAAAATGTTATGAAAGGTCTTTGCAAGAGAAAAAATAGTGGCCGTAACCACTATTTATTCTTCTTTCTATTATGGGCAATATCCATCTGTGCCCTTACAACGAAATGACCAGGAACATAATATATTCCAATAATGTAGCTGGTGTTCGTGTCATTACCGTTTGGTGGA
>CAVKLJ010000016.1:0-34557 GCA_963657245.1 Lachnospiraceae bacterium
ATATTTAATAAAGTGGATATTGAAAGAAAAATAGATTGTATAAAGATAAGAAAGAGCATGATTTGAAACATCAAAGAAAAAATAAAAGTTGGATGAAGGTGTAGTCTCTTTATTTTGAATAAGAAGTGTTTTTGACTATAATCTTTAGGAGAGGTTTTTATCATGAAAGCGTATGTTACTGGTGCAGGTGGAATTATTGGAAGCCACCTCGTTGAATATCTTCATAAATTAGGATATGAAGTCAAAGGATCTTATTACACTCCAACGGTTGATTTAGACGATATCAATCAAGAAGGTGTCGATCTTTTTGAACTTGATATTCGTGATCACGAGAAGATGAAAAAGTTCATCATGGAATATCTTCCAGAAAAGATTTTCCATTTGGCTGCTCAATCACGCCCAACCGAATCTTGGGAAGATCCATATTACACGATGGATGTTAACGTTAACGGAACAGTTGGCCTTTTTGAGGCGATAAAAGCTGCTAGAGAAGCTCATCCTGAATATGATCCAATGGTGGTTGCAATCTCATCTAGCGCAATATATGGCGAAGCGTTGCTTTCATATTCCCCCGATAATCTGCCAAAAGAAGATTGCGCGCTTCTACCTTTGCATCCATATGGTGTTTCTAAGGTCGGAGAAGACTTAACTTGTTTCCAATATTACCGTAATTTTGGAATCAAAACGGCAAGAGTTCGCTTATTTAACTGCACCGGTCCAAGAAAGATAAAGGATATCACTGGTGATTTCACTAAGAGAGCGGTTGAACTTGAGATGAAAGGCGACAACCACCTCATCGTTGGAAATCTAACCGCATTAAGAGCAATCATTGATGCTAGAGATGTTTGTAGGGCTCTAGAGATTCTTTCTAGAAAAGCTACTCCAGGTGAAGCTTACAACATTTGTTCCTCGCATATCTTTGAGATGTCTCACGTCGTTGAATGCATCGAAAAGATCATGGGAGTTAAATATGAATTGGTCTTAGACGAGAAACTACTTAGACCAGCCGACGAAAAACTATATGCCGGCAATTGCGATAAGATGAAAGCTCTTGGTTGGCAAGAAGAATATAACTACGAGCAAACTGTTCGAGATTGTATTGAATATTGGCGTTATAAACTTGAAGGAAAGAAACTAAATTGAGACTTGGAGAAATCCAAGTCTTTTTAAAAGGTTGTACGCTGTATAAAACGGCGTTCTTTTAAATTTAGACGATTTGAATATGTCAATAAATAAAATATCAAAAAATGATGTTCAAATATGAAAACTATAATAAAGAAATGATGAATTAGAAACAATGAAAAATAAAAACTGACAAAAATAGAAAATAGTGATGTTTCTGGTTTGGCATTTCATATTCAAAAAATGCAAAAACATTAGATTCTAACTAAGGAAAATGGAATTTTATTGCTTTACTTAGATAGGATTGCTTTCTAATAATTAACTCGAATTCAGGTGCATTTGGTGGGGCTAAAATGCACCTCATTCTTCTTAGTTAATAGAATGAGAAACGCATTATTTTCATCTCATGTAAGAGCCTACTCAAATAGAGGGGATTTTTTGCTATGAAGGTGAATGCCTTTTCCTTTAAAAGCTATTCCGAGCTTCATGAGATTTCAAAGGAGAAGAAATCCCCTCTTTTGAAAATTGTTCTTGCTTACAAAAACCCAATAACTTCACGTAGTATCAATTCCCTTAAGAAAATGGTTTTATCAAATTGTGATAGATATAAAGAAATTGCTAGAGAATATCTTTTCTTCAGGCTTTTAAAAGCGAAAGAAGTGCAAGAAGCGGCAACCCTTTATCCAGCTGATACAGAAGACGAACTGATTTCTTTTGTTTTAGATACGATGTCTTTCTTTGGAAAGAATCCATCTCCAGAAGAAATAAAAGAAGGAAATTTCTATCTCTATTTCCTTTTGCTTTATTTTCCTGATGTCGATAAAGAAATTGATTTGGCCTACGGATATCCAAATGATAAATATGGCGAAGGATTTTATGAATATGCTCTTCTTAGGGAAATATACGGAACAAGCAAGTTTAGAAAGGCTGTTTCTTCTTCCTTTAAGAACGCTAAAGGAATTAGAGGCTTCTTAACTCCCTTAGACCGCGATGCCTTGAATCTATTCTTTAGAAATAAGGAAATAACAGCCACAAATTTTATTGAATATAAAGACGTTTATCCTTTATATCCCGAGTTAAGAAAACTCAGTTTGCAAGAAAGGCAAAACCTCCTAGAAAGACTCATTGATTTAGATGCCATAGAAATTAGAGATGGTCGAATTTTCATCCTTGAAGGAGGGGTTTTCCTTCTTGGCTGCTATAACTTATAGAAACTGTCTTTTGAAATAGGCCTTCAGTTTTTACCCTAAAGGCCGATAATTATGCATGCGATTTTATTTGTTGAACAGATCGCTATGAGTTCCTGTTCTTGACAAGGTTAAAATTAATTTGTTGTTTTCGATTTTATAAATCAATAGCCAATCTGGCGAAATATGGCATTCCCTAAATGATGCCCAATTGCCTGAAAGAGAATGATCTTTATATTTTAAATCTAAAGTTTCACCCCTTTGCAAACGGCGAATAACGTCATCCAATAATTCAATTTTTAAATTTCTTTTGATGGCGGCTTTGTAATCCTTTTTAAATTGAGTTGTCCACCTAATCTCTAACTTGTTCATTTCTTAAGTTCTTTCAAAGCCTCCTCAACGTCTAAATATCCTTTTGCATTGTGGTCGTTTGAGATTTGTTCTGCTTCTAAAAGAGCTAACAACGTTTCTTTGTTTGGCTCCTCCATTCTTACATCAAAAGGAAATCCACCAACCGATAGAGATTTACGTAAGAACACATTAATCGCGGTTGTTAGGTTAACTCCAAGCTGATTATACATAGCCTCCGATTGTTTCTTTAAGTTGCTGTCTAATCTAACGCTAAAATTTGTTGTTGCCATAATTTATACCTTCTTTATGCATTTAATATATATGCATTGCAATGCAAATGCAATGATTATGACATAAAAAAGATGGATTTTAGATATAGTGGTGTTCTGCCTTCTGCCGTTACTTGTCTTCAAAAAGAAAAAAGAAAGCTTCTTTGCATTCATATCGTTTGCTTTTTGCTTCGAAAATCTACTCTTTAACTCTTCTTTTTGCTAGTATATTTACGTGGCAAACTATATAAAGAATTTAGAAAACGTGTCTAAAAAAATAATTAGCAGGGGCAAAGTCTATTTTCTTGCTGACAAAGTTAAGGATATTCGTCATGAAGATAATGAATATCAAGCCAAAGTCATTGGAAATGATTCTTATGATGTTTCTCTTTCTTTAAATGGAGACAAATTGGTCTCTTATTCTTGCTCTTGTCCGTTTCCTGCTTTATGTAAGCACGTTGTTGCTTTGTTATATGCCATAGAAGATAACGAAAACAAAAAAGATCCATATGAAGATTTCCTAAAGAAGACAAGAAGTTTATCGTTTAATAATTCTTTCGAGGAATTCTATGGTTTGCCTTATAAGATAAATGCTTTATCCAATAAGATGAGCAAAGAAGAATACATATCTTTGCTTTGCCTTTATCTTCAAGAGATGTCTTCCAATGAATGCCTTTTCCAGGAAGGAAATATTCAATCTAGATTCTCAATTTTCTTTGAGAAGATGAAATTCTCTGATGATGAGATATTTTCAATTATCGAGAAAGTATTGAATTCTCTCGTTAACAACCTAGAAGGCAGTCTTCGTTTCTTTTCTTCGTTCCTGAAAGATGAAAAAACAAGCCAGCTTTTGCAACAATACGCCGTTAGGAAATATCCTAACAAAGATAGCCAGCTAAATTATTGTCTTACTTGTCTTTCAGGAAAGAGTTTGCCTAGAGAAATGAGCCCATCTTTTGTTTCTATTATCGCTAGAATCTCACCAAGACTGTTACTAGAAAAAGATCTTTTGAATGCAATCTCATATTACGAAAAAGAAGATTCACCAGATGAAGTGGTTTTCCTTCTCCATTTATTGCTAAACAAAGGGGATAAAGATTCGTTCAAGAAAAAAGACTTTGATTATCTCATAAAAGCAGGCCTTCTTTCTGAAGCCAGAAATATTGCCTTCTGTTTGCTTAAAAGCAACGATGATTTCTCTTCATATCTTACTTATAGAAGACTTTTTAGCGATAAGGAATTCTATGGTGTCAGAAGCCAGGTATCTATTGCAATTTCTTATAAGAAATATCTCAATTCCGTTCTTCTTTTTGATGGTAAAGAATATTTTCCAGACCTATACGATTCTTTTTCTTATAGATTGTTAAATCCAACGGATATATTTCTTGCTAGAGACTTGATAAAAGAAAACAAAACAATTCACATTCTTACGGAAAGTTCACATAAATATGTTGAGAATGAATTAAAGAAAAAACATCGAAATAAAGATTATTTCTATTCTTTATTGTATTTAGATTATCTAAGAGATGATTCTTTATCTTACTATCTTTTCAAAGACGAAGTCTTGCTTGATAAAGAAGATAAATTCTATAAAGGGATTTGGCTATATTTAGTCGAGAGAAATGGCCTTTTAGGAAGAATAAATTTCAATCTCTACAAAGGAGATAAGCTATGTTCATAAGTAGGGCTAAGGAAAAAGGAAAAGAACTCGTTAATGGCTATCTCTCTTTAGATGGAGTGGAAGAAACCTTAAACGATTTAAAAGAAGGAAGATATAAGATTGCTTTTCATTACGATGAAAATAAAGAATTCCTCGTTTATGAAGCGTTCTTTTCTGACTACTCTTTGCCTTTGCCAGAGGAAACATATATTAAGCTATCAGTTTCTTCAAATGGCTTGCCGATAGAAAGCTTATTCTCCTCCGTTTCAAATAAGGAAATGGCTCTATATGCCTATCTATACGAAATAGAAAGCAAACTTGATAAGGATGATTTGCTAAAGATTTATGGCAAAGATTTTCTAACTTTGAACGAGGTCCCATCATTCGATGAAAAAGAAAGTATTGAAAGAAACAAACTTCGCGAGGAATTCCTCAACATCCTTAATGAGAAAGGAAATGATGAACTTCCGATAAACAAACCAAATAAAGGAAAATGGGATCTTATTGTTCGTATTAGAGAAAGGGATGGAGGATTTCTTCTTTCGCTAGAATTATGGGATGGGAATGAGAATAAGTTACCTATTGCTTCATTAAGTGAGTTCTTTGACTCTTTTATGTTTTCAAAACCGTTTGAATATCACGATAAATTATATTCTTTGGAACGTTCTCTTTTTACTGATAAAGGTGACAAAACCATAAATTATCTTAGGGCCATATCAAGAATGAATCCTTCATCTTTTAAGAATGAAATGCCATTATCTCCTGATGATTTTGGCGATGTTATCGAAATTTGCCTTGGTGAGAATATCTATTTCAATGGCGAGCAATATTATGTGATGAAAGACGTTTCTAAAGCGGGATTTTCTCTTAAGAAAAACAATATCGAGTTAATCCCTCAAATTAACGTTGATGCCCATTGTAGATCGATTCTCCTTAAGAACGCATTGATTTATATCGACACATTCTCCAGCGTCATCTCTCTTTTCCGCTTTGCTAATCCAACATCAAGGAAAATCTTTGCGTTCTTCTTAGAACACGATATTAAAGATCCTTCCCTTGTTTCGGATATTTTTAGAAAGAAAGTTAACTCCTCATCATTAAAAGAAGAAGATGAAGGACAACGTTTCAGCATTGCTTTATATGTCGATATCTCTGAAGAAGGCTCTCTCTCGTTTAGAAGTGAGTATCTTCTTTGTGGGAGAAGTATTCCAAAAGAAGAGGCTGCTCTTAACGTATCTTTCCGTGATGATATAAACCTATATTTAGTTGCTTTAAAAGAAGTTGGTGGGATAGAAAATGGCATCCAAGAGAATCAAAGGGATGCCTTAAAGTTCCTACAAAGCGACCTTTCCTTATTGAAAAAGAGAGCAAAGATCTATCTTTCTAAGAAACTTTCAAAGAGTAAAGTGACGCACATTGGAAAAATCAATCTCCATATCGAAAGACACGAGGATTGGCTGTCTCTTAAGGCTAAATCAAAGTCATTCTCTTCGGAGCAACTTTCCTTAATTCTTGAGGCATATCATAAAAAGAAGACCTTAGTCCTTCTTGGGGAAGAGGTTGTAATTCTCGATGATCCAAGCGTTAAAGAACTAAGCGAGATCAAACAAAAGGAGAAACTCGATGATTCTTTTTCCAAGAATCGTTTGCCTATTTTCGAGGCCTTCAGGCTTAATGAAGAATATTCGTCTAATGAGGTAAAAATCGATCTTGATAGGTATCTAAAAGAAGCTTTCCAAACAATTAAGAATTTCAAAGACAAAGAAGTGGAACTTAAGGAAAATATTTCCAAAGTTCTTAGACCGTATCAAAGAAACGCGATATCTTGGCTTACTTGTCTCTATGAATACAAACTAGGCGGAATATTAGCTGATGATATGGGCTTGGGAAAGACATTAGAGACAATCGCCTTCCTTTCCTCCTTAAAGGCAAATAAACCATCTTTAGTTATCGCTCCAAAGAGCGTTATCTATAACTGGGAAAAGGAATTTAACAATTGGGATAAAGATGCAAAAATCATTGTTATCGATGGAGGAAAAGATAAACGCGTTGAGCTTCTTTCGGGAATTAAAAATGACGAGAAGGCTACTTACATAACCTCTTATGATTCTTTAAGAAACGATATTTCCCTATATAAAGCCCATTCTTTTGATGTTTTAATCACCGATGAAGCCCAATTGATAAAGAATTATTCAGCTCTCAAATCCAAAGCGGTTAGAAATATAAAATCTTCATCAAGATTTGCTCTTACTGGTACGCCAATTGAAAATTCCATGGCGGATTTATGGTCAATTTTTGACTTTTTGATGCCAAATTACCTAAATACATATGGTATTTTCAAAACACGTTATGTTCTTGCTGGAAATCAAGAAGAGGCCAGAAAATCTCTAAGGAAGAAAATCACCCCATTCTTATTAAGAAGAACAAAGAAAGAGGTTCTTAAGGAGTTGCCACAAAAAGAAGTTGAAGTCGTGACACTTACAATGGACGATGAATCTAAACTTCTCTATGAATCCACTCTTGATAAGGCTAAAAAAGAGTTGGAGCACGCAAAAGATAAAACGTCGCCAAACCACGATCGTTTCTCTTCTTTTAACTTCTTGCCAGTGCTCACTACTCTTAGGGAGATATGTGTTGATCCTTCGTCTTTCTTTGAAGGAGTGAAGACTAAATCTGCAAAACTATCTTATGTTCTTGAATATGCTTCAAAGAGCATTTCTAATGGCCACAAACTTTTGATTTTCTCTTCTTTCACTAAGGTGCTTGATACTTTAGGAGACCTTTTCAAGGAAAACGGCATTGCCTCTTACTATATTCATGGTGGGGTAAGTGCTAAAAATCGTTTGGATTTATCAAATAAATTCAATAAAGAAAATGATGTTTCTGTAATGCTTGTTTCCTTAAAAGCTGGTGGAACTGGACTTAATCTTGCAGGAGCTGATGTTGTCATTCATCTTGATCCTTGGTGGAACCTTGCTTCAGAGGAACAGGCTACAGATCGAGCTTATCGTATTGGTCAAAAACGTCCGGTAACCGTTTTAAAACTCATTTGTCACCAATCAATCGAGGAAAAAGTCCTCCTCTTACAGAAATATAAAAAAGACCTTTATGAGGATGTTATCCAATCTGGAGAAAGCGTTATTTCCTCACTTAGCGAAGAGGATATTGCCTTCTTACTTTCATAAAGGTGTTTATATGTTGCCAAGAATGATAAAATGATATAGTTTCTTAGAAACTATTTTAAGCATGGCAGAGAAAATCAAAGGTAAGAAAAAACAAAAAAGCAAGAAGAAATCGTATGTTATTTCTTTTGGTTTGGTTTTCGTCTTAACGATTGCTACCTTGTTCATCTCCTTTTATAGCGCTGGTGAAGGGGACTTTATTTCTGGCTTTAAACAAATTTGGAGTGCTCTTACGACTTGCTCTCCGCTATATTTAGCCGTTATTGCTGGGATCATGTTTCTTACTTATTGCCTTGAAGCGTTGGTTATGGTGGTTTTCTGCCGTCTATACACAAGGCATTACTATTTCCACCAAGGCTTAGCCAATTCGATGATTGGCGCTTTCTATAACGATGTTACCCCAGGCGCATCAGGGGGACAGCTTATGCAAGTCTATACCTTGAAGAAACAAGGGATTGAGGTTTCAAATGCCGCTTCAATCATGGTCATGTGGTTCATCATTTACCAAATGGCTCTTATTTCCTTTGATGTTATCGCGATTGCCTTTGAATGGAACCAAATTATTTCCATCGGCTCTTTTAAGATTCCTAACGTTGATTTGTTTGGCTGGGATGGCACGGTTACTATCCTTCCTTTGATTATCGCTGGTTTTGCTTTGAATTTAGGCATCATTTTGATTTTGTTTTTGATGTCATATTCCCATCATTTCCATAATTTCATCATGCATTATGCCGTTGGTTTCTTAGGGAAAATCAGAATTCTTAAAAATCCAGACAAGACACGTGAGAATCTTCGTGTTCAAGTCGAAAACTTTAAGATTGAACTTAGGCGTCTTCAAGCCAATATCCCAGTCACAATCTTCATTTACATTTGCTTGATGATTGTTTTGATTTTACGTTTCTCCATTCCTTATTTTTCAGGTTTGGCTTTAGGGGCTTTTGGACCAAACGAAGGCTTTGATATCAAAATGTTTTTTGATTGCACATTTAGAAGTGCGTTCCACCAAATGATCACTGGTTTAATGCCTCTTCCAGGAAGCGCGGGCGTTTCCGAAATCTTCTTTAACATCATGTTCTCTGGATATTACGTCGAAACTCAAGCAGTTATCAATGGTTCCTTAGTTATCACAAGAAGCGCATCATCGAATATTGTCGCCTCACAAATTCTTTGGCGTGTTGCAACCTATCACTTAGTTCTTATCATCTCAGGCTTAGTTGCTTCGCTTTATCATTCTAGGAACCGTGAAAAATACACCTATCCTAATAGACAAACCTTCGTTAATCTTCAGCTTGATACGTATGAGGAAAGAAAGAGTTCTGCTGATACTCTCTTTGAAACCAAACAACTCTCTAAAGCCTCTATTCGGAAGAAGGTTCTTTCTAACGTTCTTGCTAAGGATTTTGGACAGGAGACAGGGGACGATTATATCGTTACGACCTTGCCTAGTAAGAAAGGGAAATAGTTATGAGACCCATTATTTTTTCTGATACTTTTCCTCCTGAGATAAATGGCGTCTCGACTTCTGCTGGCACGCTTTATCAAGCCTTCAAGATGCATAATGAAAGCATCATGGTTTGCACGACCAATTTCTACGCCAACGAGATGAACCTTGATGGAGATATTTTGCGTCTACCTGGCATTCATATGAGAATCTATGATTATCGTTTGGCTTGGCTTTACTCCCCTAAAGGAATGAAGATTCTTTCGGAATTTAAACCTGATGTCGTTCATATTCAGACCGATGGAGGAGTTGGACAGTTTGGTTTCTTGCTCGCAAAAAAGTTGAATATTCCGATTGTTTATACCTTCCATACCGCGCTTGAAGATTATACATATTATGCGACTAAAGGCTATTTTGACCGTATTGCAAAGGGTGTAGTTCGTTCCTATGTTCGTTATAAATCCTCTGAAGCAACCGAATTTATCACCCCTTCGATAAAAACAAAAGAATATATGCGTTCCATTGGCGTTGATTCTTATATCAACGTTATTCCAACGGGTATTGATTTCTCTAAGTTCGCTAAAAAGAACGTAGATTTAGAAAAGGTTAAGCAAATCAAAAAAGATAATGGAATAGATGAGAACACTTTCGTTATTCTTTCTTTAGGAAGAGTTGCTAAAGAAAAGAGCATCGATGTGTGTCTAAGAGGATATGCGAAATATCTTTCTACAAATCCTAAGACAAAGACTGTTTTTGCCATTGTTGGAGGAGGCCCTGCATTAGGAGAGCTAAACGATTTAGCAAGTGGGTTAGGAATTAAAGATCACGTGAAGTTTTTAGGACCAGTTAAACCAACAGACACTCCTCTTTATTATCAACTTGGTGATCTTTTCGTTAGTGCATCAATCACTGAAACTCAAGGCTTAACATTTATGGAAGCAATGGCCTCAAATGTTCTTTTGCTTGCTAGATATGACGATACTTTGCTAGGAACAATTCAAGATGAGAAAAATGGTTTCTTCTTCCTTGATGAGAATGATATGGCAAAGAAAATTGAAAAAATCATTGCTATGTCTAAAAAAGAAAAAGAAGCAGTTAGGGAAGCGGCTATCTTAGGATTAGAAGACTATTCTCTTGATAAATTCTATGAGCGCGTGAAAAAGGTTTATGAAAGGGCCATTAAGAAAAACTGGTGAGCAAGATGAGAAGAGTTACCTCAATAAAAGAAAATCCAAAAAAGAAGACATTTGAGGTTTCTTTTGGCTTGGAAAAAGTCTCTCTTTCTATCGATTCATTCACCGATCATTATCTTTATGTCGGAAAAGAAATAGACGAGAAAGAATTCCTAGAAATCAAACGCGGCGCGGAAAACGAGGAAATATACAAATACGCTCTTAAACTTGCTCTAACTGGCTCCTATAGCTCATTTGAGGCAAAGGAAAAGTTGAAGAAGAAAACCTCTAATCCAAACGAAATCATCAATAAGTTAAAAGAAAGAGGATTGCTTGATGATGAAGAGTTTGCCAAAGAGTACAAAGAGGAAAAAGAAAGACAACTTTATGGGGCAAATAGAATCAAAGACGATTTGTTACATAAGAAAATGATTCCTCTTTCAATTGTTGATTCTTTGAAATTTGAAGACGAGGAAGAGAATGCTAGGAAACTCCTATCTAGCTATGAGAAGAGATTCTCTTCCTTTCCATTAGAGGAAAAGAAAAGAAAAACGATTGAGGTTTTGCTAAGGAAGGGGTTTTCGAGAGGAGTGGCAATAAAGCTTTCTTCTTCGTTAACTGAAGATAAAGAAAAATGCCAAGCGCGTTTAGAAAAAGACTATGAGCTTCTTTATAAACGGCACCAGAATAAATATGATGGTTATAATCTTAGAAACCATATATACCAAGCTTTATTAAGAAGAGGATACGAACAAGACTCGATAAAGGAGATAATGGAGGAAATGAAATATGATGATTAAAGATTTAGCAGATGGAATGCACGTTAAAGATCAATATTTAATAACCAATGCCGCCAAATGCGTGACCACCCAAGGAAGGAATTATTTAAACCTCACTTTGCAAGACGCCTCAGGAACAATTGAAGGCAAGAAATGGGATATTCTTGATGGAGATTTAGAAACATTTGTCGCTGGGAATATCGTCTTAGTTGAAGGTGAGATTCTTAATTACCGTGAGCATTTGCAAATGAAGGTTCTTTCTGGTGAAAAGATAAGTCAGGATAGCATTGATTCAAGCAAATTTGTCCCAAGCGCGCCAGTAAGCCAAGAAGAATTAGAAAAAGAACTCCATGGCTATATCGATTCATTAAAAGAATCTTCTTTAAAAACAATCACCGAATATTTAATCAACAAATTCTATGATAAATATATGGTTTATCCAGCCGCGGTAAGAAACCATCATAATTATGCCTCAGGCCTTTTATATCATTCAGTCTCCATGGCTAGAATGGCTGAAGCTGTTTGCAAACTTTACCCAGATATCAACAGGGATTTCGTTGTCGCAGGTGCTCTTGTCCATGATTTAGGAAAAACTCTTGAACTTTCTGGGCCTGTTGCCACTAAATACACTGACGAAGGCAAACTCCTTGGACATATTTCCATTATGGCAGGAGAGATTAGAATGGCTGCAGAAAAGCTAAATATCGTTGGCGAAACCCCTCTTCTTCTTGAACATATGATTCTTTCCCATCATAGCAAGCCAGAATTTGGCTCACCTATTCCTCCATTAACTAGAGAAGCCTTTGTTTTGGCTTCTATTGATGATTTCGATGCGAAGATGAATGTTATCTCAAAAGCGGTGGAAACAATTAAAGAAGGCGAATGGACGGAAAAAATCTTTGCAATGGATAATCGCTCATTCTTCCTCCCTAAATACGAAGAAAACAAATAGAAGAAATAACGAAAACCCCGGAGAAATTCCGGGGATTTAGTGTTTTTAAAGAATTATCGGTGACTTGGCATAACAACCATGTTATCTTTCACGTAATTTATGTAATAGTCTGAAGAAGCGTTGCAGTTTGGATAGACTTTGATGTCTCCAACTAGGCCTTTTTCGTAGAAACACAATACTTCATACCAATCATCGTTTATGAGTATCTCATATGTTGGGTCGCTAGTTACGTCCCCCCTTAGATTAGATACGCAGATCGTTGTGACTTTGAAGGAATAGTCGAGATCTGATGAGACTTTTCCTATCTCGTCGTCGTAAACGTAGAACGTCTCCAGGACGCCAGGCTCCGAATATACACCGTCATTGCTCCATCTGTTATCGTAATGGAAATCGAAAGAGTTCTCTTCGCTGCCCACTAGATTCGCTGGCTTTAGCACGCGGAATGAGTAGTTTTCCTCATTTTTGGCATAATCGTCCTCAAAGAACGATTCTAATCCAGCGAAGGTGTCGAATTCCTTGATTCCAATGATCTCGGTGAAAGGATGCGTTCCAAGGTGCCGATAATGGCAAGTAAAGCATTTTGACCACTGGAATTCTTGGTAGACCGTTCCGTCGAGGTAATCATGCTGTTTCTCGCAATATCTCTTTCCGTTGTATTCCTTGTAATGGACGCTGCTGTTGTATTTCCATTCCAACGAGTCTATGAAAGCTTGCTCAGAATCGACGGATGTCTCGGAGGAGGCGCGTTCCCCTTCGGATGATGAGACTGCATTCTCCTCAGATGATGAAACTGTCTCAGAGCTCACGCTTGGCGGCGTGCAGGACGAGAATGTCAAAGACATGAATGGTAGTAACGCCAGTAGTTTTTGCTTATTCATATCAGATTGCCTCCATTCCGAGCTTTATCGACGCGAGCATGCCTGAGTCAGATGTCATGTCGAATCTTCTCCTGCAGTCCTTGCAGAAAGCATAGACGTGCGTGCCGATCTTTGTTTCGGTGGTTCTGTCTATTTGATGAGGCTTCAGCTCGTATTGGCCGCATGCGCAGAATGCCTTGTGATATGTTGCTGAGTAATTTAGATAACTATGGGCGTGGTCGTGTTTGTACACGCACACATCCGTGGAATCATAGCAATAGCTTTGGGTAGTTGTGACCCCTCCGCTGGTGGTCACCACCTGATAGTTGTCGGAGTGCGAGTGCTCGCCTTCGAATGCCAAAGTCAACGCCGATTTGTATATCGTGTAGCCTTCTGATTCCGGGGCTAAGTGAGTGCTTGATGCAGACCAACCCATATTACAGTAGATCTCATCTTTTTCGGAATCATAATCGTAGGCGATTGCGACATGCCCTTCATTTATCGAAAGATTGTGGATCGATAAAAGCACAGGATTTCCCTTCGTGATTTCGTTTATGGTAAATTTCCTTACCTTGTTAGACAACGAAAAGTCGCTTTGACCATTATATGAATTAAAGGTGTATTTCAGTCCTTTGGAATTAAGATAGGCAGTTAAGATGTCTTTTCTTGAATAAAAACCTGTTGCGCATGGCGAGTGGTCAACACTATTGAAGTCGTAGTAGCCTAATCGGTTCCCCAACGTTATCAAATAAGCGTGGAATGAGCGTTCGCTGTTCGCCTTTACGTATTCGTAGTAGGCGCTTGGCGTCAATGATTTCATGTAACTTTCACTGCAGTCTGTGTTCACATCTTTAAGCGTTCCGGGTGAATTGTGTCTATCGACGATATTTTTATCGCTTCCGGTCGAGACAATGTCGTATTTCTCATCGATTATGTCATCATTCCAACAAGTGTCGTAATAAGAAAGCAACTCTCCCATCGCAACATATCCGCATGATGCTTGGTAATTCTTCCCGAAGTTGTACGTCAGGTTGTCGAAATAGGCTGTTTTGAAGTCATTGTAAGTGGTCGTGCTGGTAGAACTTGTGTTAGACATGTCGGCCGCATCATTTTCCGTTTCCGGGGATGATTCTGAATCCAATGAGTAATCAACCCCACAATCTATGAGTTTTCTGGTGGCTTTCATTTCGTTTGTGTGTAAAAAACCAATCGCCGACACCGCCAGCAAATTGACGTATAAGATATGCCTAATCATATTTTTCTCCCTCCTTTAAATGTGAAATGTATGTTTTATGTTGCCATTATATGATTGACTAATTTTATTTCAATAATTTATTTTAAATTTGACAATGTATTTTGAATAATAAAAAACTCATCCTTTAGGATGAGCGTTTTATGGAATTTTTTCCTTATTTAAGTTTTTCAGCGATTTGTTCAGCAAGGAGAGGCAAATTCATCTTGGAAGTGTCTTGAGCCTTCATTTCAATTTGGAAACCTGAATCGTTGCCATGGTATCTAGGAATGACATGGACGTGGAAATGAGGAACACTTTGACCGGCGACCTCACCAACGTTAGTAAGAACGTTAACGCCCGATGCGCCAAATAACATCATCTCAGCTTGACCAATTCTTTGGGCAACATCCATTACCTTGTGTAAAAGATCTTGCGGACATTCAAGCATGTTGGCGTAATGCTTTTTTGGCATTACGAGGGTATGGCCTTTTGTCGTTTGGGAAATGTCTAGAATAGCGAGGACGTCGTCATCTTCATAGACTTTCGTTGAGGGGATTTCTCCATCAATAATTTTACAAAATACATCTTTCATATTTATACCTTCTTTCGAAAAGAAAAGGAGCAGAATCATTCTGCTCCTATATTATAGGCTATCTTTATTCAAAGAGGTCAGGGAATTGGCTCTTGAAATATTCATAGACATAATCGTCATGATACATAACAGCCATTTGTTGGACGTAATATGCTTTTGCGTCGCTCTTCCAAGTATCAATGCTAGAAAGGCTATAAGCAACTTTACGGGCAATTCTTTCACCTTCTAATGTCGTATTAGAACGGCTATCGTAGTAGAAGTCTGTATCAGAAGCAGCAAATTTGCTTGATTTGGTGGCTTCTTTGACTAAGACGATATAGTAGTTAGTGCCATCTTCGACGAGATATGGATATTTGTTATCTTCGGAATAAGCGGCAGGAGTTAAGAAGTAATTGCCTTCGATATAACGGCCATATGTTCCATCTCCGCCCTTATAGGAATGCTCGCCCGTCTTATTGATTAACTCAGCCTTATCGACTTCGTTAGCAACAGCTGCTTTGAAGATACGGGTGTTTAAGGACGATGGTAAGGAGGAAAGTCCGCCAGAGGTGTACCAACCTCTTGTGGTGTGTCCTTCAGCAATCAAAGCGTTTTGCTTGATGTGGAAGCCTGTTTCTTTGCTATAGGAACCAGAATTGGTGAATTCGCTATAAGCAGAGTTGGCGTTGGTATCATCACGAGAAGTTTGATTTAGGATTGTGGCGTATTTTTCGCAAGTTGTACCAAAGGAAGATTCTTTGTAATAGCCAACGGTTGTGCCAGCGACTTTGATCTCAGCGTGTGTCCAGCCTGCTGCAGTATAGATTGCAAGGGCTTTTTTGCCTCTTTCTGAGGTTGGGGTGAGTGAATTTAATTCATCATCCGCACCTTTATAAAGGGAGCTTAAGAAATCAAAGCCATATGTGCCCATCAAACCTTTTTCGATGATTTGAGCACAATATTGACGCATGAGTTTTAAGACGGCGTCGGTGTATTGAGCGTTAGCTGAGAGATTGATGTATTCAACTTCACGAGCCGCAGTTAAGTTAATCTGGGCATCGTTTTGGGTATACATGTATTCAGTCGTAAGTTCATTACGATAGATATCAGGAAGAAGGCTTAATTCAATGTATTCGGAATAAGTAGACCAAATATTCTTGAAGTATTTGTTGATGAAGCTGTTATTTAAGCCATCGACATCACCAGGATTTTCTTCGTTGATATACATATCACCTTGGACTTGGACATATTCGTTGTTATAGTCGTTTCCTAAGGTGTAGTATGCCTTTAATTGGGTGTCATAGAATTTTTCTTCATTGAAGAGATTTCTTTCTTGATATGAGGAATTTGTGACATAGCCAAGGAAGGTGGAATAAATACGATAAAGGATATCCTTATATATATTTACTGTACGGGCTCTTGAAGAAACATAGTCTATTGCGCCATCTTTCTTAACTTGAAGAGACTTATGAGAATTGATATAGGCATCAATTTCAGTGGTTGCGGTGGTTTGGGCAAGGTAAGTTGCACAAACGTCCTTCAAGCCTTTGGTTGAACCTTCACTAAAGAAGGAACCAAAGACCGATTTGGAATAGAGATAGAGGATGTTATTTAAGACTTTCTCAGAATTTGTGTTGCCACTTGTAATAAGGGCATCATAAATATCTTGGATTGTGTTGGCATCGACATCCGTATCGAGATTAAGGACTTTTTCATCGCCTTTATTATTTGGGAGAGATGCTTCGATCTTATCGCAAGAAGCAAGCATCGTCATGGAGCAAAGAAGGGCTCCAAAAGCTAATAAACGTTTCTTAGTCATTGTTAGATGTAGCGTAGTAGCACGCTCCTCC
Organism: Lachnospiraceae bacterium; assembly: GCA_963657245.1. GTDB lineage: Bacteria > Bacillota_I > Bacilli_A > RFN20 > CAG-826 > UBA4951. Next base: position 16,628 of record CAVKLJ010000016.1, read on the forward strand.
TTTTTGCCAGAGTTTGCTTTGGCTCTTACTTGGCATACCGTATTCGATAGCGGCTGCTTCGGTGATAAGCTTGGAGGAAACACCTAATTTTCCGTTGGTCTTATCAGTTTCTGTATAGCCAATTGTTCTCTCTTCGTTTTGAGCAACGAGTTCTTCAGCATATTCTTTCCAGTTATCAGACCATGTCTTATGGGAAGAATCAGAAGTGGACTTACGTTTGATCTTGATGTAGTTCTTGATGGATGTGGCAATCTCTTCATCCTTGAATTCGATCTTTCCTTCTTCCACTAATTTTTGGAATAAATAAGTGGAGATGTTATCGGAGAAGGAAGATTTGATTGCACTAGAGATCCATCCGGCACGTGTGGCGTATTCAGAGCTGTCATGGACGTTATAGTTAACGTAGGTAGACATCTTTGTGCCATTATATGTAGGATACTTATTGCTATCTGGTGTATAGATGCTGTAGTAGTCAGAAAGAGTTGGGGAATCCTTTGTGTAGGAGACCTTTCCATTTGATAGAGTTCCAACGTCGGCTAAGGTATTTTCCTTAACTGTCTTTGTGCTGCTATCATAGCTTGTTCCATATAAGGATAAAGCAGAACGCTTGATGGTGATGAAATGGATACCTTGATAAGAGGAAGCACCCGCGCGAACAGCTAAGACGATTTCACCAGCAGAGTCGGTTAAGACATTGTGGGTATATTCTGGAAGGACGTCTTGGGTATTTACGGAGAATCCTGGTAAATCACCAAATTGCTTTGAATAAACGCCATCGGTGCTTTCGGCATTTGTCAAAGTGTGGTCGGTTCCGTTATAGAATTGGTTCATTGCTTCGGTTGCAGCAGCGATTGTGTTTTCATCTGCCCAAGAAGCGCGGTATTCGCCAGCATTTGTTCCGGCATAATACTTTGTGGCGTTGTAAGCAATGGCGTTTGGAGTGATGACACAAACGTTGTGCTTATTGAAATACTTATTGTAGATGACGTTACGAGGATAATATGTTTCGTTTCCTTCGTTAACTTTTCCTTTTGCATCTGAATCATCGGATTCAATCTTTCCAGAATCAGCAAGAGCCATGACAGCGCCAAATGGGATCGTTCCAACACCTTCATCGTTGAAGTAGTCGTAAACAGTCTTCTTGTTGCCATCCTCTCCATAAACTGTCAAATTGGAGTCGATTGAACTCGTATCTGTAGAAGTTGGTTTGGAAGTTGCCCCTTGCTTTAAACCTGGCATGATACGATAGGAGTTTTCTGAACCATAGGCATTCTTTGTTGAATCGTTATTTCTCTTGTTATAGAGAGATTCGAATGCATAAACGCCATAGATGAATTCGTGGACTAATTCAGAGTTTTGGCTCTTGGTCATTGGGCCTTCGCCAGACTTGGAATATTCGCCGAATGATGATTTAGAACCATCATCGTCGGAATAGCTTGATAATGAATCGAATGAGCTTCTATCTTCCTCGGTGACACCTGCAAGTTTGCCACTTGTCGTGGTTGCGCCTGCTAAGCCTTTTAAGACTGTGGTAAGTTTTGTGACTTCCCCACCTTCACCGGTAGCAGTTGGCTCAGTGATTTTATCTTGAGTGTAGTTCTTGCTAGAACCAGAACTTAACTTAACCAAGATATGACGGATTTCATATGGCATTTGGTTAAGTAACCATCCGTCTTGGACATCACCATAGGCGGAATCTTTGAAATCAAACATCTTGTGTTCGGTTCCGTTTGCGTCATAGTACTTTCCATCACGAAGGACTTCATAGCCATTGACGCCTGCGCTTGAACCGAGGTTGAAGTTTTCATAAACATCACTTTCGAAAAGATCTTTCTCCTTTTCGTAAAGGTGCTTGGACCAAAGTTCAGTGGCGTTATCAACATTGTTGGAATCCAAGATAGATTCGAATTCTTGCTCATAGGAAGTGCCATTATTTGTGGCGTTCGTTTGAGCGGTTAATTTGTCTTTTAAGACTTCTTGTGTTGCTTCCGATTCAAGAGAACCCAATTGGCTCTTGCCGGTAGTTTCATAATAATGACGAATTAAAGCTTCATAGATTTTGTCAAACTCAGAGCTTAAAGAAGAGCTGTTTTGACGGTAATTCTTTAATAGGTCTTCAGTCGTGTAGCTTGTACGATATCCGTTAGCATCGGTGTAAGTGAAGATTGCACCATCTTTACTTTCTGTTGCTTTATCGCAGCTTGTTAGCCCCATGATCGCGGCTAGAGCGGCTACAAAACCGAGGGCACATTTTTTGTTTTTCATAAGTGTGGACTCGTTCCTCCTTCTACAAACATGCGTGACTAGTTTATTCTCATAAGAGAATTGTTGCAAGCAATTTCACGCGTACGTGTAGGTGAAAGTTGAAATTTTGACCAATTTTCATTTTTTGAACAAGAAATCAAAAAGTTTTGCAAAAGATAAAAATAACTTTTTAATTATAGTCAATAAAAATATGAGCATTAATTAATTTGCGTTTGTTATATTGCTAATAATATATAAAGATATAAAGACAAAAATACACTTCTTGTCATGCCTTTATCAAAGCAATCCAAATATATTCATAATAAAATTATTGATTGATAAAGAAAGCGATATAAAGATAAACAAAGTCAATAGAAACTATTGTGGTAATTTTTCTTATCGTTTCATTTGCACGCACGCATACGTGAGAATTAAAATACATTGCAATTTGTGGAGGGAAGATATGTCTTCATTAGTGATAAAAAACTTGCACGCATCGGTTAAAGATGTCGAAATACTTAGAGGAATTAACCTTGAAATTAAGGATGGTGAGACCTTAGCCTTACTAGGGCCAAATGGCCATGGTAAGTCAACTTTATTGGCGGTAATCATGGGCAATCCACGTTATAAGGTTACTGAAGGAGAGATCACCTACGAAGGAAAAGATGTTTTAGCGATGAGCCCTGACCAAAGAAGCAAAATCGGCCTCTTCCTCGCCATGCAATATCCAGCCGAAATCCCTGGCTTAAATTCTGCCGATTTCTATAAAGCAGCAATGAATGCCCATAGAGAAAAACCAATGTCGCTTTTCCAGTTCTATAACGCTTTGCAAACGGCCTATAAAGACATGGACATTCCTTTCGAAATGAGCAAAAGAAATCTCAATGAAGGATTCTCTGGCGGAGAGAAAAAACGTAACGAAATCCTTCAAATGGAATTGCTTGAGCCAAAGATTGCCATGCTTGATGAAATCGATTCCGGACTTGATGTTGATGCGATGAATATCGTTGCTGAAACAATTAGAAAACAACAAGCAAAAGGCACGGCTTTCTTAATGATTTCACACTACGCAAGACTTTTAGAGATGGTCAAACCAACTAGGACAGCGATCCTTATCAACGGCCGTATCGTTCTTGAAGGTGGCCCTGAATTATTTGAAAAAGTCGACAAACAAGGCTACGAGTGGCTAAAAGGCGAACTCAACATCAACATTGAAAAAGAAGTTGGGGCACCAATGAATGAGGTATCTATTGGCGCTTGCGCAACAAGAGTAGGAACTTCCGAAAATGGAAAATAAGAATCAAAACTCCCTTTTCGTCGATAACCTTCCAGAAGAACTCTTGCTCGAAGTGCCAGCAAATAGCGAATATTTGTTAAACGTTGCTTCATTTAAGAGCCTTCCCGCCAAGACGAAAATTGTTATAAACGTATATGAAAACTCCACCTTTGTTGGAGCGATGGCGGACTTTACCTCTTCCTCAAGCGATTTTAGTTTAACGATAAATCTTCTTGGAGAAGGCGCTAAAGCGGAATGGCATTTAGCTTCTTTTTCTTCGGGAAAAGCAAAAAAACTTTACGAAACTTCTGTTAACCACAAAGTTGGCCACACTGAAGCTTTAATGAGCAATTACGGAATTAGCAGAGGCTCTTCAAAGATGATCTTTACTGGTGTTTCTGCAATTGACGAAGGCGCCGATAAATCTAAAACAAGACAAGAAGCTAAGATTATTGTTTTTGATCATGATGCCGACGGAATTGCCTCGCCTATTTTGAAGATATCCGACAATGATGTTTTAGCCTCACACGCCGCGGTTGTCGGTAGATTAAATGAAGAGCATCTTTTCTATCTTGAATCACGCGGCCTTTCTGAAGAAGAAGCAAAACGTTTGATCGCACTTGGGTATTTAAAACCAATCGAAGGATATTTTCTCGATAAAGAAACAATTTCCAAAATAGATTCCATCATCGAAGGAGGAATCTAAGATGTTTGATCCAAAAGATATTCGCAAAGATTTTCCAATGTTTAGAAATGGCGTGAAAATGCAAGGAAAAGACTTGGTTTTCCTTGATAACGCCTCAACGACTTTTAAGCCTGATTATGTCCTTAACGCGGTAAGCCGTTACTATCAAAACGAAACATCGAATTCCCATAGAGGAGACTACGATCTTTGCTACAACGTTGACCAAGTTGTTTTGAACACAAGAAAAAAGATCGCGAAATTTCTTAATGCAAAATCAGAAAATGAGATTGTTTTTACCTCCGGTGCGACCTCTTCCTTGAATCTTGTTGCCTATGGATATGGCGCGAGTCATCTTCACGAAGGAGATGAGATTCTTATCGATGAAGGCGAGCACGCTTCGAATGTTTTGCCGTGGTACGTCATTGCAAAACAAACTGGCGCAACAATCAAGTTTATTGAGTTAGACAAAGAAGGCAAAGTAACGATAGAAAATCTTAAGAAATCATTAAGTGATAGAACAAAAATCGTTTCTCTTGCCCATGTTAGCAACGTTCTCGGATACGTTTTGCCAATTAAGGAAATGGCAAGTGTCATACATGAAGCAGGGGCTATCTTCTCGGTAGACGGAGCTCAATCCGTGCCACATATGAAGATTGATGTGCAAGACCTTGATTGTGATTTTCTTTCCTTTTCTGGGCATAAGATGTTAGGACCTACAGGAATTGGGATAATGTATGGAAAATATGACCTTCTAAAAGAGATGGATCCCTATCTTGTTGGCGGAGGAATGAACGACAAATTCAACGCTTGTGGTTTATTCACGTATTTATTACCTCCAGCACGTTTTGAGGCAGGAACGATAAATATCGAGGGCATCTATGGCTTAGGTGCGGCAATCGATTATTTGAACAATCTTGGAATGGATGAGATAAATGCTCACGAAAAAGAATTAAAACGTTATGCGATCGAGAAAATAAAAGAAACGAATAACGCGATAATCTATAACGAGAATAGCGAGTCAGGAATTGTGACTTTTAACATAAAGGACGTATTTGCTCAGGATGCAGCGACCTTCTTAAATAGCAAAGGGATTGCTTGTAGAAGTGGCCAACACTGTGCAAAAGCCCTTAATGAATTCCTAGGAACTCCAGCCACAGTCAGAGCGAGTTTCTATATTTACACGACTAAAGAAGATATTGATGCTTTAGCAGACGCTATTAAGCACGGAAAGGATTTCTTAGATGCCTACTTTTGAATTAAGCCCAATGATGATGAGAGAAATCATCATGGATCATTATTCTTCCCCACGTCATAAAGGCGTGCCAGAAAAGGAAGAAAACTACGAGAAACTCCACGCTTCTAGCGATAATTGCATTGATGATTTTGATTTATATCTTCTAGCGGAGAATGGAAAAATCAAAGACGCTAGATGGGAAGGAGTCGCTTGCACGATCTCTAGCGCCTCAACCGATATCATGTGTGACAGAATCATCGGAGACGATTACGAACACGCTTTGTATACCATCCAACAATATATGAACATGATCGAAGAAAAAGAATATGATGATTCAGTTTTAGATGAAGCGCTTGTTTTTATGAATACTGGCAAACAAGCTGCAAGAATTCATTGCGCGACAATGGCTTGGACAAGTATGAGAGAAATGCTTGAAAAAGACGAGAAAGAAGGAAAATAAGATGGCGGATAACAAAGATACCTCCTTTCTTGAAGGAGAATATAAATACGACTTCAAAACCAAAGCTGATTCGATTTTCACAACTGGCAAAGGTTTGAATGAAGAAGTCGTTCGAATGATTTCAAAGATCAAAAACGAACCAGAATGGATGCTGGAATATCGTCTTAGAGGCTTAGAGGCTTTTAAGAAATCACCAATGCCTTCTTTTGGCCCAGATCTTTCCTTTTTGGATTTTGATTCTTTTACCTATTACACGCGTTACGCCCAAGGGGATAAAGGAAATTGGAATGAGGTTCCAGGGGCAATTAAGGATACTTTCAAAAAATTAGGTATCCCTGAAGCGGAGCAAAAATTCCTTTCTGGCGTTACCACACAATATGAATCTGAAGTTGTCTATCATAACATGCTAGACGAGGTTCAAAAGAAAGGCGTCATCTTCCTTTCTACCGATATGGGCCTTCAATTATTCCCTGATTTATTCAAAGAATATTTTGGCAAAGTCGTTCCGATTGGCGATAACAAATTTGCCGCGTTAAATGCCGCTGTTTGGTCTGGCGGATCCTTTATTTACGTCCCAAAAGGCGTTCATCTTGATAAGCCATTACAATCCTATTTCCGTATCAACAACGAGAAATCTGGACAATTTGAGCGTTCCTTGATCATTTGTGACGAAGGCTCTTCAATCAATTATGTTGAAGGTTGCACAGCGCCAATTTACTCAAAAGAATCCTTACACGCTGCCGTTGTTGAAATTATTGTCTTAAAAGATGCACGTTGTCGTTATACGACGGTGCAAAACTGGTCGAATAACATCGTTAACATGGTTACTCAAAGAGCCCTTGTCATGGAAAATGGCCTTATGGAATGGGTTGATGGCAATATTGGCTCAATGAGAAACATGAAATATCCAGCCTGCATTCTTCAAGGGGACGGGGCAAAAGGAAATGTTATTTCCATTGCCGTTGGTGGAAAGAATCAATTCCAAGATAACGGCTCAAGAATGATTCATATTGGTAAGAACACCTCTTCAAATGTTATTTCCAAATCCATTTGCAAGAACGGTGGAGTGGCCAATTTCCGTGGAACGGTAAGAATCATGCCAAACGCGGAGAATGCCCATTCCCACGTTGAATGTGACACTCTCATTATTGACGATAAGTCTCGTTCTGATACCTTCCCAAAAAATGAAATTCGTAATTCGACGAGTTTCATCGAACACGAGGCAACCGTCTCAAAGATTTCGGAAGATGAACTTTTCTATTTAGAATCTAGAGGAATTTCTGAAGAAGACGCGACTCAAATGATCATCATGGGTTTCATCGAACCATTTGCTAAGGAATTGCCGATGGAATACGCGATAGAACTTAATAGACTTATCGCCTTGGATATGTCGGATTCGATTGGATAGAGATATGGAATTTGACATTATTGTAATTGGTGGAGGACATGCAGGGGTTGAAGCCTCTATGGCTGCAGCTCATTTGGGTTTAAAGACGCTTTTATGTACCCTAAATAAGAAAATGATCGCCAACACTCCTTGTAATCCCCATATTGGTGGTTCAGCAAAAGGAATCGTTGTCAGAGAAATAGATTCTTTAGGTGGGATGATGGGAAAATTTGCCGATCATCATCCTTTGCAGATAAAAATGCTAAATACTGGCAAGGGCCCAGGCGTTCAATGTCTTAGAGCGCAAGTTGATAAGCACGCTTATCCAGCCTATGTCCAATCCGTGATGGAAAAGACAGAAAATCTTACAATCAAAGAATGCCAAGTCGTTGGCCTTCTTCATGATGATAAGAAGGTTTTTGGCGTTATTTTGGAAAATGGCGAGGAGATTAGATCCAAAGCAACCATCATCACGACTGGGACCTATATGGAATCAACGATTATCTCTGGAAAAGATGTCGTTCCAGGCGGACCAGATGGTGAGAAAGCCTCACACGGCCTTGCTCCATCATTAAAAGAAATGGGCGTTGATTTATTCCGCCTAAAAACCGGAACTCCTCCAAGAATCGATAAAAAGACGATTGATTTTTCAAATGCCCTTATTCAACCAGGTATGGGTGGAGAACTTGCTTTTTCCTATGAAACAAAAGAGTTCACCCCTCTAGAAGAACAACTCCCATGTTGGTTGATTTACACTTCAAAAGAAACCAAGCAACTTGTCTTAGATAATCTCGAAGAATCTGCTTTATTTAATGGAACAATCGTGGCTGCAGGACCAAGATATTGCCCAGCCATAGAATCCAAGATGGTACGTTTCAAAGATAAAGAACGCCACCAACTATTCTTAGAGCCAGAATTTGCCGAAGGAGACTCGATTTATCTCCAAGGATTTTCAACTGGTTTCCCTCATTCTTTTCAAGAGAAGATGGTTCATTCTTTGCCAGGATTAGAGAATGCTAAAATTCTTAAATATTCCTACGAAATCGAATATGAAGCGATACGCCCTTTGCAATTCGACTATACCTTGCAAATAAAGAAATACGAAGGACTTTATGGGGCGGGACAGATTTGCGGAACTTCAGGTTATGAAGAAGCGGCCGCTCTTGGCTTGATGGCTGGAATAAACGCCTCAAGAAAGATTTTAGGAAAAGAGCCTCTCATTCTTAGACGTGATGAAGCATATATTGGCGTAATGATCGATGATTTGGTCACAAAAGGAACGGAAGAACCTTATCGTCTTCTTTCCTCTAGAGCCGAATATCGTCTTCTTTTAAGACATGATAATGCTGATTTACGTTTGACAAAGCATGGGCACGATGTTGGCTTAATTAGCGATGAACGTTATTCTTCTTTCCTTACGAAATATAAGAAAATCGATGAAGCCATTGAAGTTCTTAGCAAGAATAATGTTACTGATAAACAAACTATAAATGCCTATCTTTTAGAAAATGGCTATACGGATACAAACGTTGGACATAAGGGAATAGAGCTTCTCAAACGTCCAAACCTTCATTATCCAAAGATTGCCTCGTGCATGCCTGAATTATCCTCTTTTGATTTCGATGAAGCGTCCATTCTTTCTCTCGAAACAAAGGTGAAATATGCTGGATACATCCAACAAGAAGTCAAAGATGCCGAAAAAGCCATGAAACTTGAAAATATCCACCTTCCTAAGGACTTGGATTATATGCATATCGATGAACTTGCCATGGAAGCAAGGGAAAAACTCTCCAAGGTAAATCCAATCACTTTAGGCCAAGCTTCTAGAATTTCTGGCGTAAATCCCGCGGATATTTCGATTTTGATAATCACTTTGAAGAAAAGGGGGATTATATGAACTACGAAGAGATGCAAACCCTCTTAAAAGAAAGAGGAATCCTTCTTGATGAAGAAAAAATCAAGAAATTAGACGAATATCTTCATCTTCTTATTGAATGGAATGATCGTTTTAATCTCACTTCCATCAAAGACGAAGGGGATATCATCGAAAAACATTTCTATGATTGTTTGTTAGCAGCTGATCCTACCTTATTAATAAAAGGAAAAAAGGTTGCGGATTTAGGCTCAGGAGCAGGTTTTCCAGGCTTAGTTTGGGCAATATCTTTTTCAGAAACTGATTTCACCCTTATTGAAGCAACCAAAAAGAAATGCACTTTTCTTGAGGAAATGGTCCGCGTTTTAGAATTAAAGAATGTCAAAGTCGTTAATGCTAGAGTAGAGGAGTTATCTCCAACTTTAAGAGAATCTTTTGATTTTGTTACTGCAAGAGCGGTTTCTGAACTTAGGGTTTTACTCGAGCTAGGAACGTCTTTATTAAAGGTTGGCGGTATTTTTATTGCCTTAAAGGGATCACATGGAGAAGATGAGTTATCTCTTGCTTCTAAAGCGTTAAAAACATTGAATTTAAAGGTTTTAGATATTCGTCATGCGTCTTTGCCAAATTCTGATGGAGAAAGAATCAACATCCTCTTAGAGAAAGAGAAAAAGACGGAAAAACGTTATCCACGTAAATATGCTGATATTCTAAAAAAGCCGTTGTAAAAACGTTTCAAGTTCATCATCAAGGAGCATCTCAGAGTTAATGAGGTGCTTTTTAATGATTCGACGTTATATCCTTTTGGGAAAGCTAATACATATTTGGTTGGAACCCTGTCCGATTATCCTAATAAGCATAAAAAGGCGTCGTGGAAACGGATCCCTCTTTTATGTTTTACCCGGATAGATAAAAATCAATTCCTCAAGCATTATTTGAGCATATTGTCCAATTTTAATAGCTTTTGTGATGTTTTCTTTTTCTGCCTTTTGATTGTCACACTTCAAATTACAATAAAATGATGTGTGAAAATCAACATCAGAACATCGCAATAATCGCGGCAGAAGTTATCATCAATGTTTGGAAAACGAATGCAGAAATAATCGATCCATATACGCGGTTGCTTAATTTGTTGTTTATATAAGCACCTAGAGGAATAACCAAAACGTACATCAGAATCATATTCTGCATCTGACCGATAAATCCTGAATAGCTTTGGATTGCTAGATAGAATAAAACAAATAAGAAAAGGGCTACATATTGAATCAAGTTATAAAGAATGATTGTCTTTTTGCTGGCTTTCGCTTTCTTTAACATATCGTTTTCTACGTTAGAAATGTAATAACCAACACTCATTAAGATGGTCGCAAAGAACAACCAGAATAAACGGATATTCATTGGCAAGAGGTTATACATTGTCATTTTAAGAACGAACCAACAATAAATACATAAGCCAAGGAAAAGAACGACACATTCGATGATTGTCTTTTTGTCTGAATGGATTTTGAAAGATGGCTTTGGCAAACTGCCATTAACTCCTTTTACTTTCTTAATTAGATAGAAGATGAGCATGCATATTCCATATCCTGCGATGCAGCACATATAAGGAATATTCATGATAGGAGAGCCAAAAGGCAAAACAATACAAAGGCAACAAATAAGGAATCCTATTAATAAGCCTGGTAACCATAAAATCAGTTTGCTAACTAAGAATTTCTTCTCGTTTTCGATGGTTGGAAGGTTTTCTAACTCTGTTTCTAGACTGAGTTCTGGTTTCTTTTGCATGCTTAAAGCAAAGAAAAGCAGACCTATTCCAAGCAAAGACAATCCCCAAGAAATATAGGTAAAAGATATTATTCCTGTTGGATAGGAAGAATTTACTCCAGTTATTGATTCGATCAAAGAGGAGACATACGAGGCAAATTGGACGGAATACATCTGATAAGAATGGAGGACGCCTGAAGTTACTCCAACTGTAACCTTTGAGCCTAAAGAATTTGTTTCGGTGAAGAAGGTCGTCCCTTTTTCTTGGGTTTTCTTTCCCATAAGTCTTTCGGATATTCTTAAGATATCATAATCAGAAACAACATCATCTGCCGTTGAGCCAAACAAATAAACGTTAACTCCTTTTATCGCGTTTTCGTTATAGTCTTTCCAAGGATATTCGTTTTCATCATCCGTACTAGCAAAAAGAGAAGCTTGAGCAGAATGCTTATAGTTCACCTCAGGAGAGAAAAGAATTATGTTTTTGACGTTTTTCTTTGCCAAAGTCGTATCTGCATTCGGAATATTGTAATCATACATGAGCCTAAGAATCGATCTTCCGCCCATCGAATGGCCCATAAGGATGATGTTTTCATAATCTATTGAAGATAACTTATGTAAATACGTTAACGCGTCATCTATTTCCTTAGGTATTTCATCGGTTTTAGCATTATCAAAACCAATTCTCCCATTGGAATTGCCTTGCCCGGAATAATCAAAAGTCATAACTGAGATATCATTAGCAAGAAAGATATTGCTCATGACTCTCCATTTGGCTCGATCGCATGAGTAGCCAGGACAAATGAGCACGGCATATTTAGCATCTTTCTTTTCGTAATATGTCGCGGAAAGAGTTACCTCATCATTCTTATATGTCGATTGAAATGAGACGTTTTTCGCACAAAATGATGGATAACTCATTACTATCAATAAAACCAAAGAAGCCAGCAAGGAAAATAGGCTGGAAAACAGGATAATTAGTTTTTTCTTTTTCATAGAACCGAATCTTTCTAACGTTACCATTGTACCATCGTTTGGAAGTCCTTTTCTTCTTTCTTTTCCTCGCTCTCTTATCTTTTAAGCCCTTATGGAGTAAAATTACCCCATATGAGTAGGATCATTTCAGTTGCAAATCAAAAGGGTGGAGTTGGCAAAACTACCACGGCCATAAATCTTTCTAGCGCGTTAGCGTCTAATGGAAAGAAGGTTTTGCTTGTTGATTTTGATTCTCAAGGAAACGCGACAAGAGGTTTAGGTTTTCAAGTTGCCCAGATGCCTTTAACGATATTTGAAGCAATCACAAAGAAAGTGGACATTAATCTAGTGATTAAGACAACTAATGTTCCTAATCTAGATCTAATTCCTGCTAATCTTAGACTTGTTTCTTTAGAGACATTTGTGAGTGCGTATAACGTTGATAATCCATTTTTCTTACTTAAGGAAAGTTTAGAAAACATCAAAGAAAGTTACGATTTCATTATTATTGATTGCCCTCCATCGTTAGGACTACTTTGCTTAAATGCTCTTGTTGCTTCAACCTCCGTTTTAGTACCTGTCCAGTGCGAATATTTTGCCATGGAGGCGGTGGCCTCAATCCTTTCGACAATCACAAAGGTTCAAAAAGATTACAACCACGATTTAAAGATCGAAGGATTCCTCCTAACGATGTATGAGTCAAACACGTCTCTTTGCACGGAAGTTGCCCAACAAGTTAGAGGCCTTTTCAAAGAGAACACTTTCCTAACGACAATTCCTAGAAACATATCTATTCCTGAAGCAAGTGCTCATGGGGAAGCGGTCACCACCTACCGCCCATCAGCAAAAGGCTCGATTGCTTATTTTTCTTTAGCCAGAGAAATTATTGATTATGCAAAAAAAGAAGACTAATCCTTCTTTAAAGGAGCTTTTATCGCGTTATTCCCAGAATGACGTCATCGCGGAAATGGAGAGGGAATACGCCTCGATTTCCTCAAAGAACCTTCCTCTTTCTTCAATTGATGATAACCATGTTGTTAAAAAGGTTTCTTTTCCTGAGGAGACGGTTGTCGCTTTAGGAGAATCTCTTAAAGAAAAAGGTTTTTTCTCTCCTTTGTTAGTTAGACCAAGTGGAACCCATTATGAGCTTATCCTTGGAAGAAAACGTTATGTTGGGGCAAAAGAGGCGAAAATTCCCTATGTTCCTTGCGTCATTAAAGATGTTTCCGATGAGGAAATGTTATTAACATTGCTTGCTGATACACGTGATCAAAGAGAAGGAAACGTCGTGGAAATGGCCTTGATTTTTGAAGCCTTGCAAGATAAATATTCTTATTCTCAGAAAACGCTAGGAGAGGTTGCTCACCTTTCAAGAAGCCAAGTTACTAATATATTACGTTTATTGCATCTTCCTGATGAAGTTCTCAATGAAGTGATGCTAGGGACCCTTTCTTATGGACATGCTAGAGCAATTGCCTCTCTTTCTGATAAGAAAATTCAAGACGTCGTAAAGAAAATACATGCGGAGAATCTATCCGTTAGAGATGTTGAGTTCCTTGCTAGAAATATTCAAGAAAAAGAAAACAACGTCCCATCAAGCGACAAGCTTAAGGCGAAAAGTGGGGCTAGCAAGATTACGATTAAGAAAAAATCTGTTACTTTATATTTTGAAACAAGCGAAGATCGTGATGCCTTTCTGAATAAATGAAACTTGTTTGCACATCTTGGACAAACAAGTTTGGAGATTGATATGAGAGAATTTGACCATAATGGATTCTTATTGGCTGAATACCAAGCCAAGATATTTGAAAAATCTGCTGATTTAAATTGTTCATCGCCAATTTTTATCAGAAGGTTCTTACATTCAGATTTGCTAAAAACGATCGATAAAAACAATTCTGTTCTTTTGTCTTTGGACGAAGATGAAGCCATACGTCTTATAATCGAGCAATATGGAGATTCAAATTATGGAAAACTCAAATATCCCAGAGGATCGTTATTTTGGATGGGATATATGTATAGATATATTTCCTATACAAGAGATGAACATACGTCTTTTGTGATGTATTTGTTTGACCACAAACTCATGAATAATGTTTATTACGCTTTCAGTACGCAAGATCCTGAATGGGCGTTAAGGAGTCTTCTGGAAATAAAAGGATTAGATCCAAAAATCTTAGATAAAAATGAAAGACTAAAAGGTGCCATACGTGCCAAGATGGATGGAGTGGAAGACTATTTCGATTATTTCAGAACTAGACCAAAGTCGAATGAATGATTCCTTGTCTATATTGACAAGAAATATCATAGTGGTAGACTAGAAAAGTACTTCAGGGTGACGTGAGATTCGTCGATTGGTGGTAAAGCCCACGAGCGGAAGCATGAACTGGTGTAATTCCAGTGCCAACGGTATAAAGTCCGGATTGTAAGAAGGTAGTGAATTTTGCTTTGTATCCCCTGAATGCGTTCGGAGGATTTTTATTTTATGGAACAATTCTGGAATTATTTTGCTATTGTAGCCGTGATTGTCTTTGTCGTTGCCCTTGTTATGGTTTATAGCCATTTCCAAAAAGATAGGTCGTATAATCCAGTTAAGTTTGTGGCTCGTGTTGGTGTTTTCTCTGCTATATCAACAATTCTCTATATTGTTCCAATTTTCTCAATTTCCTTACCATTTGTCCCCTCTTTTATGAGCCTTCATTTTGATGAGGTGCCAGCAATGATTGCAGGATACGCTTATGGACCATTTGTTGGCGAAGCGGTTCTTCTAGTTAAAACGCTTATAAAACTACCAATGACTCATACTCTTTGCGTTGGCGAAATTGCGGATTTCATATTTTCTAGCGTTTATATTTTGCCTGCGACTCTTGTTTATAAGAAAATCCGTAATATGAAAGGCGTTTTTATTGGTTTTGGAATCGCGACAGTCTTACAAATTCTTACAGCCATGACCTTAAATGTATACTGGATATTGCCATTCTATATGAACGTAATGGGAATGCCAGCAAATCAAATCCTTTCAATATGTCAAAAAGCCATTCCTCTCATCAAAGACTTAGAATGGTCATACGCTTTATATGGAGTTATGCCTCTTAACGTCATTAAAGACATCAGTGTATTCATTATCACTTTCTTGGTTTATAGGACAATCAGAAAAGCTTTGCATTGGGAAAAAACTCCTGCAAAGAAATAAGTTAACGTTCATGCCGATCCATAGTTATTGGGTCGGCTTTTAAAACTTCCAAAAAAAGTTACCTATTATTGTTACTATACAAGTATAGTAAATTAATAATATATACCAATAATAGGTAAAGATACCCCCTCGGTTGACAAGCATTTTTCATATGTTCAAAATGACCTCAGACACGTTAGAAAAAACGGCGTTTCAGAGGAGAAAATATGAGTGTAGAAGAGGAAATTTTACGATTAAATTTTGATTATTCGTGTTTTAGAAGAACGTATGCGCCATCATTGGTTGCAGACGTGATTTATAGAAATCGCTCTTATGTAAGCAACGATTTTTTAAAACACATGAAAGAGACGGTTGATGAGGGAATTAAAAACGATCGTTTTGAAAATTACTACAAGAGGGAGTGGATTTCTTTTTTTGAAAAACTCAAAAACGCCAAAGAAATTAAGAAGCCATTGCCTCTTGAATGTGACGAGGAATACGACATATGCATTTCCTTTGCCTTTAGATACATGGCGCAAAGTGGAATGGTTAGCAAAACGCTCCGTGATTACTTTGAGAAACGAATATATCTTTTTCCTTTCAAAGCTCTATGGAATATTGGCGATGAAAATTTAGAAATGGATTTTGAATTTAATGATCTAAACAAAGACAAAGAATGGTTTCTTTCTATGCAAGATAAGGCATTAAAGGAATGCTTGAAATACAATAGGAGCTTTTATTGATGAGAACGATAACATTTGACTCTCTTGATGATTTTTCAGATTTTGAGGATGCCATATATTATGGGTATAAACTGTCGGTGTTTTCTTGCCACTACACTATGATGTTTTTCGGTTCGGAGAAGGATACTTTAAATCAAATTGTTAAAGCACATTTATTGGTCTTGATGGATGAAAAAATCAAGAAGAGAGATAAATATGCAAAAGAAAAAGAAAAACTTATTAGTGAGATTATTACCACAATGAACAAAGCTATTTATTCATATCAGGAAAGTAGGGGCCATTATTCTCATAACTGGACGTTTGAGGAAATGGTTCCTAGTTTTGAATGTTCATTTTCTCCAAAAACAGAAAAATGGAAAATAAAGTTTCCGGCAAAGTACCTAAATGTAATTAATGAAACACTTTCCTTTACGAGAAAAATAATTAGTGGAAGTGGCGATGAATTCATTAAGGCCATTCAAGACTCTCAAAACTTTACAAATAGAGGAATAGAAATTATGAAAGTATTAGAACCGTATCGAAAAATCGGTAAATTTCATGAAAGAATTTTTGCTTTGGCTGATCAGAAATTAGGAGAAAAGAAATGATTTATATTCACGGAGACACACATGGGGATGTCGACTTCCCGCAATTAAAGGATTTTTGCAAATCTACTTATTTATCGGAAAAGGATGTGATTATCATTTTAGGCGATGCAGGCATAGTCTGGAGCGAAGAAATAAATTACATTTTTCAATATTCTATCCTAAGAGCAACAATTCTCTTTATTGATGGGAATCATGAGAATTTCGAGCTTCTTTCAAAATTTCCTGAAACGAAAGTGTTTGGCGCTAAAGCTCATCTGCTTGATAAGAATATTTATCACATCAAACGGGGAGAAATTCTATCGATCAACGGTTTATCTTTTCTTTGCATAGGAGGAGCAAGATCCATAGATAAAGATAGAAGGATTTTGAATGTTAGTTATTGGAAAGAAGAAGATATTACCTCAGAAGATTTTGAAAATGCCTATGCGAATCTTAAAAAGAGGAAGTTTGAGGTTGATTACGTTTTAACGCACTGTGCGCCATCTAGTGTAGTTAAAGACGAAATGGGTTTCTCTACTGATTCAAATACAGATTTATTAGAAAGAATAAAAGAGATAACAAAATATAAACATTGGTATTTTGGTCATTACCACATGGACAAGACATTTAAAAACGGATTTAGGTGTTTCTATCACGATACATTGGAAATCAAAGCACCATTTGAAGGCAAGAAAGATAAAGTAAAGAGCTATTTTTACACTTCGAATAACAAAGATACTAGGAACTTGCGTGATATCAATGGCAGGAGTGCAGGATTTAAAGGAAAGGATCTTCCTGAATGGTATCTAGAAAATTCTACAGGTTATCATGACGACTATTATTGCTTAAAAGGCGTTACTGGAATTGCTTATCATCCATCTTTCTTTGAAAATCATATAGATAAGGATTCAATGATATATCTTCGTTATGATGAGAGCGCTCCGGCACCATTTATTAGTGAAGACTACATAAGTGATTATGATGAATGGCCTTGTCAATTGTGGCGCTGTTTTTTAACAAGGGTGATTTCTGGATTAGAAAAGTATTCGCCTGAAATGGATTTGACCGTTATTAAAGCCGGCATTAATTATTCATTCGACCATTATAACAATCATGAATTTAATTCTGATGTCCATTTAAGACCTTACCCAGAGATTAAAACACCACATTATGTTCATCGTTATAGCCGTGAAAAAGCTATATATGAAGTAATTTATGATGGTGGAGTCGTTGGCGAAACGTTTACCTTAGAAAGAGCAAGGATGCTTGCTTATAAATGCTTTGATGGAATTAAGAAAGAAGAAATCGAAACAATAGAAAATGCATATGGTGGAGAAACGATGTCTACTATTGCTATAAGAAAAGGCGATGTCATTATTCGAAAAATAAAATATGAAACCCGCCATGATGAACAAATTTTTGATTTATACAAACATAAAATAAATAAAAAATAAACATTTACAAAATAAAAAACCACAGTTAATATTTAGTTATGGTAAACAATATAGCGCTTCTCATGGCAGCTGTTTCCTCGTTATCTTTGACAGCCGT
>CAVKLJ010000017.1:0-33767 GCA_963657245.1 Lachnospiraceae bacterium
AGAAAATAACCGATAAAAGCTTATTTATTCAGCAACACTTTGCTTTAAAGGTATGATTAAAAAAGGAATCATCGAAAGCGATAGCAAGTCAATAAACTTTACATTACCCAGATTTAAAGAAGTCCCATCTTTCATCAAAGCCTTAGAAGAAACTGAAATCTAATTCATTCAAAACACGTTCAGACTGTATTTTCAGAATGATTTAGGTATTTGAGGAATTATTTGGGGAATTTGGGGAATTATTTGGGGAAAATAACTGGACAAATACAAGAAAAAAGGAAATAATCTTCTTAGAGGAAACCAATATGTTTGATGAACCAATGCTAGAATGCACAGATTGTGATTTTAAGGAAATGGTAGAGGATAAAAGACCAAAATCCTGGCTTAAGACCGTTTCTGCTTTCGCTAACGGCGCAGGAGGAACGATTATCTTTGGCATAAGTGATGACAAACAAGTCTCAGGCATTGAAAACCCTCAAGAAACCATTGAAAGAATTACAGATTTAATTGATAAATACATCATCCCGAAGATTGTTTACAAAATTACGCCAGTTGAAGAAGATGGAAAAACCATTCTCAAACTTATAGTAAGTCCAGGATCCTCAACTCCGTATTATTACCACAACGAAGGAACAAGAATGGCTTTTGTAAGATCTGGTTCATCAAGCGTTGAAGCACCGGATTACCTTCTTAATGAGCTGATATTAAGAGGTGTTGGCAAAACATACGACAGCATTATCACCGGTTATAAGAAAGATGACTTTTCTTTTTCTATTTTAAAATCTGATTTCCGTGAGAAAACAGGAACTGAATTTACTGATCAAGATTTCATTTCATTTGGTTTATCCACGATGGATGGGCACCTAACAAATGCTGGCGTGCTTTTCGCTGATTCCAATCCATATCGTCATAGTCGTTTATTCTGCACAAGATGGAATGGAAAAACCAAAGTAAATGAGTTTGAAGCATCTGATGATGAAGAAATAAGCGGTTCTCTCATAAGACAGCTGAAAATGGCAATGGATTTCTATCATTCAAACACCAAAACAAGGTGGTATAAGAGCAACGAAAGAACAATCTATGAGCCAGATTATGACGAGGATGCCGTTCTCGAAGGATTAGTAAACGCCATAATACATCGAAACTATAACGTTCTTGGGGCTGAGGTTTGTCTAAATATCTACGATGATCGGATGGAAATCACCTCCCCAGGCATAATGGTTTCAGGAAACCCAATCCCAAAACATGTAGATTATCCTTTTGAATCAATGAGAAGAAACCCTTATATTGCCGACCTTTTTTGGAAAATGGGCTATATGAATAGAAGAGGCTCTGGCTTAGCAAAGATAACCGAAAGAACAAGAAGACTTTTCAAAGACAATTTGGAACACGTTTCTTTTCAAGCAAGAAATTCTTTTTTCATTGTAACGATTGATAATGCGAATTATAAATTAGACTTCTATAAGAAACTAACTGATAGGCAAAAGGAAATAGTTGATTACTTAAACGAAAGTGCGCAAAACATTTCTGATCTTGCTAAGAAGATGAATATCGATAGAAAAACTGTGAGAAAAGAATTAAATGAATTAGAAAAATCCGGTTTGGTGTCTTATTCAGGAGCAACGATTACAAAAACCTGGAAGTTGAAATAGAAACAAAAATTTTTTCTTCTGGAAACGCTCTCAAATAAATAAAGCACTTTCCTATTGCTTTATTCTCTTTATGGACTTACTCTTGTTGCGCCTTAAGCAAGGCCATGCTAACTAGCAGACACGGACAATTGCCCTCTAGGAAAGGAGACTTTCTTAAAGAGGCCAACATCTCTTATCGAAGCCAAGGTAAAAGATAACATTGTTCAAATGCTCTAGAAGTGTAAGCTCAAGCGTCGAAGGTCGATATAGCTTTTTACACTGAGCCTACTCCCTAGTTAGCACTATAGGAGGTAGAGCCATGAAAAAGACACTCAAAAAAGAAGATAGAATCTCAAGTAACGTCAGAATTCTTGAGTATTCGAAAAAATCTCCCGAAGAGATACTTAGGGAATTCGATATCTCTTTGGAAGACGGATTAAACGATGAACAAATCGAAAAATCCTATGCAAAATACGGTCGAAATTCCCTTAATAAGGCTAAAAAAGATTGTAAGATCGTTAAGCTTTTTAAATCTTTTCTAACTTTATTCAACTTGATACTTTTCTCAATTGCCATCCTTGATGGTGTGATTTCCTATTTCTTTCCTGATTCGGAGAATGATAAGAATACTTTCTATATCACTCCATTGATTCTTATTTGCATCATCATCGTTTCGTCTTTGATTTCTTTTAGAGAGAATCTAAAGTCTGAAAGATCAGCAGAGGTTCTTAAAGATCTTACCGCGTCAACATCAACTATCATAAGAAACGGAAAACAAATGGAAATTAACAACGAGGATTTGCTTGTTGGAGATGTGATTAAATTCTCCTCTGGCGATATGTTGCCAGCAGAGATTCGTTTGCTAGAAGCTAAAGATTTATATGTTTTGCAATCATCTTTGACTGGCGAAAACGAGCCTGCAGAAAAGAAAGTAAACAATTCCAAAATTGATGAAGACGTGAATCCCTTTGATTTAGAAAACATTCTTTTCAATGGCTCAAGCGTTGTTTCAGGAAAAGGAGTTGGAGTGGTATTCTCCATCTCCTCTCAAACAATATTTGGCCAACTTAATGATAAGGTTATCCAAAAGAAAGAAAATAGCGCCTTCCAAAAAGGCATCGATTCAATTACAAAGCTTTTGTTATTGCTCATTGTTATCATCGTTCCGCTCATATTCCTGATTGATGGATTTGATATCCATATCCGTTCAACAGGCTTTGTGATTGGAGAGTATTATTCGGCATCATCTTGGATAAACGCTTTCGTTTTCTCGATCTCGGTTGCCGTTAGCCTTATTCCTTCTTTGCTACCGATGCAAGTGGCATCAAATCTTGCCAAAGGTGCGGTGAATATGTCAAAGAAGAAGGTTATCGTCAAAGATATAAACACCATCTTCAATTTCGGTAGCATGGATGTCTTATGTACAGATAAAACAGGTACATTAACTGAAAATTCCTCAAGTTTGAATATGTATTTTGATATTGATATGAAAACATCAATCAAGGTTTTAAGACTTGCCTTGCTTAATTCTTATTTCCAAAGTGGTCTTAGATCGGTAATTGATAATTCGATTGTTAACTATGCAAAAGGCAATCATGCGATAAATGAAATACTTGAAGAAGGAATTGTTTCTCTTGATGAAATTTCCTTCGATTTCCAAAGAAAGAGACTATCTGTTCTTCTAGAAGATAAGAACTGCAAGAAGTTCATGATCTCCAAAGGCGCGACAGATAAGATGCTTGAAGCAATATCCTTCGTAAAAGAGAATGGAATCAAGCGAGAAATAACTTCTAAAGATATTGAAAGAATCAAGGAAATTGCTGATTTAGAAGCAAGCAAAGGCAAAAGAACGATTATTCTTGCCACAAAGGATATGGAAACAAACCAGATAAGCGTTTCCGATGAGAAAGATATGACATTTGCTGGATTTCTTTCTTTTGAAGATACGCCAAAAAGAGGAGCAAGAGAGGCAATTCTTTCCTTAAAAGAATATGGCGTTAACGTGAAGATATTAACGGGTGATTCCCTTGCTTCATCTTTGGCTGCATGTAGTTCAATAAAAATGGAAAACGTAAATCCAATCTCTGGAAACGAACTTTCAAAGATGAATGAGGAAGAGCTTAAGCAAGCAGTAGAAACACATAATTTATTCGTAAAACTCACGCCAAATGACAAACAAAGGATTGTTGAAGTCTTAAAGAAGAATAAACATGTCGTTGGTTTTATGGGAGATGGGATTAATGATGCGGGTGCTCTTAAGGAAGCGGATATTGGCATCTCCTTTAAGGATGCGACCGATATTGCTAAAAATGCCGCGGATATCATCATGCTCGAAAATGATCTTTCTGTTCTTAAAGATGGAATAATCGAAGGAAGAAAATCCTATATCAATATGATGAAATACGTTAAATGCCAGACTTCATCGAACTTTGGCAATATGATTTCTCAATCTATTGGCGCGATATGGCTACCATTTTCTCCTCTTAAAGCGGTGCATATCATCTTGCTAGATATCATTTCCGATATTTCTTGTTCTTTGATTCCTTTTGATACGGTCGAAGAGAAAGACATTAAGAAACCACTTAATTTCTCTTTACCTCAAATAAGGAATTTCATGTTCATATTCGGACCTCTTTCTTCTTTGCTTGATATGGCTTCCTTTGCCATTCTTCTCTATTTCATTTGTCCAATGATGATGGAAGCAAGAGGAGTGAGCTACGTTAACTTTGAATCGTTGACTGCAGGGGATAAATTAGTATTCATCGCCATATTCCAGACTGGATTCTTCATTGAGTCTTTGATTACGCAAAATATTGTTTTCTCCTTCCTTAGAACGGATAGGATTCCATTCATTCAATCTAGACCATCTATTACTTTGAGTTTAGGAATAGTGGTTTCTTGCTTAGTTGGTTTCTTCATTGTCTATGTGCCATATATCAATTCAACATTTGAATTTATAAGCATTTCTCCAATATTCATTCTCATATTGTTAGGTTTGGTATTCGTTTATGGTTTATTAACATATTTTGCCAAGAAAGCATATGTGAAGAAATACAAGAGCCTCCTATAATGTTTTAATTATTTTTAAATTATATGAACATATTACGGTTTTAAAGGTATAATGTTCTAGAAAGGGAGGATTCTCTATATGTTTTGTCAGAATTGTGGAAAAGAATTACCGGAGGATGCAAAGGTTTGCCCTTCATGCGGACATTCGGTATATGAAACGAAGAAAATAAAGACTGATGACGTGTTTGCGCTTATCTCACTTATTTGTTTCGGCATTGCCTTGCTTTTCTCTTTGATTGCCATTTTTGTTTCTTGGTATTCAAATGCCTTGACGGGATTTTGGCTTTTTGTTTTTGCTTTCGTTCTTAACTGCGTTGGCTTTGGCTTTATCATTCCAACGTTGGTTATCAAAAGAAAAAACGAGAAATAGTTGATAAATCGAAAAGGGCAGGCTTCGGGCCTGCCTTTTTGACATGAAAAATCGGTTATTTTGTTTTGAATACCGCTTCTCTTAATTCATCATCGCTTAATTTTTCAAGTTTTTCTGATATGCCATAGCCAAGCGCTTCGAGCATCCCGGTGAATTCGTTCCTGGAGATTTTCTTGTCATGAAACATTTTGGCGAACATCGTGACGATATTATCATCAGTCCATCCTTTGGCGTGTAAGCCTCTAATAAATTGTTCGAATTCTTCTTTTGTCATAATTATTTTTCCTTTTTGTTTTTGAGCAATAAATGAAGCGCAAAGTCATATAGAACATCTTTTAGATTGGAAGGCATCCTGTCGATAATTGGATCAAGTAAATCATGAGGTATTTTCTTGTAATATGCGGCCGCGATGGCACACGCTATAGCACCTGTCGTATCCGCATCCCCGCCGATATAGCAAACTCTTCTAAGACAATCTCTGAATGAGGAAGAGGAGATAAAGCAGTAGAGGGCTTGAGGAACACTCTTTTGGCAAGATGCTTCATGTCGATAGTTTTGATGAAGATCCTTTAGATCAAAATCGATGTCGTAGTTCTTCGAGATATATTCTTTGAGTTCTTCTTTTGAGGCGCCATGCATCGCTTTATAGATGCATAGAGCCGTAACTTCCGCGCCTTTGATGCCTTCTGGGTGGTTATGTGTAATTTCAGTAACTTTTTTAGAAAGAGCAATACATTCTTCTTCGCTTGAAGCGTATAGTCCAACTCCAGATATCCTCATTGCCGCGCCATTGCCATATGATCCATATGGACCCATGCTAGGGTCTCTAAGCCATCTAGCAAACATTCCGCCATATCCTCCCTTAGGAAGTCTATATTTTCTGCCGTACTCCCTTAAGGTTTGGGCAACGTCTTTTTCATTTATTAACGCGTCCATCACGGCTATGGTCATAACGGAATCATCCGTGTAATCACCATGACTAAAATCTGCAGACTTTAAGGATGGGGCTTTTTCGCTAGGATAACATGAGAACTCATAATTGCTCCCATAGTAGTCACCTACGATTGCGCCAAATGCCATTGGTATGTATTTTTCAAAAATGAATTTAATTTTGACTATTGGACTGGTCATTTTGATTGATTTTCCTCCTGTTCTATAAATTTTTCAAAATCTTTAGCAAGTTGTTTTCGTCTCTCTTCTTGGGCTTTTCTTTCTTCTTCGTAAAATGGATTGAAACGGTGATCCATCTTATCATAGAATTCTCTGAAATATTGGCAATCAATGGCTTCATCAAAGGCGAATTGGAGATCCTTCTCGTCTAGGCAAAACATTTGGAAATAATGTTTGTCTTTGCTTGAGCGGAATTTGAAGGTGTCTGGATCACAAACCTTTTTCTTGCCATATCTTTTTACTCTATCGAAGAAAAGCGAGAACCATTTAATATCTAGGCAGAAACATGATCCATCAGGATTCATATTCCCTGGTTGGAGATAGTAATAAAGCCCATCTCTAACATCTTGGACAAACCATTTTGAGGCAAGGAATTGAATGTCTTCTCTCCTTAGCCCAGTTGGTATAGGAAGACTGCGGTATTTTTGATAATAAGGCATCATTTGCTGTTTTAGATTGACAATCGACATTCCTATGTTATGAATGAATTGTTCTCCGAAGAAGGAGAAGAGATATTGCATCTTATAACGTTCACCTTGGCTACTCTCATATGTGCCATTTATCCATTCTTTCGGGATGTAATGGTAGGGGTGAGAGACTTTTGTCTTAACCGAGTTTGAATCGAGAAGAAGTTCAGGTTCTCCTTCTTCAAGAAGGTTATAGAAATCGTTCATCGAGAAGATTTTACGGAAGATTATTTTGTCATCTCCTTCTTTGATGAGCTCATTTTCTCCTTCTCTATACCATTTGAAGGGAATGTTGATTTCAAAATACGGCTCCATGAATTTCTTTTCGTTGTCCGTAAGGATGATAGTTGGCTCATTAAGCAGTTCAGAGGGAAGAGTGAATTTCTTTCCTTCACGAGAGCCTTTATGGAAGAAGCCCAGCTTTAAATTCGTGGGTTTCTTGATGAAAGACTTTCTTACCTCCGTTTCTTCAAGGAAATCTGGTCCATCTAGTTTAAGTAAGCCCGTTTCGAAACATTGTAACATGTGTTTTTTGAAGTCTTTGAGTGGATCATCCTCCTTTTTAGTTTCTTCTCCGCCTTTTTCTGGTAACTCTTTTAGAGAGCATTCAAAGTTGTTATCAAAAGGAAGTTTCTCTCTTCCTTCAAAGACATCAACTAAGCTAAATGGTTCGAAGGTACTCTTTTTTCCAGTTCTAGCAAAAGCGATTTTTCCCTTGTATATCCCGAAGAAAATGTCCCCGGGATATACTTCATAATGCTTATAACTATAGAAAGCGTATGGTTGCCCTTTGTACTTCTTTGAGCGGTAGATATCAGGGAGAGTGACAACTGGCTCGATTTCGTTATTAGGATCGCTAGGCATTATTATCTCCTTTGGATATCTTTATCTTAACGCCCAGGTGATATTAACGGAGTCGTTAACTACAAGATCATCTGGATTTATATCCATCTGAGGGGCGATTCTCATCGTTGAAGAGCAAAGCATGCTGCTATCGCAATCATCGTAATCACGAGAGAAACGCACCTCGCCATATGAACGGTTGATACTAATTATTTCACCAAGTCTTTCATCCGCGGCTTTGGTAAGTATCTTTGCTTGTTTGAGAGCTGAAGCAACAGCAAGTTCCATAACCTCTTCATTGGCTTTTTCGCGGTCTTTGAGGGCGTATCTGAATTTGACGTTCCCTTTATGTTCTCTTAAAGCAAAGAGGATTTCGGATAGTAGACGGTTATCCATTGGAATGGTTATTTCAAATCTTACATTTACTTCATATCCAACGAAGTAGTAATGATATTCTCCATCTTTATCTTTACGAGATTCCGTTTTTCTTGAAACGTTAAATGATTGGGTTGTTACCTTTGAGGCGTCTGCTCCAGCAGATACGGCCTTTTCTTTGATGACTCTAGTATATTCTGCAGCCTTTTCAAGGGCTTCGTCATATTCCTTAGAGACATTTTCATAACTTAAACTGATGATGATTTGATCTGGTTTATATGTTTTGATTCCTTTTCCAGTTACTGTGATTGTTCTTAATTGTTCCATAAAAATTGTTCCTTCCTTTATTTGCTTTCTTCAATATTATTGTCTTCTTTTGCTAAGTGCCTGTCTATGTTTCGATTCATTGCCTTTACTGATAACCATTTTCCTTTCTTTAATGTTTCTGAGCTACTTAGGTCATCGATGTAAAGATGTTTCATTCCGTCTACCCCTTCTTTATAGGTCGTGGAAAAGAGGTACCACATCGGAGTTTCGTTAAGTACTTGGGAACAAGCGATCTCGACTTTATCTCCTTCGATTTTGTAATAGATTTGATTCATCATCGCATGTTGGAAGACCTTAAGTATTTCAATGTATGTTTTGGGGTATTCTTCTTTTATTTTGTTGAATGCGTCAAAATCCATTGTTACATACACTTGTTCTTGATTGCTATCTTTTCCGCGTAAGAGGCTTTTCCTGATTGAGGAATTAGTTCTCCATATGAGTATTCCTGGCTCTTCTTCCTTAGGGAAGGGGATGCTATACCTTTCTATTGTGATTAAATCTTTGATTTCCATTATTCTTCCTCCTTCATGATTTTGTCTTTATAGGCCCTGATGAACGCATCCATATTTACCGTGCCATTCCTTCTTTTTGTTGGGTAATGTTTCATTAACCAGGCGTAGAATTCCATCATTTCTTTATCTTCATGGTTGATACGGATGGTAAGAATGGTGAGGGTTTCGTGTTGATGCAATTTGATGTAATAATCTGTCGTATACGATTTCTTTTTCTCAAGGTTTGCTTGAGCTTTGCTTATATCTAGTTCGCTAATTTGAATTGCCATGTTTTTTTCTCCTTTTAGGCGGTACGCTTAGGTGATTCTTCTTCTAATATCGGGGTGTTAGTGGAGATTGCCTCTTCTAACATTTCGCTTGTTAATTCCATGTTGATTGGCGGAAGGAAGCCGAATTTGTTGTAATATTCGCCGAACAACTCCTCTAAATCTTTCTTTATTAGCAATATTCCGACTTGCTCTTTTGAACGCTTGAATTTTGTGGGATTTTTCTCTTTATCTTCGAGTTCCCTATATTTTTCGAATGTTTCCTTAGCCTTTTCTTCATCGATATATTCTTTAATCATTTCTTTATCGATTGGATATTCTCCTTTGTAGATTTGATAGAGGGAATATGCCGCTTTAGAAGACCCGTTTTTAATTCCTTTTTCGAAGTAATCAATCGCATCATCAATATCTATTTCTCCGTTGAATTTGCCGTTTAGCAAATATGTTCCAAGTTCATAGGCTGCATCTTTTGAACCACAATAGGTGGCTGCCATCAGATAACATTTCCCTGCTTCAGAATCAAGGTTGGAGAATCCCTCTTCTAGACGCGTTTTTGCAAATAAGTGTATTGCATCAGGATTTCTAGCGTATCTTCCCGTACTGGCAAATTGCTCGCAGTTTTCGTAATCTTTTTTGTTGTAGTAGTAGTAGTTTGCAAGCTGATATGCAGAGTCGTAGTTACCCTTCTTTATTCCTTCTAGGCAGGATTTGACGAAGCTTTCTTCATTTCCTAGGTATTTTTCCATCATGACTTTGATGTAAGGCTTATCCTCCTTAGATACACCTTGAAGATAATTTTCTTCGACCATCTTTCGTCTCTCTTCTTTGCTAAGACTTTGGTTGCCAATGACGAAGAGACATACTTGGTGATATCCTCTTGGATCGTTTTCGTTAACTGCATCGAAATATAGAGAGGCAATATTCCTTGAATCAAAACCGAGTTCGTTTCTTAGGAAGTCGGCTTTGTCGAATGAGTCATGGCCATAAGGCGAGACGTGCCTTTTGAAGTAGAGGTAGTCTTCGCGAATCTCCTTAAATTTAGAGATGTAACTGAACATGAGTTCTTTTTCTGTTAGTGAGTTATCTATCTTTAAAAACTCTTTGCGAATGGCCTCTTTCAATTCTTCTTCATATTCTGGGTCGTGATTTTTCCAGATGGCCATAGAGAGAGGAAGAAGATCTTTCTCGTCTAGTGGCAGGTTGATTGTTTTCTTTAGAAGTTCGTAATTCATATTTTTCTCCTTTCCTTTTCGGACACCAACATTCTACGTAAGGCTAGATATGTCTAATTTCCGCCTGCGGAAAGAAAAGCAAAATTAAATACTTGTCATCGATATAAAAACACTTATAAAAAATGCTTGTTAACAATTTAAAACGTCGAATTAACATTGTTAACAAGTAAAGAAAAATGGCGGATATACCGCCACTAGTCTTCAACGAAATGGTAACGTTCCGAAGGAAGGTTCCAATCAATGATATTCCAAATTTTCTTTCGCCTGAATTCATCATCTAGTTTATCGAAACTTGCATCGAAACATTCGCTTGAATCGTATATGCTCCTGAATGTATCCCAGTCGATGATCTGATCTAGATAATCAAGAATGGTTTCAAAGAAACAATGGATATCTGGCATTCCTAGTTCTGCCTTTTTACCTATTATCTCTTCTTCTTTTTGCTTGTTTCTCTTTTTGAAACTACGGACATATTCTTCTTCGAACGGGCTTGAAGACATTCTTAGATGAAGTTGGTCACGATGGAAGAAGGAAGGCCCAAGATGACATCCTCCTTCATCTAGTAAATCGGAAAGATTTTGATAATCGATTCTAAGATCACGGTAATAAGGGAAAACGAGATTGAAGACTGTTTCCGCGCCAGCTTTCTTGGCTTTGGAAATCTTGCTTCTAAGGGCAGCAAGAATAAGTTCGCGGTCTTCGTCTTCTTCATTTAGCCACCAACCGCATGGTTTTCCATTATCGTATGTAAAAGGCTTGGTGGTTAGATTAAGCATCTTCTTGAACTCGAATTTGTCTAGTCTTGACCAGTTATTGCTAACACCAGTCCAACGATATGGGCAAATCGTATCAAAAGGAACGAAATATAGTTCGTTAAGTTCAGGATTTACTACGAAATAAAGGTCTGCATCAGGAATTTCTCCCACAAAGACGTGAAAGTCTATCGTTTTGCTTTGATAAGGATTTTCCTTGATGAGTTTTTGTTTTGCGAGTTCATCATTTAACGTTTCCATGTTTGAAACAAACAAGAAAGGGTAACGAAGTCCTACGGCTTTCTTTTCAACATCTTTCATAAACGGAATAAGAATTGTATTAACTTCCTCTAAAGAACAACTGCAAAAGAAATATCCTATTTTTGGGTCGCAAGCTAACGCTTTCATATGCTTTCCTCCTATTTTTCTTTAATGATTATCGCGGCTTTCCTGCCGAATCTTTTTGTTAATGTTTTATCCGCTTTTAAAGGATCAATCGGCTTTGGCCATTTCTTCAACATATATTCATAGGCGATATCTTCTTTATCAAACCTAGCTAAGCCGTAGCCAAAGAAATTGAAACAAGCGATTGCCTCATCATAACTCATATCAAGAAGAATGATGATTAGCTTAAGTAACTGCTTTGATGGCTTTGGGCAATACTGGCTTCCATCTTTGCCTTTTTGGGCCTTAGACCATTTGCTCATCGGATAAGGCTTATTAGGTGTAGAAGGAGTCAGGTAATAACCTAGTAGATACCCCAATTCTTTGATGGAATTCACCGATATATCTTCTTCGTGCCTAATGATTTCCGTATGACGATTCCTAGATAATATATAGGATTCTAAATAATCGCGATAACTATGGATAGAATTTAATGCTAAGGTAACAGTGTGGTGATCAAGGCTTTTAGGGACAGGGGTGTCATCTATTTCACCGTCGTTTAGTGGTTCATCGCCTAAATGTTTTCCTCTTTGAGGGCGATGCTCGTCATCAGGAATGATGAAAGTGATGTTGTATTCAGGGTTTTCTTCGAGAAAATTGTTGATCCATTTTTCTTGAAGGATTCTTGCTTTTGGTTCATCGTAGCCAAACTCGCTGATGCCAAGAAGACCAAAATATACATCTTTTATATTGAGTTCTTTTATATGCTTTCCTACTTCGGAAAAATAGTCGTTAAGGAGGTCATTCTGCCCCTCCGTTATGGAAATAAAAAGCAAGGAGACAAATGGGAGGGGGCAGAATGATATATCGCCTGGAGACTTTAAACAGGCGAAGGAGGACTCTCCATCAATAAATTGGTTATTGAGGAGATAAGAGATTGTCGGGTCAGGTTTAGCGGAGATAAATTTTGGGATGATAAGCAATCCTTTAGGGTTTTCAAGGATAAAACCTTCTTTGTATTGATATCTTCCCATATCCTGCGCCTAACCTTTCCTTAGCTCAACAAGAGCACCGATAGTATAAAATATATTGGATATATCCATTATCCGCTTGCGGAAAGAAAATGTACATTATGAAGATTGTATCGCGCTCGAAATGTTTTGAAAAAATGCTGATTTTAAAAAGAAGGCTTGAATTGCCTTCTAGTCTTTAACGGTCAATGAGTTCTACCTTTGAAGAATGCTTTAAAGTCTTGGAATTGTAATTGATCCCTAGCAACAATACTTTACCTTTGTAATCTCCTAAAGAGTTGAAATATTCTTTCTCTTTGATTTGAGAGATTGCTTCCTCTGGAGACGAATTTACTTTAAGCTCAACTATGAAAGGAATATGGGAACCATCTTTTGGAATGAAGGATATATCGCTTCTTCCTAATGTGGAGGTGTCTTCTTTCTTCATCACGTAGTATTTTTGAACGTTGTAATAAGAAATCTCTACGATTATTCCTAAGACGTCTTCTTTATTTTTGTTAAATGGACCAGCGAGTTCTTTGTGATTTTTATCTAGCCATTTGTTAATGAATTCTGTGTTTCCTTTCAGAGTCTCATCATAAAGTTTCATCGAACTACTGATCGGATTGTAGATTTCCGCCCAGTTCAATTTATCGATGGCTGTTACGAATTCTTCTTTGATTTCGTGGTTAGGAATATAGCAGGATTCGTTTTCTTCGTCATAGGCTAAATACCCTAAATGTATCAAAACAGTCAGAGCCGCGTCTTTTGAAGTAACTTGCGTTAAATCGTTGTCGAATTTTCTTACGTTAACTTCGACTTTTTCTCCGCCTATCATTTTAACAACCAAGTCCTTAAGAACTCCGTTGTCATAGTTCATATAATTTGTAACCGCTTCAATTGCGGATGTTTGAACCCAATAATCCTTACATTTTCCTTTGTAAACCGCTTCGACGACTGATTTAGGATTGTATATTTCAACGTTGTTTAATTTGTATCCATCGTACCAATTCTTTATTTCATTGAAGTTCCTTTGATATTGGGCGCACAAACTTTTGACTTCTTCTTCGGTGAATCCGGTGAACTCGGCCAATGTGTCAGAATCAATCATATTATATTCGGTAAACATATTAAGCGTGGACTGCGTTGAATATCTTCTTATTGGTAAGATGCCAGTCATGTACACCAAGTCGATGCATGAAGAAACGTCTGACGATTTGAAAAGATTTCTTAAAAATTCTGTGTACTCGTCACAAAGCTTACGATTATTGTCTTGCTCTCTATAAACTACATCCCATTCGTCGATCAAGAACATGAATTTTTCATTCAGTTCGTTGTTGATTTTTATAATAGCGTCATCCAATGTTAGGTTTGATAAATCAACCGTTGGATAGTCTTCCTTTAAATCTTTTAATAAAACGTCCTTTAGCTTTTTTACAAATTCATTTTTATCGTTTAAACGCGTATAGATTTTAGAAAGGTCTATCCATATCACGTTATGTTTGTTCAAATGATCGCTAAAAGATGGGTCTTTCGATATCTTTAAATCGGCAAAAAGTTCTCTTGAATCGCAGCCTTTAGAATAGTAGGCGTTAAGCATGGAAAGGGCTGTCTTTTCCCAAATCTTCTTGGACGTGTGATGCACATAAAACCATCGTTGGTTCCAATCAACTCGTTTGCTTCTTTAATGAGCATTGATTTGTCGACGTAAATCTTGGATTTCAAAACCTTGATGAAATAATCGTTCTTTTTATTCAAATACAATCCCATGCGTTTGTTCCTTTTTTGAATTCTATCATATATTTGAATATTGATTCGCATAGAAATGATTGGATTTATTAATTGATTTCTTGCAGTTTAAACAACACAAAGTATCCCGTTTATATAAGGAGGACAAACGAGGCATCTTTTAAGAATTAAACGACTAATGTAATATTTACGTATATGAGTAGCAAAGCAAAGAAGTCGTTAATCACATCGATACTGACTTCTCTTTTGTCTTTCGTGTTTGTTTTTATCACTTGTTTTGCTTTGGTGAGTTCTGATACTGACATGAATAGCAAGCAAGGTCTTCCTGATTTGAGCGATTGTTCGCTTAATTTTGAGGGCTACGAGCTTAAGGATTCGTATTTAAAACAACATATGAAAGGGGAGTATGAGTTTTTCTATAACAAATGGATCGTTGAAGAAAGTTATACTGGTGAGCCTGATTGCAAAGTAAGTGTCCCTCACCATTACAAAGATACGACCATTAACGGAAAGAAACTAAGTAATGAAGGATATTCTTCATATAGGGTTTATGTCAAAGGATTGCCAATCGGGACTAAAATCTGGTTTATCAACAACAATTTTGTCGGAGGATTTTACGCCTATATCAATAATGAGCTCGTTCTTAAATATGGGACGAGAGCAAAGGAAGGAAATTGCCTTAGCAATGGCGGGGATGATATGACCCTTGAATATATAGTTAGGGATTCATCTCCCTTGACTGTCGTATTTGAGGTTTCCTCTTCCTATCAAGGAGGCTTGACTTCTCCTGCAAGGCTTGTGATAAACACCTTAGGAAGAAATCCAACCTCGCAATATCTTACGAATAACATCGGATTTGTCGTTTTGGGATTGATATTAGGCTTATTGGTTTTTTCTTTCGTTTTAAATCTAGGGATGACAAAAAGGGATTTTTCTTTCTCTCTTCTTATGGGCGTGATAACCATGATGGTTTTCTTTTCAATCGACGTATATTGGAGAGTTTTATCAATTATCAAAACGAATACTTATAATCCGATAATATTCATCAATCTGCTAATTGTCGTGGCCTTGACCTTCTCTCTTTATCATCATCTTTCAAAGAACAAGAGAATAAAGCCAAATAAGTTTTATCTCATATCTTTTGGGGCGATATTTGCCATATCTATCATTTTATATTTCGTTTTGATGGGAACTTTTCTTCAGGTGATTCCTTTGATGCTATCTTTATTGGGATTAGTTATTCTTATGATTCCTCTATCTTTTGGAATTTTTGAAGGAAATAAGATCAACATTGCCTTTATCGTGATCAATCTTTCCTTGCTTGTATATTATTCGGTTACTTTCTTTGATTTAGAAAACATCATGATCGCCGGAACTGAGCAAAGCATTTCCTACGTTCTTCTGCCGATCATTATCATAATTATCATTCTTTATAGAATTTCCACGGTATCTAATACGAAGAAATACATCAAAGCGCTTGAAGGGGAGAAGAGAGCGATGGAAATTAAAGCGGACACCTTGATGAAACAAATAAAGCCACATTATATTTTCAATTGCCTTTCTTCTATTGAAGGAGCGTATGAAGAAGATCCAAATAAAGGAAAGAAAATGTTAACTTCTTTTTCTAGAGAACTTCGAGAAAGCATCGATGCAACCTCAAAGAAACTATCTCCTTTTGAAAAAGAGTTAGAACGTGTTTTGAACTATGTTGATTTAGAAAACATGATCAAGGAAAGAAAGATTGAGGTCTTGCTTGATTTAGAATGCACCGATTTCTCTCTTCCTCCATTAAGCCTTGAACCGTTTGTTGAAAATGCCATAAAACACGCGAAACTTGAAGAAAAAGAAGATGGACATATTTTGATTTCTTCTATGGAAGATGATGATTCATACATAGTTATGATCGAAGATAACGGAATTGGTTTTGACACCAAAGAAATCAAGTCTTCGAGTGTAGGAATAAGAAATGCAAAAGATAGGCTAAAGATCGTTTTAAATGCTGATACGAATATCATTTCTTCACCAGGAAATGGCGCAAAAGTGGAGATACGTATACCTAAGAAGGAGAAACAAGAATGAACGCAGTAATAATTGATGATGAAAAAGAATCCGTTTTGACTTTTACCAATGCAGTTATTGATATTCCAAATATCTCATTAAACGTCTTTTCGAATAAGTGCGAAGAATTATTATCATATGCTCGTAGCCATCAAGTAGACGTTGCTTTTCTAGATATAGTTATGCCAAAGATCAATGGGATAGAACTTGCTAAGAAGCTAATAGATATTAATCAAGCGATAAAAATCGTTCTCATAACTGGATATGCTCAAGATATCGAGGCCATAAAAAGAGAATTGAAAGACAACCTTTTTGAATTTTGTTATAAGCCATACGACGAAGAAAGAATTCATGAGATTCTTGCAAGACTATTGAATCAAGACAAAATGAACGTTTCCTTCAAGACATTTCCTCGTTTTGATATGTATGTTAATGGGGTCCATGTTGACTTTGAAAGAGCCAAATCTAAGGAGTTTCTTGCCATTTTAGTTGATCATCGTGGAGGAGAAGTGACTCTTGATGAGGCAATTACAAAACTATGGGTTGATAAAGAACCAGAATTAGCCAAAAGGCTTTATAGAGATGCCATTAGCAGGTTAAGAATGAAACTTAATGAATATGGCATTTCTAATTTGGTGGATTTTGCTAGGGGCAGGGCAAGGCTAAACTGCTCAAATGTTTCTTGTGATTATTGGGATTATCTTGACGGCAACAAGACTCTTTTTAAAGGTGAGTATATGCGCCCTTATGAATGGGCTGCTGAAATAGAAGATTCCCTAAAATATTGATTTGCATTTTTGCTAGAAAATACAGTATTTATCGAGACTATATGTATTTTATTGATTTTTTATATTGTCTAGAAAACAACATTATTCTTGGCGAAAACGTTAATCTTTTATGTATTTTCGCCAAAAATAATTGAAGCAAATCACATCTCTTTGTATATTATTCTTGGCGAAAGTGTATTGATTTTTGTTGTTTTCGCCAAAAATGGAGGCTCTTATGTTAGTTGGAAGACAAAAGGAAATCAAAATCTTAAATGACAATTTCAATTCGCAAGATTCTAGGTTCATTGCTATATATGGCAGAAGAAGAATCGGCAAAACTTATTTGGTAAATAGTGTCTTTGAGAACAAGATTGCTTTTAGACATGCTGGAATTTACCAAGGCAATACAAAAGAGCAAATCGCTTCATTCATGGCTTCTTTAGAGGATTTTGGTTACAAGAACAATGAACCTGTGACAGAATGGTTTTCCGCTTTCAACTGTTTGAAAAAACTAATTAATCAATCCAGTGCTAAAAAGAAAGTTATATTTCTTGATGAAATTGCTTGGATGAATACAAAAAAATCGAGTTTTCTCAAGGCTTTTGAGAATTTTTGGAATGGCTGGGCTTCGGCTAGACACGATATAATGCTTATTATTTGTTCCTCCGCAACGTCTTGGATAATAAACAATATCATCCATAGCAAAGGCGGCTTATATAATCGTGTTACTACTCAAATATATTTAGAGCCGTTCACTTTAGGAGAGTGCGAAGAATATTGCTCTTCTAGAAAATTATCCTTAACAAAGAAACAAATCGTTGAAACTTATATGGTCATTGGAGGGGTGCCATATTATTGGAATTATTTAGAGAAAGGGCAATCTGTTCCTCAGTTTATCGATTCTTGTTTTTTCAAGGATGGTGCTCCACTAAAGAATGAGTTGAAATACATCTTCTCTTCTTTATTCTCTAACCCAGATGGATATATGAAAATCATCGAATCTCTATCCAAAAAAGAATATGGACTTACAAAGAAAGAAATCTTAGAAAACACCAAAGAAGTAGATAATGGAAATTTCACGCAAAAAATAGAAGATTTGATTAACTGTGGTTTTATCCGCGAATATTCTCCGCTTAAATATAAGAAAGGAAGCGTTTTATATCAGCTAATCGATCCTTTCACGATATTTCATTTCCATTTCTTAACAAAGAAAACTAACAATGAATCTTATTGGACTAATCAGCTTAATACACCGCTCATTAATACTTGGAAAGGCCTTGCATTCGAAAGGATTTGTTTGCTCCACGTTGCAAAAGTCAAAAAAGCCTTGGGAATTTCTGGAGTTCATACTGCAGTTTACCCATTCTCGTGCAAAAAAGACTTGGAGAATGGCGTTTATGGTTCTCAGATTGATATGATCATCGAAAGGAAGGATGACATCATCAATCTTTTTGAGATCAAATATTACGATTCTCCTTTTTGCTTAAATAACAAGGAAATTGAACAATTGAACAAGAAAAAACATGATTTCGTGGTCGTCAGCAAAACAAAATCCGCCATACATCTTTCGATGATTGCCTTAAATGGCATTGAAGAGAACGCTTATTCTAATGAATTGCAGGCAATTGTATCGGTTGATGAACTGTTTGATTGATATCATTCTTGGCGAAAATGCATGAAAAATTAACGTTTTCGCCAAAAATAAAATAGTTTTTAGATGAGCAATTGACATATAGTTGGCACTTTTTTGGCACTTCATTTGCTATCCTTTGCCCATGATTTTTATATTTGATAGGCAAGGAGAACAATTATGAAAAAAACTTTGATGCTTTTTCTACTGGGCGGATTATCTTTGATATCTTTAGCAGGATGTAAAGAAGATCCTAAAGCATCTTTTGAAATTCAATATTCGGTTACAAAAGAACCAACATGCACAGAAAAAGGAAAAGAAGAGGGGTATGACGAATCTAATAATTTAGTTAGTAAGGATATTCCCGCTCTTGGGCATAGCTATGATGAGGGAAAAATAACTAAAGAAGCAACTTGTGAGGAAAAAGGCGAGAAGACCTATACTTGTTCCAGATGTCACGAGAGTAAAACCGAAGAAATTGCCGCTTTAGGACATGAAATGAGCGATGAATATCTTCATGATGAAAGCACCCATTACCAGACATGTTCCCGTTGTGGGAAAACCTTCAATAAAAATGCCCATACCTTCCAATTCAAGTCATCAACCAATCTTGAACCAAAGTATTATTTTCCCGAAAACTATTATTATGTTAGCGATGAACTAAAACCAACATTTGGGTACGATGAAAACGGAACGGAAATCATGGGGGCAATCAACGAATACGAATGCCCAGTATGCAAAGCTACAATCTATAAAGCGGAATTTATCACGGAATATACTGATAATTATTCTCGTAATGATTCTTATATTGATACCGGATATAGGAATGAATATACCTACGTTTATTCTGATTACAAGATTCAAAGCGTGACTAGAAAAGTTATTGATAATGATAGCGATGGCTCTAACAAGAATGGCACGTTTTATGAATATCTTTATACAGATATCGCGATGACAATAACACGTTATTCCGTATCAAGTGATGGAAATACGAAAGTTCCATATTTAAAAGCAATTTTGACCTTTGATAAGGGTGATCACGTAACTAAAGTTGAACATTTTTATTACCATAGCAGCAATGGCACTTGGGGCGATAGATACGATTGGTTTGAATTCACTTATAGCGAAGAAGGAAAGGTAGTTAAAGTAAAACAGGATTACCTATCTTCTTTCTATGTCGAAGTCACTTATCTCGAACATGATGCGTATAATGAGAAATTCCTTCCATTAAAAGAAGTAACATACAACAACGACGGAACAGCTGTATTTACATACGAATACACCTACGATAATGACGGGAAATGCTTAACTAGAGTATTTACGAATCATGAAACAGGTCAAATCTCGACTAGAAACTACTCTTATGATTCTCAAGGAAGACTTCTAAAAGATGGATATTATACCTATGAATACTATGATGGAGATTCCTATCGTCGTTATTCGAATGGTAAATTAGAAAAAGACATTCACATCAACTCTAGCGGAATGATAGATAAGCAAACTGATTATTACGATACCCTAACTGTCATCTATGAACTGCTTAGCTATAGTTCCAATCAAAATGAATCCATTAAATCAAGCAAACAAACTTATGATTATACGGACGATAGCAGAGACTATATCTTAAATAATTATTTGAAAACAACGTTCTCAAACGGATTAAAAACCCATGTATATGAGAAGGTTGAAAAGAAAGATGAGCAAAGCTATACGTATTCATCCACAACCGAGAGTAATACGGATTACACATACACAAATCGTAATTTCATCTCAAAGATTGAAGTTAAAACGACGGTTGATTATGTGAATGAAAATTTAACCGATTTCGAAAATAGCAGAAGCAAAACCTATACTTTCAAAGAGTTCTCAATCTCCAAAAACATTCTAATCAATCAATGATTTAAAAAACCTCCGAACTTGTTTGTTCGAAGGCTTTTTTAATGCTTAGTTATTACCAGCAGTTATGATAGGTGATTGGACCAACTTTTTGATAGAGATCCATATATTTTGGATGGAAATAAAGTTGTTCGAAGACGGTGAAGTTAGCATCACACATATATGTCTTTGAATATTGGCCATCTAAGTGTAACCAGTTTCCATCAAGGACACCGAAGCAGAGGAAGTAGTAATATTCCGCTTCAGGACGACGGAGGACGGTACGTTTAAGTGCTCCATACCAGGTGTAGTAGGAATCAACCTCGTAGACGTTCTTTCTAACGTAGTTACCGTGTTGATCATACCATGATGTGCTGTAATCGATATCGTGGTTCATAAATCCGTGCTGGTCAACATAGAAGTCGCCATTGAATAAGCCAACCGCTTTATTGAATAAGTCATCATTTACCGCCCAGAATCCTGCGTATTTGAGGTAATCATTGATCGTATATCCTGAGGTGTAGTAGTCGCCTGCATATTCTTTGAAGTCATTTGCAACCGCTCTGATGATATCTTGGTTTGGATGATAGGTGTAGCACTCTTGGAGAAGACCGTGTGTTCCTTTGTCGTTCTTATAGCCTAAGATCAAGGCTTGTCTTGAATCGGCATAGACATAGTCTTCTGGGTTATAGGTCAAAGTCGCCATTCTGGTTGAATAATATTTTCCAGTTGGAATGTATCTTTGGACCCCTCTATTTTCCCAAGCTAATTTGATATATTCGAGTGATTTCAATTTGTTTTGAAACTGAACGTTAACGGCGTTGACGGCTGCAGCCATATCATCTATTTGCCCTGCATATGATCTTCTTGCGGCCTCACCGGCGTTTAATGCTTTGTAGTAGATTTGGAATTTAGCAATATCAGAATAGATAACTAAGCTACTATCGATAAAGGACATGAAGTTACGGATGTTTTTGTAATATTGGATGTCCCATTTATCGGTTGAGGCAATTGTATTATCGTAGTAGTAGAAGATGTCTTTGTTAGGATCGGCTGCGTTTGGTTGGAGAACCTTACTTGCTAGCTCTTGTACGTATGTGGCAAATGGCGAGCCATCGAAGGTAAGGGCCTCGATGTTATCGACATAGAATTTATGTCTTGCGTATTCTGCTTCTTCTTCGCTTACTGATTCATCAGCTTCTAATTCTCCCAAATAGCCCATGCCATTTGTAAAGAAACGGTAGTATTTGTTCTTAGAAGAATTGAATTCATTAAGAACATTATTGAGTATTTGCTGATCATGATATAGTTCTTGTTTTGCTGCTATGGCATTAATTTTAGTTTGAACGATATCCATCTGTTCCCTGATGGCTTCTAGGGATTTTGTGGTGACATCTCTTAAGTCTAAGCCACAATCTTTAAGAATGTTCAAGACGATGGTTTTTGCATACACGGAGATTCCACCAGTGATCGCTTCGCTACCTTTAGAGATGATCATATCAAAGGATGCTATCGACCAATGATTGATCGGTTGGATCGCTATTTAAACGTTGCTTTCCTTCGGTAGTGTAGAGAACTGGAGGCTCTAAAGACGCGTTTGCCTTCACGTTTGTGAAAGAGATTTTATCTTGCTCGTCGCTGCTTGATTTGTTATTACCGCAACTGACGGCTGATAAAATGGATGGTGCAAGCATTGCTGTCATAAGAAGTTTCTTTACTTTCATAAGTGTTACCTCACATTCTTTTTTAGTTACAAAACCAATTCAGTTGTTACTTACACACATATAATAACAATTCTTTTTATGAATGCAACAAAAAAGTTATAAAAAGTGTAAAAATGTAACTTTCTTTAATTTGAAAGTAACAAAGAGATTTCTTATTTATCTATTTATTTTTATAAGGATTATATATAGTATCTATTTTGTAATCTATTTATTGGATACCCTGTCTAAAAGTTTAAAAATTTCGATATTTTAGACTTAAGTATCGCTTAATTTAACGAATTCGGCCATAACATAGTGGTCTAGAAGATATTGATGTTAAAACAAGCACAGCGAAGGCTTTTACTTCCTCACAAAATCAATCATATATATAGGCAATTGATATATTTTCTCGTTTTCTTTAAGGACGTTCGTTTCTCCAAATACATACGCGAGGGGATGGTTATACGTTTTTAATACGTTGTTTAATGCATAATGATTATATGTTTGATTTTCCTTCGGCTTGCCTGATTTTATTTCAATTGGCAACACTTCATTGTTTAAAGTCACAAGGAAATCAATCTCCCCATATTTTTTGGAGTTATAGTAGAAGAGTTCTTCGTCAAAGCCGTGGGCAATCAATTCTTCTGCTGCGGCATTTTCGTAAGGCGCCCCGTAATTTATTATTTTTTCGTTGTTGAGAAGCTTTTCTCTTATTCCTGTGTCTATTAGTTGTGACGTCAACAACCCTACATCGGAAGAAAATAATTTTAGCGTTTTTCTTTCCGCCGAAAGAGAAAGTGGCACTATAGGTTCGTTCACGTTATATGTTGGCAAGGCTACGCCTGCGGCAGTAAGCCATAAAAATTCATCGATGATGTTGTTGTGTTTTAAATACTTCTTGTCTAACACCTGAGAAGAGATGAAGCGCATGTTTTTGCTTGATAATTGGGAAGGTATTGCTTTAAAAACATCACGGACTCTTAGTTTCATTAAATCGTCTTCAATGTATGTTGCAACATCATCGTTATATCTTTTGAGGATTTGTTTATGAGTTTCTTCAACAAGATATAGATTGTTTGTTTTTATATAATTCTTGACCGCTTCAGGCATTCCTCCGACAAGCACGTATTCCCTGAAATAGCTTAGCAATTGATTGTTTATCGAAGAATCGACGGGGATTTTTTTATCAAAGCACTCCTTGATATGTGAAATGACTATATCTCCAACTCCTTTGGCCCAAAGAAATTCCTCAAAATCTAATGGGTACATCTTATACTCATCTAAATACCCTGTCGGATTTAAGTTAATGCCTTTTAAAATGGTTCCTAATAAAGAACCACTTAGAATGAATCTATATTGTCCTTTTTCAACTAGCGCTTTCATGGAACTAATTATGTCTTGCGAATTCGGAGGTAATTTTCCGTCCTTTTTTAATTCATCTCTTCTTTGATATATTATTTGGATTTCATCCAAAAATATCACCGTTTTGTTCTCTTTTAGTTTGTCACCGCCAACGAGAGAAATTCTACGGATTAGATCATCTGAATTTGTAAGAGTAGAAAAAGCATCTATCAGATCCCGTCTATCTGAAAAATCTATGTGGATTATATTTTCGAAGTTCTTATTGATGAATTCTACAATTGAGTACGTTTTACCTATTTGCCTTGTTCCGGTGACTAATAATGCTTGTTTTCTGTTATTTAGCCAGAATCTTAATTTGTCATCAATCTTTCTTTTTAGCATAAAAACTCCTAAATATCGTGTGTTTGGGGAAAACTACAATTAAATAATAGGCAAAAATGGGGAAAACTACAATAGAAAAGATTGCAAAAATGAGAAAAACTATAATAGAAAATATGATAAAAACGAGAGAAAGTATGTAAATCAACGGAAAATGATTTTATGTATTGACGTATTGTAATACGAAATATAAATGTTTATGTGCTCAATGAATTTTATTGTAGTAAAAGTATTCTATTCCGCTAAAAAAGAAGCCATCTTTCTTTTAATCGTCTATTTCTATTGGGCTTTCTTTCTTTAACTCTTCAAGTCTATAAAAAGCTTCAATCTTGTGATTGATTTTTTAGAATCGTTTTTGTGGTAGGTGTTTAAAACTTTCTTCGTATATGTTTCATAGAACATTTGGGTTGTTTGTCCTGATTCATGGAGAATCTTCATGAGTTGTTCATAGACTGAGTCATCCAATTTTATGTTTACAATCTTCATTTTTCTTTTTCTCACTTGATTTAAATATATGGCAAAACAAAATGCATAAAAACAGTATTTTTAAAAATACACAAATCTCTATTAAAGAAAAAACCTCCCCATATTAGGGAGGTAACAATACAAGTGGTGGGCTTAAGAGAAGGAAGAAACCACACGCCATGAAACAAAAGATCCAGGATTAAAATTTTAGAGTTCATATCAAACGTTAATCGTCATCTTCCTCCTCCTCGTCATCACTTTTCATCCAGTCTTCGTGATAGATTTCATAAAATTTGGAGAGCCTTTCTAACACTTTCAAGACAGTTCCGTTTTCGATTTCTTTTGCCATTTGTTCATCACAAGGATACTTATCATAAAAGTAATAAGTTAGGTAAGTGCGAATATCATCCATATCAAAGTATTCAACATCAATTTTTTTCGTTATGATTTTTTCTTTGTGTTTCGAACATTCGAAATCTGGCTTCATCAATTTCCCTATTTCATATACCCAAGTTTGGCAATCGTTTACCAAGATTTTTGGTCGTTCTTCTAAGATCTTTATTAATCTACAGACTTCTTCGATATTTAGACATGAAAGGTCATTTAAATCTAGTTCATACGGATAGTTATATCCATCCGGAATCATTTTTCTGATGTAATAAGCTAATCTATCGAGCCCGTTGTCACAGAAACGCAACGAAAAAACATAGTCTTTATGCGTTTTATCGGAATACGTTATTCTCATTGTAAAAATAGAACCGTCACAAACGAATATTGGTTTTGGGTGTTCTAGGGCTTCGCATTCGGAGCAAACGCGTTTGAACATGTCTTTATAAAAACGTTCATCTGACTTTATTGTCCAAGAATCAACAAGCGTACCATTTTTGTGCTCAGACGCCTCGAAGACAACATATTGCAAACGTTTTTTGAAGGAGATTGAGTTTGCCGTTATTTTGAGATTTTCTGCGTACTTCGACGGAAGTAAAATGCCTCGATACCCACTATGTGTGTTAATTGATATTACGCTAATTTCTTTTTCACTCATGTTTATTCCTCATTTTTCGATGCTTAAATTATAAGACTCTTACGTGTATTTCGCTTTAGATGGTTGTGATTTGAATTTATTTTCTCGCCATAAAGAAAGCAAAAGTCACCAAAATATTTTTCATATTTGAATTCTAATTGTCTGATTTTTGAAGAGGATAATTGAAACGGTATCTATAAATGTTTCAAGGGCCCTGCAGAGTCTTCCTTTTATTTGAACGAAACGGAAAACTTTTTTGACATAAGCACCAAAACAAAAGCGAATATATCATTTTTCTAAAAAAACATGCAGATTTCTAGATAATTAGGACTACATCAGTCCTTTCTTCCATATATCAGTAGCATCGCTGATGGTAAATTCAAGGAAACAAACAATAAAACGATTTGCGTGTAATACTTGGTATATTTTGCCTTTTCTATACGTATTGTGACATATATTTGAATAACGATTAGAGCTAGAAGATATGTGCAAACGCCAATGTAAATCCAACATTTAGGATCGATAATTGGCAACATGTTGTAATAATAGACCCCATTCTTTAGCGTGTACTTGCCTAGAATCGTAGCCTTTACGTTTTCGATAAGCCAAGGCGTTTCGTTAACTGTAGCCTCGCCGTAGGTTGCGATTGCTTCGCCTCTTGCTAAGGCTCCAAGGTCTTCAACACTAAACGATTGCCCAAGTCCGTTAGCGGGATCCATTCCTGCACATGCGGGAGAATTCAAGGCATTTATATATTCGACAAAACCGATGATCGCCAAGATTAGGAATGTTATGAGACAAATGGCAAAAACAACGGCGAAAACGTAACAGAACAATTTTGCGCTTTTCCTCATTCCTTCCTTCGGAGTGCTCGATTCTAAGAAAGACTGATTCATGTTTTGAACTGCGCTCCTTTCACGATAACATTTGAACATAAATATGATATGGCGAGAAAAACCTTCTTCAATTTATCGGGTGCATAAAAACGTTCCGGCAACATGAAGGGGGTAATACAATGCCTAGCAAGAATGCTTGGATATAATTAACATCCATAAAGTTTCGACTCTCATGCGTTTCTTGCGCACCAATCCTTTAGGCTTTGTGGATGGACACTTTCTAGAGAAACCATCTGACAGCTTAATAGGCGAACTAGTCAGGTTTCGCGTATTTATGCCCCGACTTCAAGAGGTTCGAGGTCGTATTTTGACCTTAACCAATAAAAAGATTTTTAATGGTTACAATGAAAAACTGAATGCTATTTAGTAAAAAATCGTAAATACGAAAAAATACTAAATAGACTATTTGAAAATTTTAGTGTTCGACGCCGCCATTCCTGCCAACCACAGCTCGCTAGAAATTAACGGTTGTTTGCGCTTTGTTCATATTTGGAGGTCTCACCCATTGGAGAGTACCTCTAGAAACCGC
Organism: Lachnospiraceae bacterium; assembly: GCA_963657245.1. Classification (GTDB taxonomy): domain Bacteria; phylum Bacillota_I; class Bacilli_A; order RFN20; family CAG-826; genus UBA4951. Next base: position 26,845 of record CAVKLJ010000017.1, read on the forward strand.
CAAGTCTCAAGAAGGAGAACGCTCGCCAAAAGGCTCTTTCATTAAAATAGCATCACATTTTTGCGTGGTGCAATTGCTATACCAGTCAGCCCCATCCTATCCCTCATGTGCAGTAAAGAACTTTCAAATCAAATAGACTTCTCAACATTGTTTTTGGGAATTTCTTATAAATAAACACATTGGTTAACAAGCGTGTGGCCTTTTAAATCAATTCTTTTTTTGAACGATTCTCAGAAACTCGTCGACTCTTACAATTTTAACATTGTTATATTCTTTTATATCTAATAAATCGTTGTCGCCACTGACGATATAAATCGCTTTGCAGTTAAGGGCGCATTCAAGAAACTTGTCATCATCAGGGTCTCGCGAAACGTGAATGGAATCTGAATCCTCAATAATAAGGAGCGAATTGATGAAATAATCTAAAGGATTGCCGCTAGGTTTTTCTTTCCCTTTCTTCTCGACCATTCTATGAAAAACATCAATATACTCACAAATAATTTTGGGAGAGGCAAAAGCTTGAATATCGCCAAAATGATTTACTACCATATTTAAAAGCTCGTATGGTTTTCCCTTAAAGAAAATCGCTGAAATAATAACGTTTGTGTCGATGACTATTTTCATTTTTTTCTTTTTTCAGCCCGATATTCTTTAATTGCATCCGAAATATCTTGTTCCGTTATGCCAACTTTTTTGGCGAAGAGTACCGTCTCATCAATTTCCTTTTCAAAATCACTGGCCTTTGGCAGTTCGAGCTTTTTCAAAACTATTGAGCCGTTAGACCAATAAGCAACAAGTTTGTCGCCAGGTGTTAGAGATAAGCTTTTTCTGAGGCTGTTTGGCAAGACAAGCTGGCCTTTAGTAGATAATGTCAATACATCAATAGGCATATCATATCCTCCTTATAAGTAAGAAAATCTTACACTATTAATTTAATATAATCAGAATCGTTTGGCAACTAATCGGAATGCTAGGAGATGAAGTGACATTTCAAACAGAAAAAAATCAAAGTCACACGACATTGATTTATGTCAGCAAGGATTTAGTAATCAACGATGAAATGTTAAAAAACCTCCCCGTATTAGGGAGGTAACAATACAAGTGGTGGGCGTAACAGGAATCGAACCTGCATGCCGTGAAGCACAAGATCCTAAGTCTTGCGTGTCTACCAATTCCACCATACGCCCAATGTAGACCGCATCAAATGATGCAAGAAAGATTGTACATTAGGAAAAAAGAAAATTAAACATAAAACCGTTTTCCAAGCAAGAAAAGAAGAAACCAACTTCCAACTCGTGTATACTTCAAGGGTATGAAAAAACTAATAATTTCAGATTTCTTCGGTGTGGTAGGTGATGAATGCGCGCCAGTGTTTTTTAGGAAATATTTCCCAAACGTATCTTCTGAAGATATGACCGATAAATATTTCCATCCAGGAGATAGGGGAGAGCTTTCTTTTGCCGAGATATGTAACAATGTTTCTAGAGATTTCAATGTCGATATAAAAGTGTTGATGGAAGAATTTCTTAACACCCCAAAACCACATAAGGAATACATTGAATTTCTTAAGAAACTAAAGGAAGAAGGAAACAGAGTCGTCTTGTTATCAAACGCCTGTGATTTCATCGTCCCTTCAATCATGAAGAGATTTGGCATCGAAGGCCTTTTTGATGAGACATACATCTCATATAAAATTGGATATACAAAACCTAAAAAGGAAGCATTTCTCTACGTTTTAGAGAAAGAAGGATTCCTTCCAAAAGAGGCAATCTTCATCGATGATAGAAAAGAAAACGTTGACGCGTCTATTTCTTTAGGAATCAATGGAGTTGTTTATCATGATGATGAAGAGACTTTTGCTAAAATAGAAGAAATAGTAAAAGGAGAATAAAGAAGATGAAAAAAGAATTAGGAGTCAAGCCATTTCTCTTACCAATGCCTGTTGCGCTTATTGTAACCTATAACGAGGATGGCACGACCGATGTCATGAATATGGCATGGGGAACATTAGTTGATCACAATATGGTGCTTTGTTGCCTTGATGAAAGCCATAAGACGGTTAAAAACCTTCAAAGGGATGGAGTAGATTTCACAATCTCTATTGCCACAAAAGAGCATTCTGCCGAAGCGGATTATTTTGGCATCGATTCTTAATGAAAAAGGCGAAGTGGAGATGGCCAAATTAAACGCTCTTCTTTTCTCTCAAGTCGATGGATCATATTATTCCATTGGCGAAAAAGTCGGCAAAGCCTGGAATATTGGCCTTAAATACCGCAAGAAATAAAAATAGGAAAACGACTAGTGAATAAAGTCGTTTTTCTTTTGTCTACAAAAACGAAAGACAATTATAGAGAGATTTTCTCTAGAAAAATTGCCTTAAAGGATACTTTCAACGATAATATAGAAGTTGTTCCTAAATAAGGAGGAATTATTTAAGTATGAAAAATTTATCGATATTCATCGATTCAACTGGTGATTTAGACACCGAACTTCGTAAGAAATACGATATTGATTATTGCGAGATGGGCCTTTCTTTCAAAGGAAAAGAAATCGTCGCATCGTTAGAATGGGATCAAGGATATGACCCACATAGTTTCTATGATGTCATGCGTTCTGGAGAGAAGATCTTTACCTCCCAAGTCACAAGACAAGAATTCGAAAAGAAATTTACCTCTGCCTTAGAAAAAGGCAATGACGTCTTATATATTGCCTGTGCTTCAGGCCTTTCTAAATCTGTTGATATGGCAAGAACAGTCGCTAAGGAATTGGAAGAGAAATACAAAGACAACAAGATTGCTGTCGTTGATTCCTTAATCTGCGGCTACGCTCAAGGCGATATGGCTATCCGTGCCCGTAATATGCACGATGAAGGCAAGAGCTTAGAAGAAATCGTCGCTTGGTTAGAAGAAAACAAACTTCGTTATAACCAATGGGCAGCCGTTGATAATCTTAACTACCTTAAGAGAGCAGGACGTGTGAAAGCATCTAGCGCTTTCTTCGGAAACCTCTTTGGTGTTAAGCCAATCGTTATTTCCGATGTCAATGGCTATAACTTTGCCGTTGAAAAAGTCAAAGGAAGAAAACCATCTTTAATCAAGATTGTCGAAGAAGCAATCAGAACTGCTAACGACATCGAAAATCAAACAATCTACATTGCTCACTCCGATGATTTGGAGGGAGCTGAATTCTGCAAAGCCGAACTTTTAAAGAGAGCAAAACCAAAAGCAGTCCATATTGGTATTCTTGGACCAATCATTGGCGGTTCAACAGGACCTGGAACGATTGCCGTCTATTCCTTTGGAGAAAAAGTTACCGCAGTAGGTAAATAAAATGAAAATTCTTGACGGAAAAACTTACGAGGCCATGGTGGTCAATGGTTTTAAAGACCTTAAAACCCACTATGAGACCGTAAATGAACTAAACGTTTTCCCTGTTCCTGATGGTGACACCGGAACAAATATTTGCGCGACACTTGATGGCGGCGTTAAAGCCATGAAGAGAGCCAACAAAGGGAACCTCGGTGATGTTGTGACCAAATGCTCAGAAGGTATGCTTCTTGGAGCAAGGGGAAACTCTGGTGTTATTACCTCACAATTCTTTGCTGGTATCTCCGATGCCTTAAAAGGTTTAAAGAAAGCAGACGTAAAACAATTTGCTTCCGCCTTAAAAAATGGCACACGCGTTGCTTATAAGGCCGTTCCAAATCCTGTTGAAGGAACGATTCTTACGGTTGCAAGAGAAGGCACGGATTACGTTAACGATCATATTGATGAAATCCAAGATTTCGAGACGTTGTTCAAGATTCTCTTGGAACAAATGAAAAAATCCCTTGATAGAACTCCTGATCTTCTTCCTGTTCTTAAGGAAGCAGGCGTTATCGACTCTGGTGGCGCAGGACTACTATATACCATTGAAGGCATGGGCAAGGAGATCATGGGAGAAGAAGTCGTTGATACGGTATTTAATGGACCAACGGCTAATGTTGATGTGGCTGATGGAGAAACATTCAACGAAGATTCCAAACTCGACTATGGATATTGCACGGAATTCATCCTTCAACTTTTGAAATCTAAAGCAAATCCAAACGACGTCAATCTCCAATCTTTCATCGATTATTACTCAACAATCGGTGATTCAATTGTTGCTATAAAACAAAAAACAATCATCAAAATCCACGTTCATACAAAAGAACCGTGGAAGGTCATTAAGTTTGCCCAACAATATGGTGAATTCATTACCTTCAAGATGGAAAATATGACCATCCAACATAATGAGAAACTTCTTAAAGAAATGCCAATCGAAGGCAAAGAAGTAAAAATGTCGGATGATGTCAAACCCCAACCATTAAAACATTCAAAAGTCCAAATGATTTCTGTCGCCCCATCTAAGGAAATAGGAAAGATTTTCCAAGAAATGGGCGTTGCAGGAATCATCACTGGTGGTCAAACGATGAATCCATCAGCTCAAGATTTCCTTGATATGTTTGAATATGTCAATGCGGACGATATCATTGTTTTCCCAAATAATGGCAATGTCATAATGACAGCCGAACAAGCGGCAAAGCTTTATACAAAGTCCCGTATTCATGTTCTTCACTCTAAATCCGTTGTCCAAGCCTATTCGGCAATGAAGATGGCCGACTTCGATAATTCTGTGGAAGATAACATCCAAGTCATGGAAGAACAAATGAAGGCTGTTGTTTCCCTTGAAATCTCTAAATCAATCAGAGATTCAAAGAACAATGGCATTACCATTAAAAAGAATGACTTCATTGGCATAATGGGTGGAAAGATTGTCTCTCATGACCGTTTGATCATGGCTGCGACAAAGAAGATGATGAAACTTGTCCCTGATATGGATGATAAGGCAATCATCACGGTATTCTACGGAAAGAGCGCGACTGAAAAGATGAAAGCGGATCTTAAGAGCCTTCTTGAAAAAGAATATCCAATGATGGACATAATCGAAGTTGATGGCGGACAACCTGTATATCACTTCGTTATTGCAATTGAATAAAAAACAAGCCAATGAAAAAGGTTGCCTTAATTGGCAACTTTTTCTTATGCTTAATTTGTTTAAAGCTTTTTTTGCGATATCTTCACGTGTTTATTTGAGAAAGCAATTCCGTAGGCAATGATGTTTTTGTTTCCTCTTTTCACCATTTCCTCATCATAATCTTTATTAATTATTTGTTGCAGGGCTTTTTGACTATATTCGGTTAGCCTAGAGCCAGAGATATTTCCTTTATAGGATTTGACCTCGATTATGAAACCAAAATCGTTTTTCTTGGAGATTATTTGAATATCGCAACGCCCAGTACCAGCGATAACCTCGCTTTTAACGATCGCATCTTCAAATAAAATGCTCGATATCGTTAATAAAAGGATTTGATAGTTCTTCTCATCGGAAAAATCGTAATAAGAAAATGATGATAGGAAGAGATTTTCTAACATTTGTTCAATAGAAGGCAAATCTCCGCTTGCAAAAGCTTTTCTAAGCATTACGGCATTCTTTAATGAACTTTGGTCCGGAAGAAGGCTTAAAACCTCGTTAACAAATATGGATTGAATTTCTTTATTTGGAATTCTTAATGAATAAAGCCCAAAATCCATTTTATCTTTGAACGTTAGATAACCACTTGCAACTAAGATAGATAATATCGTTTTCTTATCGAATGAAGCCGAAGAGTAATTCATCGTAAAATCAATGAATTCATTAACGTTTTCGTTTCTGATCAAGGAGTCTAGAATGCCTTTAATTTCTTCATCTCCATTTTCTAAGAGATGTTTTAGCAAGGAATTTTCTCCCGTCATCTTCCAATATTCTTTTTCTTCCCCGCCATTGGCAACGAAGCATAATAAAGACCATGGGTTATAAATGTTCTCTTTTCCAAAACGATAACCATCGTACCATTTTCTTGCTTCATCTATCTTATCTTCCAAACCGTAGGCGGAAAGTAATTTTTCAACTTCTTCGTCATTGAAGCCAAAATATTCATCGAAAGAAGAATCCAAAACGGAGTTGATGATTATGTTATTTAATCCCGAGAACATCGATTCATTGGCAACTTGCATGACACCTGTTAGTATGGCAAATTGCAAATACTTATTTCCTTTAAGAGCAGAGGAATAGAATGGTTTAAAGATTGCACTTGCTTCAGCATAAAAAGAATTATCGAAAGCGTTTTGAAGTGGAGCATCATATTCGTCTATCAAAATGATAGGGCAAAGAGAGAAGTGGGTGAAAATCAATCGAGTTAAAGTGTTTAATGACAGCGTTAAATCTGCTTTGCTTAAATTCTTAGCTAAAGCATTTTTGATAAAAAGACGGTCGTTTTCGGAAAGAAGGGGGCTTTTCTCTAACTCTGGGAAAGTCATAAACACTTCAGCGATTTGCCTAGCTAACAAAGATGTCATTTCTTCTAGAGAGGTTCCTACGACCTCTTTCATATCTAAGTGAATAATAGGTGAAGAAGAAAGGAAACGCATTGCCTCTTTGTTTTCATGTATTTTGGTGTTTTTGAAATACGAATCGGCATCTTTTTCTTTCATGTTGAAGAAAGTATCAATCATTGAAAGAGTTAATGACTTACCAAATCTACGTGGTCGGGTGAATAGCAAAACGGATTCTTTTGGAAAATCACATATCTTTGCGATGATTTCCGTTTTATCAACATAGTAACAGTTCTTTATTACTTCTTTATATGATTCAATTCCAATAGGCAATTTGAGTTTTTGCTCCATCTTTTTCACCTCATTTCATCAATAGTATATCAAACAAAGTATGCGAAAGTTAATAAAAGTATACGGAAGTATATGAAAGTATATCGAAGTATACGGAAGTATATTTCTTGGTTAAAATGCCGATAAAATCTATATTTATAAACTTTATATGCATACTTTCATGTTTTTAAACTACATTAT
>CAVKLJ010000018.1:0-27359 GCA_963657245.1 Lachnospiraceae bacterium
AAAATAAATAGAATCATGGCTTTTTTTTGAATAATCTAGGAGCAAGAAGATTAGAGGAGGCTATAAAATGCCATATATTTCAACCAAAAACATTCTTGCAGTTGCAAAAGAAAACCATTTCGCTCATGGGGCCTTTAATGTCAACGCCCTTTGCCAAGCAAAAGCGATCATCGAAGTTTGTGAAGAGATGCACACTGCTGCTATTATCCAAGTTGCGGAACCAGGCTTAGCCTATATTGGTGGAAATCCTGATTTCTTGCACGGAACGTTGGAAGAAAAGAAAAAAGGTGCAAGACGTATTGCTAAATATGTTCAAGCCTTAGCAGAGAAATCACCAATTCCTGTCTCCTTGCATCTTGATCACGGAAGAAGCTACGAATCTTGCAAAGCTTGTGTTGATGCGGGCTTCAATAGCGTTATGTTTGATGGTTCAGCATTATCCTACGAAGAAAACGTTAGAACCACTGCTAAAGTCGTTAAATATGCCCATAAATATGGTGTCTCCGTTGAAGCGGAATTAGGCGTTCTTGCTGGGGTTGAAGATCATGTCTTTGCCGCATCTAGCACTTATACAAATCCATTAACCGCCATTGATTTCATCAAAAAGACCGGAATTGATTTATTAGCAATTTCCTATGGCACAAAACATGGTGCAGTCAAAGGAGATAACGTAAAACTCCGTAAAGAAATCGTCATTGCAACAATGGAAAACATGATGCACGAAGGCTTAGATTGTGCAATCGTTTCTCATGGTTCTAGTTTGGTTCCTCAATATATCGTTAACGAAATCAACGCTTTAGGCGGAAACGTTCATGGACATGGTATTCCTCTTGAACAACTTCATGAGGTTATTCCTGCTGGCATCGCTAAAATCAACATGGATACAGATATCCGTTTAGCGACAACAAGAAACATTCTTGAATATTTCACGAATAATCCAGAGAAAAAAGAAGGCAGCAAGATTTATAACCTCTTAGTCGAAAAACCAGAATCCTTCGAATATCGTTATTATTTAAAGGAATATATTGAAGAATTGGAAACAAATCGCGGATTCAACGATGAATTAAGAGCAATCATTCCATTGATGGAAAAAGCGGTTAGAGAAATTGTTGCTACAGCAAATGCATACTTTGGCTGCGTAGGTGATGCAGACCTAATTAAATAGTTCCCTCCTTTCGAAAAGGCGCCATTTGAAGTCATGGCGCCTTTTTGTTTATCTCCTTTTACTTATCAATAAACGATACAAACTCTTTTTCTTCGTTGAGCAATGGCCTTAACCATTTTGCATATTCATCGCTTATGTCGTTTCCGTTAATGATGTAAGAAAGAGGGAATGTTGATTCTTTTAGCATTACTTCTTCGATTGGAATAAGCGTAGGCTCTGCCTTATATGGATAAGAGGATATCCTCTTCAAACCAGCCATAACACCATTTTGTTTATTTAGGACGGCTTTGGCAGCAATTCTGCCCATTAATACCGCTTCTTCTAAATCGATTTTAGATGCTAATGATGAAGAACATCTTGCAATCAATCCAGGTTTTTCTGAACGGGCTTTGATACCAAGCTTTTTGATAATCAAAGTTGCTAAATGAGCAGAAACATCACCAAAATATGTCGCCCTATCGGTTTTGAAAATAGGCTCAACAATTGAATTTCCGTCTTTGTCTTTAAGTCCTTCGGAACAACAAACAATGACACCTTTTCCTTTTGCCCATTCTTTTTTAACGTCCTCAAGGAATTTTTCCTCATCAAAAGGAATCTCTGGGAGATAGATTAAATGAGGTGCATCACCTTCTTTATCTCTTGCCAAAACGCTAGCGGCCGTAAGCCACCCGGCGTTTCTTCCCATGATTTCGATAACACAAACATGAATTGGAAGGCCTTTGACATCTTGCGCACAATCGCGAACCGTTTGGACGACATAGTTTGCCGCTGAAGCAAAGCCAGGCGCATGGTCGGTGACTCCTAAATCGTTATCGATTGTCTTAGGAATACCTGCACAATAAACGTCAACTCCTCTTGCTTTGGCATGCTTATAGATATTTCCGATCGTATCCATCGAGCCATTTCCGCCAGTAAAAAGCAAATAGCCAATGTTACGTTTCACTAAAATATCGACGATATGCTCGTATTCTTTTTCGTAAAGTGGGAAGCGAGATGAACCAATCGCACTTCCAGGAGTGTTTTTTAATTTCTCTAACGTTTCTTCGCCAAAATCTGTTAAATCAATGAAATCTTCATTATAAAGTCCCTTGCTCCCTAGTCTTGCTGCAAAGATTTTTCCTTGGAAATTAGATTCTTTTATTTCTTTTATCGCACCATATAGCGAGGCGTTTATTACAGCCGTTGGTGCCCCACCATGGGCAATTAAAATATTTTTAGTGCTTTTTCCCATTTATATATACCTCGCATACATTATCGTTATCATCCAAAAGAATGAAATCTGCATCCTTATTAAGTTCAATTGAACCAATTCTATCATCCATTCCTAACATCTTTGAAGCATTTAAAGAGGTAATCTTACTTGCCTCAAGATCATCTAAAGAACAGAACTTTTTGATGTTTCTAAAAGCTCTATCCATCGTTAAGGTTGAACCGGCTCTAACACCCGTTGCCGTAATCTTACAATCATGGTCTTTAACAGTTATCGGGGTTTCACCGATGAAATATTCTCCATCCGGTAAGCCTGCGGCCATAAGGGAATCGGTAATTCCGATAACCTTACCATTTCCTTTAAGTTTCCTAATGAATTCAACCATTTCAGGAACAACATGGATGCCATCAAGAATTACTTCGTTATACATGTCATCGATATATAAAGCAGCCGAAAGAATTGAAGGGAAATGTTGATGGATTCCTTTCATTGCGTTCATTGTATGAGTGATTGATCTAGCTCCGGCATCGTATGCCATTTTAGTATCGTCAAATGTTGCATCAGAATGTCCGCAAGAAACACGTATGCCTTTCGATACCATATATTCAATTGTTTCTTTGCTGCCAGGAAGTTCTGGGGCAATTGTCATATATTTAAATAAACCGTGTGATTTTTCGAGGAATAGTTTTGCCTTCTCAATCGTAGGCAATTGGAGACATTCTTCAAGTTGTGCGCCTTTATAGACTTTCGAAAGGAAAGGTCCTTCTAGATGGATGCCTTTTATCATCGGATTTATCTTTGAAGCTTCATAGATAAGTTCCATCTGACGAAAGATAACTTCATCTCTTTCGGTTAAAAGGGTAGGCAATAAGGAAGTAACGCCTTTTGAAGCGTAGAAATCAAGTAAGGTCAATATCTCATTGGCATCCTTAACAGTGGTAAAATCCAATCCTTTTCCGCCATGCGTATGGACATCGACAAAACCAGGAATCATTTTGTATTTATAAGTCTTTTCTTTTGAAGGAAGAAATTCCATAAATTTTCCATCATCGATTAACACATCGAGAACTTCGTACCCAGTTGGTAGAAGAACATTTACGCCTCTAATTATTTCCGACATAGTTTTGCCCTGCCTTAACTAAGGGAATTATACCACACGTATTTTGTTAGAAACTCTATACGAAAAAGAAATATTCGATTTTATTCCATTTGTAAAAAACCGATATTTCATTCGTAAATATTAGATTGGAATTAAATGAGTTCTTTTATAAATTAAGCGTACTTTTACAAGCGTTTTCCGGATTTTAGTTTGATCTTAAAAGATGATGTATCATGCGCTGTAGACCCAATCATCTTAACTTCTTCGTTTGATAAAACGTAAATTCCTATTTGATCCCTTATCTTCGATATCGTTTTACTCTTTCCCTTTATTAATTTTTGTAATCATTTATGTCAAAGTATCCTTTATCCTCGATGCATTTTTCGATATATTTTGTAACCGCGTTTTTATTTCTATTAGAACCCCATTTTGCAAAATAGGAATTCAAATGTTTGTCTACTACAGCATATGAATACCCCTTCCTCCGGCAATACACACGTAAATAACTAAATTTTTTCCTATTTTGTCTTTGTGGCATGTCTATAAGTTCTTTGACTTCAAGGATTTGTATATAACCACAAGAATAATGGACAGCAATGTCTGGGTAATACATCTTGTTTTTTACTCCATAAATATATGGAATGGCTATACATTGCGTTCTAATAACATCGATATCATCTATTTTGTTAAGCTTTCTTATTACTGCGCATTCTTGTTTGGACTCACATATGACTTTATATCCATCTTTAAGAGTCGTGATATATTTAGCTCTCGGTTTTCTTTTGACTTCTTCGGATTCGCACAACTTGATGAAATCATCTTTCGACATCTTTTTTGCATATCTTTCATCTATGAACATTGTCTCATCTCCTCACGTGTATATATTATTTTAACTCACAGTTGATTAAGATTTTTGTAAGAAAAAAATACCATTTAATCGTTACCTTTCCTTATAAACTTAAGGTTTATTCTCGTATGCCCATTTAAAAAATCAGAAAAATATTTCTAGGAAAAGCGTTATACTGAACTCAGAGGTAAAAAAGCATGAACGAAACAATCAACATTTTAAACAAAAGACAATCTTGCAAAGCCTATTTAGACAAAGAGGTCCCTGAAGAAATTATCAAAGAGATAGTTGAAGCGGGTCTCCAAGCACCTAACGGCATGGGTCAGCAAAATACAGCTTGCATAATTATCACAAATAAAGAAGTTAGAGATCAGTTAGAAAAAGAAAATGCAAAAGTAATTGGAAATGAGAAAGCCCATCCATTCTATAATGCGCCTGTTGTCATCCTAGTAATCGCTAAAGGATTTACTCGTGTATACGATGGCTCTTGCAGCATGGATAATATGCTAAACGCCGCATATTCACTTGGCCTTGGTTCTTGTTGGATACATCGCGCAAAAGAGGTTTGCCAAAGTGATTTTGGAAAGAAACTTATCTTAGATCATGGTTTTGATCCAAATGAATGGGAAGGTATTGGAAACTTGATTCTTGGCTATCCCGAAAAAGAATATAAGCCGAAAGCTCCTAGAAAAGAAAATCGTGTTGTCTACATCAAGTAGCAACACGTTTTTATTTGATTGGTTTCATGTAGAAGCGCCCTTCCACTTGGCTTAGAGGAAGTACTTCAATAAAGGCGTTAGGATCTTCTCCTTTTATAAGCTTAATCGCAGAATTAAGTTCATAAGAGGAAATAACGATATCAAAGATATAACGGTCGGAATTTGTGTAAACGCCCTTTCCTTTAATCATTGTCGCGGCATGTGGCAAATGGGAAATAATAAATTGTCCAAGGTCTTGTTCATTCGTAACGATTTGAATCTTAACTTTCTTATTCCTTGTGTGAATTCTATCGACCACCAAGGCGGAAACAAACAAATAAACGGCAGAGAAAACGACACGAGCTAGATGTTCGCCAACCAAAGCAGTATTCGCCCAGCCATCTTGAGCACAAGATAAGAACGTATAAACAGTTAGGGTGATTCCGTTAAGAATGACGGAATATTTGCCTACCGAGGTGCGTTTCTTTAAAGCAATAAAGTAAGCAACGACATCAATTCCACCTGTAGAAAGGTCTCCCTTGAAAGCAATTGCCGCGCTTAATCCTGTGGTGACGCCACCAAAAATAACACGAGCAAGCAAGCCACCATGCTCACTGACATATTGAGCAATTTGATAGATGATTTCCACTCTTGCTGGCGAAAGAAGCTCTGTAAATAAGGATGTTTCAACAACGTTTATCAATGTCAACAATGTATACCTTTTACCAATGCCAAAGAAAGAAACGATGATAACAGGAACGTTGATAATGAAATATAAGAGAGAGAAAAGGAAATGTTCTTGGGAGACGGTGAATTTAACACCGCAAAGATTAAGGAAAACAGTTATAGTCTGAGAGATACCAGAAACTCCACCGGCAACGAACTTATCGATTGCCCAAGTGTTTGTTGCAGCATCATATGTTTGCAAAGAAACGAAACAATTGAAGCCAAAAGCAAAAATAAAGGCCGATAAGGTCGATATAAGTAAAGCCCAAGTAAAGCTTAAGGAATGTTTGACTGCCAAATGATCATAAAGCCAGTCATTGATTTTTTCTTTTGAGGATTCAATTTTTTCTTTGATTTTTTTCATAACTCTTGTTGATAGAGATTATATTATTTGCATATTTTTAAACAAGTAGAAAAGATGTAAAACTCGTCATTCTCCTTTTTCTTTAGAAAAAACAAATATGTTTTATTGCCTACTTATAATTGAAATGGTAAGATTTACTCGCTGTTTGTTAAACAGGCTGTTTTTTGTCGGAGGTTATCCACCATGATATTATTAAAAGCAATAGGCGCATTCTTTGTAAAAGTTTGGCGTTGGATTAAAGAGACTGCTTGGGTCCAGCCATTACTTATCGTTGGCGCTATATTTGCTATCATTTTCTCAATCCCATACATCACAAAATGGGCGCAATCCTTCTCTGGTGAAGGAAGCGGACAATTCTTCAAACAATACGATGTCTCCATCAATAATGAAGGATTCACACAAAACGTTGTCGTGACTGAAGCCGATCAATTGGCACAAGACTTATATGCATATACAGTCAAAGCCTACGATGACGAGAACAAAACAACCACTTCTGCTGATTATAAGACGTTCACCGATAAGTATGGTGAAAAATTCTTCCTTGTCTTCTACAAGAAAGATACATCTTCATCAGACAATGTCGAATCCGGTTTACGTTATTTAAAGGATAACTGGAATGTTGGAAACTATAACCTTTCCGCCAATGACGATACCGCTCTTCCATTTAATTTAAAGGCAATCGATGCTGCCTATACTTCCGATAACGATTCTGATTATACAATCACCATCGGCGGACAAAGTGCATTCAACCGTTTCTTATATACAAACTCTGATTTATTCAGTGTTGCAGGACCTCAATTATACAATGCCTCATATCGTACAAGAGCTTCTGTCTCTGAAACTTCTTACGACCAATTCGCATTGAATAACACAAGCTCATCCACCGCCAATCCATTAAGCGAATTCCCAACACCATGTGTTTGCTTAGTTGATTTCACTGAAAAAGCCTTAAAAGCAGGCCGTGCTGGATTAAGCGAAGTTCTCTTCTCCGTTTCTGGCGATTCTGAACTTGATCGTGCTAAACTCCTCTTAAATATGTGGAATCATACCGATGCTTATAGCACAACAAACCTCTTCACCAAACAAAACTAAGTTTGAAAGGAAAAATTAAAACGGGCAGAAGCCCGTTTTTCTTTTTGCGTTTTTTTATTTCTTGTAATATTTAAGAACTATCGGTGGAACCAATTGGCTTATATCCACACCATTAGTTTCAAGTTCGTTCACGGCAGAGGAAGAAATGAATGTTTCTTCCTTTCTTGCCATAAAGAAGATCATATCTATATTAGGATTAGCAAATTCATTGGCCGCAGCAAGTTGGAACTCGTATTCAAAATCCGTAACAGCTCTTAATCCTCTAATAATGTGTTTTGCGCCAATCTTCTCACAATAGTTAACAACCAATCCCGAATCGTAATCTACCTTTACGTTAGGAAGTTCTTTTGTCGCCTCTTTCATCATCACAAGCCTTTCCTCGACGCTAAAACGAGATTTCTTGTTTGGATTTACTGCCAATAAGAGAATAACCTCATCAAAGACTTGCAAAGATCTCTTTAAAATTCCAATATGACCATTGGTAATTGGATCAAAAGAGCCAGGATATACAGCGATTTTTTTCATTTTTTTCTCCATAATATTTTAATTTTGCTACGTCCATAACGATAATTTCTAACTTCTTCGAAAGGAGTCTCATCCACACTTATTTCATTCTCATATTCAAGAACGATAACTCCATCTTCTTTAAGAATTCCCTTATTTATTAATAGGTTTATACCATCCTGATAGAAGGAAATATCCTTATAAGGTGGATCCATCAAAACAATATCAATTGGTTCGGTGATTTTATTTATTCCGTCTTTATAAGAGGAATTGATAACATGGGAGTCCGTTATCTTTAGGGTTTCTAAATTTTTCTTGATGATCTTTGACGCTTCTAATGATTGATCGATGAAATAGCAAGTCTTTGCTCCACGGGAGAGCATTTCTATTCCTAAGGC
Organism: Lachnospiraceae bacterium; assembly: GCA_963657245.1. Classification (GTDB taxonomy): domain Bacteria; phylum Bacillota_I; class Bacilli_A; order RFN20; family CAG-826; genus UBA4951. The sequence continues at coordinate 8,104 of CAVKLJ010000018.1, forward strand.
CCCACTGCCGGCAAACATATCAAGGACAATGGCCTCATTTATTTTATCTCTTAGAGCATTTGCTAAAGCCTCTCTCACCATGCTCTTTGTTGGAACGGTAACCTCTGGCGGAACCTCCAAAAGCCTTGAACGATATTTTCCACCCGCAACTTTTAACATATCTATTTAGCCTCACTAGAAAGAGTTTTAGAACGGAAAGGTCCAAAAATGATGTCATCTATTTGCATATAAATGTCTCTAACTTTGATGAATGCTTCGTTATATTCCTTAACTAGAGGATTAGAATCTAACTCCACCTTTGCCTCATATAAAGCCTTTTGTTTTTCTTTGGCTAAAGGCGATTGATAATCACTATACGAAAGACAAGAAACATAATCTCTTTCGAGATCGTTCTTTTTCTTTGTAAGTTCCATTACCTCGTTATCTTTATATAGTTTTCCCTCTAACTCATTAAGTTTAATAATGCGAGGATCCTCTTTTAAGGCATCATGCAATTCGTTTAAAGACCTAAAAAGTTCTTCTTCCATAACAAGAACATTTTATCTAATTGTTCTTTTATATGCTACAATTCCTAATGTATGAACCTCAAAATTGTTAAAGATACAAATCCTAGAATTCACCAACCTTCAAAAGAAGTAGAAATGCCTTTATCTCCAGAAGACAGAAAAACAATCGATGATATGTTTGACTATCTTAAGGCGACTCAAGATCCTGCATTTAGAGAAAAGCATTCCGGAGTGAGAGAAGGAGTCGGACTCGCTGCTCCACAAATTGGTGTCTATAAAAAGATGCTTGTTATCTATTATCAAGCGGATGCCGAAGGAAAAGAATTTGTCCAATACAAGTTGGTTAATCCAAAGATTGTCGCCAACTCCATCAAGAAATGTTACTTAGAAAGTGGCGAAGGATGCCTTTCAGTCGATGGTGAGCATCCTGGATACGTTTATCGTGATTTCAAGGTAACAGTCAAAGCCTTTGACGCCATTCATAACGAAGATATAACAATCGTTGCTAGAGGATTCGATGCCATAGTCCTTCAACATGAAATAGACCATTTATCGGGAACTTTCTTCTATGACAGAATTGATAAAAACAATCCGTTCAAAAAAATTCCGGGTTCGGTTGCGATTTAATTAACTTTCTTTTACAATAAGGGAAATATGAAACGAAATAAATTCCCTTTTTTACTTAGCGTGTTTCTACTTGTTTCTTGCCAAACAAGCAATGTTGAACACCCAGTTGACGATTATCGCTCAACACTCTCCTTTAGTTCGGATACATTCAATATCATGCAATTGACTGATATCCACTGGGCCTTTGTTACCAAGCTCGAAGAATCCAAGAAATACATGCAGGATTTATTCGATGATGCCAAGAAAGAACAAGGCCATATTGATTTGGTTACAATCACTGGCGATGTATTTTTAAATGCAAATAAATATATCGTTGAAGAACTCTTCTCCTTCCTTTCTGGATGGGAAGTTCCAATCGCCGTAGTTTATGGCAACCACGATAAAGAAGGAGAATGGAGCCTTTCTTGGATGAACAAGATGATTTCCACAAGCAAAAACTTTATCGCTAAAATCAATGACAACGACAACGTTTATGGCGATACAAATTATTTCATCGACATCAAAAACGGAAACGACGTTTCTTGGAGAATCTATATGATGGATTCAAATTCTTTGCAAGCAGGAAACGCCATAAAATATCAATATGACTATATCCACGAAGATCAAGTCGAATGGATGAAGAGAGTTAATAACGATTCTTCGAAGAACGTTCCTTCTCTTGGCTTTATCCACATTCCACCTAAGGAATTTGGCACGGCGGTTGCTGAAGCAAAGACAGATTCAAGCAAGCATCTTTTAGGTGAGCAAAATGAGACTTCTTGCCCAGCAAAGGAAGACTCTTCTTTCTTCAAAGCGGCAAAAGAGATCAATATGAAAGGCGTCTTCTTTGGGCATGACCACGCTAACGACATCGTCACGATGTATGATGACATCGTCTTAGGTTATGGCGTTAAATCCAATATCGAACTTTATTACTATAAAGATAGTGACAACTTCACTCATACCGGATATGCCGTATATAACCTTAAAAAAGATTCCTCATGGACGATTCAACACGTCTATATGAATTACACAAATCATTCGCAAATCATCCGTAGCGACGTTTGGAGGTCATAATATGAAAAAGACAACCACTATTTGTTTGAAAATAATGGAGATTCTCCTTTATATCCTTGCCTCCTTGCTCTTCTATAAGGGTTTCTCATTCCTTGCCTCTGACTTAGATGGCTTCTGGCATCAATGGAGAACCTTCCCAATAGAAATCGCCTATTTCTTACCAATCTATTGGCTATTTATCCTTCATTTAGCAATTTATCCCGTTTCTGAGAAAAGATTCACGAAAACCTTGTTTATTAACGGAATCATCCTTGCGGCAATAGGTTTATTCGGCATCATAATCACAAGCGTCTATTTAGGAATTGGCGAATATTTTATCTTCGACCGTAATTTCTCCCTCATTTTCCCAATTGAGCTTTATCTTATCTATATCATCTCTATTCTCATTGGTGCTTACTTGATCGTTATAAGATTCAAAGGAATCAGAAGAGATGTGTATCCTTATGAAGGAAATAAAGTCCATAAGGTTTTTGCCTCAATATTTAGACCTTTCTACACCCTTATTAGCATGTATTTCTTTGGTGGACTTTTAGTTTCGCTTACGGGCGGAAACTTCTATGAAAGCTCTGCACCATATTTTGTTGTCTATGTCTTGATCGTTGTTAATTCTCTAGTACTCATATATTACGAACTCATAATGAGAAACAAAGGTGAGTTAGAAATTAGTTTCACCGCAAAGACAAAATTAATAATTGCTTCATCCTACTTGGCATTTATCTTGGTTCTTTTCATCATTCTTTTCTCGATGTTGGCATATAATCCAAATTTCGTCGCTGAGAACTTCCAGATGATGCTTCCTCTCGATTTTATGGGTTCTTTAACCCTCTTCCTCTATTTAATCTCATTGCCATCCCTTGGCTATGCGATATATTTCTTCATCCAAGCATTAAGGAAAAAATAATCTCCTTTTGCTCTAGAAAACGCTTTCATTAATTTCCTAAAGGAAATCTTTTCCCTTTGTGGTATATTTTTGACGGCGAAAAGACATAAAAGTTTCGTGAAAAAATTATTTGAAGGAGGCCTTTACTATGATAGGTTTTCAAAATGGTATCAACGTTTTTGCCCTCGGTGGCCTTTGCGAGGTCGGTAAAAACACATATTGCATCGAATCAGAAAAGAGTTTGATTCTTCTTGATGCTGGCGTTCGTTTCCCTGAAGCAACCCTTCCAGGCGTAGATTATGTCATCCCTGACTACACCTACTTAAAGAACAATCGTAACAAAATCAAAGCTCTCTTTATCACACATGGTCACGAAGACCATATCGGTGGCATTCCTTTCCTTATCCGTTCAGTTCACATTCCTGTCATCTATGCACCTAAATTAGCAGCCGCCTTAATTAGACACAAATTGGAAGAAAACCGTATCAAAGACCAAATCAAAATCGTTGAATATAATTCCGACACCATAGTTAAGATCGGAGATGATTTTGTCGTTTCCTTTTTCCGTGTTACTCACTCAATTCCTGATTCATTTGGCATCTGTGTTGATACAAAAGAAGGAAGAATCGTCGATAGCGGTGACTTCAAGATCGATTTAACACCAGTCGGACCAACGTTTGAAATTTCTAAGGTTGCAAGGTTGGGAACAGAAGGCGTTGATCTTCTTTTAGCAGATTCCACAAATGCTGAAATCGAAGGCTATACCCCATCAGAAACGCACGTTCGTAATGGTGTTGAGGAAATATTCGACAAAGCCCCTGCCCGTATCATAGTTTCCACTTTCTCTTCAAATATCAACCGTATCCAACAAGTCGTTGAGGTTGCGGTCGAACATAACCGCAAAATTTGTATCTTAGGTCGTTCAATGGAAACGGTTGTTGGCATTGCTAGAGAATATGGCTACATCAAAATTCCTGATGCCTCACTAATCAAAGACGATCAAATCAAGAACTTCCGTGGGAGTGAGGTTTGTATCCTTTGCACAGGTTCGCAAGGTGAAAGAATGGCCGCTCTTTCTAGAATTGCTAAAGGTGAGCATAAGAATGTTCATATCGTTCCAGGAGATACGATTATCTTCTCCTCTAACCCAATTCCAGGAAATGGCGCATTAATCGATAAATTGGTTAATATGCTTGTTAAGCAAGGCGCAGACGTTAAGCAAAATGGTCTTGCCTTCTCTCTCCACTCCTCTGGTCACCCATCCAAACAAGAATTACGTTTGATGCTACGTTTGACAAATCCTAAATTCTTCATGCCAGCGCATGGCGAGTACCGTATGCTTAAACTTCATGGAGAAATTGCTGAGCAAGTTGGTATCCCTAAGGAAAATATCTTCATTTGTTCAAATGGCGATATGATCCAACTTAGGAATCATAAGGTTAAATCCCTTGGAATGCATGTTCCAGCAGATGATATCTATATTGATGGAACGGATCTTGATGGACTTTCTAGTGCCGTCATCAATGACCGTGAGCAACTTAAGAATAACGGCATTGTCTGTGTTCTTATGACTCTTGACGCTAAGAAAAACAAGCTTATCGTTCCTCCAATAGTCTATTCCAGAGGCTTTAACGTTTCCGAAGACACCCACGTTATAAGACATGCGCAAATCCACGCTCAAGAGGTTGTCAATCAAGTCTTAGCCCACAAGGCATCATATGCAGAAATCAAGTCTGCAATAAAAGACGCCCTTTCCCACTACATCTATCGTCGTACGGAAAGAAACCCAATGATTGTCCCAATCATCATGAGTTCCGCGGAGAAATAAAATATGTTCATTCTGGCTTCAAGTTCTCCTAGAAGGAAAGAACTATTAAAGAAATTAATCGATGACTTTGTGATCATTTCACCAGATATCGATGAAAGGCTTCTTGATAATTCCTTTCTTCCTTCGAGATTATCAAAAGAAGAAAGTCGCTTAAAGGCATATGCCGTTAAAGCAACTCATCCAGACGATGAAGTTCTTGCAGCCGATACGATAGTCATTCTTAATGGAGAAGCTCTAGAGAAGCCGAAGGATAGCCTAGATGCCATAAGAATGCTTAAGAAAGAAAGAGGAAAGAAACAAGTTGTCCTTACCTCTTATACATATCTAGGAAAAGGAAAAGAAATCTCTCGAACGGTTAGGTCATATGTCTATTTCAATGATCTTAGCGATGAAGACATCGAAAAGTACGTCCAAGAATTTAAGCCACTAGATAAAGCTGGAGCATATGGCATCCAAGATGATTTCCCTCTAATTAATAAAATTGAAGGCAGTTACGATAATATAAAAGGCCTCCCAACGGAAGACCTAGCAAAACACGTCTTTAAGAATTAGGCTTCTTCGGAAGCTTTTTTCTTATCAAGGAATTTGAATAAGAAGAAGATAGAAAGAGCTGCAACAACAAATAATATAGCCCCTAAGGCATAATCCCAAGTTTGGATTTTCGTAACCACTCCATCTGTTTCTACCCCACCATAAAGAGGGAAAATCGAGGAGTTAATATACATCGAAACTAATGAGCCAAGGATTAATCCTAGGATTCCAAAGAATGTTGTTACACGATGCTTAGCAAGTAACGCTTTCATGGTTTTCGAACCAATGACGACACCTGCAATAGCGCCTATTGCAAACAAAAATACAAGGACTATACCGAGGATAATTTGAATTTTATCGCTAGAATGCCAAATGGAATCTGACCCAGTATAGGCATTGAGTATTGGGTAATATACACCTAAAACCATTAAGGACATTGATCCGGAAATGCCTGGGACAACGCACGCGAATGCGCCAATAATACCAGCAACAATCATCAAGATATAAGCGTACCAAATGATATTCCCATCAGTGCCAAATAAAGACAATTGCCACTTAAATAAGGCAGTTATTATTCCTAAGCCTCCAGCAATGGCCAAACAAAGGATAAAGGATAAAGAGTGAGTGCACTTCTCTTTAGAATTCTCCCCTCTTTTTAATTCTTTAAATGTTACTGGCAATGATCCGAGAACTAAACCGGCAAATAGAGACGTTATAGAAAATGGAGCCGCGTTATATCCTCTTTGGATGCCAATCAAGGCAAGAATCGCCCCGGCAAAAAGACCAATAACATAAGGCAAAAGAATCAAGAAACTTTCCTTAAATTTCTTTTTGAGATTCGATACAGCATTAATCAAGGTATCGTAGCAACCTTCTGCCACAGCAATTGTGCCTGCTGATAAACCAGCAACTGCCGCAGAGATACCTAAGGTAATTCCTTTGAGGAAATCGAGCAGAACGTTTTTAAAAGAGCGTTTTTGTTTTTCTTCCATGCTTTGTACTCCTTATTCAAAAAGACTTTTGTAAACTTCTTTTGCTTTATCTTTGAATACTATTGTTAACTTATCGCTTTTTAGAATAAAACCAGTCGCACCGGCTTTCTTAAGCTTTTCTTTGTCCACAAGATCATAATTCTTAAGGACAAGGATGATTCTCGATCCAAATAAGGAATGGGAGATGACATTGTCTTTTCCGCCAATTGCAGAAAGGTTGTCATTGATATTAATTATGTTTTTCTTCTCTAGTTTTTTGCTTCTTAGGAAATAGGTAACCATAAAAGCAATGCCAGAGATTAGAACGAGTCCAAGTAAGACAATCCACCAAAGATTCTTGATTAAAAATTCATTTTCATTTTCGATAATAACCATACTAAGTTATAATACCACTGAGGTGGTAATATGAGCAACGCAATTGAAATCGAAGCAAAAGCATTAGTCTCTAAAGCGGACTATGAAAAATTAGCTTTAAAGTACATGAAATATGGTGTCTATACCCAAACAAATCACTATATCGACACTAAAGATAGCACTCTTTCTAAGGAGAAATTAGCTCTCCGTATCAGAGGAAAGAACAATCATTATGAATTAACCCTTAAAGTTCCTCTTTCCCAAGGCTTATTAGAAAAAAATTGCACTTGGAATAAGGAAGATTTCATCAATTTCCGTGATAAGGCAATCTTCCCTGATGGAGATATCAAGAAAATGCTTAACATGCTTGATATCCATACGGCCGATTTAAAAATCAAGACATCCCTTACAACAGATAGAATCGATGTCCCATATGAAGATGGAAAACTCTCCATTGATAAGAATTCCTATTCTGGACATACAGATTACGAAGTTGAACTTGAGCACAATAATGAGGTCGATGCTGAAAAATACCTCCAACAATTCCTTGAAGAAAACGGCATTGAATTCACGCTTAACAAAAAGAGCAAAACCGCTAGAGCTCTAGAAGCACTTGCCGCAAGCGAAGCTAAAAAGTAAGCTTCATCCGTATCATCTAGGTTACCAATTAAGGTAACCTTTTTATTTATTCCCTCTTTTAGCCTATAATTGCAGCATGGCAAATACCTTGAATCACACCTTATCAGCAGTTCGAATAATAAAACGTGAACTTCAAAAGATAAAAAAGATATTAAACATCTTGGTTCAAGTTTTCTTCGTCCTCTACTGCTTATATTTGATTTTCTCAAACTTCCATTCTTTGCCATATATCATCATTTACTCTTTTGTTTTGGTTCTTTCTTTGGTTACAACGATGATTGAACCATTTTACAAGATAGATGAATCAGATCAAAAAAGTGTTAAGCGTCATAAGAAGAAACATAAACGCGTCGTTTTTCTTTTTATCAAGAGTTTGAAATATCTTTTTAAACTCGTGGCCATTTCTATCGCGATATATGAGATTGCAAGCCAAGGGGCGACTGATTTATCAATCTTGGCCACAATTGGCTCTAGCGTCCTTCTACTCATTCAAGTGATATACGATTCCATCACGATGCTAGTTAATCGTTATATGGATCTATTACAAATTGCCGTAGAAGAAGACATTCGTTCTAGCAAAACCATCCAGTTCTTCCTTAACTTCAATCACAAGGACTACGTCCAAGAACTTAAGGATGATGAAAAAACCTATACAGATGAAGAAAAGAAACTTCTTTGGTTATTAGAAAACGCGGATAGACTAGAAGAAGAAAAGAAAAACAACAAAATAAAAGTCAAAGCCACTCCAGTTAATAAAGACATGCTTATTCTTTTCTCTGATTTAAAAAGACAAGCCTCTAGCATTTTAAACAACAAGAAGGAGAAGAAGAAATTCCTTAAAGAGATTGATGCTATGGATGTCCCTACCAACATCAAAGAATACGAAAAGATTCCATCTTTGATTGAATTCATCAAATCCTATAACAAGAAGAAATTCAAATATATCGATGAAGATAAGGCAAGCTCTGCAGCTGCTTCGCTTATCTATTTGAATAAAAAGAAAGAGATATCCAAAGAAAAGGACAAGCATTTTGATGAATCTGATGATAAGGTTATCATCAAGAAATCGCTTGAAGACGTTAATTTAGAACTTGCTCAATTTAATAATGAAAAAGAGAAGAAACATCATTTCTTCTCTCGTAAGAATTAGTCTTTTGCTTCAGGTGCACATTCGCAATTTTCGTGCTTAGGGCATTCTTTGCAGAACATATAAGCCATGCGTCTTGCTTGAGGAATGAATATTTCTATTTCCTCTTCGTTATAGCCAACTTGTAAACGTTTATCATCAACGATGATTGGTCTTTTTAAGACTGATGGATTCTTCTTTATGAAGGCAACAAGTTCAGAAATCTTCATTGAATCGAAATCAATGTTATTCTCTTGCACGATTTTCGAACGTGAAGAGATGATTTCTTCCGTTCCATCGATCGATTTAGCAATCATGTTTTTGATATCTTCTTCCGTTAAAGAAGAAAAGATATCTTTAGCAACATAAGGTATTTTTTGCTCGTCGAACCATTTCTTTACCTTACGGCAACTTGAGCAACTTGGTGAATAATATATCGTGATCATATCAAATATTAGATTGTCTTTGTTGAGCCAATCCCACCCTCTCTGCTTCCACTAGAAACATCATCTTCCGTTGTTAAATACTTGATGAACATTCCTTGGGCAATTCTTTCTTCATCTTCGATTGTTACGTCATGATCAGAGAAATTAAATAAGGAAATCATGATATGCCCATCGTTTGATGGATTTCCATAATAGTCCGCGTCAATGACTGCGACCGAATTTGATAGTCTTAGCCCTTTTTTAATGGCTAAAGACGAGCGTGGGAAGATAAGTAAGACTTCATCATCTTCCATCTTGGCTTTTAATCCAGTCTTAAATATATGTGACTCACCTGGTTTAAGGGTGTAACCATTAAGACAGCGCAAATCGTAGCCTGCACTTTTAGATGTCGCCCTCACTGGAATGATAACCTTCTCATTCTCGAAACCTTTTGCTATCTCAAATTTACGCATAATCTTAACCTCGCTAACTTTATTGATTATAGCAAAAAGATTGCTCGATATGTGTTTTCCTCCCCTATTCTTCCTTAAAACATTTAAAATATCCTCATGGTTACAATAGAAAACGAATGTTTAAAAATTGAAGTAGATCTCTTAGGAGCAGAACTTCTTCACGTAATTGCAAAAGAAAACAATCAAGAGCTCCTATATCAAGCAGATGAAGCTTGGGCGCATCATGACGTAATTCTCTTCCCTTTTATCGGCCCAGATTCTCATTATGTGATTGATGGAAAAGAATTATCTTGTCCAACTCAACACGGCTTTGTAAGAACCTCTACTTTCGAGTTAAAAGAAAATACTGGCACGAGGCTTGTAATGGAACTCAAAGACAATGATATCACTTGGAAATCTTATCCATTCCATTTTAGATTAACTGCAACATATTCTCTTGATGGAATGACCTTAAAAAGAGAATACAAGGTAATTAATAACGGAAACGAGAGCGAACTTCCTTTCCAAATTGCCGATCACGCTGGATATAAAGTAAAGTTTGGCGAAGCAATTCTTCACTTAGGAAACGATAATATCTTCTACTACCCTAGAAAGAATAACGTCTTCCTTCCTCAACCAATTTCTTTCTTAGAAAAGAAAGATTACAAGCTAAGCAAAGAAGACTTTGTTAAATACGATACGATTCTAATCGAGAATCCGAACAAGGATTTAGTCCTTGAAACAGGATTTGGCTACACCTTAACCTATCATCTTTCTTCCCCTTATATTGCAATATGGTCACCAGCAAAAGAATCATCTTTCCTTTGCATCGAGCCATGGTGGGGAATGGCGATTTATGAAGGAAGAGAAGAAGAGATGCGTAACTGGAAAGATATAAATTCCATCGCAAAAGAGGCCTCTTTCTCTGATTCGGTGACTTTCTCTAAAACAAAATAAGTGGTTTTTACCACTGATTTTTGAAAAATAGTATTTTAAAAAGGCGACATCGACTGTCGCCTTTTCATTATGAAGTTAGTTTAAGTGAAGTTGTTCTTTTAAAGAAGCCATCATTCCTTTGGAAGTTTCATCTAAGCCTTCTTTTTGTTTTTGGAAGACTTCGATATAGAACTTACATTTTGGCTCAGTTCCAGATGGACGGATTGCCACCCAAGAAGAATCATCGAACGTCCAACGGACAACGTTTGACTTCTCGAGTTCAATTGGTTTCTCTTCGCCAGTTAAGAGGTCCTTAGAGACTGATGTTTGATAATCTTCAATCTTAACGATCTTCTTGCCATAGACTTCTTTTAATGGATTTGCATGAATTCCATCCATTAATTTCTTCATGTCTGCTTGACCTTTCTCGCCTTCGAAGAAGATGGAGAGAGTTGCAGATCCGTGATACCCATATTTCTTTTCAAGGTTATCGTAGGCAACATCAAGTGGAATACCTTGGCGGAAATAATGAAGAGCCATTTCGCAATAGAGAAGAATTGCTTGAATACCATCTTTATCACGAACGAATGGCTCAATTAAGCAACCATAGCTTTCTTCATAGCCGAACTCGAAATGAGGACCATGGCCTAATTTCTCATAATAGCCAATGCGGTTACCAATATATTTGAAGCCAGTTAAGAAGCTTTCGACTTTAACGCCATAGGATCTTGCAATCTTGCGTCCTAAATCGCTTGTGACGATTGTGTCATACACTGCACCGTCTTTTGATAATGTGCCTCTCTTCTTTCTTTCCGAGAAAAGATAATCGATTAAAAGAGCGGCAGATTGGTTACCTGTCATTCTTTCGTATTCGCCTTTGCTAGAAAGGTAGGCAAGTCCACATCTATCGCCATCAGGATCAGTCATAACGCAAAGATTTGCTTTTTCTTCTTTGGCGAGTTTGATTGATTCAATGAAGCTTTCGGCAGTTTCTGGGTTTGGGGAAAGGGTTCCACCAAAGGCAGGATCATGGATACATTGTTTGGCGACTGGGATAACGTTATATCCGCAATCTTTGAAAACACGCATGGCGTTCTCATAGGATGTACCATGTTGAGGAGAATAGATGATTTTGAAATCGTCTTTCTTCATATCAGGATTCATTTGGCATTTCTCAACCAATGCGCAATATGTATCATCAACTTCTTTTTCAAGAATGAGGGTTTCAGCTTTCTTATTGCTTTCTGGAACTTCCACTTCTAACTCATTTGGAAGAGTGGCAAGAATCTTTAATAAGCCATCAACTTGGGAAGGAACTAGTTGACATCCGGTCTCATCGTAAATCTTGTAACCGTTATATTCCTTTGGGTTATGGGAAGCGGTAATCATGATACCTGCACCAGCGTGTTTGTATCTTACGGCATAGGATAATTCAGGAGTTGGGCGAAGAGAATCAAATAAATAGGCTTTGATTCCTTCTTCATTTAAGATGTTTGCTGCTTCAATGGCAAAGTCTCTTGAGAAATAACGGTTATCATGAGAGATGACAACACCTTTCTCTTCAATGCCTTTGCAAATGCCTTTTAAATACATTCCGAAGGCAATCGTCACACGACGAATGACATATTTATTAATACGGTTTGTGCCAAGACCAATCTTAGCTCTCATTCCGCCTGTACCAAACTCAGCGTCTTTAAAGAAAGCATCGCTTCTTTCTTCTTCGCTCATCTTGCGAAGTTCTTCTTTTTCTTCTTCGCTAAGTTTGTTGGAATTGATCCAGCGTTCATAGTTTTTTTCGACAATATCGTTCATATTTTTCCTCCAAAAACAGTTATATTGTACTAACTTTTAAGTTTTCCAAAAGAGCCTTTTGTTCTTTTTCTAAAGAAATCTTAAAAGTTTTGTCGCTTAAATAGTTCAAAACGCCTTTAACGTGTTTGAATGATAAAGAATAGGCGATTAAGAATTGGCTTGAAATTCTATATCTCGTCTTGAATAGTCTATTAGCCTCAAAATCTCCATATTTGCCATCTCCGATGATTGGATGACCAATATAAGCTAGATGGACTCTTATTTGGTGGGTTCTTCCGGTAAGAAGCTCACATTCAACTAAGGCAGAGTCTTCATATTTCTCTAGAACCTTATAACGGGTGATTGCGTCTTTGCCATTCTTAGAAACCACTACCATTCCCTTATTTTCGTCTTTTAATAATGGAGCATTTATTTCTCCTTCATCCTTTTCTGGAATACCAGAAACAAGGGCTAGGTAACGTTTATCAATGTTATCTCTCTCTTTGAATAGGAGAGTTAGTTCTTTTAAGGCAACATCAGTCTTACCAAAAACGATGATGCCTGAGGTGTTTCTATCAAGCCTATGGGCTGGAGATGGAGTGAATGACGAATCTTTTGGATCATATTCTCCTTTCCCATATAAAAAGGAAAGAACGTCGTTAGCAAGAGTAACTCTTTTTTCTTTCTCATCCCCCATCACCAATAATCCAGATGGCTTATTGACGATAATGATGTTCTCATCTTCATAGACGATTGGATGATTAAATGGCTTAGAGACAATTTCTTTAGGTTTGGCAAAATCTTCTAACTGAGCCTCAGTAACATATATCCTAACTACATCACCTTCATGAACCACTGCATCTTTTTTAACCCAGTGGCCATTTATCTTAATGTCTTTTTTCCTAAATGCTTTATAAATATATCCTAGTGGCGCGTCAGAAAGATAATGACGAACGAACTTCTCAATTCTTTGTCCGTCGTTTGCCTTTGTTATCGTTATTTCTTTCATACTGGTATATTTTACTTTTTTACGCACGTTTATTAAACATTGAATAGAGACAAAATTCGCCTATTTCTAGCCCAAATACGTTCTCTAAATGAAAGAGTTTTTTCTTTTTTCAAATTTTATTTGCTAGAAGAGGCAAAAAAACTTATAATTCATCTTGCCTTAAATGGCAAACGGAGGAATACCCAAGTGGTCGAAGGGGCGGGCTTGGAAAGCTCGTAGGCGGGTAACACTGCGCTAGGGTTCGAATCCCTATTCCTCCGCCAGAATAAAAATACAGCCACCTCAGGGTGGCTCTTTTCGTTACTATCTATCTTATTAAAATTCATATTTCCTCAACATAAGAGACATAGTCTAAAGAAGACAACGCTTCAACAATATCTTTATGCACACTTATTTTTTATTCTTCAAAGTCAAAGACAAAGTATAGACACTTAACCCTGTACCAATATAAGCACTATTGAGTTCTAAGTCTTCAATGCGAGTATCTAATTTACGGAGAGTAAAGACAACTCTTGTAGTTTTGTCTTATCTTTCAGTTCAAGATGGATTTCAAAATGATTAGATTTGTCTTTAAGGAATGTTTCTAAGATTGGGGAGAAAATCAAGATCACAAGCATCAAAACCTTAGTTCGTAAGAATCTTGCCACATCAATCCCAGCTAAGAGCGCTTGCATCGATGATATAAACAAAGGAAAACTACGTGCTCTTCCAATTGAAAATCTTCAATGATCCGTGAAACCAATATCGTATACAAAAAATCTTCGGACTATAACGAAGTGTTGAATGCCATATATATGACTGATCAAAAGATAAAGAGTCAGCAAAGTTAATCTAGTTTTCCTAATTATCTGCCTATATTCAACGCATTTATGGGCAAATTATATCAATGACTAGGCAAAAAACACCTTTCTCAAAGTAACAAAAAAAGAATCGGCCAACCCATCGCGTCATGCCTATCATGCGTCCATGAATACCCTACGTTTTACGTCCGAAACGAGGATGGGAGAAACCGATTCTGACATTATTATCTTTTTTTCAGAAAGGTTTTCAACAACTTTTTTAAGGTAATCAGTTTAATCTTTTATTTAAATTGACAACGTTTTTTCGCCGACTGTCAAATACAGGACTATAATATTCGCCGTTTTGGCAAAAAGAAGGTATTCATATGAACGGCAAAGACATGAGCAAAGGAAAACCATTCACCGTAATTCTATTGTTTGCGATTCCAATGGTCTTATCCGTAACTTTGCAACAACTATACAACCTAGCTGATAACTTTATCGCTGGGCATTTCATCAGTTCCATCGATTCATTTAACGCGGTTGGCATCGTTTATCCAATCACTGTTATCTTTTTGGACATTGCCGTTGGTTTTGGCGTTGGATGCGGAGTCATAAGTGCTAAATACTTTGGTGCAAAAGATTTTGTCTCTTTAAAGAAAAGCGCAAGAGTTGGATTGATTTCAACAATCATTCTAGGATTGATTACAACAGGCATTGGCTTTGCAATCATTTATCCCCTACTTAAGGCAATGATTGATACGTCTGCAAGCGATGGTTGTTTCAATGAAGCCTTATATTACATGCTTATATATATTGCTGGCATCATATTTCTCTTCATCTATAACTATGCGATGTATATGTTCCAATCATTTGGCAATTCTAAAACTCCGTTATATTTCCTTATCTTCTCTACATTATTAAACGTTGCTTTTGATCTCTTATTCGTTATGCCAATTAAGTTTAATAGCGCAGGCTTAGCCTTAGGTACAGTAATTTCTGAAGCGATTGCAGCCGTTTTGTCTTTACTAGTCTTATTCAAGAGTATTGATAAGATGAGCGAAGAAAAAGTTAAAGGTTTTGATAAGAATATCTTCAAAGAAATCGTCTCTGTTTCTATTCCAAGCATCCTTCAAGGCTTATTCATCTCTATTGGTGGAGTACTAATCACGACAATACTAACCAATATTGGCGGAAATAACGTCGCCGGAGGATATTCTGCCGCTTATAAGATTTGTTATATTGCCATCAACATCTTTACCGTTTTCTGTAACGCCTTAACAAACTACGTTTCTCAAAATGTCGGTGCAGGTAAATATGATCGTATCATGAAAGGCTATTTCTCTACCTTAATTATCAGTGCGGTATTCTGTGCCATAGCAATAGCTGTTATCCTTCCATTCCGTGAATTCTGGGTAAAGCTGTTCTTATCTGATGAAAGTAACGAAAATACTGCAACAATCATTGATTCAGGTACGTTATTTATTGCGTCAGTCGTTCCTTTCTTTGTGTTTATGGTCGTGAAAATACCATTCGATGGGGTTTTAAAAGGTTCAATGGATATGTTTGGCTTTACAATCGGAACATCGGTTGATTTAGTCGTACGTGTTCTAGCCGCGTTAATCTTAGGCCATTTCTTTGGTTATCAAGGAGTGTATTTTGCTTGGCCAATGGGTTGGGGACTCGGCGCGATAATATCCGTCATCATGTTCTTCACTGGTAGATGGAAAAGGAAATGCCACTACCCAGCAGAAGAAAAAGTTCAAGTTGAATGATTCGTATTTCTAAAAGCAATGTTTTCTCATCACTTTTTTCTTTACCAATTGTTGGAAATATTAATTTCCTGTTGAATATAACTCTATCCTCCCACATATTTAATGTAAGCAATCGCTTGGAGAAAGATATGATCGCCACAATAACTGAGTTGACAAGAAAATTAGATGCATACCTATCCTTATCAATGGAAGAAGACGTATACGTAACACGATATGGAACAATCGTTGCTAAAATCAGTAATCCAAACAAAGATAAAATTAAGCTTGTGCATTCCTTAAGAGGAAGTTTGAAAACTAATATGTCGGAAAACGAGATACATGAGGAAAGGTGCCTACAAAGGAAAAAATAATATTTTCATGATCATATGGAAATAGCGATAACAGCCATAGAAATATGGCTTTTTCCTTATATTTATATAAATAAGAAATAGCAAATAGTATCAATAAATCGGTAAAAAGTAACATTTTTTAATTTTTTGTATCAAATATGTTTGACAACGAGATTAAAAGCGTTATTATGTAAGTGCCAAGAGAAACAAAGCCCTTGGAAATGTATCTCAATTTAGGAGGAATACAAAAATGAAAAAAATATTATTCGGATTAGCAGCCCTCACCGCATTGGCAGGATGTTCTGGACAATCAAAGAACTCAAGTGTCGAACCAATCAAAGTCGATATGAGTATCAACAATCCTCCACATACCTTCCAATCAAGTAACGAAGAACTAGACTGGATTTCTCAATCAATCCTAGACAAAGGCATGGACTTCATGAAATCAGGCATTTCATCCCTTGCTGCATACGCCTTCAAAACAGCGTGTGCCGAAATGGGAATCGATGTCAGAGATGCAACCACTAAAAAGATTGATCAAATCATCGCTCAATTAAAAGAAATCTATGCCCAACTTGAACAAGGTTTCCAAGATTTAACCAAGAAAGCACAGTCTGTCCAAGATAGCGACAACATGAACAAGGTCCTCGAAATCCTTGATGACGTCAGATCTCCAGTTCTCGTCGAAATGCAAACTCTTGAAAGCATTGCCGCTAAGGAAAACATCCCTGATTACGACCAAGACTTCCTTGAACAACAAAAAGTCAACTTCGTCGAAGGTTTCAAAGAAAAGCTTATCTTCTATAGCCTCAGTAACCAAGTCTGGCACTCAACTGAATTGCTTTGCAAAAAACTCTTATATCCAAACCCATCAAAGAAAACTCAAACATTAATGGATTTGTATGATAACACCTTAGGTGCAAACGAAGTCTGGGATTACCAAGGCTATGCCCCAAGAATTCACTTCATTCAAGAATGTGCCTTCCTTGTTAACTCCTTAGGTCTTCTCTCCAAATTAGAAGCAGCTAGGGAAATCAGCAAATATCAACCTGGTGACTCCAACATCGATGGTATCAAGGAATCGGTTAAGATCATGTGTGATTCCGTTAACGCTATTAACGAAATGTTCCAAAAAGAACTTAAGAAGTTAGATACCATCAAGAAGAACCATGATGATGAAAACTGCCCAACAATGTCTCACCTTAAGAGAACATTTGATGCTGATGGCTTCGTCCATATCAGCACCGACTACACAGTCTCAGCTTACTTAGCAACCATCACCGTTGATGACGTTGTTTGGAAGAATACAGTCGCTGACTTCTATAACGATAGCTACAGCCACTGCTTCAAATCCTTCAAGGCAGAAGATAGCATCTATAACTTAATCTATAGTGACTATGCCTTCTACATCAAGAACTACCAAACTGAAGATAATTACAACCTCAAGTATTACTTAAGAGATTTAGGCTTCAGAATTCCTGAATCTAGACAAGAAGACTTCGATAATGCCATCGGTATCTATAAAGACATCGATGTTACTCACGAAAGCAGAGGTTTCTTAAGAGGAACTGACTATTATGCCGGATATAGATACTACGACTGGAATGGTGACCTCAAGACAAAGAACTACTGCAGAGTCGGTGAAACATTATGGAGAAATTACGATGATGAGGAAATCTACTCCGATGCCCTCAAAAACAAGATGGTAGCCTTCGTCAATAAAGACAATACCAAACTTGAAGGTTCAACAATCTGGACAATTGCCCATCGTCTCAACGACAAGACTTCAAAATTGATTGACCACTTCTATAGAGGAACCTCTTATAACGATACCGATTACGCAAGCTACAAAGTCAAATAAGAACTTAAAAAAGTTCAACCTCCGTCAAATAGGCGGAGGCTTTTTAATGTTTATGCTAGTTGAAAAAATAAATGGGAATTGCAGGCGTTATTTCAAAATATTCAAAACTTTTGCCGTATCAAAATAAGCATATCCCGTTGAAGAGTTTTCTTCATATTCAAGGAATGCGTCTAGAAATTCATCTTTATGATTTTCATAAACGTCTTCCGCCGTAATTGGAAGTTCTACATTTTTATCTAAGAGATCATATCCATTTTCTTTTCTAGGTAAAAGGATGCCTTTATCAGTTACAGGGACTTTCACAGTTTTGTAATTAAACGTATCATCGAGTCCCATCTTTGGAGCATAGAAACAATTAGAATTTTCAAACGACTTTGGATACGTTTCTAACCTATCGCCAACATAAGAGAAAGTTACATCCGTCAAGTCTCTATCGGATACGTTTTCTTTTAATTCAGTAAAAGACGACATTGTCTCATCGTATTTCAAGGTCACTCTTTTGAAGAGAGAAAATTTCTTGTTAAGATCGGTTTTCGTTGAAGCGTTCTTCTTAATCGTGACAGTCTTGCTTTCTAAACATAAAGCCATCTTATATCCACCAATTTCCATTTTCTGGTTAAAGTCATTTCCATAGGTGACGAGAAAATCATCAAACCCATTCTTGTTAGCGCCAAGCAAGTATTTTCCATCAACGATGTTCTTATCTTCGTCGAATACACAATCGTTATCTTTTGTTGTGTTCTTAAGATAATTAGCAACCCAGTCTGTTAAGGTTTGCATTTTATCTTTGTTTACATACACAAAATAATAATGTTTAGTTGATTCTCCATAATTTAATAGATATGTATAAAGCCTATTATCCTTAGAGAAATTAGGCCCGAACTTGTTCTGTGTGTCTGTGCCCTCCCACATGTGATTATAAGAGATTTGCGTTCCGGGATTGAAAAATCTGTATTCCAAAGAGTAATTTACTACATTGTTTATTGTTTCTTCATCTGTAACCTTATTTGAAATTTCATTTTGGCATGAAAACATCGAAAAAACCATCAATGCGATAGGACAGACTTTTATCAAATTCTTTACGTTTTTCATATCACATTCTCCTTGTGACAAGCATTAAAGATATGCTTAACCACTTTTTCTTTGTAATTACATAGTATCTTTGATAGAAAAAAAATCAATATTTATTTTTAGGTTAAATATAATATACCTTTACAATTATGATAAACACTTAGTTTATATCGGGAGTATCCTCAATTTTGTGTAAACGCTGATTTCCGTCCATTCAAATATAGCCTATTTCGACATCAAATCAACTATAACCCTCCATCCGTGGACCTTTTTCGTCGTGAGCCCGTCG
>CAVKLJ010000019.1:0-26373 GCA_963657245.1 Lachnospiraceae bacterium
AATATTACTATATTTTTGGCGAGGAGTTGTCTCTTTTAGTAAAAACAAAAATTGAGGTGGCAATCCTCAAAAGAAAGATCTCTTATTGTCAAAAGATGTGGAACCAAGGGAATCCTCCTTCTTTTGAAGAGCTTGAGAATAATTGTTCCTTAGAGTTTGAGGAATATTTGGAATATAACAGGCTTCTAGATAAGGTTGAGGAAGCAAAGGACGTTCATTCATCCCCAAAGTTATCTTTAGAGAAATATCAAACTCTCCAAACCATCTTTAGAAAACTGATGAAATTCACCCATCCAGATATCCATCCAGAGAGACAAAAAGATTCTCTTTGCCAAGAAATCTATCAAAAAGCCATCGAAGCGTATAAGAATAATAACCTCGATGAGATTGGAAGACTATATGCCTTAGCTCTTTTGCATTTCCAATCGAAAGACGTGAAAATCGACAATCTTAAAGAGAAAGGCGAAAAACTTGAAAATGAAATAAAAGAAATCATCGAGAATAAGCCATATACATATCGTTATATCTTAGAAAGCCCGGAGAAAATCAAAGAAATTCATGAACAGAACAAGAAAGACATTGATGACTATTCTTGTTTGAAAGGTGATCTTGAGTTACGTCTTTCAACTCTCTTACCTGGAGAAAAGAATCAAGCATGAAGAACGAATTGGTCACAAAGAAACTTGAAGTGGCGATCAAGGAAAATAAAGGGGAGATAGACAATCTTTTGAAACCTCTAAAAAGAGAGATTCTTCTATTTGACGGGAAATTGTCTAGAACCTATACATTAACCGACCGTAAGCCTCTTTTAGAATTAAAAAGTGGGGATAGATTAGAGTTCCGTTACCATCAAAGCAAATATAATCCAACAGAAGTTGAAGTGCGCTCTTCCTTAGGAATAGTTGGCTATGTCCCAGAAAATGATGAGGTGATTTTCTCTCGTCTTCTTGATGCGGGAAAATCCTTAATCGGCAAAGTTAAAGAAGTGGATTTCTCTCATTCTTTTCCTTCCGTTATTTTTGAGATTTATTTGGAAGATTTCTAAAGCTTCATCTTGTGGTAGGTGTATCTACCAATTTTTGTTTCCATAAGTTTGTTAGAATTTCTGAGCTTATTTAAAACGTATATAAGCGTTCTCTTTGAAACACCGGTTTCTTTGATTATTTCCTCGTTAGAAACGCCGAAGTCCGATAAAAAGGAACTTTCAATGATTAACTTATATATTTTCGCCTCCGATTTTGTCGAAGAAGAAAGGCTAATGATGCTTTTCTCTATTTCGGATTTATTTTGTTTTATTTTTTCAATTAGTTTGTCTATTTCATCAATTAGGATTTTTAAGATTGTATCTACATAAAGATTCAAACAGCCAAATTGATATCTGTCTTCTGCTAATTTAAAGGCTTTGTAATATTTGCTTTTTTGATGAGAGAAACAACAAGATAAGGCAAAAGAGAAATAGCTGCCTGTTTCTAGATATAAGCCGTTGGAGAATAAGAACCTTCCTAAACGACCGTTTCCATCATAGAAAGGATGGACGTTTTCAAAGATGTAGTGGCATAAGGTCATTTTTATGATTGTGTCGTTATTTGAGTTATACAAATCGATGAAAGAATTCATTGCTTTGATGACGTTTTCTTCGCCAATCACTCCCGCATGCACGGTTTCTATGCCGTTAGAAATATAGACGTTGTTCTTTCTGAAGAACTCTCCATCAGGAAGATAGTCTTTATCGATGGAATTTTCCAAGACTGCATCATATATGTTTCTGATATCTAGGCACGTTTTGATTGGGCTTCCCTTGGAATTTAGCAACTGTTTATAAGCATTGGCAATAGATACCACCTTTATGTTTTTTGACAAAGACGCTTGAGAAATGATTGAAAAAATGTCATGTCTAGTTGAATAAATGTTTTCTATTTTGTTCGTAGATTCGATTTCTTCAATTAGAAAGGACTGCAATATTTGTTTCTTCGAGAAGCTTGTAAAGGAATCGATCAAAGAGTCGAATTCAAACATCTTTTTTCTTAGGCTCAACGAAAGATTCATGGAATCTAATTCTTGGTTGTAGAAAAAGGCATCGTTCAATAAATGAATCGTATTCGTTGAGTTCTTAAGAGAGTTCAAATGCTCGTTGAATTCATCTTTATTCATCTGGAAATATGCCGATTTGATATCCATAAAATTGCATCACTAGACGAATAATATCATTTTCAAGTGCAAAATTCATTGATTTTTGCACCTGAAGATATAAATATTCGTTTTCAAGTGCAAAAAATAACCTCGTTTAATTTATTGCTTAAGAATATCTTGCTAGGCTAAAATTATGGACGTATGAATAGTTTAGAAATCGTTCTCTGGCTTCTATCTATCGGGGTAGGTGGAAGTTCAGCATATTTTATTTGTGAAGCAAGTAATTGGACCTTCTTTTGGGTTGGAATCCCTCTTTGCTTGCTTAGTTATCCTCTTTTCTTCGGATTATGGATTGTTGTTCTCTTTATTTGGGGCAAATTTCTTAAAACAGATGAACCTAAGAAAGAGTTTTCTAGGTATTATTACCATATCATTAGAATTACGGACGCGACCTTCCTAAGACTCATAAACGTTTCCTACAAACGTAATGGATTCTCTAGGATGCCAGATGGTCATGATTATGTTTTGGTCTGTAACCATATTTCTAATTTTGATCAGATGGTTTTGATTGCCGCCTTAAAAAGAAAGAACCAGCCAATGGCTTGGATAACCAAACCCGAGAATTTGAAATTCCCTATTGCCGGGCCTTTTGTCCATCATGCTGGATTTATCCCAATTAATCGCGAGAATCCTCTTGAAGGAATGAGATCGATTAAACAAGGTGTTTCGTATTTAATGAGTCATCAATGTGCGATGGGCATTTGCCCTGAGGGCACAAGAAATAAAACAAAAGAAGCATTGCTTGAATTTCATGCAGGTTCTTTTAAAATGGCGATGTGGGCAAATGTGCCAATCGTGGTATGCTGCCTAAGAAAAACACAAGATATCAAGAAACGCGCTCCATGGAGACATACGAGAGTAGACGTAGATATAGTCGATGTCATCTATCCAAATGAGTATAAGGATAAACGCGCAAGCGATATCTCTTCTCGTGCCCATGAAGCCATTCTTGAAGACTTAGAAAGGAATATTGAATTATGAACTATCTCTTCTATAACGAAATTGCCGATTCAGGGAAATTAAAAGAAAAGATTCCTGAGATTGCCAAAGAACTCAAAAAAAGTTTGAATGAAGAACTCAAGGCTCTTCCGCTTAATGACAATGATTGGGCAGGATTCATCAAGACCTTAACTTCTAAAGATAAAGTCATCATTGTTGGAGGGGATGGCACGCTTAACCATCAAATCAACAAGATGCCTCTAGATGAAGAACTCCCTTGTTCTTTCTATCTCTATCCTTACGGAACGGGAAATGATTTCTTCAATGATACGAAAGATAAGCAAGATCCAAATACCCATTTAGTGGAACTCAATGAATTCCTTTCGAATCTTCCATATATCGAGGTCAAAGGAAAGACATATCGTTTTATTAACGGTATCGGATATGGAATTGATGGGGAATGTTGCAAAAAGGCTGAAGAGCTTAAAGCGGCAGGAAAAACCGATATCAACTATGGAAATATCACTGTTGGTCTTTTGATGAAGGGGTATGTTGCACCAATTGCCAAGGTTAAAGTCGATGGCAAAGAAGAACTTATTTTCAAGAAGACATACATATCAGCTGCGATGAATGGCAAATATTATGGCGGAGGGATGAAGGTTGCCCCAAATCAAGAAAGAGGCTCAAATCTCTTAACAAGTGTTGTAATACATGGCAGAGATAAATTAGGCACTCTCTTGCTTTTCCCAAAGATTTTTAAAGGAACGCATGTCAATGCGACTAAGTCTGTTTCTGTTATCCAAGGAAAGACAATTGAGGTTTCTTTCTCTAGACCAACCGCCTTACAAATCGATGGGGAAGTTGTTAGTGATGTTACAAGTTATAAAGCGTATATTCTTTAGCTGGAGGTAAAATATGGAAACAAAGTATATTCCTTACGAAGAAAGAGAAGGCAATGAATCAATTGTCTATTTCACAAGAGATTTATCGGAGAAAGGCTTAGAGAAGGCCTATAAGAAAATTTGTGCAAATCTCCTTGGAAAGGTTGCAGTCAAACTCCATACTGGTGAGGCACATGGGCCAAATATCCTCCCACGTCCTTGGGTGAAGAAACTTTTCGAAGAACATCTGAAGGATGCGGCAATCGTTGAAACGAATACATATTATGATGGCGATCGTTATACAAGCGAGAAACATCGTGAAACCTTAAAGATCAATGGCTGGGATTTTGCTAGAGTGGATATCATGGACGAAAATGGCGTGGCTAATCTCCCTGTTAATGGAGGCAAGTATTTCAAAACCATGTCAGTTGGAAAAGATGAGTTGAACTATGATTCCTTGCTTGTTCTTACTCATTTCAAAGGCCATACATGCGGGGGATTTGGCGGATCAAATAAGAATATTGGCATTGGTTGTGCGGATGGAAGAATCGGAAAAAAGATGATCCACACCCCAGAAAATAACGAGAAAGATATGTGGGGTATTCTTAAAGAGGAATTCATGGAGAGAATGACCGAGTCTAGCAAAGCTACAGTCGATCATTTTAAAGACCATATCGCTTATATCAACGTTATGAGAAATATGTCTGTCGATTGCGATTGCGCAGGTGTTGAAGCCGCGCCAGTTGTCACACCTAACGTTGGCATACTTGCCTCATTAGATATTTGTGCGATTGATACTGCATCAGTAGATATCGTCTATGCGATGAAAAAAGAAGAAAATCATGATTTAGTCGAAAGAATCGAATCACGTCATGGCCTTCGTCAGCTTACCTATATGCATGAATTAGGCATGGGAAATATGAAATACGTTCTTATTGATTTAGATAACGATGAAAAACGTATCTATCCTAAGGATTGTGTTGTTGATTTGAAACCATTTGAAGAATAAGGGGTGTAGTAGTAAGAGGTAACAGGGATGTTGCCTCTTTTTATATTAGACTGGATATCTTCTGACTAGTTTTCTCCATTCTGTTTCGGCTATTAGGTGATGAGCTGCCTCTTTTTTGCCTTGCGAATCTATAGCGTCTGCTAAGTTCATATATAAGCCGTAATCTTCCAATAAATCAGCATCTTCAGCTTTTTTCACCAAATCGGCCATTGTTTTTGATAATTCAAAATCTATTATGACTTCATTATTGATGTAGTGGTAGCTTCTATTTTCGTAGATATCTTTCCTAATGAGATCCAATATGTATTTGTTTATGTTTTCGCAGTTGTTTAATTTATTAATCAATATTTTGTCGTCATTTCTGATTCTAAGCTTGATTGTTTTGTAGTTGTCTTTCAGATATGAGTTGATGTACTTTTGCTGGTTAAACATTTTTGCTTCCTCTTAGGAATACTACAAAACATATGGGGGCAAATGTAAATTAGAAAGCCTGTATATCATAAGAGACAAATGTTTTTTTCGTACAAAGTGCATTATTTAATATTCATGGTTAACGCGTTTTTACGAATTCTTTTATATAAAATCTACTTATAACGTATTTTGCTTAAATCAACCAATTCTTCTCTAGATAATGCTTTGCATACGAACATGATGCAGTTACTTTATATCCTTTCTCTTTTGCAACCTCTAATACCTTTTCAACGAGTTTTCTAGCAATTCCTTGCCCTTGGAGAGAGGGTGATACCACAGTATGAGTGATTTCTACGGTTGATTTATCGATTTTTGGAAAATCTATTTCTGCTAGAACGTTATCGTTTTCGTCTAATAAGAGATATTTGTCTTCAAGTAGTTTTTCTTTCATGTTTCTTTCCTCTAGTTTCTAGAAGAAAGATAACATATTTAGAAAAGAAACACTTCAAGAATGCATTTTCTTTATATTGAGTAACTTGATATTAGGTAACAAAAATATATGATGAATACATAAGAATATGTATATTTTGCATAAAATATTGGTTCAAAAATATCTCCTAATTCGTGCCAGAGTCTTTTAGATTTGTTATCATTTTAAGGAAGGAGAATTACCATGATTCATTTTAATTCTGAGGAAAACGTTTTCCATCTTTTTAACAAAGAAATCTCCTATGTTATCCATCTAGATGGATTTGGAAGATTAGAGACTCTTTATTTTGGCGAAAAGCTTAATGATTTAACCGATATTTTAAAAGGCAGGATTGTCTATCCTGACAATACATATCTTGATAAGAAGATGTCGATAATGACCCCATCACCTTCCTATTTCTATCCAGAAACATTACAAGAGATATCATCGCATGGCGAAGCAGATAAAAGAGACGCGCCAATCATCATCAAACACGAGAATGGCTCCTACCTTACTGATTTCGAATACGTAAGACATAAGATATATCACGGAATCAAACCAGTAGATGGCATGCCTTCTTTGGACACTCCACTAGAAAGAAACGAGAATATCTATAATAAAGAGAATATAGACACTTTAGAGATAGTTCTTAAAGACATAACGACAAACTTATATCTTTATGAATATATCTCGATATATCGTGATAAGAACATCATTGCTAAATCTTTTAAGGTTGAAAACAAAGGGAAGAAGGTTAAACTCCTTCGTGCAATGTCTCTTCAACTAGATTTACCAACCTCAGATTATTACCTCCATCATTTCTCTGGCGCATGGGCGAGAGAAAGAAACGAGGAAATAAACAAGATTCATGATGGAATTCAAGAATTTGGCTCCAATAGAGGAAAATCCTCCCATCAAGAAAATCCATTCTTCTTTATCTCTAAAGAAAGAAATAACTATTCCTCAGGAGAAACAATCGGCTTCAATCTTCTTTACTCAGGAAACTGGAAAGCAAGAATTGAAAAAACGATGTATGGAACAACCCATATTGTCTATGGGCTTAATGATGAGGATTTCTCCTTTAGCTTAGGAAGAAACGAGACCTTCGTTACCCCTCAAGCAGTTATTTCCTATTCAAAAGACGGCATAGATCCTATGTCTCAATCTTTCCATAGACTCATCAAAGAAAATATTCAAACAGATAAACGCGAAGGAAAACGACCATTGATATTTAATTCATGGGAAGGTGCTCTCTTTAGCTTCGATACAGATTCTCTTATCGCCTATTCCGATCAAGCAAAGAAGCTTGGCATCGATTTATTTGTCCTTGATGATGGATGGTTTGGAAAGAGGGAAAACGATTCATCTTCCTTAGGCGATTGGTTTGTTAATGAGAAGAAAGTTGATCTTCATAAGTTTACCGATCACTTAAAAGAAATTGGCTTAGATTTTGGTATCTGGTTTGAACCGGAGATGATTAGCTCCGATTCTGATTTATTTAGAGCCCATCCGGAATATGCTCTTGGGTATAACGAGAATAAGGATTGGTCTACTCTAGAGCGTCATCAAATGATTCTTGATTTCTCTAGCGATGAAGTCATTGATTATGTTTTTGACTCCATGTGCAAAATCCTTGATGAATACCCAGTGAAATATGTTAAGTGGGATCATAACCGTAATATGGCGGAGCATTTATCTTCCTTCTTTGGTGCAGACAAACAAGGGGAGATATATCACCGTGTGACTTTAGGCTATTACAAACTTTTAACAAAGTTACGTCTAAAGTATCCTTCAATCTTCTTTGAAGGATGTTCAGCTGGTGGAGCTAGATTTGATTTAGGAACTCTATACTATGTCCCACAAATCTGGACATCTGACGAAACGGATGGAGCAAGTAGGGCTAATATCCAATTCTTTACTTCCCTTGGATATCCTCTTTCAACTATTTCCTCACATGTCTCCGCCTCTCCTCAAACAAGTTATGAGACAAAGATGAACGTGGCGCTCTTCGGTACCTATGGCTACGAGATGAATCCAACTAGATTAAGTGAAGATGAAATCAAGTTACTTAGTAGGGGTACCTCAATTTTCCATAAATATCATAACGAAGTCATAATGAATGGAACCTTATACCATTTGGCTAATCCATTAGACGAAGATGAGATGTCCTTGATTTCCGTTTCCTCCGATCAAAGCAAGGCTATGGCAATCTTCTTCGAGAAGAGTAACGTCACTTGGCATCTTGACTATTGGAAACTTAAAGGCCTTGACCCAAAGAAACGCTACCTTCTTAACCTTGATGGAGAAGATAAAGGAACGTATTCTGGCGAATATCTTATGAAGGTTGGATATTTCCTTATGGATTTCTTCAAAAGGCAAAATAAGACCCATCTATTGATTCTTACTGAAGCAAATTATTAATACTTATCTAGATATAGGCGAATCTTCAAAAGGTTCGTCTTTTCTTTTGAAGATAAGTTTCTCTAAGCGTGGATAGAAGATAATGAGAGGAACAAAGCCAAGAATTGAGATAGAAGAGATGATACTTCCACCTAATAAGCCTTTATCTTTGTATACGAGTTTTATCGTATGCTCACCTTTTTCTACTCCTTTAAGGGATATGGCGGTGAAGATATCAAAACGAGTCATGGTTTGTTGCTTTTTGCCATCTAGATAGATAGAGAAATTCTTATCGTTAGGAATGCTAAAGAGGAATTCTCCATCGTCTTTTTGGAAAGAGAAGGTTCCTTCATAGGTGGTGGAAGATAAGGAAGAAGACACTTTTAGGTTAACTGATCCTCCTTTCTTGATATCCGTTAGATATTCTTGGAGGATGCTTAGATCCTCGTAATATATCTCTGGGTTTATTTCGATTTCTTTTGTAGAGTCTTTAGAATAGGTGACTAAGAGGGTATGCTTGCTACCAACTTCCGCATTGAAAGAATGAATGCCTGAATTCCAATAATTATTGATTTCTAGGAGGGAACCGTCTAAATAGAATTTGATATCTTGATTCTCGGATTGTTCAAAAATATAGAGGTTGTTATTCTTGCATTCTGGAGTGATTTCAAAGTTATAGACGATGCTAGATCCTTTCTCTAGGGAATACGTCTTTCTTCCGAAGACGTCGGTTTTTATGACCTTTACTCCCTCGGAATATGTTTCGTTTGTTGTTGGTATTTTGTAGAAGATATCTTTGTCTATTGATCTATCCATCGTGTGATAGATTTCATTTTGATATTCGAAATGATCGTACCAATATGTTTCCTCTATTCCTTCTTTCTTTCCTCCTTGGGAGACAAAATAAGAAGAAGATGGATCAACGACAAAACCTAGAGGTAGAGCATATTCATTTGTATAGTAATGATATAAATTATCACCAAGGGCATAGGTATCTGTTTCTTTGAAAAGATTCAAAGATGAATCGTTATAGAGGAATTGAGGTTTCTCGCTATTTAGGTCTTTCTTATCGATTAGATATTTAATTCCTAAAAAAGAGTTCATGGCCTCAGTTGAACCGGCTGAATATCTTTCCCAGAATGAGTTACGGTGGAAACCGATTCTTCGCATATAGGAAGAGATATTGCTCTTTTCAGTGGATGAGTAATGATTCAAACCATTATAAGAATAGAAAAGAGGGTTGTTATTGATCGTGTTTCTTGAACCAAAACGGTTGAATGTTGCTTCCATCCTATAAAGGGATGAATCTTCGTTTTTCACTTTATCAAAAACAGGAGAGAGGGTATCGTCTTTTAGATACGTTTGATAATCTTGATAGATGTTGTCTTCGACGTTTATGTTTATGACGTTATATCCTCCGCGATATGAGGAGATAAGAGTTAGGGCAAGAATGGAGATTTCCACGACCTTGCCTATATATGTAGGGGAGGTGATTTTCTTCTTTTTGGCAACTAACAAATAAAGAAAATAGAGGGCAATAATTACAAAAGAGAAGATGAATATCAATAAGGATGTGACAGATAAGGGATATAGGATTTCTTCTTTTGATCCAGCTAAGGTGTTCTTCTTAGCTAAGGTAAGAATAGGAAGAAGAATCAAAGAAACTCCTCCAGGGATTGCTAAACCCCATATAGGGGTGTCTTCTAAATCCGCACTTTCTTTGATTGCTAGGAAACAAAGATAGAAACCAATGATGAAGGAATACCTTGTTGGGAAGAAGATTGGCGTTCTTCCACCATGGAAGAGAGCATAGAAAACACTTATGATGGTAGAAACGAAATAGATTAGCATTATTGTTCCATCAAGCGTTTTCTCTCTCCAAGAATGTTTCTTATTGGAGAAATATAGCATGGCAAATAGCAATGTAACTACGGATACGAAAGCGCTCATATATCCTTCATTCCTTGAAATGGCTGAATATGATAAGTAATTGTTTTCAAGCAACCCTTCAAAGAATAGAGCCCAGTTAAAGACTTTGAAATACGGCAAGGAGATACTAGCCTTAGTTCCGCTAAAATGCATAAACGCGCTAAACCATACGAAGGATGAAAGAAACCCCGCCATTAAGGAAAAAACGAAGAAACGCAGGAGATATTTCAGTTTTTCTTGGAAACTTTTCTTAAGGAGGGCGAAATTCAAAAGGAAATATATCACGA
The DNA here is from genome assembly GCA_963657245.1 of Lachnospiraceae bacterium. GTDB lineage: Bacteria > Bacillota_I > Bacilli_A > RFN20 > CAG-826 > UBA4951. The sequence goes on from CAVKLJ010000019.1 coordinate 10,516, forward strand.
GGAAAATGCAAATCATTCCTCCGGCATACCAGTTACAAAAGAGGGCATATCCCAAAGAAAGAGGATATAGCCAGTAATGATGCTCATTCTCTAATTGCTTAAGTCCTAAGAAAATCAAAGGGAAGATCATTAAAGCATCCATGTACATGAAGTTACACATAAAGACGAAAGCGTAGCTTATTAGACCGTATGCAATAGAGAAGGCAAGGAATATAGGTCTCCTTTTCTTGCTTAGATACCTAGCTAAAAGATAGGTATTTCCTGAAGCAAAAGACATCTTTGTTATCAAAGAGAAAACAAAGAAAGCGGGAATATCTTTTGCAGAGATGAAAACCAATAGAAGATTGAAAGGTGATGCTAGGTAATATGCAAATAGAGATTGGAAATCCCCTCCAAAGGTTTTTGAGAGGGTGTAGGTGATACTCCCTCCATTCTTGAGGATATTCTGATATGTCCTCATATAAGCGATATATTGGTCTCTTTGATCGCTCATTAGGCTTGTAAGGCCATCTTCCTTAAACGGATAGAAACCTAGGCTTTGAAAAATAAATACGTAAATTAAGAAAGTAATGGCAAATGCTAGAAGGAAATATAGGGCATCTATCAAATATGGATAGAGCTTACTTTCCTTTAATTTTATCAATGGGCTTTTCTCGTTTACCATGAGGTGAATTATATAACAAAAGCAGGGCTCATTCTTCTTTATATTCTAGAGATTTTTATTCGGTAAAACGTTCTAATCAAAGAAAAGTAGTCGCATAAAGATGTTTATAGTATAATTTTAGTCGCAAAGAGCAAAACCGAAGCAATTCGGTGACGCAAAACTATAGGATCCCTAAGGGACAGCCAGTTGCCATAAGGTTCATTTTTCTTGTAAATAAGGAGAACGCTTTGCTATGGGGAAACTTTTTGAAAAGAGGGTATCAACTAAGCTTATTGCAGGTGTTGTTGCTAGTGTAATTATTGCCGCAGGGGCTGCAACTTCGGCCTTTTCTTTCTCATGGTTCACAAATAAGAACAATATAACGAATTCCTCTTTAGTCGGACATACGGCTGGTGCTTATTTTGCTAGAGGCACAGGCACCTCAGATGATCCATATGTCATCAACAAACCAATCCATTTATACAACCTAGCCTGGCTTCAATATATTGGATATTTTACAGACGAAACATATTTCATCATTGAAGATGATCTTGATATGAGTGGATGGACCTTGCCACCAATAGGTACAACAAACCATCCATTCATCGGTCATTTAGATGGATATGATAAAACACATGGGAAGAACCAAGAACATGCTGCAGTGATATCTAATCTAACAATCAGTAATGACTACAGTGATTACAATAGACACCCATCTTCGATAACTAATGTTTCAGGCTTGAATTGCATGGGATTTTTCGGCGTTTTTGGAAAAGAGGGAGAATCTTATGAAGATGATAAGGCTCCAAGCGCGAAGAATTTCTATCTCAAGGGCCTCAGTGTAGAAAGCGAAGAATCGAGTAATCTTATTGGTATGGCTGCGGGCTATGTTAACGGTGTTTTAGAAGGCGTTGGCGTAGCTGATTCAAAGATTGAATTACCTACAGATAAGACGTTATCCACATATGGTAGCTATACAAGCAATCTTTCAGACTATACGACGGTTGGATATTGTGAGGAGAAGTATCGTTCATCAGCATACGATCAGAAAGTGAAGTTACAAGCTTCAGACGTAGAAACATCCCAAGGAACTGAAGGCGATAGTGGATCTGAATCAGGTAACGGCGGTTCTTTGGATATGAATGCGATGTATACGGATTTATTGTCGTTATGGAATTCATCAACAAATGTTACTCACCCAACAACAAGAACGATAAAAATAGATGTGAATGGCAATGTAACAGAGGATACATACTCAGATTATAAAGAAGACCAACGTTATTACAGTTCTTCCAACAATAGTTATTACTATTATTATGCAGAAACAACGAAGCAAAAAGATGACCAAACGGCCGCATCATATTGCTTTGCAAAACGTTCAGGCAGCACCTCGTACATATATTTGTACGGAGCAACAGAGGTTACACCTCGAACAAATACAACTTTAACTACGACTACGACAACAGCGAAGTTAGGCACTAGACAATTGGTAGCCCTTTCCGATTCATCAAAACAAAACTATCTTTATATTTCAAATGGAACGATAGGAAATACGGTTGATAGTGCGAATGCAACATATTTTCGCTTAACCACAGATGGGTATCTTGAATCTGCAAATTCCGATACAACTTATTATCTCGTTAACGATTCTGGTACGTTAGAAACAACCACAAGTTCATCATCTGCTTCAACATGGGAAAATGATGAAAGTTTGGGGACATACGTTAGTGAAACAAAGTGCTTGCAATATTCAAGTGATAAAGGATGGCATCTTGAGTCTAGCACTTATTACGCGATAACCGATCTTAGTTACAAATATTGGATTGTGCAGGATACATCTTCGTCTAGCGTTTCGCTGAAGGTAGCAAACGGTGAATCGTATGAAAGTGATGCTGTCCATTGGGATTTGAATGGCAATAGCCATTATTATACGAAGATAAATGGGACAACCTATTATTTAGGTACTGATAGCACTAGCGGTAGTATAACTGGATTAACAACAAGCGAAAGCAATGCTTTTACTTATAACAGTAAATATTTTAGAAAAGGATCTTGGTACCGGTATTATTACATGTCTGCTTCTGGTGAAAGTCTCACCATTTCAACAAATACAGGCTGGCAATTTGAAATAAAAAGCGAGACAAATACAGTAGATTCATTAGGATTTACATATCAAGATGAATCTTACACTTACGACGAAACGACGACTTCGACTAGCAGTGCGACTTATCAAACAAAGCCGACATTCTTCCCTATTAGTGGGGACGATGGAATTCCTAACGTGAAAAATACTGGTTATGTTATTTCTGGCGCTAATGTTTCAGTAGGAACTGGTGATATTCGTGTTTCTCAATATAAAAAAAGTGGTAATCTATCCATAACCACACTCTATAGCATCAATGATGATGGAGTATTTTCAGGCACGCCAACTTCATCAACGTTCTCGTCTTTCAAACATCTCAATGATGATGGTTCTGCCGAGGGAGCTTATACAAAATTCTCAAAAATTTTTAATTCTGATAACACCTATGTTTATGGCCTCCACTTTATGGACGCACAAATTTCAACATCAAATAAAGTTATTGCCGAATATGCAAGAATTAAAAACAATGAGTTTACTAACTACGAGTTGCCTGAAGACTCGATAGACTTCAATTTATACAAGAAAGGCTATATAAATTTCTTTGCGGGTACATACTTTTCCGGAAATACCTCTTTCTTTTCTTTGCATGAAATCGAAAGAGATGGTAGCAACATTAAAAACATACGCGAAATAGAGGAGATTTACGAAACTACAAATTCAAAGAAGTCTCAGTCGTATGTTTATAAATACAAAAACGAAGATGGAACGACATCATACACCGTTCCGTATTTACATGGGTCTAACGGCAAAAGATACCATTTAAATGGTCTAGAGTTTACTAGTGATGAGCCAATCGTTCAGTCTACGTTCCCGACGGAAGGAAACTATTCTTCTGATGCTGTTTTTAAATCATCATGGATAGGAGCTAGGTCTAGTTTGCGTTCAAGCGTGTGTTTCTATTTTGAAATACCTACAAATGCCGGGGAATATGCGTTAGGCTCCGTTAGTGGATCTGATGGAGCATACCTTTGTTACCTCGATATCGGTGCCAACTCTCAACGCACAGATATCTCCCAAATTCGTGAACTTAAGACAATAAGCACATATATGTATACATATGCAAAGGGCGTTTCTTTCTCCTTTATTGGTGATGATTTAACGGCCTTACCGGCGATAGACGCAAAGAATAACGCATCATTTAGTTTAACAACATCCTTTAGTGGAGAGATGAGTGTTGTTCGTGATGACACGTCAATTGAATATACAAGTTCAAATACAAGCGTCGTCACTGAATATAAGTATCGTGATTTAACAGTTAGCGGGAATGGAACAAACATACCTGAAGCCACAGGAACTCTTACTGAGAAAACTGAGATAAACACAATAACAAGAATTACGTATTCTCTCTTTAGCGAAGAATCAACGACTCTAACGTATAAGAAAACAACCACGACAAAAGATGGAAGTAGGACGACAACGAATACAACGATAGATAACGATGGCAATGAGAGTGAGGACACCTCCTCTTGGCCTGTTGATTTAGATTGGGATACATCGGTTAATGATACTGCGACAATATATGCCTTCTATGTTGATGGGAAATCGGTAACATTAGAAGTCAGTAGCGTATATGCTGAAAACTTTGACGCCGATGAAGGAACCTATTATTACAAGCTTGGAGGATATAAGGTAACGGTTACAAACGATGTTGACGTCGAAGTGGTTATGACAGAACTTGTTGATTTAACGCTGTATGTAAAGTTAAAAACAGGCACTGGCGATACGGACGATGACTATACCACGCTTGAACTTAATGTTGCCAAGACCATAACCGCTTAGTATTTTTCTTCTATATTTCTATAGAAAAAGATAAAATCTAGGTGATATGGAAAAGAATATTTTGGCAATTGATTTAGGTAAGGGCTCAATAGGTCTTGCAATCTCTCGTAGTGGGATGTTTGTTTCCCCTTTGCCAGAGGTTCGTTTCAAAATGACCCATTATGAAGATGCCCTAGCAGCCGTTAAAGACGTCTTTAGCAAAGAAAAGATTGAGAACATTGTCATTGGCTATCCTCTCTATCCTTCAGGAGATGAATGTGAGATGACGCCAATCGTCAAAGATTTCATTCTTATGTTAGAAGAAGCATTTCCTAATATACCGATAAAACAACAAGATGAAAGAAATACGACTGCTGAAGCAGCCGCCATCTTTCATCAAAACGGTCTTAATTCCAGGAAACAAAGAAGCAAGATCGATTCGGGAGCCGCGATGGTTATCCTCGAAAGATATCTAAAAAGCATAAATCAACTTTAAAATTTTATAACAATAAAACTAGCGATAAATTCAAATGTTCATCGCTTTTTTAAATTCGGTATTCCGTTAATTTTCTTCAATGAAAGCGGTATCAATAAAAAAATACTTATTTATTTAATATAATGTTGTCGGTAAGAAATTACCGATTAAAACATTCAAAACGAAAGGAATGCTCTTATGGCAGAAAAGAAAGAACTTACTCCAAAAGAAAAAGCTGAGGCTGAAGTTGATGCCTTAGTAAAGAAAGGTTTAAAGGCGTTAGACGACTTTGCCTCTTATGATCAAGAAAAAATCGACTATATCGTCGCTAAGATGTCGGTCGCTGGTTTGGATAACCACGGAATCTTAGCTAAGAAAGCAATCGATGAGACTCATCGTGGTTGCTTCGAAGATAAGGCTACAAAGAACTTATTTGCTTGCGAATATGTCGTTAACCATATGCGTCATGCAAAAACTGTTGGTATTATCAGCTCTGATCCAGTTACTGGTATCACTGAGATTGCTGAACCAGTTGGCGTTGTTGCCGGTATCACACCTGTTACAAACCCAACATCAACCGTCATCTTCAAATCTTTAATCAGCATCAAAACACGTAACCCAATTATCTTTGCCTTCCATCCAAATGCACAAGAATGCTCCAAAGCTGCGGCTATTGTTATGCGTGATGCAGCCGTTAAAGCTGGCGCTCCAGAAAACTGCATTCAATGGATTGAGCATCCATCAATGGATGCAACTACCGCTTTAATGCAACATCCTGGCATTGCAACAATTCTTGCAACCGGCGGTAACGCCATGGTCAAGGCCGCTTATAGTTGTGGCAAACCAGCTCTTGGCGTTGGTGCAGGTAACGTTCCTTGCTACATTTGTAAAGATTGCGATCAAGACCGTACAGTCAATGACGTTGTTCTTTCTAAATCCTTTGATAACGGTATGATCTGTGCTTCAGAATCCGCCATCTTCGTTGATGCGGAAATCTATGAAGACATCAAGAAAAAACTTCAACATTTCCATGTTTATTTTGCTTCTGAAGAAGAAAAAGCAAAACTTGAGAAATTCATGTTTGGCTTTACTTCCAAAGATGAAAATGTCGCAAACGCTAAATTAAATGGCGCAGTCGCTGGCATGTCCCCACAATGGATTGCCGAACAATCTGGCTTTAAGGTTCCTGCTGATTGCTCTATCATTGCCGTTGAATGTAAGAGCGTTGGCGTCAAAGAGCCAATGTCTAGAGAAAAACTATCACCGGTACTTGCTGTTTATAGTGTCAAAGATTATCAAGAAGGATTTGATCTTTGCGAGAAGATGCTTGAATTCGGTGGTTTAGGACACTCTGCAGCAATACATTGCAAAACCCAAGAAATGGCTGACCAATTTGGCGACAAAGTCAAAGCCATTCGTATCATTTGGAACTCACCATCCACTTTCGGTGGCATCGGTAATGTCTATAACTCATTCACCCCATCTCTCACATTAGGATGCGGCAGCTACGGACATAACTCAGTTGCTGGAAACGTCAGCGCAGTTAATTTACTTAACATCAAGAAAGTAGGAAAAAGGAGAAACACCATGCAATGGTTCAAAGTTCCACAAAAAATCTATTTCGAGCGTAATTCCATCCAATACTTACGTTCTTGCAAGGATGTTGGCAAAGTCTTCATCGTTACCGACCACTCCATGGTCCAACTCGGTTTCTTAAACAAAATCATTGATGAACTCAATCAAAGAAGAAACCCTGTCACATATCAATTATTTGCCGATGTCGAACCAGATCCAGATATCACAACAATTAGACGTGGCGTCGAACTCATGAGAGAGTTCCAACCAGATACTATCATTGCTCTTGGTGGCGGATCTCCAATGGACGCTGCAAAAGGTATGTGGATATTCTATGAACACCCAGAAGTTAACTTCGACGATCTCAAACAAAAATTCATGGATATCCGTAAACGTGCCTTCAAATATCCAGAACTTGGAAGAAAGAGCAAACTCATTGCCATTCCAACAACCTCTGGCACAGGTAGCGAAGTTTCCCCATTTGCCGTTATCTCCGATAAAGCAAATCAAAAGAAATATCCATTAACAGATTATTCCTTAACCCCATCAATCGCTATCGTTGATCCTGAATTCACAACAAACCTTCCTGCAAGAAGCACAGCAGAAACTGGCTTAGATGTCTTAACTCACGCTATCGAAGCTTATACTTCCGTCATGGCTTCTGACTTCACAGATGGTCTTTGCTTAGAAGCTATCCAACTTGTCTTCAAGTATTTACCAAGAGCAGTAAAAGATGGAAAACATGATTTACTTGCTCGTGAAAAGATGCATAATGCTGCAACTATTGCGGGTATGGCATTCGCCAATAGCTTCTTAGGCTTAGTTCACGCTTTAGCCCATAAAGTTGGTGGAGAATTCCACACTGTCCACGGCAGAACCTGCGCTATCTTATTGCCGCACGTCATCCGTTATAATGGAACTGCTCCAGCTAAATTATCTGTTTGGCCAAAGTATGAGGAATATTGCTGCGATGAGAAGTATCAAAACATTCTCCGTGCATTAGGAATCGAATGCAAAGACAAGAGCGAAGCGGGTGAGAAGCTTGCTCAAGCCGTTCTTGATCTTGAAAGAGAAGTCGGAATTGATCCAAACTTTGCCTCAGTTGTTCCTGATGAAGAGGACTATATGAGCAAGCTTGAAGATGTTGCATATCTTGCCTATGAAGATCAATGCACTCCAGCAAACCCACGTCTTCCATTAGTGACCGATATGATCCAAATCCTTAAGGATGCATATAAAGGAAACTAAGACATAGAAACACTAAATTAGAGGTCTAGAAATAGGCCTCTTTTTCAATGTCTTGGGTTAAGCAATTAATTTATAAAACCAGAGAAGAAGACTGCCAAAATGGCTTATTTATCGCTTGTTAGATGATTGGTGATTCGACCTGTTATCTTTTATTTTGCTAGTTTAGTAAATATCTTAAAGAATAAGATGCATTCGTGTTGGAGATGAGAGAATTGCTCATCTTAGAAATGTAGTCTAAGTAACGAAGAACGATTACACTAGAAGAACTCTTATAGAAAGAAGAAAACATATGCTGATTAACTAACAGAGCTGTTATTTTGGACAAGTTTTCGACGCGCTTGCATTGTCTTTTACTTTAGGGAGCTCAAAACCATTAAACATTTCAAGGCTATTTCCGATTTACTAAATAACGAAAATGGATTATCAACCTTTTTCCGGTTTAAAGATCTACCCATAGTAAAAAATGGAAATTTCTAAAAAAACAAAACGTCTTAAAGAGACCAAAAATAGAAATTACGGTAAAAAAGTAAAAAAATTATGTAATAGGCGGATAATATAAAAATGAAAGAATTGACTAAGATTATTAAATCATTGAAATTTTACACTAAAATTTGTTACATGAAGTTTATGTTGACTAAACGAAATTAATTTTGCTCAATATTTTTCAAAAAAAGTTAGTCAAGATTTTTCAAAAAAATATAAAATAAGGTCATAAATTTAACAGAGGAACAATTATGAGCATTTTAATTACAATTGGTCGTGAATTCGGGTCGGGCGGTAGAGAGCTTGGCCGTAGGTTAGCAGATGAACTTGGAATCGCTTATTACGATAATGAGATTCTTGAAGAGATTATCAAAGAGACCCCTTATAGCAAAGCCTACGTTCAAGAGATTTGCGAATCACGTCCTGCAGCTTTATATCCAATCCATTATGGTGTTAGCTGGGCGCATACAAATGTTTCCTTAAATCAAACAATGGATGTCTATGCTAAACAAAACGAAGTCCTTCATAAACTTGCTGATAAATCTTCTTGCGTTATCATTGGTAGGGCGGGCGACTATATCCTTAAAGATCACCATCCATTCAGAATCTTTGTCTATGCCGATATGGATAGCAAAATCAAACGTTGTAGAGAAAGAAACGAAGACAAAAACATTACTGATAAGGAAATCGTTAAGCACATTAAGAAAATTGAAAAAGGACGTAAGTCTTTCTACGAGTTCTATACTAATACTAAGTGGGGCGACAGAAGCCATTACGATTTAATGATTAACACTTCTGGACAAGATATTAAAAAGCTTGCTCATATTCTTGCTCTTACCTTTAAAGACGAATAACCTTCGTTCATTAAAAAATCAGGCCCATTTCTAGCGGGCCTTTTCCTTTAACCAAAAACATCAAAGCTTTAAATTCTAACGGGGATAGTATTCAAATTCATAGAACCTTTGACGTTCATTTTTCGAATGTTCTATGTTTGACGTTTATTGAAAGATAATGATTTGAAAAACATTTATGTCCACAAAAATACTCTTATCAAAAGTTTGAATAATAAATGATGAAAACCCTATAAATAATTGTTGAAAGAACAAAAATAAGTGGGTTTTGCAACAGAAAACTCGTTTTTTAGATTGTTGCTTCGCCTGTTTTTGTGTTGATATCAACACCTTTTGTTTCTTTAACAAAGATAGATAAGATGAATAAGGCAATAACCCATGCAGGGACAGAAACGCAAAGATAGGCTAAGGATAAATATTTAGTTCCAACAAGGATTGGGATAAGTGCAGAAATACAATAAGACAGTATCATTCCAATCCCAAAGAAAGCTGCCCATGAAGACATAATCGATGCTCTAATATTTGTCGGCGCGCTCTCTCCAGCAATTAGCGATGTAATATCGCTATTAGCCCAATCTGAGCCAAGGAATAAGCCAAGAATCAAACCTACAATCCAAGATTCCCAACCAAAATATAGGCCAAGAAGCAATAATACAAAAGACACTGCGCATGTTGATAAAAGGAGAATAGAAGTTTTCTTTCTTCCGATGTGATCGGAAATATAACCATATGCAAATGTTATTAATGCACAGGTAAATGGGAAATAGAAGGTCACGCTAGTAACCGTACTTTGGCTTAAGCCACCAACCCCTAGGAAACCATAAGTAAGAATTGAGGAATAGTTATTTACGGCCGAGTAACATAATTGAACAATGGCGGTAACTATGCAAATAAAGAGAACTTGCTTATTCTTAAAAGTATATTTCAATGCGGCCAAGAAACCACCTTGTGACTTTGATACATCCTTTTCTTTTTCTAACTCCGCTAACTCTTCTGGAGTCTTTTTTAAATAGGAAATTCGTTGTTCTAAGAAAGCGTCTGATTCTCTAGCAAATAGCAAGGCTAGGAAAGAGATAACTGCAGCTGCAATAGCAATCGTTAAGAAAATCCATCTATATCTGTAGATATCGCTTTCTGCGAGGGCAGAAGAATCTGCCGTTAAGAATAATTTCCTTAAGAGCCAGATGAAGACAAGCCCAAGCATTGCAACGCCCTTAATTGAAGAAAATATCGTGTTACGATACTTCTTTGGAGCGAGTTCAAATATGTAAACGACTTGTTGATCAGGGGTTACGAAGAAACGTAAGCAACAGAATCCTATAACATAGCCAATAAAGTTTGTCGCACTGAAGAAAACAAATAAAGATAATCCCATTCCTAAGGTATTAATGAATAGAAATATCTTTCTTCCCCATCTATCGGCTAAAGAGCGATAGAACATGGATATAATAAGCATTACGTTTGCGATGGTGTGTATCAAATTAATTCTTGAGAGACCTGAAGCAATCTGATTTTGAACCTCTTGAATGAGGGATGTCCCATTTCCTGGATATACCTGTCCCCAAATAGTATCCAAAGAATATGAACTTTTTGCCCATGGCCAGATATTTATTGCTAAGTTAATCTCTGTTTGCAAGGAGTTAGGAAGATTAGTGGCAATCTCATCAACGATGAATATCAAGGTGCATATTAGCATCATATAAGCCAAATACCATTTCCAGAATCTCTTTGGCCTAGCATATTCTTTCTCTAGTCTAGCAAGCTCTTTTTCTTTTCTAGCGAGTTTGCGTTCATCAGCAGACAAATTGGTGTTAGTGAACATATATTTTCCTCAGGATTATTCTATTTTAAGGCTAAAGAAAGAAGAGCAAAACAAAAAAACTTATACAATCTTTTTACAAAAACAACTTGCACAAGAAGAAAACTTTAATAAAAATGTTACTAATATGACAGAAAAAGAAATTGAAGAATTAGTTCCTGGATATACATTAGATGGTAGTCCAGATGAGTGTATTTTCATGATACATGGCTTTACGGGTTCTGCACCAGAACTATATCCTTTGGGTAAATTGTTAAATGAAAAAGGATATTCGGTAATGGTTCATGCCTTACCAGGACACGGGACTTCATCCTTAGAAGCATTAAGAAAAACAAGCGCCAAAGATTGGATGAATTCTGTTAAAGAAGGTTACGAAAAAGCTACGAAGAAATATAAGAAAGTTTATGTCTTTGGCTACTCCATGGGTGGAGCCTTAGCTATTACCTTGATAAAAGAACATACCTTAGATGGTTTGATTCTTTGCGAACCAGCCTTAATTCCTAGCAACAAGTTTGCCTGGGTTTCAAAAATCTTGCGTTTCACTCCAATGAAGATTGAGTGGGGTGGAGAAGCTCCTTCCTATCCTGACCATGCAGAAAAGTATTGGCATGGGCAAAGTGGCTATTACCTTAAATCCGCTTCAGACTTATTAACGGTTTCTAAGAAAGCCAAGAAACTTGTTTCTCAAATCCTTTGCCCAGTGATGATGACTTGGGCAGAGAAAGATGAATCGATCGCCAAAAAAGGAGTTGATCTCATTGCCGAGAAAGCTCCATCAAATATCAAAACATATAAGACGTATCCAAATAATACTCATCACCTACCAAGTGAACCGGAAAAAGAAAGTCTTGCTAAAGATATTGATGTGTTTATAAAGAAAACGATACCCGTTAAATAAGGTATCGTTTTTTAAATATCTATTGTAAAACTAAGCTGTTTTAAAAATGTACAGTTGAAGTAAAATGGAAATAAAGGGCTGCGGAGATGGTTAAGACTATTACAATGGCAACCACCGAGGCGAAATATATCCAGTTCTTTTTGTCGAAATGGAACCCGCCATTTACGAAGACGATGCAGAAATAATATGCTGCTGCCCAGAAGATGATGTAGAAGGCGAAGGCAACAACCATCAAGGATGTTAAGGCACCAACTGCAAGTGAGATATATAATCCCGTGACAAGGGCAAAGACATGTGGGAAGAGGAAAGTGAAGTTATTTGTTGGAACACCTTTTCCGGCGTATTCGCCTGAAGGATCTTTCTTTTTAAAGAGAAGATACCAAGCAATGAATCCACTAAGTAAGAGATAGAGAACTCCACAAGTAATACGACTTCCAACTACTGATGTGGAAATGTTACGTAAGCCATCAGGATAATAAACCAATAGGCTGATTAAATGAGTGTCTATGAGCGGTTCAATGAAGGAAATTGACGGGAAGACTCCAGCTAAATCGATAATGCCTCCATGTGCTCCAAAGTAAACGAAGACAAGAAGGAATGCTTCAATGGTTCCAATCATTATTCCGTGTCCGAAGATAAGATAGAAGATTGAGTCTACCGTCTTTGTTCCTAAGGAAAGGAAGAAAGCGGAGATGAAGTAATGACACGCTACAGCAACAATCATGATCACATAGAACAAGGCTAGATAACCATAGTTGTAATAATATGGGTTGTTATAGAAGTAAGTTCCTTCTTTTGCGCTCATATTGAACGTAGCTTGTTTGATGCCCATTATTCCAACGCCAAGCCAATAAACAACGGTGACAATAGCAAGAAGAATAATGAGATTTAAGATCAAGCGAATTCTTCTTAATTCTCCTTTTTTAAGAGGGATTTGATAGAAGAAATCTGATCTCACATGACTTGTTTGATATGAGAAGACGGCTATAGGGAAGGCGGTGGCCGCAATTATCGCTGGGATGATTATTGAATATAGTGGAGGATATGCACTCCCAAAATTTACGTAATAATCATTTACGTCTGTGTAATAGTGGGCTGTTGGCATAAGAGTCCAACTTGTTATAGCAATCCAGAAGATACTAGCAATAAGGATCAAAGCAATGATGTAGGCTGGCAAAAGTTCTTTTATTTGCCACTTGATATAAGCTTTCTTATTCATGGATGTCTCCTTTCTTGGCGAGTAATAATTCAAGGGTGATTATCTCGTTAGATTCAAGAGGGCATTGTTCAAATAGGGTTGGTGAATAAAACTCTTTGATTGTTTCCTCGATTCCTTCTTTTTTAAGAAGAGTAACGGTTGTGATTGAGCCGACTTTCTTTAGGCTGACAACCGTAAGTCCTTTGCCTTCAAGAACTTCAAGACTAAGAGGCTCTTCAGAAATGAGCTGATACTTAACGAATTCTTGGCCCATATCGGTTTTTTCTGTTTTCTCAGATAGATTACCTTTGTATAAGATCATGATGGAATCTGCAATCTTTTGGACTGAGGCCATATTATGGGAAGAAAGAATGATTGTTTTATGCTCATCCATGGTGAGCTTGACGATTTCTTCGGCAATTAGTTCCAAAATAAGCGGATCCAAGCCATCAAAGGCTTCGTCTAGAAGAATGTTTTTGCACTTAACGGAGAAAGCAATGAGTAAGAAGAGTTGTCTTCTCATGCCTTTTGAAAAAGTAGCAATCTTTCTATCAGGTGGTAGAGAGACTTTTGCTAGAAGAGATTTGAATTTCTCCATGTCGAAGTCATAGAAAGCGCTATAGAAAGTAGCGATTTCCATTGGTGAATATCTTGTTGGACCATATGGTTCATCTGGCAAAAGGAACAGGTTTGCTTTTGCCTTTTCATCTAAATGATCTACACCATCGATTGTAATTTCACCTGAGTCTTTTTCGACTATTCCCGCGATTAAACGGAATAATGTGGATTTACCGGCGCCATTTTCACCGACTAAGGCTGTTACTCCTTCATCGAATGAAACGCTAAGGTTATTAACCGCATGAACGGGTTTACCTTTTTTATCGAACGTCTTGTTCAGTTGTTGAATTTTGATCATATTCCCCCTCCAATTCTTCGAGGCACGACTTGATTTCTTCAAACGTGCACCCATCATTTTTCAACAGATTTTTGAGTTTTGTCTTGAGAGATTTTCTTCTAGCGATTTCTTTGCTTCTATCAAGAACGTAAAAGCCTACTTTTGGAACGTTTCTAAGGTATCCATCTTTAACCATAACAGTGTAGGCTTTTTGGACAGTGTTAGGATTAATTCCTTCGGAAAGCGCGAGTTCTCTAACGGTTGGCATATTATCGCCAGCTTTAAGAGCTTTACGATCAATTAGTTTCTCGTAAAAATCTACGATATCCAAATAGATGTTTCTTTTTCCATTGAATGGTATCATGTGTTCCCTCCTATGTACTTTTATTGTATTACCGAAAATGTAATACAACAATAAAATCTTTATTTTATTTTCATTTACGATAGAATTAACTATGTTAAAAACGAAAGAAGTTATTATATGGAAAATACGAAAGAAAAGTTCTTCGGCGTTTTAATGCCAATATTCTCTTTGCCTTCGGCTCATGGAATCGGGACTCTGGGAGAATCTTCTTACAAGTTCGTTGATTTTTTGGCAAGTGTTGGGGCAAAAGTCTGGCAAATGTTACCACTTAATGTTACAAGCTATGGCGACTCTCCTTATCAATCTCCTTCTAGTTTAGGGCTTAATTATTATTTTATTGATTTAGATGAACTCAAAGAAGACGGCCTTCTTGATGATAAGGATATTGATGATTCTTTGCTATATATAGATGACAACCATATTAATTATGAGATGCTTTTCCATAACAGATTACCTATCTTAAAGAAAGCCTTTGCTAATTTTCCTAAGAAAAGCCAAAAGTTTAGAGAATTTGTCAAAGAAGGTAAATACAACGACTTTGCCTTCTATATGGTATTAAAGGAACTTAATTCCTATAAGCCATTTTATGAATGGGATGAGAAACAAAAGAACTACACGCCAGAATTAGAAGCCGAAATCAAGGAAGAGAATGAAAACTTATATCTCTTCTACGTTTGGACCCAATTTGAATTCTTAAGACAATATAAAGCCATTAAGGAATATGCCAACAAAAAGGGAATTTCCATCATGGGCGATATGCCAATATATGTAGCATATGATTCAGTTGAAGCTTATAAGCATCCAGAACTATTTGCTTTTAACGAAGATCATTCACCAAAGGTTGTTGCGGGCGTACCACCGGATGCCTTCTCTGATTTAGGCCAACTTTGGGGCAATCCTATTTATAATTGGGATTATCAAAAGAGCACAGGATATGCTTGGTTTAATGAACGTATCAAAGATAACTTAGAGATCTTCGATATCTTACGTATTGATCATTTCAGGGGTTTCAGTGCATTCTATGAGATTCCATTCGGAAGAGAAGATGCAAAAGTTGGAGAATGGCATGATGGCCCAGGATTTGATTTATTCAAAGATAAGACAAATCTTCCAATTATTGCCGAAAACTTAGGCGTCATCGATGAGGGCGTAATTGATTTAATGGAAAAAACAACATATCCAGGAATGGAAGTTGTTCTCTTTACAATCAATAACGACAGCCAAGACGATAGCAATAAACCATGGAATGCCCCACATAACGCCATAACTTATGTTGGAACGCATGATAACGAAACTGCCAAGGGAACTTTAGAAGGATATGACGAGGAACGATTATCCCTCACGAGGAAGGTAATTGAAAAATGTTGTGATTATCTAAAGATTGAATATAAGGGAGACACTCTTGATGATTTGGTCGATACGATCAATCGTCTTGCTCTTAATTATCCTTGCAAAGGAACAATTATCACCATGCAAGATCTTCTCCATTTAGGGAATGAGGCAAGAAT
>CAVKLJ010000020.1:0-23754 GCA_963657245.1 Lachnospiraceae bacterium
TCGCCTTCCTTGAGGAAAAGGAGGTCAGCGACGAATCCTCCTTAACCAAATACATCGATCCTAGCAAAGTCGAGGGACGTATCGTTTTCGACCACGTAAGCTTCGGCTACGACGAGGGACATCCGATCATCAAAGACTTTAGCGCCGTCGTCGAACCAGGGCAAAAAATCGCCATTGTCGGCCCTACTGGCGCAGGCAAAACGACTTTGGTCAATCTCCTCATGTGTTTCTATGAGATTTGGGGTGGCTCGATTAGCATCGACGGCATCGATATCCGGGAATTACATCGGGAAAACGTCCATTCCCTCTTCGGGATGGTTCTTCAAGACACATGGCTGTTTAACGGCACCATCCGCGAGAACCTCAAATTCAATAACCCCGATATCGACGATGCCACGATGAAAGGGGACGCTAAAATCTGCGGCGTTGACCATTTCATCAAGAGTTTGCCGCATGGCTATCACACCGCCCTCGATGGGCATTTGGAAATCAGCTCCGGCCAAAAGCAACTTCTCACCATCACCAGAGCGATGATCCAAAACGCCCCGATGCTCATCTTGGATGAAGCCACCTCCAGCGTCGACACCCGCACCGAGATCGTCATTCAAAAAGCCATGGATGAGCTTACCCACGGACGCACTTCCTTTATCATCGCCCACCGCCTTAGCACCATCAAAAACGCCGATCTGATTTTGGTCTTAAAGGATGGCAACATCGTCGAAAGCGGCACCCACCTCTCCTTATTAGAGAAGAATGGCTTCTATGCCGAATTATACAATTCGCAATTTGCTTCCGCCGAATAAGAACAACAACGAAATATAGGGTTTTTGCATGGGTTTTTCCGCTTTTACCCGAAAAATCCCTGCGTAAAAACCCTTTTCTTTGGGCTAAACAAAAAAGGCCCCTATAGCGAGGCCTATTCATGGCAGCTTGGTCGGGATGGCGAGATTCGAACTCGCGATCTTCTGCTCCCAAAGCAGACGCGGTAACCAAGCTGCGCTACATCCCGAGATGGCGCGCCAGACAAGATTCGAACTCGTGACCCTCAGATTCGTAGTCTGATACTCTATCCAGCTGAGCTACTGGCGCATGCCGCTACTTCCCTTGAAATAGCCTTTAAACTATATGCTTAGGCGCCAACAAGCGCAAGTGTTAGTTTTAGAAATTTCCGTTCCCGTTAAATGACAAAGTAAATTGAACTCCTTTATTCAGGTAGTTTAAAAAATGCCTAAACAAATAACTGCTTCATCCTTATACAAATGCGCGCCCTTGCCCTTTTTTGCGTCGCATAACGAAAATTCACTCCTTATCAAACCTTAATGGATCGAGCCCATCGTATTTTTTATAGATTTCATAGATGGATTTGAATTCATCAAACGTAATTGCATGGTTGCCAATCACCTTCCCGTAACTAACGCCTGGCCTACCAGGCTTAAACATCTTCTGCCCAATGTCCACAAAATACCAAGGGCATCCCCAGTAACCAGCAGCACAACGGAATCCTTCGGCCTTCAAGAAATGAATGATGCCATTTTCGTTAACGCCTTCGGTATCCAGGTTTCCGTGTTTATCATCATGCCAAACTAGAATATACAAATTCCTCTCTTCCATCGTTGTCCCTCCTAAGCTAAGTATATATCGCCAAATCGAAAAACACTCTTCTTAAAAATCTTGCTAAATTTAATGGTTTTGATTATCGTTTGCATCATTCATCGCTTCCATAATCTTATAAAACGCATCATCTTTAACAAGGACGATACCCTTTGTTTTGTCGCCCATAACCATTAAGGTATCCCCTTCTTTAATATCAAACATTTCCCTTGCCTTTGCTGGAACCGTTATCTGTCCTTTTGGACCAACCTTTACGCTAACTATGAATATGTCTTGTTCCGCTTTTTTCATTTGATTTTCCTCACGATTATTTGTTTTCTAGTAATTTTCTATATTCTATTAATTTGTTTTCTAGAGCTTCTTTGCTAATTAATTCAGTCTTATAAGTCGAGACAAGCGTGGGAGAAATGGTCCTTGACATCGCAAATTCAACTTCTGCATCATCCTTTGATGTACACAATATAATTCCAACGCTTGGATTTTCATTTTCTTTTTTATCAAACCGATCTAGGGCTTCAAGATACAAATCCATCTTGGAGATGTATTCAGGCCTGAATTTTCCTATTTTGAGTTCAAAAGCTACCAAGCATGAATAAGCTCTGTTATAGAACAATAAGTCAATGTAATAATCAGAATTACCAACGGATACTCTATATTCTTTACCTATGAAAGAAAAATCCTTACCAATTTCCAGAATAAAGTCTTTCAGATTATCAACGATGGCTGACTGTAAATCTTTTTCTGAATAGTTCGTAGGAAGATCTAGGAACTCAAGTGAATACTGATCCAATATTCTCGTGTTGGGATAATCATCTTCTCCCTCAACAGGAAGAAAACTTTCTTTTGCGTTTTCACCGGATAACATATATCTTTCAAAATAATGGCTTTCGATTTGTCTTTCTAATTCTCTTTTAGAATAGTTATTCTTGATGCAAAGCCTTATGTAGAATTCCTTTTCCTCGATCGAAGATTCATGCGAAAAAATGATAAGATTATTCGTCCAACTAATTTGTGACACCAGTGGTGACACAATTTCATTATCCTTATATGTTTCATAAAATTGAATCATTCTATAAAGGCCTCTTTTATTGAATCCCTTTAATGAAGGATATATATGGCTTATCTATTTTGCTAAATTTTCAATGGTTTTTGATCCCCACTTTTCATTATTGACTTTATTGGAAAGGTAAGCACCAATTTCATAATACATCGTTACCAATTCTTCATTGACTTTACGGTAAGCATTTTGTCTATGCGTTTCTATAAGATTAAACAATTGAGTAAAGTCTTGTATTTCATTATTCATATCAAATCCTCCGTAATTCTTACTATTCTTAGTATATCATATTTTTCTTACATTGTATATAGATTAACTATTATTTACACTAAATGCGAGCTTTTGCTAAACCGTAGGTAATACGTTAAATTATAGTTCCTTTTGCTAAATTGTATGGCTTTCGCTAAATTGTTGATTTGAGAAACAGGAAAAAGGCCCAGAAAGAGCGGCTAATGCCGCCCAATCTAGGCCTCTAGTTATTTATGGATAGGAGAAAATCCCCTATTCGCAAAGAAAAAAGGTCTGACACACATTGTATCAAACCTATGTATTTAAATGGCGGAGGCGTCGAGATTCGAACTCGAGCTAGGGATGACTCCCTACTAACAGGTTAGCAACCTGCCCCCTTCGGCCTCTTGGGTACGCCTCCGTGCATGGATTAATATACACTAAAGTCGAAAAGTTCGCATTAATTATTTTTACTATTTGAGCAATATTGTTTTGATTTCAAAAGGTCTAAAGGAAATCTTGTTAGGATTTAAGCTTTCAAGAGGGTCTTCTAAGGCGTTACAAAGTAACATTTCAGAGAATGAAGCAGGTAAAGATAGGCTTATTGTTACAGGTTGATCAGTCCTATTATACAAGCGGACAATATTGCCTTTTCCACTATATGCGTTCTTAAAGGCAGAGACCGCAATATCATCATCAGAAATCCTAAATGTATTCTTTGGATTCTCTCTGTTTTTGAAATAGAAAACTGGCGTATTAAAAGAGTTTGCAACCTCATCCACATCCGATCCCGAGAAACATTTATCATGAACATATATGGCATAGTCATATTCATATGGCTCTTGGTCCATATGTTTGCAAGGGAAAGAATTTGTTTTTAATAAACTAAGTTCAAGTGTTCCATCTTTTGCATAGAAACCGTTACGTGTCTTGTTGATTAAGGAAATTCCTCCATCATTGCTAGATAGATCAACCCATTTATATGCACAAAGCTCATATTGGGCTTTATCTTTTAATGAGTCGTTCTTTGTCGAGTGCTTTTGGAAGCCAAATTGTGTATCAGAGATAACTTCATCTGGCATGTTTTTAATATGGAAAACACTCTTAAGGAAATAATTATCGTCATGCCAATCAACTTTATGATGGATATGAATTAGTCTTGAATCATCGTCAATCAAGATTCTTTGATATAAGAAGGAGTTTTTAAAAGAATAGACGTCGTTTATCTCGTATAAAGGCCCGAATCTCTTGATTTTTCTTTCGACCAGATCCATGTATTTCTCTGGTTGATTACGATAATTTTCAAGAATGTTCCAATTGGCGTATTTTGGATCGCCTGGTTCAGAGAAAACGCGGAAGGCATTGCCAAATCTTTCGATATATTCTTTGCCAGTTTCGTTATCGATGATCGAGGAGAAAGATCCGTCTGGATTGAACTTAATCTTCAAATATTTAGTGTCGAGTTCTGAAAGAGAGGAAACGTTTCTTCCTTTGTATTTGACGTATTTATTGATTTCGGCATATGCAGGCAAAAGGAAGACATAGTAATTCTTTCCAACTTTCTCATAATGCTTATGTTCTAAGGAGAAGTTACGAATATAACTGCCTTTCTTATATGTCTTAAGGTAGTTGTTATTCGTTGTCTTTTCTAAAAGTTCATCGATTTTTTCATCTAGCTCAAGATATTTTTGATTTGTGTAGTCGTAGACTTCTTTTATTGATGAACCAGGTAAAACATCATGGAATTGGAAAAGAAGGACTTCTTTCCAAATCTCATTAAGTTTCTCATCGTAGTTTGTAATGCCGTTTTCCGCCAAACAGAATTCCACCGCACGAAGTCTTTCTTCGAAATAACGGTTCCAGCATTTATTCCTTGCTTGAGAAGTAAAGGTTCCTTGATGGTTCTCAAGATATATCTCCCCTTGGTAACGTGGCAAGGATGCCTTATAGAAAGCAAGATTATCAAAGAAAGATTTAGCCGCCTCTTGTCTAATAGAAGGAAGATTTAGAGTGTGGTTCATTCTAGCAAGTCTTTCTTCCATATCGACTGAGCCTCCTCCCCCACCATCACCACAGCCATAAAGATAGAGAGCACTCTTTAATGGTGATCTTTCTTTTGAACGTTTTTCTGTCGCGCTCAATTCACTAGGCAAAGCAAACCCATTATATCCATATGGATTCATTGAGAAATGAGTGATTACTTCTTTTCCATCCATTCCTTCAAAGACGAATGACGAATAAGGGAAAATGGTTTGTTCGCTCATTCTCATTTTTGCGGTATAGAAATAGCATTGATTGGTATCTCTAAGAATTGAAGGCAAACACGGAGGGAAACCAAAATCATCTGGGTAAAAACCAACTTGAGTATAGTGGTTGAAATTTTCTAGATAGAACTTTTGCCCATATAACATTTGGCGGAGGAGGGATTCTTCGCCAACGTTATTTAAATCGTTTTCGACGTAAGCTCCACCAAGTAATTCAATCCTTCCTTCTTTCTCAAGTTCGACGATTCTTCCAAAAATCATCGGTGAAAGTCCCTTAATTTGTTCTAATTGCCAAGGTTGAGAGATGGAATATTTGTAGTTAGGATAGGTATCAAGGAGATATAGAGCGTTTGTAATGCTTCGTAAGGCTTTCTTCTTTGTTTCCTTATAATTCCAAAGCCATGCCAAATCTAAATGAGAATGCCCTAAGCAAGTTAATGTGAAATCGGATTTAGAAACGTTCTTTAACAAAGAAGACGTTATTCTTTTTGCTTCTATGGCTCTATTTGGCCAAGCAAACATATATAGGTCTCTTACCTTTTCTAAGCCAGTAAGGACATCTTCAAAATATGGCGCATCTTTGTCTGAAGAGAAAAGATAATTAGAAAGAACTTCATAATCATAAAGAACATCTAAGTCGTCTGGGGACTTCTCTACAACTAGAGCTTTCTTGAAAACGCCAGCTTCAGGATATCTTTCTCTGAGATAGATATTATCTTGGCATTCGATCCAAAGGCTGATTTCGCCATTACTCTTGATTAAGTTTTTCAAAGGATAATGGCATTTTAACGTCGCATACTCTCTTTCGTTCTCTAAAGAATATTTTCCTAGAGCAAACCCCTTTATAGGATTACCGTCATTATCAAATAAAAGCCCTTCTGAAGACGCATCAAAATGAAGGTAAAGGCTTTCGAATTTAGAAACATCATCAATCTTCCCTTTTAGATGAAAATAGCCGAATTTAAATGGCGTTTCATTCCATCTATCTCCTTCTGATATCTTCTTGCTCATATGCCTTTTTAGCTTGCTAAAAGGTATTTCTCTATCCGATGTGAAGTAAGTAACGCTCAATTTATATTTCTCTTTAAATGTGTTTTCTAATAAAACTGTTGATAAAAAATGCTTCACGAGCATTTTTCTTCTTTCTAGGTATGAAGGATTTTTTCTATAGTCCATAACATTCCTCCCGGGAAAATTATAGTTTAGTGTTAAAACCTATTGAAAGTGTTTTCATTATGCTTTTATTAGAAATAAAAGAGGTGTAGTATTTTCGCCGTATGAATATCTTAAAGAAATTTAAACAATTATTTGATCCGATTGACCTGACTAAAGGCAATATATGGAAAGACATCCTCATATTCTCTTTGCCGATTATGTTATCGACATTGCTACAGAAAATCTACTCATTGATCGATACGATCATATGTGGCCAAACATTAACTGATGCGGCGGTTGCTGCAGTAACAAATACCACTACAATCGTAATCTTGATCCTTCAATTCTCAATTGGCTGTGCATCAGGTTTCTCGGTTGTTCTCTCTAAAAAGATTGGTCAGCATTCTCTAGAAGGCGCGAGAAAATCAATTTGGACACAGATCGTCTTATCAGTAATCATCACGATAATTCTCTCTGTGGTTGGTTGTTTAGTCTTAGATTATTTGCTCGCTTGGATTGGAATTTATCCAAGTGAAACAGATCCATACATGCAAGCGGAATATGAAGCAGCTAAAACCTACCTACTGATAATCGTTGGAACCTCCTTCTCACAAATCATATATAACTTAGCCGTCACTTGTTTAAGAGCTTATGGCGATTCTTTTACTCCATTTGTCTTTCTTTTTATCTCCGCTGCATTAAACGTCGTTCTTGATATAGTCTTTATCGTTGTTTTCAATTGGGGAGTTGCTGGCGCGGCATGGGCTACAGTTCTTGCTCAGGCTTTAGCAGGTTTTGCCTCTTGGATATATCTTTTCTATCATTACAAAGAGTTACGCTTTAAAAAAGAAGATCTTCGTATTACTTGGAATGATGTTGCAGAACATTTGAAAAACGGCCTTCCTTTGGCTTTCAATTTCTCAATTCTTTCAATTGGCACAATCATAATGTCTGGAACAATCATCTCTTTCGATCGCCTTCCTAACGGCAACATGAATCCAGATTTGCCAGCTCAACTCGGCTATGGCGTGGCATGTAAAGTTTTCCAACTAGCCATGGGATTCCAAGAATCTTTGGGCTTAGCGATGATTTCCTTTATGGCCCAAAACCTTGGTGCAGGTGAAAGGGAGCGTATTAAGAAGGGTTTCCAAGTTTCAATTGTCTTAGGAATGATAATAACCACTTTAATTAATGTTATTGTCTTACCACTAACAATCAACGGCGCTTATCAGTATCTATTCTTATCGGCAGAGAAGATCACCCCAGAGTCTATCAAATGGGGAAATGCCTACATTTATACGGCAATTCCTATGATGTATATCTTAATGATCCTCTTCCTTTGCAGAAACTGCTTAGAAGGTCTAGAAAAACCTCTATTCCCATTCCTTGCAGGAATTTCTGAATTGATTGCTAGAGTTCTTATTTGTTCATTCTTGCCAGTGCTTATAAATGGTGGGCCATTAAATTCCGAAGCGTCAATCTGGGCATTTGTCGGAGCTTCGATGGGCGATCCTGGCGCTTGGATATGCGCGACTTTAACAATGATCGTCCCAATGTTATTAGCGGTGTATCGTCCTAAAAAGAATCCAACTATTCAGCAAGAAAAACACGAGACTCTCTAATCTTTATGCGGTTACGTTTGCAATTGCTATCCTTTAAGGCGTCTTGAATATATTTATTTTTGCTAGCTAATAAGGTCTTGAAGCCAAAGACTAAGGAGATTTGTTTTGCTAAATCGGCAATATCCATTTCTCCTTGTTCTTTGAGAATATCTGAGGCGCAGTTAGCAATCTCTTGATAACAAATATCAGTTAACGTGCGTTTGGATTTGTTTTCTGGATCAAGTCTATAGTTATGGAAAGAAGATTCATCAAAATCGGCAGGAACATAGAATATAACTGAGCCATTGATAATCTTTTTGACTTTGTTCTTGAGGAAATCAAGGGCTCTATCAATCTTATCTTTAGATGTTGAGCCAACTCTCTTTTTGCCTGTATCCTCACAATATCTTCTATAGAGAAGTTCTTTCGAGATAGGGCCTTCAAAATAAATCATGCTAAGAATATAGGAAGAGATGTCTTCTTCGTTTATCTTCTCTTCAGAAAGTTGATAAGGAATGGATTTTTTAGCGATTGTTTGCTTAACAAAAATCGGTTTCTTGATCTTTTCCTTGCTAACTTCCGTGGAATTTGGGTTAGCGACGATTTCATTAAGCAAGGCAATGATGCGCTGAAGCACTTCATTTCGGTGGTCAAGATATTCTGAAGCGTATACGTTATAGATATTCCATCCTAAATGGGATAAAACGTTTGGCTCATTGATATGACGATCACGGCAACTCATCGCGGCAAAATTATCGTTATCCAAAAGAACGCCTAGTAGATAGTTTGTTGGGTCTTCCTTTAAAGAAATCGCCAAATCTATCTTAAAGGAAGATTCACCGAGATTCGTATCGACGTTATACCCTGCTTTTCTCAGGTCTTCGGCAAGATAAACCTCAATGCCTTCTTCTTTGTATGGAGAATTTTCTGCATTAAGAGGCAAGAAATCATAGCCTTTCTTTGCGAAGGTTAAGAAATCTTTCAAATATTGTGCGCCGTTATTTTTGGCTTTTTCGGCTTTGATATCTGTTGGATCAAGTGAGGTAAAGACAATCATTTCTTCCCTTCCTCTAGAAACGGCGACGTTTAATCTTCTTTCGCCTTTCTTCAAAGAAAGAGGGCCAAAGTTAAGAGAAACTGTTCCATTCTTATCTGGACCATAGGTTGTTGAGAAAAGAATCACATCTCTTTCATCACCCTGAACGTTTTCAAGGTTCTTGATAAAGATTTTTTCTCCTCCTGGTTCGACATTAACGTCATTTAGCTTGCTTAGTTCTTTATCTAAAAGGTCATCAATGACGTTTTGTTGGGCTTCATTAAAGGTGATAACGCCAATAGAATGGGTACGTAACTCTTTATCTTTAAGACGGCGAACAATTTCTTTAACGACTTCTTTTGCTTCTTGACGGTTAACTCCTCTTCCTCTTTCGTATGTGCCATCTACATAACGGTAAGAGACTGCTCCCATATCGTTTTTTGGAGATGGGAAGGTAAGAAGAGAGTTGTCATAAAACTTATTATTAGAGAAAGCAATAAGCGACTCATGGCGAGAACGATAATGCCAAAGGAGTCTTCTTCTTGGAAGTCCAAGAACAATCGCATCATCAAGAAGAGATTCAAGATCTTCATCTAATGAGGCAAAGCTAAAGTCGGAATCGTTATTACCAATTGTCGAGGTGAAGAAGGAAGTTGGTGGCATCTGTTGTTCATCGCCTGCAATAACCACACTCTTTCCTCTAGCAATCGCTCCTATTGCTTCGGAGGTTGGAATTTGTGAGGCCTCATCAAATATAACGACATCAAATTGATAATCGTTGATATCTAAGAATTGAGAGACGGAAATTGGAGACATCATGAAACATGGCGTTAAATTTGAAATGATATCCTTGAAGTTATGGAATATCTGCCTTAACGAAACTCCCCTTCCGCCATTTTTGCATAGTTTTGCTAATTGGTTGAATGATGTTGAGCCAGCAAAATGGAAGGCATCAGAAGGATAAGAAGAGGATATTTTTGAGGCGGTCATGATAGTCGAAAGAGAGACAAAATCGTTTAAATCCTTCGCATATTGATGAACCAAAGAATCGATTTCTTTATTGGAAAGTAGAGCTAAATTATCATCTTTTAAGCGTTTGCTAAAGATCGAAGCAGCAATAGATTTCCTAAAATTGCCTACAAAACCCCCTTCTTTTATATTTCCTTTCTTAAAGAGGGCAACATAATCAGGAGGCAATATCCCTTCAAGCTCATCAATCTTCAATAAGAGGCTTGTCCATTCTGCAAGGTTTCCTATCGCCCCGATGGCAGAACGAAGTTTACTATATGTAACACCAAAATACTCTCCATCATCCGGATAAAGGTCTAGATCGAATGAATATAAATCCAAGAGAGTCTTCTTCTCAGAGACAAATGAGTAATAGTCCTTTAATAGCTTATTGTTGTTCTTGCAGAATAAACTTCCTTGATCAAGGTCGGAGATGTAAGAGACAAACTTCTCACGTTTTGTAGGAAGATAATCTAGTTTAAGAATGTTCTTAGAAATGCTTAATGTAGATTCAAATGTCTTAAGCATCTCTTCTCCATCTGGATATGTCTTAAATGGATGGTTATTTAAGAAGAAACGAACATAGGCATCAAGCTTATTGAGATTAGTTTCTTGCTTTTGAGCGTATTTAAGAGTCTCAAGAGAAACTCTTAAGTTATCACCTTTAAGCATCTCTTTGTCTTTGAGGTAAGGCTTGATCTTTCCTTTTAAGACTTTCATCTTATTGATGCGCTTAAAGAAAGATAAGGAATCCGCTTCGAGGTATTCTTTTTCTAATTCTTCGCCATTAAGAGAGAAGAAGCCTTCTTTGAAAGAAGTAAGAAGCTTTTCCTTGCTCTTAACAATATCAATTTTGAGATTTATTCCCTTACGAAGCTCTTCTTCATTTGCAACAAAGTTCTCATCTAAATAATATTCATGCCATGTGTTTTTGCCATCGCGGAGAATCTCAATTATTTCAACAAACGATTTAACGTTGTTAAAAGTTGATTCCAAACATCCTTGTTTATGGAAAACATTATATGCATCAAGTTTCATCTCTTGTAACATTGGCAAGAGAATCTCAAGTTCTTTTTTTAACGCATCACGATACTCCATGGAATATTCGCGTTTTTGGAAAGGAAGGAAAGAGGAAGATGAGTATGAGCCAAAGTTATAGGCTATCGTGCAGATATCGTTAATCAGCTCTTCCGTTTGATCGTATTTGCTCTTGGTGAAATTAGTGAGGAAATCATAATTGAATTGATAGATTTCTCCACTATTTTCATTTCTTAAGTATGTGAGGATTGCTTCATATGGCGAGAAAAGGAATTCTCTTTTTTCGTGCAAAGAGGAAATCTTGGAGTTTAATTCGGCTCTTTTGGTTTCAATCTTCTCATTAAGTTCTTCAAAGCCTTCTGGTTTTGCAACCGGTCCGCCAAGAGAAAGTAACTTTTGATATGTTTCTAATATCTGGCTCTTTGGTTCTTGAATGTTAGCAAGTTCCAACGTAAATTGTCCTAAAGAAAGGTCATCTAAACGACGCTTGACAACATCTAGTGCGACTTCTTTTTCCGCAACGAAAAGAACTTTCTTTCCATGATAAAGGAAATTAACAATCATATTGGCAATTGTTTGGGATTTGCCTGTGCCCGGAGGGCCATCAAGAATAAACGATTTGCCTTTTTCCGCTTCATAGATTGCTTGAATTTGGCTAGAGTCTGCACTTAATGGGAAAATGGCCTCATCATTAGGGATTTCTTTAGAAGAAACTTCATCCGTTTCCTCATACCATCCTCTATCGCCATTAACGAAAGAAGAGACGATCTTATTCTCCATGATTTTCTCACGGTTGTTCTTAAGATCGCTCCACATGACGAAATGAGAGAAGGAGAAAAGAGAGATGAAAGATGGGTCTTCAAATAAAGCCCAGTTTTTCATTGGAGCGATGATCCTTCTAATCTCGTTATAGATTAGACGAACATCGAGTGATCCGTTTTCTTTCTTTGGCAGATCATTTAAAGAAGAGAAATCCAAATTGAAGTTTTGTTTGAAATATTCAAATAAAGTATGGTTGGTATCGATTTCATCGAAATCATATTCAAGGGAATAATAGTTTCCATTCTTTCTCTTTGGCATTCTTACAGGCAAAAGGAAAAGTGGGGCATACATCTCCCCTTTAGCGTGGCTTGCACTTAGCTCATTATCATACCAACGGATTAAACCTAAGGTGATAAAAAGAGGGTTACAACCACTTTCCTCAAGGGATGTATTTGATTTTCTTGAGAGGTTTTTGCTGTTATTGGCCTTTGTTCCGGCTTTGCAGAAAGAAGATATCACATTTTTTTGATATCCATCTTTGATCATTGAAAGGGATATTGGATCTTTGAAAGTTTGAATTTCGTTATTCAAATTTATTGTGTTTAGATCCATTTCAATGAGATTGACTTTATTATTTTTAGCTAAGAAATCTAAATATGTTTCCGCCTTATCAACGAAAATCTGCAAGGTGTTTGATTTGATTTTCAAGTTCAATAGCTTATTTGAAAGATTCAAATCAAGTAAACGATCTTCCCAATATTCATATCTGTTTTTATTACGCTTGCTGCTATTTGGAAGATATCTTCTTGCCTCTAATTCAACTTCTTTGAAACCTTCTTTCTTTGAAGAATCATCAAAAGAAGGAACGACAATTTTCTTTTCTCCATCAACAACATGCATCGTCGGGATTGGCCAAATAAGCTCATCACGACACTTGGCAATATCTAAAGCGTAAGAAAATCCTTTAGTTTCTGATAATGTTTTATAAGCGCTATCCTTGGCGTTTTGGAACGAATTTCCTTCGTTTGTGACTAAGGTTGTTTCAAGAAGGCAAAGATGTTCAAAGCCAACTGATGCGGCATTTATCACCGCTTGCCCATTTTCTTCAACTGCCGAGTGGAAACTTTCTTCGTCGAGCCAAACGCCAAGCATGCAATGATTGTTTAATAAAATAACCACTGGTCTTAAGCCAATGCCCTCAAAAACGCTAGCAAACAAAAGAGAAATATCTAGGCAATTGCCCATTTTCTCTAAGCAAACGTCTTTTGGTAAACGAACGCGTTGGAAAATCTTATTAAAAGATGCTGGCGCATAGATATATCTGATTCCTAAGGAATTAATTGTTTCATATACTGAATCAATATCCTTTAGGACTTCATTTGGATCATGAGAAAGATAGGCGCTAAAAGATGAGTCGCCATATTTCTTTTTACGGGTTTCCATCGCTAAGGAAATAACTTCCTTAACATTATCATCATTTGGCGTGACAAAAGAGGCAAGGATTTCGTTTATTCTTGAATTTGCAGCCGATGATTCAATTGGATCAAAGGTTAAATTAGCAGAAGATACAGCAAGCATTTCTCCTTTGGAAGAATATAAGGTTGCTCTTAACGAACCATTGATACTTTCGCTAATCTCATAAAGTTTTAAGGGGTCAAGAATGATATCAAAATGGTTGATCAAAGTGGCTCTTTTGCCTTTTTCTATGCAAGAAAGACGGATATTCGATATTTCCACAAAAGATGGCACCACTTCAAATCTAAGGGTCGCGTCTTTGATATCGCTATCCCCATCATTTTTAATCAAGATGGATTTTAAGAAAGAAAAAGGATTCGATTCATTTGAATGAGTCGCATCTTTTTGCAAAATATATGCTTGATAATTTACGTAATTAACGTTTTTTTCTGCTTCTATTGATAATGAAATTCCACTCTTCGCCATATGTTTTATTATAGCAACTTATGGCTTATTTTTTATATGGCAAAAGATGATTTTTCAAAGAAATTTATTTGGCTAAATTCTCTCCTTCGAAATGATCTAACAGTTCTTTTCTTTCTTCCTCTAATTTTAGGCGATTAAAAAGATTGTCTCCTTCCGTAACAAACCAATAAGACATATCGTTAAAGAATTGATCGTTATGAGTTGTTTTCATAAATAAAGGCGTTAAAACGTCTTTAAAGAGGAGACTTAGATAATCTCTATATAAATCAAACATCTCTCTTTTGTATAGCCAACGTGAATGTAAAAGGAAATTCAAGAAATTCGTATCATCCTCTTCCCAGGAAAGATAGATATCTTCTTCAACCCATCTTTTTAGGTCTTTGATTGTAAGGAAAAGACTTTTTGCAAGTTCGTTTTGCCTATAAAGGATAGGATTATCGAAATCCTCTTTCTTTAATGAGTCGTTCAATGATTTTCTGATTGTTGAAAGGCTTTCTTCATCTTTTGGAAGATCATTAAGCAAAATGGCTTTCTCATTAAGAAAGGAAATATCGCAGATAATTTGAATTTTGAAATCTAGATTGTCCATAAAGAAAAGCTCTCAAATGAGAGCCTATATTAATATGCACGAGCGAAGTAGGCAACAACCTTTGCCTTGTTTCCACTTACTGGATCAAGAAGGTCGCTATCTTCAGGGAGATACTCGTAGATGCAACGTGCTGTCGCCCCGTTCGTTTTGGCTTTGATGGCATCTTCCGTTTCCGGTCTTCCATCATATGCGAACTTAACAAATCCGCCTTGCTTATCGAGGATCGCAACCATCTCATCAAGTGTCTTTGCTTCGGCGATATGGGAATTAAGATTATCAAGAGCCTTTTGATACATTCTGTTATGGATGTCTTTAAGAATTGATGGGATCTTTTCAGCAAGTGAGGCAATCTCAACGTTTTCTTTCTTGCCATCTACACGGGTGGTAAGGATTGCTTCGCCCTTCTCTAGGTCACGAGGACCAATTTCAACACGAAGAGGGACACCCTTCATCTCATATTGAGCAAACTTCCAACCAGGTGTGCGGTTTTCGTCAGCGTCAAGTTTGACACGAACGTCTTTTGCCTTGATTTCTTCATAGAGCTTTTTGCAAGTTTCTAAAACTCCTGGAGTTTGCATTCTAACAGGAACAATAACAACTTGAATTGGCGCGACGTACGGTGGCAAAACCAAGCCGTTATCATCGCCATGGACCATGATTATGGCGCCTAAGAGTCTTGTTGAAACTCCCCAAGAAGATTGGAATGGAGTCTCTAAGGCGTTCTTTCTTCCTAAGAAAGACACCTCAGCAGCCTTAGCAAAGCCTTGTCCTAAAGAATGGGTCGTTCCACTTTGAAGGGCTTTTCCATCGTGCATTAAAGATTCAACAGTGTATGTATGTTTTGCACCAGCAAATCTTTCGTGTTCAGTTTTTTCGCCCATTAAAAATGGGATGGCTAATAAATCACGTCCACATTCGTTATAGACGTCGAGGATTGTTTTTGCGTTATTATCCGCTTCTTCTTCAGTTTCAAAAAGGCAATGGCCTTCTTGCCAGAGGAATTCTGCTCCACGAAGGAAAGGACGGGTCGTCTTTTCCCAGCGGACAACTGAGCACCATTGGTTATAGCAAAGAGGTAAATCACGGTAAGATGTTACTCTCTTTTTGAATAATTCAGAGAAAACCGTTTCTGATGTTGGACGGATGATAAGAGGATCAGTAAGGTTTTGTCCTCCACCGATTGTGGCAACTAAGCATTCTGGAGCAAAGCCTTCGACGTGTTCTTTTTCTTTATTGAAAACACTTGAAGGAATGACCATTGGCAAATAAACGTTATCTGCACCGTTTTCTTTGAAACGCTTATTCAGATAAGTTTGGATTTCTTCCCACATGGCATATGAATAAGGTAAATATTCGATAAATCCTTTGACGGAATAATATTCCATCAAGTCCGCTTTACGGCATACATCGGTATACCATTTAGCAAAGTCTACGTCACGTGAGGTTATAGCATCATTTTTCTTTTCCATAGTTAATTTCTATTTCCTTTCATTTCCTTCAAACGTATTTCGTCTTTTTCTCTAAGAGGCACAAAACCATTTTGATATGGGCCAAATTGATCACTCGAGACATAATCAATGCCCGAACCAACTACCAATTCTATCGCATTCCAATCAGCAAGGTTAGCGCCAACGATTATCTTTTTGTATTTAAGCAATTTCTCAACAAGAGCATGTAACTGGGAACGGATGACCATGTCCATATGCTTGCTATCCGTATCATCATTCTTGAAATCAACGAAGAAAATATCCATTAATTTAAGAATGCTATCTTCGACATTAATGGAGTTTCCTTTAACTACCAATCCTAAAGAGAACCCAGCTAAATGAATATTTTTAAGCAAGGCAATCATGTTATCTAGGCCCATTTGCTTTGTGCCAGCAATGACTTCTGATTCTTTGAGCATGAAGTTAAGGTTAGATTCCTTTGCTCCCTTAAGATTTGTAAAAATCGCTGGAACAGTTTGTAGTTCTCTAACCATTATCGGATAGAAAAGTCTTTGAGAACGTAGAGGTCTTTCTGAGACGAAACGAGAAACAATAGTCTTTGCTAAGTACCCAAAGAGGTTATTTTGGTCTTTTGCCCTTATCGCATAATTCTTTAATTCTTCTATCGTAGAGAAAGAAGTTCTATCCGCGTCAGGCACAGGTTTAGAAACATAGCCAAGGACTGAATGCCTTGAAACGCCATAAACTGGTTGGAAGTAGTTATTGATACGTTTATCGAAGATGATTTTTTCAACTTCTGAACGGTACTTAGCAACATCGAAGTTGACATAATCATCAAATCCCTTGCGGTAATAGACTAGTTCTGAAGATGTTTCATAGGCATTGAGAGCCGTACGATGCGAATAATCAATTAAGGATTCGGTATCGCCAAACAATTCTTTATTGGCAACTATACCTGCTTTAACGACATATGTTGGTTCGGTACTCTTGCTCTTATTAGTCATAGCGTTTGTCACGCCATTGATTGTTCTTAAGGCATAAGCCACCGCTTCTTCTTGTCCATTGATATCAAAATTACATACCAATAATTCGTTTTCAGAAAGCTTCATTAGTTTGCAATTGCCGAAGAGATAACGGTCGAGAGCAGATCTAAACTTGGAACAAACGCTTCTTGGGACATTGTTATCAAATCCTTCTTGTCTTTTTCTCTT
This sequence comes from Lachnospiraceae bacterium, assembly GCA_963657245.1. Taxonomy (GTDB): domain Bacteria; phylum Bacillota_I; class Bacilli_A; order RFN20; family CAG-826; genus UBA4951. Next base: position 16,950 of record CAVKLJ010000020.1, read on the forward strand.
TATGGCAAAGCAGAACGTCGTTCCTCTTGATGCACCGTTTTTCTTAATCTCATTAGAGAATTGAGTTTCGGAAATGAATGGAACGGTAGGAACAGACGTTTTCTTTTTCGTAGAGTTCTTCAATAAGTAGTTTTCTAAGTGTATCAATCCATTTGAAGGGCTTGATTTGGTGATTCGTAAGAATGACGACGAGGTTTTCTTGTGATTCCTCAAATAAACGTTAACTTGTAAGAAGTTTGTCGTTTGCTTACCCGAAAGAATGCTTTCTACCCAAGAACGTACCTTTCCTTGTTCTTCCGTCGGGAAAGAAGAGTAGAATTGCTCAATCGTCGTATTTTTAACATTGGCAAAGTTAGAGATATCGAAATAGGTTACTGAATTGTGGATGGAATCAATTCTAAAACATCTAGCCCCACTAGATTCGTATCCTAAATCATGAACGAATTTCATGTCTTTATGTCTTAAGACAAAATATGTGGCGATCAAAGCCGCAAGAGCGCCAATAACAAAAACCAATGTCATCCAGCCAACAACAACTATCCAGTCTAATGACTCGAACCAGTTTCTTATTTGGCCAAAGAATCCATCTGTATTTGAAATGACGTTTGAAATGATTGACATAAAGAAAATAAGCAAAAATTAATTGCCTTAACTATGTTAACACTTAAAGGGGGCATATAGAAAATGGAAAAGCGTTTATTTTCTTGTTTGAAATCTTTTAAAGCGATATTATTAGTGACGTTACGGAGAAGTACCCAAGTGGCCGAAGGGGGCAGTCTCGAAAACTGCTAGTAGGTGTATGCCTAGCAAGGGTTCAAATCCCTTCTTCTCCGCCAAGCCAGTATTTATCGACACTTTTCGACCAATTGTGCACATTTGTGTGTTCTTGACAAAGGTGAAAATAGGAATACATAGGAAAATAAAACTATTGAGTGCACAGCAAAAAAGGCAGTCAATGTTCAAAAGTGCGTCCCAAAAAGGACGTACCGTTTTTTCTTTTTCATGTCAAAACCAGCATTGCAAAAATCACTTTGCCGCGATGGCGCCAAAATGCAATATACCGGGAATTTATTTTCTAATCTTTATAATCTCGATTTTCACGTTGTTTGCCAAAGACTCCAAATCAAGCATATTGCCGTTCAGCAAAGTTAGAGGGCACAATTCCTTTCCAATGAAACCGATCGTAAATTTGCCGTTCGCGGTTGCGAAACAGCATGGTATGGCGCCTTTTTTGAAATTCTCCTGAGCGCATAGTTTCTCTTCGCCGTTGAAAGCGGCTGCTAATTTTGGCAGATGTCTCATCTTTTGGACCACGTGCCCATAAAGATCACGCTCACGTTTGTTTGCCGATTTCGGTGATCCACAATCGAAATCTTCCCCCAGCAATTCGCCGTTTTTGGCTTTCAAGAAAAAGTCCAATGGCGTCAGGCTGGTTTTCACCCCGGTTAGATGGAGAAAGTTTTGAGGATAGAAATGTAGCACATAATATGGGGCTTTTTGAAAGTCTGCAGACGACACAATATAAAAATTATCACAGAGCCCCGAATAAAGTTTTGCGGAAACATTGATGGTTTTGAGAATCTTCTTTTTGAATGGAAGCATAAAAAAATGGGCGGTTTTTTCAAGGTATTTCGCCCAGCCTTCAAGATCATGGAGGATTTCAGTTCGCCATGCCGAACAGCGAAGGTCTTTCTCCGCATATTTATTTAACACGATTTTCGCCATTGCGTCAAGCGCCATGGTAAAAGCCCCCTCGTCAGGAGGCTATTTTCTTTATCACGTTGATAATGACAAAATAATAATTACCAATTACGAGTGCAGGGAGGCCTCGTTCCTGAACGTGGCCTCGATGTTCATCTTGGTCGCTTTGCCCGATAAAGGCAAAGTGAAACGCTACGAACAAAAAGAAGCTAAAATTCCTATCAAAAAACAAATATTCTCAGCAAAACCCACTTATTTCAACAAAATAATGGATTGATTTACAATGTTATAAACGTTGATGCCGATAATGATAAAAATTGTGATGATATACATCATTGATATTGCCTTGGCTGGCAATTTTTTATTTAAGAAGGTGCCAAGTAACGATCCAATAACAGATATTGGAACTAAAACTAATAAGAATATCCACCAATCTTTATCAACTCCACTTAATGCGTTGATATCAAATAATGCGATGAGACTTCCATCGCATAAGGAGTATCCAATTTTAGCTATTTGAGAAAAGATAATAACAATCAAAGAATTGACAGAAGATTCTTTGATAGGCATGGCAAAGAATAAGGCAAGAACGGCAACGTTAATTGGTCCACCACCAATGCCAAGGAAGGAAGAAATCACGCCAAGAACAAATCCGATGAACACTTTCATGACAGGATTAGTAATCTTCAAACAAATTCCTTTCGGATTCATGAACTGCATATAGATAAAAACGAAAATCAATAAAACAATGAGAATAATTGATTGAACGATAATCAAAATTGATTTGTTTGAATTTGCCTTTAGAATTCCAAATAAGAGTTGACCAATTATTCCACCAATCGCCGCACCAATTCCTAAAAGAATGGATGTTTTGTAGTTAGGAATTTTGTCTTTCGAAATGATTCTTTTCGAAATAGACGTCAAAGCAACGAATAAAACGCAAAAAGAGGAGATCGTATTTGAAATCGAAGAATTACCAAAATATCCGAATGCATCGAGTGCCGGACGGATAATAACCCCTCCTCCAATACCAGCTAAAGCACCTATTGTAGCAGCGAAGAGAATGATAATAGAAAATAAGAAATAATAAATCATAGATTTATTCTAGTTGTTTTTGTAAGCCATTTAAAGTATATTTACAATGTCTTGAAAAAAGCTTTCGTTTGTAATGTTTTTGACTTTTAAACGCAAAGCATTGAGGTTAATTTATGAAAATCAACGCACGTGAATCAGAAATCGTCCAACTTGTCGATCAAGAAAGAAAGGTTTTAGTAAAGGATTTGTCCACTAGATTAGGAGTATCCGAAGTCACAATACGTAAGGATTTAGATAAACTTGAAAGCTGCGGAATTATCATTCGCCGTCATGGCTATGCCTTAAAGAAAAATACAGCCGATATCACAAATAGACTTTCAATCAATTACGAAACTAAATGCAGAATCGCCAAGAAAGCCTGTTCCATCATCGATGATAACGAAACCGTAATTATTGGTTCTGGCTCCACTTGCGCTCTTCTTGCTGAAGAAATCGCCAAAACAAAGCCTGGTGTAACAATCATTACGAATTCAATTTACATCGTTGACCACGTTTCCAAACTCGGGAACAATAAAGTAATTTTGCTTGGTGGAGAATTCCAAAAAGACGCTCAGGTTATGATTGGACCGCTTGTTAGAAGCTGTGTTAAACAATATTTCGTTAATAAAATCTTCCTAGGAACCGATGGTTTTATAAAAAACGTAGGCTTTATGGGAAGCAATACTCTTAGAACCGAAGCAATAACCACAATGGCTGAATCTGCATCTAATGTTATTATTCTTACTGACTCTAGCAAATTTAACAAACGTGGATTATTAGTTCAGTTCCGCGAATCTCAAATCCATGAAATAATCACCGATAAAGGTATCAGCGATGATTTAAAAGGATTCTTTGTTAACCACGGAATCAAATTGATAACAGTCATGTAATTTTCTTCTAATTTTGTCTATATAAAAAAGTTGCCTTGCCATTATTAGCAAGACAACTTATTTTTTAGTTTGTTTCCTTATTTCTTAAGGGCTTTTGCCGCTTCGACAACGTAGGAGAAGTCAACTGCTTCAGCAACTGTCTTCTTGACTTTGTCTTTGTTGGTTCCGCTTAAAGCAGAATTTCTGATGTTTTCAGCATAGGAATAACCTTTTCCTGTGCTTGAACCGCAAAGTTCAATTTGTTTGTCGATTCCAAGCCAAACAGCAATATCGGTGTTGATGCTTGAAGCGAGAGTCGTTCCACCGGTGCAGACTTCAACGGCAGCTGCTGCAGTTGCAGGATCGGTTGCTCTCTTTTACATGCCTTTTACAAGGCCTTTCATGAATTTCTTAAATGTTGCTTCATGATTTTGTAAGAAGCTTGCATTAACTGCCCATGTTGATGGAGTATAGGATTCAGACATGTGTGTTGAGGTCTTTGCAACTGTTGTGAATTTTGTTGAATTCTTTTCAAGAGTTGTGGCAACTGGGGCAAAGGCGACACAGAAATCTGGTGCATCATCCTTAAGCATTGAGGTTGCAAGGTTTTCGTTTGTCGCGGAAACGATTTCAACTTGGTTGCCTTCGGCGTATGTTGTAAGTCCTGCTGGTAATTGGTTGGTTCCATCTGTGTACCAGAGTTTTTGATCATCGGCTAATTCTTTATTTAAGACGTCGACTAATGAAGACCAGAATGAACCAGGGGTCTTAGAAAGATCGAGGGCGACTTTTGCGCCTTTTAATGCTGCAACTAAGTCAGCATGTGAAGAGGTAAGGGTTAAGTTTTTGCCTTTTCCTGTTTTTGTGGCGATAAGACGATCGTCATCTGTAAGGTTGTCGAGAGCAATAAGCTTCATTGTTGAGCTTTCTGTGAAATAGTTCCAGGCAACGCCGTTTCCTAAGAATACGACATCTAATTGTCCGGAAAGAACAGAAGCTGCAAGAGATGGGCCGCCGGCGACGCTATATTTGGCATCGATTCCGAATTCTTCGAAATAGCCTTCGTTAGCAGCAACCATGCCGGCTGCAGCACCAAAGTTTCCTTGGAAACCAACCTTAACGGTTTCTAATGGTTCCTTGCTTTCTTCGCTGCTAGTTTTGCCTCCATCACATGATGCGAGACCGCCTAAAGCAAGTAACGATGCACCTGCTAAGGCAAAGAATTTTGTTTTTGTCATTTTCTTTTTCTCCTTTTTATAGATTTATTTTTAAAACGAATCCCTTCGTTTAATGACCTAAATTAATTAATGCAATCCACTTTCGACGTACATCTTATAGACGACATCCCAAATGTGGTTACGATAGTCTTGGAATTTTTGATCAAGCTTTGTCGCTTGGGTTCTTGGGTAAGGAAGATCGATGTTGATGACTTCTTTAACCTTTCCAGGACGGGCTGACATGATGATGACACGGGTTGCAAGAAGAACGGCTTCATCAACATCGTGGGTGATGAAGAAACATGTTTTCTTTTCGCTTTCCCAAGTTTTGAGAAGGTCTTCTTGTAATTGCGATCTTGTTTGGGCATCTAAGGCGCCAAATGGTTCATCAAGAAGAAGAACTTCGGAAGATAGAGCATAACCTCTAGCAATAGCAACACGTTGTTTCATACCGCCAGAGAGTTGCTTTGGATAATGTTTTTCGAAACCGGTGAGTCTAACCATTTCGATATATCTCTTGGTGATGGCTTCACGTTCGACTTTGCTATAGCGAACTTTTTTCATGACCTGAACTTGTTCACCATTTTCATTTGTCTCGTAAACCGGTTCCATAACGCCAGTCTCTTTGTTCTTTTGCATGAGTGGAACTTCATGTTTGATGAATTTTGTTCCATACATGATGTTCTTTTTGACGGTAAGCCAAGGGAAGAGAGCGTATTGTTGGAAGATGACCCCTCTATCTGGGCCTGGACCGAGAATCTTACGGCCATGGATTGTTGCTTCGCCAGACGTTGGTTGTTCAAGACCTGCGATGATGTTCAATAATGTTGTTTTGCCGCATCCAGATGGGCCGACAACGCAAATGAATTCGTTCTTCTTAATTTCAAGATTAACATCATTCAAGGCAATAACGTCATCGCCGTTTTCAATTGGATAGATTTTGTTGATATGATCAATTTTGATAACTGTGTCAGACATTTTTTCTTCTCCTTATTTCCATCTTGTGAGTTTCTTTTCTGTAAAGAGAAGAAGCTTATCGAAGAGAATGCCGAAGATACCAAGAATGACGATACCGGCAATAGCATAATCGAATTGAAGGTTTGAAGCCTGGTTAGAGACAAGAGCACCTAAACCATATGTTGTGCCTGTTAATTCAGCGGCAACGACTGTTGTAAGAGCGGCGCCAACACCTAAACGCATAGCGGTTAAGATGAATGGGAAGGCACTTGGAACAATGACATCCATGAAGAGATTTCTATCTCTTGCACCAAATGTGTAAGCGGCCTTTACCAATGTAAGATCAATGTTCTTAACGCCTTGATAAATGGTAACTGTCATTGTTAAGAAACAGGCCAAGAAGATGATGAAGTATTTAGCTGGTTCGCCAATACCCATAGCCGCTACAACGAGAGGAACATAGGCGATTGGAGGAATGCATCTTAAGAATTGGATAAATGGATCGATAAATGAACGAACTGGTTTATACCAAGCCATTAAGAAGCTAATTGGGATAGAACAAAGTAAGGCAATGCCGTAACCAACTATTACACGTGAGAAAGTGAATCCCATGTGCATGAATAAGAGTGGCGGGTCGCCCTTCTTAAGGATTTTGGTTGCCATTGTGCCTATCGCTTGGCAAACGCTTAATGGGGAAGAAAGGAAGCCTCCATTTTCAGCGACCATTGAATAAATTTGCCAGCAAATAATTACAAAGATTACGCCGCCTAAGCCAACGAGGGCGGATTTCCAGAAAGCCCATGGAGAGAAATCTTTCATTTTCTTAGGACCAGATGTTTCGACATCATTTACTGGACGTGAGAGTTCTTCGACTTTAACAGCGTTAATTGCTGCTTGTTTTTTCTCTTTTCTTTCTTCGATGAATTTTATTTCATACCTTTAAAGCAAAGTGTTGCCGTGGTGTAGAATATATTTGCCAGACCCAAA
>CAVKLJ010000021.1:0-23460 GCA_963657245.1 Lachnospiraceae bacterium
CAACCAAGGCGGTTTCGGCAATAGTTCGAATACGACGTCGGATGGTTCACCAACATGACATTAAATCCGATGAATTAATCGGATTTTTTTGTTACCTATTTTTCAATTTTAGATGTCGTATAATACTAAAAGACTGGAGATAAAAGTATGGATGAGTTAATTATTAGAAAAGCTGAAGAAAAAGATATTGAGCAAATTGCAAAACTTTTATATCAAGTGCAAAGTGTTCATGCTAAAGCAAGGCCTGATTTGTTTAAAAGTGGAACTAGGAAATATACAGACAACGAATTAAAACAAATCATGCGAGATTCTGCCAAGCCTATTTTCGTTGCTGAGGAAGATGGAGCGATTAAGGGATACGCTTTTTGCATTGTCACGACGATAAATGGCCACACTTTACAACCGATAAAAAATCTCTATATCGATGATTTATGTGTTGATGAAAGTAGTAGAGGCGAACATGTAGGAAAGAGGCTATATAACCATGTCTTATCGTATGCAAAAGAAATTGGATGCTACAATGTCACCCTTAATGTTTATGCTGATAACAAAAGCGCCCTGGCATTCTATGAAAAAATAGGGTTAAAGATTCAAAAAATCGGAATGGAAAAAATTCTATAAAGTCCTATTCGATTATCTCGTCTATTCTCTTTAACTGGTCATCACTAAAGGCTGGGCTCTCGATAACTTTCGAGTTGATGATGATTTGCTCTTTTTTGCTTGCACCAATGATGCAAGAAGTAATTGAATCATCTCTCAAAACCCATTTAAGTGCCATATCGGCTAATTTTTCATTTCTTTCGATAGCAATTTGATTCAATTCACTGATTTTCTCTACGATTTCTGGCGTTATTTTCGACTCGTTTAAAAACCTTGGATCACGTGAAACTCGAGAATCCGAAGGAATTCCATTTAGATATCTATCCGTTAATAAGCCTTGCGCTAAAGGGGAGAAAGCAACAATGCCCTTGCTTAACTTTATTGATGTTTCTTTTAGCCCATTCTTTTCTATTGTTCTATCAAAAATGTTGTATCTATTTTGATTCACGATGAAAGGAACGTTATATTCCTTCAACAATTTTTCTGCTTTCTCTAGCGTTGAACCATCATAGTTAGAAAGGCCGGTATACAAGGCTTTTCCTTGCAAAACTATATCTCTTAAAGCAAGCATTGTTTCTTCTAGAGGAGTGTTTGGATCCATTCTATGATGATAGAAGATGTCTACATAAGGAATTCCTAATCTATTTAGAGATTGGTCCAATGAAGCCATTAGGTATTTTCTGCTTCCCCAATCTCCATAAGGTCCATCCCACATCGTGTATCCGGCTTTAGTTGAAATAATGATTTCGTCTCTATAAGGCATTAATCCGTCTTTTAGGATTTTGCCAAAATTAATCTCAGCTCTTCCTGGCTCAGGGCCATAGTTATTGGCTAAATCGAAGTATGTGATTCCATTATCGAAAGCGGTAAATACGAGCTCTTTCATCGTTTCATAATCGTTTAGATTGCCGAAATTATGCCATAGTCCTAATGCTACTCTTGGTAACTTTAGGCCACTTTTTCCTGAAGGAGAATATTCCATCTTAGAATATCTATCTTTGTTTGCTTGATACATACTATTTTCCATCCTTGAGAAAATATTACTCTAAGATAGGGCTAAATTATAATAATTTAGAACTTTCCTTACATTCTTTTCGCAAAAGAAGGATGAAACCAACTATGAGCTTATTCACAATATCAAACCTTTTTTGTAAAATAAGGCTATAGGATATAAGTATGACTTTCGAAATATTCATTGAATACAACTTCGCGCCAATCATGGGATTGATTTTCCAATTGGTTATTTTATGCTGCTTTAAAAATTTCACTTCTAAAGAGAAAAAGATCTTTATTTTAACTTTTGTTCTCGAACTTATAGAAGTGGCCGTATATAACATTGAATTCTATTTCTCTGAGCTAACCTATCCAACAATCTGGAGAGTCATTTTCTCCGTTATCGGCTATATTGCAAGACCCGCTTTAGTTTATCCATTTGTCCTTCTTTTGATGGATGATACAAATAGCAAATTCTCAAAGATAAAGTATTGGGATTTAATACCCCTTGGAATAGTTATCATTGTTCAACAATTTGCTTTCTACACAGATTGGGTTTTCTATTTTAACGAAGGAAATCATTTTGTAAGAGGACCTTTAGGGTATGTTTCACAGGCTGTAACAATCTTGTATTTGGTCGAAACGGGAGTGGAACTAGTCTTAACAAAAGTTTTCAACCGTAAAGTTAACCTTGCTTTGATATTCGTTGTTCTTGCATATGTTGTCTTGGCAATGTTGTTTGAAAGTATCTTTGATATTCGTTCTCTTGGAACATCTTCAGGAATATTCTCAATTGTCTTCTTCATGTTTGCTTTGCAGTCTACTCATCTCAACGAAGCGAGAATCAAACTCAAGGTTTTGAGTGAAATCGACGGACTTTCCCAATTAACGAATCGTTCAACTGGCGAAAGAAGGATTAATGAAATCCTCAAACATAAGGAAATGGGCGTCTTCATTATCTTAGACATCGATGATTTCAAAAATATCAACGACAGATATGGCCATATGGTCGGAGACGAAACAATCATCAAGGTTGCAGACACTTTAAGAAATAACTTAGCAAAAGACGATGTTATCATGCGTCTTGGTGGAGATGAATTTGCCGTATATTCTTCTCACTTTGAAAACGAGAATGACATTATCGAAGCGATGAACATTCTTTGTGACAAATTCCATGAAATCAGACTTTCTAGTGATTCAACTGCCATTATTAATGTTTCATATGGCATGTATATATATGATGGAAATTCCAATGATTCTTTCGATACACTCTATCACACAGCTGATATGAGACTATATGCAGTCAAAGAACAAAAGAAAGTGGCTATTGCAGGTTAAAATATGGAAGAAACGAAGAAAATTAGATTAGACATACTCTCTCATGCCGATATGGCTGAGGCTCAAGGAGTTTTAAGCGTCTACCGTGAGCAAACGAGAATCCTTGAGAAATACGGAAAAAATGATTTTGAATTGTCATATAACAAATTATTTGGCAAATATGATCTTTATCATGTTCATTCCGTTAATCCATCTTTTTATTTGTTTACTTTGAAGAAGAGAAAACCAACGATTGTTTTCGTCCATTTCCTTCCTGATACACTCGACGGATCGGTTAAGCTTCCAAAGATTGCCTTCAAAGTCTTTAAATGGTATGTCACCTCTTTCTATAAAAAAGCCAAAGAAATTGTCGTTGTTAATCCTTCCTTCAAAAAAGAATTAGCTCGTTTTGGCGTCGATGAAAAGAAAATAACCTACATTCCTAACTTTGTCAGCCACTCTTCCTTCTTCCCTAAAGGAGAAGAGGAAAGAATCGCTTTAAAGAAAGAATATGGCCTTCCGCTAGATAAAAAGGTTGTCATTGCCGTAGGCCAAGTACAAACTCGTAAAGGTGTTTTAGATTTCATCAAAACAGCTGAAAAATGTCCTGACTTATATTTTATTTGGGCTGGAGGCTTCTCTTTTAAAAACATTACAGACGGTTATAAAGAACTCAAAGCCGAAATGGAAAAAGAAAGACCTAACCTTAAGTTCTTAGGCATTCAACCTAGAGAGAAAATGAACGATATCTATAATGCCGCGGATATCTTCTTTCTCCCTTCCTTTAATGAACTATTCCCTATGGCCCTTCTTGAAGCCTGCAATTCCGGTCTTCCATACATCGTTCGTGATTTAGACTTATATAAAGATATTCTTCTTGGAGATTATCTAAGAGCAAGTGATGTTGATGGGTTTGCCAATACGTTAAACAAATTATCTTCTGATCCTACTTTCTACGAAGAGGCAAAGAAATATTCCAAAGCTATCGCAGACACTTATACAGAAGAAAATAATTACGAGCTTTGGAAAGAATATTACACAAAAATATACGAGAAATACCGTAGAAAATAAGATATTTGTCTAAAAAATAAGCCGTCCATTAACGGACGGCTTTTTAAGTGATAAAGATAAATCCTATAACAATTATTGCAGCTAACACGTATCCTAAGCCAAAGAAGATTCCATAAAGTATGAGGGTGAAATAATCTAGCGGTTTGTTTCTTGCCCCAAAATGAGGGTGGTAGAAAAGCAAGCCAGGAATCAAATAGATGATCTCCCAATAACCACCAAGTGTTTTGATTCCTTTGTTAGAGTTTTTGAAAATAAACTCTGTTATTGACAAGGCAACGATAATTAAACAAACAAGAAGGTTCTTAAAGAAGTAGAATTTGTTGCCATTAAAATATCTTTCTGCCTGCTCAGGGCCGTATTTCTTCTTAAAGAAAAGCCTAAGGAAATATAATCCAACGAGATAAGTGCAACAGAGAATAGAGAACTGTGGCCTTTCAGAATTAAAGAAATAGACTTGCCAGCTATTAAATTCAATTCCCCAGGTCTTATAGTTTTGGAAGATTAAAGACGAAGCGAAGATCCAAGCGACTGGGAAGAAAGCCGCACTTCTAAAGATTGTCATTTTAACCTTTCCATTCTTCTTCCATTTAGGCGTATAGAATAAGAAGACCATAATTAAGTAATAACAAGCAATCGTACCAAAATTGTTAGGAACAATATAGAGCAAATCAACGATGGTGATGATGCCTCTAGTTTTATCTAGGTAATCAACCATTGTTCCTTCAATAATGTAGAGGCCAAAGAAAACAATCAAATAAATAAAGGAGTTTCTAAGGCTTCGTTTATCGTTCAAATACACGTCAAAATCGATGAAATATAGTAAGAACATACCAACCGTAAAATACATAAACAATGATAAGTTCATTGAATTAAATTCAGCTGGGTCATAAGACATCGTCGTAAATAACATCAAAGTGTAATAAAGGATACGGATTGAGCCTAATAAAACTAAGAATATTCCGACGATTTCAAATACCGTTTCAGGGATAAAAGGGAAGAAACGAATATCAGTCTTAAGAGATTTATAACTTCTACTTATAGGCGCGTCGTCTCCTATCTTGTCGTTTGTTGGAACATTCTCTAATGCTGGCACTGTTTTCTTCTTTCTTGGCCTTTTGATCTTTGGTTCTGCAAAGAATAGGGCGAATAAGAAGAAGAAAAGGAAACCACCAGTCAAGACTAGGCCTCCAATACCTATTGCTAACGATCCTATTTCAGCAAAAAGGTTATCTGTCGCGGCTTGAGCATGATCAACTAGCAACTCATTATAGAAATCATAATCTAATCCTAACTGTGTCTTAATCAATGAGGTGAATTCTTTATTTAAATCATTAATATGTGAATTAAAGATCGTGGTTAAGGAATTAGCTTCTTTCTCATCAACTATTGTTTCGCCTGTATCGTCGTAAGGGCCTTCCGTTAGCTTAAACGAAGAATCCTTGTCTTCACGATAGAAATCTCCATAACTCTTAGTAAGCGTATCTGTGTTTATGTATTGGACTTTGACATGCAATAAGGAATCCTTTGCATCATTAGGAACAATATAGTAAAGACTTCCGGTGTCGTATTGATAATTCGCATATGCGCTTAAACTACGTAAAGCATAATTTTGCGTTGAAGTGCTTATAGAATAAAACTTCCCATCCTCTAATGTGTGAATCTCAGGTCTAGTCATTTCGTGAAGCAAAGAGAAGGTGCTACCGCCTTTTTCTCTCATCGCGTAAGCAAAAGAAAGATATCTATCATTAAAGAATTCATCCGCATGGTCCATCGTGTAGTTATATCTAGCAAAGCCAAATATGGTCATAAACAACGAACCAATAAGCAAGACGATAAAAGCGATCCTCACCCAAAGTTTCGCAAGTATTTTCTTATAGAGCCTTTCAAACCAGCCAAGTTTATCTGGTAATGGGGTTGGATAAGAAGAAGCACCCTCGAGATACAAGGAAAAATCAATTCCTAAAGCAGAGGATATTTTTTCAACGTATTTCTTTGATGGTTTGAAGTAGCCATTTTCACAATACGAGTAATAAATCTTTGGCAAGCCCAAGAACTTAGCGAACTTTTTCTTGGAGAGTTTCATCTCCATTCTCTTCTTATAGAGAAATTCGTTGTACGAGCTCGTCATTTCCATCTATGGAATTATATCATTTCATTTATTCTTTTATTGTTTTTCTTTTACTTTGCTACAATATTAAGCATGAAATTTAAGAAAGCCATTCTCGTAAGCACGTTCCTTCTCCTAGTAAGTTCATGTAGCAAAGGTCAAAGTGGTGGGCTTTCTTTCAGCTTCGCTTCGGTTAGCAAAGAGGATGATTATCAAGCAAAAGTCTACTATACAGACGATTATTTCAAAGAAGACTCGACAGTTTTTAATTCATCTTTAGCGACCTCTAGTTTGTGCTTCGCAATGACCTCTTTTGGAACAAACAAAGACAAAAGCTCATTTACCGAAACATACCGTAATGCAAAAGAGTTCTTAACCGACAACGGCTTTGAAGGAATTGATGTCAATTCATATTTCAAAGTCAAACCTTCAAAAGACTCCTTAGGCGTCATATTCGGCCATAAAAAAGTTGATGGCAAAACTCTTATTGCCGTGGGCATAAGAGGCTTTAACTATCAAATGGAATGGGCAAGTAATTTCACGGTAGGCGACGGGGAGAAATTAAAACAACACCAAGGTTTTTATGAAGCCGCGACAGTTTATTTAGATTCCTTGAAAGAATACATCACGAATCAAAAAATAAGTGGAGAGCTTAAAATTTGGACGGTTGGATATTCTAGAGCATCGGCCGCTAATAATTTAGCTTGTGCTAGATTAGATCAAAGAATAAACGCCAAAGAGAAGATTTTCGATGGATTAGACGTCACATTAAAGAAAGAAGATCTTTATTCTTATTGTTTTGAGGTTCCGCAAGGAGCGTCTTTTAACGAAGAAATCTCTCCTCGAAGTGAGATATATTCGAACATTCATAACATAATAAATTCAAACGATCCAGTACCTAAGGTGGCAATGTCCGCTTTTCATTTTACTAGATATGGCGTTGATTATTACTTACCTGATTCAATTAGAAATTCGAATTATGGTGACTTTAAGCCTACAATGCTTAGTTTTTACAATGGCTTAAGCAACAGAGATTTGCTTGGGGATTACATCGTTTCCGACTTTGATATGAGAAGGAACAAAGAGGAGGCCTTAAACGTTTTTGAACGCACAAACGTAAGAAAGAATTGGACTTTAGGATTATTCTTAGATGAATTCATCGATGCTCTATCTTTAGAGGGGGTTGGAGACTTAGATACTTATGCAAACTTCATTCAACCAGGATTAAGAAGTGTTTGTGAAACCGTCTTCCTTAGTGGTGGTCTCAAATTTTCCCTAATCAATTTAGGCGTATATATGGCAAGAACTTTACTTAACGATAGCAATGTCGATATTGCAATAAATAACTTGCTACACGATAGAAAAACCTTTGTAACAGATTTTCTTTATGCGTTAAATAAGGCTTTCGCCTCCATGGAAGTCAATATCGATTCGAAGGTTTTAACTGATAGCGTGATGCAACTTATCACCGCAATCGTCGCAACATTTTCTTCACATATTGAATATTTCTTTGCCTTGATTTCAACTGACAATCTTAAGGCAATCCCAATGGCTCATTACCCAGAGCTTTGTTACTCTCATTTGATGGCCCTTGATAAGAACTACAATTCAAACGCTAAGAGTTACCATAATGATGGAAGCTATTATTATTTCAAAGTGCCTCTTGTTGAAGAGAACACAAAAATCACGATCAAGAATCAAAATGGAAAAACGGTCGCAGGCCTAGAGGATGGTAATATCCTTAAGAGTTCAACATTAGTTTGTGGGTCAAAAAACGAGAGCTTTTTCTGCTACATCCCAGTAGATGAAAAATATCAGATACATGTCGAAGATGCCTCGGTGTATTTGCTTTCTTATTTCGATCAAAGATATGAAAATCTCGTCGAATATCAGAATGCAGCCATTCCTTCAACTGGTCTAGATTTAGAGACAACAACCTATCCTGAAAAGAATGCCTAGAATAAAAAATATAGCGGTTTTGACAGGGAAAATTGAAAAATACAAATTCTTTATAAAATAGAAAATAATGAATTAGGTAACAAATATATTAGAATATATCGTCACATTTTAGCAATTTGTCAAATACTTCACGATCAGCGGGGCACCAACTGATGTTATTCCCCTCTTCTTTGCTTATCCATTTCTCATCAGAATGGATACCTTTTTCGATTGTAAGGTTGCCCTTTATTGGTGAAGAGAGAAAACAATCCATATCTAAAATAAACGAAGAATATTCATATCTTTCCTTGAAAAGAAACTTGATGACTTCAATATCGGTTTCTAATTCTTCTCTTATCTCACGTTTTATTGCCTCGTTTGGAGTTTCATCTTTCTCGATCTTTCCTCCAGGAAATTCGTAGAGACCTTTAAACTCCCCATAGTCTCTTTGAGCGATAAAGAATTTGTCATCTTTCACGATGATAGCACATACGACTCTAATTACTTTCTTCTCCATTTTCTTCTATTCCAAAATCATCAAAATAAGTCTTAGGGACTTCATTCTCTAAAATGATATCAAATAATAAAGTCTTTTTCTCATTGGTTGACTCTCTAGGGTTCGTAAGTTTCCCTTTTCCCAGGTAATAGAAAGGCATGTCTACGCCATCTTCTCTTTTAGACTTTCTAACAAAAATATGGGAGATTGGACTATTTATCAAAGCAAGGCCCTTATTGTTACTCAAAGAAGTCTGAGTCTGTGATTCCCATTGCAAGATTGAAGATGAGAGGAATTTATCTTTATATTTCAAATGCTCAAGATTTTGCGAATCTTTCTTTAAGTCGATATAGATAACTCTTTCCCCGTTGACATTGCATATTCCAGTCATACGGAAAAGGTTGCTGCTATTAAGGGCTAGCAAAGATGAAGAAGAAGTGTATGGATAATAAAGTTTAAGCAAACCATTCTCACCATAGAATTCACTTTGATATCTAACTAAGCCATATTCAAGAAGAGATAATATCCATTCTTTAAATGAGTCTTTCTCCAATGAATACGTTAAAGAATATTTGTCATCTTGCAAGGATAGAAGTTTTGTGTGATACGAAGGTCTTGTGTAATAAAATTCATCCAATAAATTCTTTAGCGCATGCTCGAAGGATTCTTTCTTAAAACCATCAAAAGATTTGATGTTTTCAAGAATTTCTTCCTTTGTTTTTGCTCCATCAATCAAATCTTTGAGAATGAGATATTCTTCAGGCCTGACTAATGGCAAGAAAGAGTATATTGATCCAATAACGTCTTTTTCTTCTTTGCTAAAATCAGGCACATATTCTCCAACCTTCTCTAGGAAATCGTAATAGGAAGCAAACTTCTTTGTGTAATGCAATAAATCAACGCCAATTTCTTCATTAAGAAAATCCTTATGTTTTGGATATTCTGTTGGGCCTAGTTTAAGGAAAGACTTGAAGTTAGCGTAGTCTTGTTTAAGGAAAACTAGTGAATTGAAATTCGTATTATCGATAGATTTAAGAATTTCTTCTTGCGATTTTTCATCAAAATGGATTTCTACCCCAGGAATTCCTAAAGAGGAAAAATCATTTCTAACCATTGCCGAAAGAGACCCTTTCTCGCTCGTTCCACTCTTAGAAAGACTTCCTAAGGCTAAAGCTATTTGCACAGATCTCGTATAGGAATTAGCAATGAAATCCAAAACGATAAGCCGATTCTTGTTTTTAAACTTTCTAAGTCCTCTTCCTAGTTGCTGAATAAAAATAGTCGAGGATTCGGTCGGACGTAAAAAGAGAACCATATTAATAGATGGAACATCAATTCCTTCGTTAAGGATATCGACGGCAAAAAGCATATTTAAAGGATCGTTCTCATCTTCAAGTCTATTAAATGTTTTTATTCTCTCACCAAGCGATGATGAACCAGTTAGATAGTCGGTGTGATACCCTAAATTTGCCATTCCTTTAGCCATTTCTTTGGCGTGTTCGATGGACTTACAAAAACCAATGCAACGTAACTTTCCTTCAGGACGATGCTCTTCAACTTTCTCTTTGATGAATTCAAGATGAATTGAAGAAGATATTTGCTGGATTATGAGTCTGCTACCTTCTGCCGTATTGTCATTTGCATAAGAAACAAGGTCATCTTTGATTCCAAAATACTTGAAAGGAACGATCAAATCGTTTTCCAAAGCGTCACGAAGTCTAAGATCAAAAGGAACGTTATTACCAAACATTTTATAAACGTCTTCCCCATCCATTCGATCAGGTGTGGCGGTTAAGCCAAGTAAAAATGATGGTTTGAAATAATCGATGATCTTTTTATAGGTTGAAGCGGCCGCATGGTGGACTTCATCGATAACGATGTAATCAAATTCATCAGGGGAAAACAACTCCAGATGTTTTGAAAGCATTTGATTTGAGGCAAAGATAAAATCTTTATCGCTTTCTTGATAATCACCATTATATAAGCCATATGTTCGACTCGTGCCAAATACCGCGGCAAACGTCTTCATTGCTTGAGTCAATATTGCATCTTTATGAACGACAAAAAGAAGTTTCTTGGCGTCAAAGTTTCTTGCGTCAAAGGCGGCTAGATATGTTTTACCAGAGCCGGTTGCAGCAATAACCATCGACTTATCAACGCCAAGATTACGGCATTTCTGCAATTCTCTTAAGGCTTGGCGTTGCATGAAATTAGGATTAAGTTGGTTATCTTTTTTGGATATTACGTAATCCATATCCCAAGCGGTAATCGCATAGGAAAGAGCGATCTCGTATCTTTTTACGATATCTCTATCTAATGGATATGTTTCATTCCAAAAATAATTGAATTCCTCAAGGATTTGTTTACAAAAGGAGGTTTCCTTATTACTTCTAACTCCTATATCCCATTCCTTATTCTTAAGCAGAGCATATCGAGTTATATTCGATGAACCAATGACACTTTCAAAAGACCCATCTTCATATTCAAATAGATATCCTTTCGTATGAAAACCATCATCTCCAAAAGAAGAATCCTCCAAATGGCATTCAAAATTCGGATATTGTTTTTGAAGATTCAAAAAGATCTCTAAAGAAGGAATGTCTGTAAAGTTTTGATAAGTGGAGGTGACTATTCTTCCTTTGACTCCTCTTTCTAAGGCTTTTTCTAAAGCATCCAAGAAAAGGAGTAGACCCGCTTTCTTGATAAAGGAAACGGTCCAAGAAAAGCTTACGCATTTGTTTAATGAGTCGTTGATTTTGCTAACAAAATTGATTTCACTGGTGTTTGAATAAAAGGATGT
Organism: Lachnospiraceae bacterium; assembly: GCA_963657245.1. Classification (GTDB taxonomy): domain Bacteria; phylum Bacillota_I; class Bacilli_A; order RFN20; family CAG-826; genus UBA4951. Next base: position 11,323 of record CAVKLJ010000021.1, read on the forward strand.
TTCTGTCATAAAGTGTGACCTTTAAATCACATATACAGAATAACAGTGCCGATCTTTTAGATCAATAAAAAAGCGCTATTTCACTAAAAACAGTGGGGTTGTACACACAATATTTAAATTTTTATTCGAAAAGTGAATAGAAATAAGTCGTCATTTCTAAAGCGGTTTCTTTGTGATCATTTATGACATAGTCTTTTAATAGATCAACGAAGGCTCCGGACATACAAGTGATAAGAATTTGATCAGGGATATTTGAATGAAAGATTCTAATAGAAGGCAAGGCTACGCTCATTAGATGTTTAACCTCTTTTCCTAACGTCGAATAGAAAAGATGAGAGGCGCCTGAAGAAAATATAGCCGTGATTAAAGTTTGTTGTTCTTTGAAGTGGTAGAAGATATGCGCCGTCATTTCTCGATAATCGTATAAAGTGATATTTCCTTCTTTTGAATGATTGTTTGAAAAAGCGTGGGCAAAAATCGAGGTGCAGACATTTCTTAAAACATCGTCTTTTTTCTTGAAATGGGCGTAGAAAGTCGATCTTGAAACGGTACTTTCTTGAATAATGTCGCTAACGGATATTTCGGAATAGTTCTTCTTTTCAAGCAATCTTTCAAATGCTTCAAGGATCAAAGCAACAGTTTTTTCTTCCTTCTTGTTCATAAATCTACCTCACGAAAAAGATTATAACGAATAAGTTGTTTATTTTTAAAGAGAAAAATCGAACAAAATATTCTAAATTGTTTGTTTGCTTTCTATAACTGACAAATATTGATACACTATTGAAGGCTATGGAAAAGACAAGAGACATACCTGATTTATTTGCAAAGAAGAAAAAGAAAAACATCATTGTTGTTTCAATTCTTTTAGGGATAACAATTCTTTGCTTCATTCTTTCTTTTTTCATCACGCCAGTGAATATGTCTATTGATCGTTGTTTCTATGGGCTTTTCGGAATCGGGGATAACGCTTCAATAAGAATCATGCAAAAAATAATGTTGCCAAGAAATATTGCGGCTTTGGCAATTGGTGGCGGTCTTGCTTTGTCGGGATTAATTATGCAAACCTCATTAAAGAATCCTATGGCTTCGCCAGCAACGCTAGGAATTTCTAATGCTGCGGTATTCGGCGCAAATATTATCATCTTGGCTATTTATGGAACTGGTAGCAGCTCATTTGTCTCGGCAAGTGATTCTCCATTTAGCGTTGCAGCCGTGGCCTTTGCTTTTGCTCTTCTTTGCGTAGTTATAGTTTTAGCTTTATCTTCGATTCATCGTTTTCATCCAAACACTGTTGTTTTGGTTGGCATTGCTCTTGGCTCATCCTTCCAAGCGGCAACGACTCTTCTCCAATATTTTGCCGATGACGTCGCTTTATCTGCAGTTGTGGGATGGTCTTTTGGAAATCTAGAAAGAGTAACAATGGGGGAGAATTATATTCTTCTTGCCGTTGTCTTATCCTCTTTGCTTGGATTCTCTCTTTTAGGATATAGATTTAACGCTCTTGATGCAGGAGATGGATTTGCTAGAAGCGTAGGCATTCATACCGCTTTATTAAGATGCGTTTCTCTTTTAATTGCCTCTTTACTCGGTGCTTTATGCGTTTCTTTCTGTGGGATTATCGGTTTCGTTGGAATCATTGCTCCTCATATCATGAAAAGACTTATAGGCAACGACCATCGTCTTCTTTTCCCGACTTCCTTCTTAGCTGGAGCAAGTATGTTACTTATCTGTGATATGTTAACTAGACTCATTGGTCAAGGAACCTCTCTTCCAGTTGGCGCGATAACCGCATTAATTGGCACACCATTCTTCTTTATCATTCTCTTTACGAAGAAAGGAAACAAATATGCTTTATCTTAATGATGTTTCATTTTCTTACGGAAAGAAGGAGAAAAAGGTCCTAAATCACCTATCTCTCAGCCTAGAGGAAGGAAAAGTGGGGGTTTTGCTAGGTCCAAACGGTGTTGGTAAGAGCACAATTATTAAGCTACTATGTGGTTTTTTGAAACTAAAAGAAGGAGAAATTATTTTGGGAGATAAGTCCCTAAAGGAACTTAAACTCAAAGAAAGAGCTAAATTGATCTCTTCCGTCCCACAAAGTATTTCTTTCTCTTCTTTATCCGTCATGGATACGGTCTTACTCGGTCGCCTTCCTTATTTCTATTCCTTCCCTTGTCATAGAGATAAAGAAGAAACATTGAAAGTTCTCGACGAATTAGAAATCGAATATTTAAAAGATAGACCCGCTAATTCCCTATCGGGTGGAGAGAAACAACTTGTGGCCATTGCTAGAGCCCTTGTTTCCAATCCGAGCCTTCTAATTCTTGATGAACCTACGGCTAACCTTGACCTTAAGCATCAAGTGATGATCCTAAAAATGCTAAAACGTATCGCCAAAGAAAGAAATCTAACAATCATTCTCTCTTTGCACGATCTTTCTGAAGCGGCCTTCTTAGGCAACAAACTCTTCTGGATGAAAAATGGGCAAATCATCTTTGAAGGAGATTCTTCTTCGATAAATGAGGAAAGAATCAAAGAAATCTATGGAATTGATGTCAAAATCATCAAAGATGGCGACAAACCAATAATTGAACTTTATTAAAGGAGCAAAAAAATGAAAAAAACAGCAATATTGTTATCAATGGCTTTCTTATTGGCCTCTTGCGGAGGGGGAACAACGAGTTCTTCCTCGGAAAATGCAATAACTGAAATAACCGTTAAAGACGGAATTGGAAGAGAAAACACCTACTTACCAGGTTCTTATAAGAAAATCGTCTGCGTAGGCGCAGGTGCCTTACGTCTTTATTCCTATATCGGTGACTTGGACCTTTTAGCTGGCGTTGAAGATATCGACAATCCAACAAAGAGAGCTAGTGGAAATATGGCTTTTGAGGGAGTGGCTAGACCATATTACGATGCCAATAAGGATGCATTCAAAGATCTTCCTAGCGTTGGAACTGGTGGACCTGTTGCTAATCAAAGTGGACCAAATCTTACCGCTTTAGCCAGCGTTTCTCCTGACTTGATCATCTCTGATTTTGAAACCGAAGAACAAGCCAAAAAGATGGAAGAGGTCACAGGAGCAAAAGTTTTCACCATCAAATATGGCAAACAAGCTGTATACGATGAAACTATTTCTAGCATCCTAACCTCTTTAGGGAAAATCTTAGATAAAGATAGAGTAGCCTCCGCTCTCACCTCATACATTTCTTCTTCAATTGACGAATTAAAAACGATGACAGCAAACGTCAAAGACGAGGATAAGCCACTAGTCTACGTTGGTGGAATTGGTAACTGGGGTCAAAAAGACTACCTTGCCACCCATTCTAATTACCCAATGTTCAACGTCACAAATGTCAAAAACGCCTTAACGACAATTTCTTTATCCGCTCAAGGACAACAAGATATTACAAAAGCCGCTTTTGAGGAAATGGCCCCAAATATCGATAAATTCATCATTGATGCAGCAGGTATGAAGAAAACGATTGAAGCTTATAAAGCCGATAACACCATCTTCGATAACGTCAAGGCGGTCAAAAACGGCGAAGTCTATCTCCAACTTCCATATAATGCTTACTATACAAACTTAGAAATATCCTTGATGAATGGATATTATGACGCGGCCGTCGTCTATCCAGAGCTTTTCAAAAACTACGATTTAGAGGCCAAATATAAACAAATCCTTGAGATGTTCGTCAATAAAGACATCTATAGCGAAGAAATCTCTTTATCTAACTGTTATGGTGGTTATCAAAAAATCGATGACCTCAAAGCCTGGTGTCAAAGCAAAATTCAATAAACTCTTTTGTCTTCTTTTACGAAACGAAGTCTTATAATAGGTGAGGTAAAAATTATGTCTCATCCATTTAAACACTTCAGATTAATCACATCACACCGTAATTTAGTGGCGAAAAACGCCTTCCATATGGGGATTTTTTGGCATGCTTTAAAACATGACTTAAGCAAATATACGCCAATCGAATTCAATACCTCGGCAAAATATTATGCCGGAAACCATTCTCCTGTATTTGAGGAAAGAATTCATAACGGATATTTCTCAAGAATTTGTCAGCATCACACAAGAAGAAATCCGCACCATTGGGAATATTGGACGGACTTTTTCTGTGGAAGAATCCTAATGAAAACAATGCCTTGGGTATATGCGACTGAATATGTATGCGATGTTTTAAGCGCATCATACACATATCATCCAAAAGATTTCACTGGCCAAAGTGCGCTTGATTATTTTAACAAGCACAAAGAGAAGTATTTCATGACCCAAGCGACGAAAGAATACATTACTTGGTGTCTAAGCAAATACGCCGAATCCGGTTGGAAAGAACTCAATAAGAAAAACACGAAAGCTAAGTATCAAGAAATTATCTCCCAATATCCCGATATTGAATTCTATATGGCTGACAAAGCGACCGATTCTTTGCCACCTTTAATTAAATAATTAACTAGTTTAGAATATTTGCGTTATGGCTATTAGAAACAAAATTTTAATCATAGGAGTCGGAAGACTCGGAGCGATCGTAGCTGATCGTGCCTCAGCAAGAGGGGAAAACGTCATCGTTCTTGATATGAAGGAATCATCTTTCCGTAGACTCGATGAAGCTTTCACCGGTTTTAAAGTCGTAGGAGATGCGACAGATATCAACCTTTTAGTTCAAGATTGTTATATCGAAACTGTTCAAGAAGTGGTTATTGTCACAGGAGACGATAACGTTAATCTTTTCTTAGCCCATCTTTGTGCGGTGATTTATAAAATCCCAAAGGTCTATGTTCGTTTCAATGATCCTGATAAAGATATTCTTATCAACGGTGTTCCTAACGTCAAAGCCATCTATCCATCGGATCTTAGCGCAAATAAATTCTTCCAAATCGAAGCGGAGGGTAACAAATAATGAATGTAGTTATTGCTAATGGCGATCTTGAAGCCGCCTACGTTATCGATTCTTTCAAAGAAGACAAACACAATAAAATAATCGTCATCAATTCCGATAAGGATACTGCCGATTACCTTATGAAACATCAACACGTTTCAGTATATGTCGGTAACCCTTGGAGAACATACGCTCTTGAAGAGGCTGGCATTTACGATGCAGATCTTTTCATCTCCCTTTCTAATAACGATACTGATAACTATGTCTCTTGCATTCTAGCTAAGAAAGTTTTCAATGTCCGAAAGTGCATCTGCGTGGTTAAAAACCCAGATAACGTTGAAATATATAAGAAATTAGGAATTGATTCAGTTATTTCCTCAACCTATCTTTTGACACAAAATATCAAAAACGAGTCCCTTGAAGGAAACCTTATCCGTTCAATGAACCTTGATTCCAATAAGATTGTCATGGTTGAAGCAACCCTTCTTTCAAAATATCGTATATGCAATAAAGCAATCATGGATATCAAATTCCCTTCCTATGCGAATATTGCCTATATCATGCGTGATAACGAATTCATCATTCCTAAAGGCAACGTTGTTTTAAAGCCTCGTGATACCCTAGTTATCGCTTGTGAGAAAGACGACGAAAAAGAGTTAACAAAGTACATCACTCAACGTGCTTCGGCAAAAGATCTTGAGAAAAACATTGCCTCACAAATTCAAAAATCCTTGGAAAAAGTCTCTATTCCAAGCGTTTTAAATGTTGAAAAGAAAGAAGAGATAAAACCAACCGAAGAAAAGAATGAAGAAATTAAAGTAGAAGCCAAACCTCTTGAAGAAAAGGCTGAAACTCCTATCCTTCCTTCCCCTAAAAAAGAAGAAGCAAAAGCTAAAAAAGCTCCAGAAAAAGTAGAGAAAGAAATCAAAGAGGCTAAAGAAACTCCAAAGAAAAAGAAAACGACCTCTTCTAAAAAGAAGAAAACTGTATGAGACTAATTAAAGAAGCAAAAGGATTACGTTTAATTCTCGGTTACTTCGGACTTTTCATGATAGTTGAAGGCCTAGTAACCATTTTTCCTTTGGCTATTCTTGCTTTCTATCCAAAAGAATGGGAATGCTATTTAGATTTTGTTGTTCCTGGCGCTGGATATATTGTCTTAGGCTTACTTATTTACTTGCTTACGACTGCCTTTAGAAAGAAAGGGAAGCTTCAAAAGAACGAAGATTCCTTGCTTCTTGTTCTCCTTTGGCTTTCGGCCTTAGCAATTGGCGCTTTCCCATTTTATTTAACCGCTTTTCCTGAATTAAATAATGGAAACGCTGATATCAATTTAGGGATGTCTTTTACTGACGCTTTTTTTGAATCGACATCAGGATATTCCGCGACCGGTCTTACTGTTTTTCCGGAAAAAGCCTTCTTAACAGGCGTTGATTCGTCTTCTTATGGTTGGGCGCACGTATTCTTATTCCATAGAGCCATTATGCAATTTGTCGGTGGAGTTGGACTCGTGTTACTTGTCGCATCAGTTATTTCTAGCAAGAACAACTTTAGGCTTTTCTTTGCTGAAGGGCATAATGATCGTCTTCTTCCTAACTTAGGAAGAAATGCTAAATTGATTTTTGGCATCTATTTTGGCTGGATTGTTTTTGGAAGTCTTGCTTTATGGCTTGCAGGCATGACCCCATTTGACTCTTTCTGCCATGCAACTGCCGCACTTGCTACAGGTGGTTTCTCTACAAGATATCAATCGGTCATGTTCTATTCGGGAGACGTATATTCATCTTTTACGAATGGAAACTTGCTATATACAGGAAATGCCCTGGCAATCGAAGGAATAACATGTGTTTTGATGCTTGCTGGCGCCACAAACTTTGTTTTGCATACCTTCCTTTTAACTGGAAGAATCAAAGAATTCTCTAAGGACGTTGAAATCAAAACTGCGGCATTATTAATTATCATTTCTACGGCAATGACCGCTTTTGCAACCTTCAATGAGCATACTTTCTATTACGTTGAACAAGAAGAAATCAGTTTTTGGCTATCTCTTAGATATAACTTCTATAACATTGTCAGTAGTGTAACTACGACCGGCTTTACTAACTTCCCATCTCTTGCCTATTTAGGACATTTCTCAATCTTCATTGCGTTGATTGGCATGTCGATTGGTGGTGGCATGGGTTCAACTGGCGGTGGTCTAAAACAATATAGATTTGCTCTCTTATTCAAAGAATTCTCTTCATCATTCAAGAATAGAAATTCTTCTGATAGATATTTGCATACGAATACGATCACACGTTTAGGGCAAACAAAAGAAGTGGATGAAGATAACATAAAAGAAGCGACAGACTATTCTATTCTTTATATCGGCTTCCTAATTCTTGGCATCGTTGCTCTCATGTGTCTTAGAAACGTTAATCTTGAGGAAGCGTCCTATGAATGGGCGACATCTTTATCTGGTACAGGTATTACCATTGTTGACTTTGTTAGCTATAAGAATGAAAATGGAATTGTCCATTACAACACCTTGTTGTGGTTATTAGATGTTGCAATGTTACTTGGTCGTTTGGAAATCTTACCAGCCTTCTATGGCTTCAGAAGGTTCTTCATAACCCCATTTGTGGATTTGAACAAACGTTACCAAAAGAGAAAACATCAAAAGAGAATGTTGGAGGATAATTAATTATGTTGATCGATGATATCAAAAAAGCCAATTTGATGGCGATGAAAGAAAAGAACCAAGCAAAAAGAAGTGCATATAGTTCTGTTATTTCCCGTTACCAACTTTTGAAAACAAAGGATCCAGCAAAAGAAATAAGTGATGCGGATGTCCTTTCCCTTATTCAAAAGATCGCTAAAGAACTAGATGAAGAAGCAGAATCTTATAAGAAAGCTGGCAGAGAAGAAAACGTTCTTGAAATTGAAAAGCAAAAAGACGCATTGAAGGAATTTGTCCCTGCTCAATTATCTGAAGAAGAGATAAAAGCCATCATACTTTCCTTGCCAGATCGTTCAATTCCTCTTGTCATGAAACACTTCAGCACAAATTATCGTGGCAAAGTTGATATGTCTCTTGTAAACAAGGTCTTAAAAGGCTTATAATTCTTAAGCGCTTTTTGAGAACTCAAGAAGAGCAACCTAGTTTTCTAGGTCCTAGGAGAATGGTTCAATGGTAGAACAGCGGTCTCCAAAACCGTTAATGAGGGTTCGATTCCTTCTTCTCCTGCCAGTTAATTATTGAAGCGGTCCGATTGGATCGCTTTTTCTATGAAAGCGTGTTATGTTGTCATTTTATTTTTGTTTTTGTGCTCGAATTTTATATAATTTTGTAAAAAACTTGACAAATTTTACATTTATTAATAAAGTTTAATCGTTATATGATCAAGGAAGTTTTAAAAAACAATTCCGTAACGCTTAGCGAATTTGCGATTTTGCTGAATGTTACTAGACCGACTTTAGATTCTTATATAAAGTCGTATGATTGCAATGGCTATATTAACAACCAATTAGTAAACAACGTCTTTGATTTTCTTTTTTCGGACGGCACGATAACAAACGAACAGTTTTCAGAAAAATATGCATATATAAAAAGGCTTTATGCAAAAACGCGCATGGAGAACTCTGCCGATTCTATGTCACGCAGTTTTTTAAAAGAAAATTCCGGCAGTGTTCTTAAGACAAAAGTCTTAAACTTAATAGCAAATAATGACTTTTCTGATGATTCATATAATCAAATTCTCTATGTTGTCAAGAAATGCGCTAAAAACTATGTTTTAATCAAAGAATTCAAAGAATATCATGTATACCATGAAACGGCAGAGGACTTGTATTTATTGACATTTAAGTTTTGCTCGCCTGTTAGCAAAACAGGCATGGAAAAGATTAATGATTCCTATCACTATGTTATTTTTACAACGCAAAATTATGATGAAATGAACAATTTTATCAAAGAGAACTTAGAAAGGAATTGATCGATGAGAAAAAAACATTTTTTATTCATGTTATTGATTTTCGCTCAATTTGAATCAATTTATAAATGTGCGTTTGATCATAAGACCATAATGGCTAACGGCATTTCGAAAACAATTGATGTTTCAACCCCCGAAGAAATGCTAACCGCTCTTACTTCTGATAATGAAGATGATATACGGTTAACCTCCGACATTGATTGCTCCGGAATTTCTTCATCATTACTTACCAACAATATTAGGTTAAAAAAAGGTCAAACGTTCGATGGACAATTTCACACACTTAAAAATCTTGATGGTTTTTTGATTTCTGAAAATAATGGTATTTTTAAAAACCTCATATTAAAGTGTGATACCGACATTCACAAGGGGAAATTATCTCTAGTGCAGACGAACGGAAAAGATGGGCAAATAAGTTGCGTTTGTTATGACGGGGGGGGGTTATTAAATACATTTAATTTATCAACAAGCGGCACTACTGGAATCATATGTTCTTATAACTACGGTTCAATTGACAATTGTTATGTTCAATCGGACATAGCTATATCTGTTGATGGAGCATCATCATTTGGTGGTCTTGTTGGCCTTAATTTTGGCAGCATCGCTTATTGCTATGAAACTGGCAGCTTGAGCATTTTTGGAAGCGGATGCGTTTCGTTTGGCCGAATCGCCGCTGAAAACTCAGGAAACTTAACTAGTTGTTTTTCTTCTGGTGATGTAAAATCTTCAACTTCGCTACAATCTAAAATTGGTTGGATCATCCCGTCTTCTGAGCCTTTGATTTCGAAATGTTTTTATTCTCCTGGTGATATCGAACTAAACAAAGCGACAATTTTAGATTGGCGATATGTTTCAAAGGTTAAAAGCGTTGAAGAAATAACGAATAAACTAGATTTAAACAATAGTGCGTTATGCACCTATGGCGTATATAACACTGGAACAAAATTATATAATTTTAAGTATCTCCCCTATAAATTTGGCCCAATTAACCAAACTGTATACAAAAGTCCGGTAAACGTTCAATTGAATGGGTTTGTTGGTAAACTTAATGGCAAGGATTTTTTAGACGCAACAATTAGTGAAATTGGAAAATATAGATTAGAGATTGATATAGATTATGCGGCTAAAAAGGTGATTTGTTTCACGATCAAGGAAACGATAGAAGGCATTGAAAATGGCGGAGTTTATGAATTGTCTGCAAAAGCTACATTTTCATCATGTCGATGCACTATTGATAACGAATCGTATCAGAGTGACACCATTTATACGAAAATCGGCAATCATACATTGAACGTTACAGGGGAGAATGGTTATTCAAACTCATATTACTTCACGATAGTGCCTATAGTGAACGGTGTAGAAAACGGGAAAAATTATGTAGGAAGCGTGTCGTTTAATGTATTTCGCGAAGATGGAGAAGGCTTCTGGCTTGATGGAATTTCTTACAAAGCACATTCAAAGGGCAGCGGAGACATCTATGAACCGATTTCTAAACCTGGTGTGCATACGCTAACATTAAAAGGACAAAATGATTACGAACTAAATATTACTTTTTCAATAGAAATGTCTGCTATCGCTGGTTCAAAAGAATTGAGCAAAGAATCCAATATTTACTATGATGAAGTAAAATTTGCCCTATCATGGCCAATTGGAGTCATTGATGATGAATACATCTATGAATCCGGTCAAAAGTTTGACGTAATTGGAAATCATTGTTTAAAAATCTATGGTATGGATGGGCTCGTATGTTCCTATCCGTTCACTATAAAGCCTACCGTAAAAGGCGTGGAAAATGGAAAAAATTACGATTTTAATAAAACAATCAGTATTTCAAAAGGATCATGCACGCTTGATGGCAAGACGTTCTTGACCGGAGAGGATTATTATGTTTCGGAACCGGGTGAACACACTATCGTAATTAAAGGGGCAAATGGCTACGAGGAAATTATTGTTTTTACCATAAATCTTACACAGAAACTGGTTAAAAACGGAGATTCGTATAGCTATGATTTCACCTATAGTGGTGGCCGTTGCTATCTAGACGGCGAACGATTTGAAGGTGGCTGCATAAATGATATCGGATATCACGATTTGATGGTTGTCGGAAGTGGAGGAAGCATCTATTACAAATTTAATAATTTATACGTAAAAGGGAACATCGGTTTGATTCCTTCCGGTACGTATAAAGTCCCTCCTGTCATTCCGACACTAAATGCGAAAGCGTATTTAGATGGAAAGGCAATTAATACTAGGGATAGTGAAGTGCGGGTAGTAGAAAACGGAGCGCACGTTCTTCGCGTGGTTGGTACCAATTTTGATAAAACGTTTGATTTTGATTATTCTAATCCAGCTTATGCTAAGAGCGCTATTTACACTTGTGGCATGTTTGTTTGCTTTGCGATTTTAATGATTTCATCCATTTTAAGGAACCGAAAAGGGGCGTGATGATTATGACTTTTATCGAATGCTTAACCTCTTATACATTTCCAATTGCCTTTGGTGTTCTTTTGATTTGCCAGATAATATCTTTAATTCGCTCCATTAAGTTTGCTAAACGAAAATCCATATGCTTTTCGAATTATTCTAGATTTTCACACATGTATCGTTTAAAACCCTCCATTCCGCTTTGCGTTATTTACGGAATTCTTTTAATTGTTGTTTTGATCTGTACATTTTTGGATTATGACAAATTTATTAATCAAATGCTGCTTATACCTGATGTTATTCTTTTTGCCGTTTTGCTTACGACGATTTTCTCAGAGGCGCGAGTGGGGAAGAGAAATAAGGATTTGTCGCAACTTGATGATCTCTATTCTAAATCAGTCAATATGCTAAAAAAATCATCAGAATTCATATCGATGATCGAATCAAATGAAATAGCCCTAGAAGATCTAAAAGCGGATGCTTGCAATCGGATTATTAATTTTAATAAATGCGTTGAACAAAAAATTGATTTGGAAACAAACGTGAATTCCATTTTCTTTGACGCTGATAACTTCATATCGAATGAAAAACGTGTGGCAAATGATTATTCTGAAAACATAAAAATGGCTTTCGATGAAGCCTTAAAAAAATATCTTTTTCAAGAAAATGCGCTACCATCGTGTTGTGAAATGGGAGTTTTTGCGACTCAGGATGATTTTGACCATATTTTCAAAAAAGCAGATGAAAAACTTTTTTGTGAAATTGAATCCGCCTTCGTTAGCAACTTAAAATCTAGTTCGTACATGAGTGAAGATGATTTTTTTGAAGCTTCAAAATTTTGTAGAGATGCAAATTTGCTT
>CAVKLJ010000022.1:0-22019 GCA_963657245.1 Lachnospiraceae bacterium
CAGCGCGCGCCCCGGCTCGTCGAGCCCGGGTCCTGCCCGATGGGCACGCATCCCCACACCATTTGAGACATGCTCTCGTGGCGTGCTGAAATATATTAGTAAAAAGTAAATGGGTATGTCAATAAGAATTTTTCAAATTTGTTAAAAATCTTCGATTCGTGTTCTTTTACGCTTCTATAGGCCCTTTAATCTCTATATAAAGGGATATTTTCTACTTGATGTACTTAAAATTTTTCTTTAACGCAGATGGATAGGCAAATATTGAGGCAAACATACAAATGATGGTTGCAAATGCTATAGCAAGTAAAGTTAAAGCAAATTGTAATAGCCAAAGAAGAATCTTCACGGTAATTAGCCAAACAACACCATCTAGGCTAAGTTCAAAGATAACACCTGGCATTTTCACAAAACCCCATGAAGCAACCTCAAGCCAAATATCGGTGACCTTGGTGTTATTTAAAATCATGGTCGCTAGGAACAAATAGCTAAGAGGTATAAAGACCATGCACCATACGCCAGCTATCGTATTTCCATTCACAAATTGAACGATCCCTACTATTAATAAGATAAGCGCAACGATAATTGGCCAAACGAAGGAGTTTGTTCTTTTCTTCTCGATATTGATTTTTCTTATTCTTTCGGCTTCTTCTTTCTTGCGTTTTTCTTCTGCTAAGCGTTTATCGTTACAGGCTTTGCATAAGACTTTCTTTGTTGTTACTACGCTGTGATGGTGTCTTCTTGTTCTAACTCTCTTCTTTTCTTCAATCCTAAATATTTCATTTGGTTCATATATAGGTTTGTTACATTGTTCGCATACGGCAAGAACGGGTTTGCTTTCTTGAACAATCACCTTTTCTACCACTTGCACGTTTTCTTCTTTTTTAGGAGTTGGGTTTTCAAATAACTCATCGGTCGTGCAATTAAAGATTTTGCACATTCCTTTAAGAGAATCGATTGACGGTTCTGCATCATCATTCTCCCATCTTGATACTGCTTGGTAGGTGACATGTAATGAATCTGCCAATTCCTTTTGGGTTAATCCTGCCTTGTTTCTAAATTCTTTGATCTTTGTTCCAACACTCATATGTTTTTGCTCCTTGGCTTGATTCATTCTATTATCGGATATCGAGAAAAATAAATTAACTGTTGGTTGAAAAATTCAACTTTTTGTTGAGTTTGGCTGTAAAATGGGCATATTTTTGCCATTATTTTCCAAATTCACCAAAGTAAACCGAAGGTTGAATAACATTCTTATCATTTCCTCTCAGCTTGTTTGATTGGTTTTATTATACATATAAACAAATGATAGAAGACTATATATAAAGAAAAAAGGCTTGGCATTTCTACCAAACCTATCCTTTCAAATGGTGGCCCAAGCCGGGCTCGAACCGGCGACACAAGGATTTTCAGTCCTTTGCTACTACCAACTGAGCTACCGGGCCACACGTACTTGGCGGACCATACGAGATTCGAACTCGTGGTCTTCTCCGTGACAGGGAGACATGTTAGGCCGCTACACCAATGGTCCAAGACGCAAAGAATATTATCTATATTTTCGATACTTTTGCAAGAAAATATTTCAGAAAATTTAGAAAAAGGGCTGAAAGCAGCCCTTTTCCGCATTTTTTCTCTTAATAGTTTATTGCACGAAGTTCAAAGAATGATTGTGGATGCATGCAAACTGGGCAAACTTTTGGTGCATATTTGCCAATGACAATATGTCCGCAGTTACGGCATTTCCAAACGCTAAGGTCATCTCCAACATAGACGACGCCACCTTTGACTTTCTCTAAAAGTTTTCTATAACGATCTTCGTGTTCTTTTTCGATTAAGCCAACCATTTTGAATTTGTTAGCGATTTCGATGAAGCCTTCTTCTCTTGCCTCTTCTTCAAAACGCTTATACATATCGGTGAATTCATAATCTTCCCCTGCTGCAGCTGCGGCAAGGTTTTCCTCGGTTGTGCCGATTCCATTAAGATATTTGAACCAAATTTTCGCGTGTTCCTTTTCGTTTCCACTCGTTTCTTCGAATATAGCGGCGATTTGTTCGTATCCTTCTTTTCTAGCTTTGCTAGCAAAATATTGATACTTGGTGTGGGCTTGGCTTTCACCAGCGAATGCTGCTTTTAAATTAGCTTCTGTTTTGCTTCCTTTTAATTCCATAAAGTTATTCTCCTTTATGGCCACATTATAGGTGAAAAAATATAGTTAGAAAAATAAAACGCTCAAGATTTTTTCTTGGGCGTTATTGTTAGAAATACTTAACTATTTATCGAACTTTTATTTGTTTTCGCTCTCACTATCTTTTTTCTTATATATGTAGCGCCAATATTCGACATTATCAAGTGATGAAGCAGTATCTTCCATATAGTTATAGACTTGTTCACGAAGAAGATGGGTTCTTTCGCCAAGAGGCTTACTCATATCAGGATAGAAGGGATCAGATACGTGAACCACTGCCCTAGGTTTTAAGAACTTTAATATCTTATGTTCTTCATAGGTGACACACATTCCAAAAACAGGGGCACCAAGTTGAGCGGGATAAGTAAATGAATTATCAGGAAAAGGTCTAATGCGGGTGCAATATGGCCAAATATGTGCTTCAGGGAAAATTATGATTGGGCTTCCTCTGCGATATCTCTTTTTGATGCAATCGTTAAATTGTTCGATTTGCTCTGGATAGGATGGGAGAGGGATAGCCGCTAACATCCTAAGCAAAGGCATAAGGATTCGATGTTGCATGACGTTATCTGAGGTGATGATATAGGTGTGTCTAGGAAGACAAACCCCAACAGGTCCAAAGAAAGCGTCGGCTCTTGTCGTATGATTACCATAGACGAAATAACCTCTTCTACCAATATGGGCTTTTTTGAGTTTTCTTCTTCCAACCACCTTATATCCCCAGCCGATTTTACCAACGATCCACATGATTGGAACGGCGATAACATAATATAAAAATTCTTGAAATACCCAGTAAACCGGCCTCCAAACATAGAATTTGTATTTCTTTGGAAGAGGGACGTTTTTAAATTTTGAACCAGAGAAATCCTCGTTTAATGGATCGGAATAATATATTGTCTTTTTTGGTTTCATACTTTATTTTTTCTTTTTGAGGGCTGCGGTATCCTCGACTAATTTAACCATTTTTTGCATGCAAGTTTCAAAGTCGAATTGCTCACAATAAGTTTCATATTGCTTAGCTAGGAGTTTCTTCTCTCTTGGATGCTCATACCAATAATCTATTTTCTTGGCTAAATCATTGACGTCATTGAGTTTGAAAAGACAACGTTTAGAAAGAGCAAATGTCTTTGTCGCAGATTTTGGAGAGTTATTGATCAAAGGAACGATTCCACAAGAAATCGCTTCAAGACAAGAGATTGCCTCAATTTCAATTTCCGAGGTGTGAACATATAAATCAGACATGTTTATCTGATTAATGAGCTGTTCGCGATTAAAGAAAGCGTACTTCGGTTCGATGCCATATTTAGCCGCACATCTTTTCATCTCGTTTTCTCTTGGGCCAGAACCAGCGAAAACGATCTTGATATTATCTTTATGTTTGGATTTTGCGACCGCCTTGATAAGAAGAGTTTGTTTCTTTTCTTTGGAATATCTTCCGGTCATTAAGATTACAAACTTATCTTTGAACTCTGGATCACGTTCAATGTTAAGGTGTCTGAATTCACTAGAAACTCCGTTTGATATTACATGTCCTGGAGTTTCGTGATTTATGGCCTTTTCGTATGTGTCCCTAATAAATTGAGTTGGATAATGTATGGCATCGACATAACGGTAGAATTTCTTCCAGAAATGACGATAAACGAAATGGTTAGCAACGTTTGAGTTCATCAAGTTAAATAAATGAGCGGTAACGTTTTCTGCTTGGACGTGGAATCCGGCGGAAACTGGTATGCCTTTTTCTTTGGCAATTTTCACCGCCTTCTTCCCCACGGCAAAAGGCATCATGATATGGACTTCATCCGATCCTTCAAGAGCTTCATCAAGGGTTTTATGATCGGGTTTAGCCAAAGAAACACCGTTTTTATCAACTATTGATTGGAATGGACCAACCCAGTATGTTCCGACAATATAGAAGTTATCTTTTCCTTTTTTATCTTGATCAGGGCAAACAACTCTGACTTGGTGCCCTGCTTTCTTTAACGCGTCTATCAAATGGATTGCCGCGATTGTTGTTCCATTATTCGCTTTGCCAAATACGTCTGCAACTACCGTAACTAACATCACGTCAACCTCCTTATCTTTTTGTTTACTAAATTATACTTGCTAGGCTGAAGCCTTGCCCTCTATTTTACTAAACATATTTTATAGAGGCAAACTCTACCAACGATTAAATACCTTTTCTGCGAAGCCTAAAACGTTCTCGATTAGGATTTTTTCACTCCCAACTTTGAAATAGCCATTGAAATAGCCGAATACTTGATGTTGATCGGATTGAATTAGCAAAACGTTGGTGTTGCTTTTTCTATCAATGATTGGCTTGAACTCTAAATTGATATCTCCGCTCTTTGAAATTATCTTCCATGGAGAAAGGAAATTGTCTTTTATTCCTTTTTTGGGTATTTGGAATTCCACGTCATCTAATTTATAGGCTTTATCGTTAACAAAGAGAATATTTTCAGAAGCGTTGCTGGTATCTCCAAATCCATATCCAAGGTTCCAGCCAATTTTCTTCCCATCACTTACTCCATTTGCACTCGACCAGTACCAAGTATTTCGATATGTCCAAACCCCTCTACCCCAATCTAGGGTGGCAAATGCATCATTCTTAAATTGGTGTTTCGTTTTTCCAAACGTGAAGGAGCCAGTTGCCTCAAGAAGATTTATCTTTTGATTGTAATAGAAATGCTTGTCCTTAAGGAAAGGAGTTGCAATAACTAAACTATTTGGGTTTGTCTCTTTTAGCTCGATATCACAAAAGAAATCTTTCTTGTCTTTTACCTTTTTCATATGGCAAATTAGGTGCCTTTTGCCGTTGATATTTAAAAATCTGAAAGAATATCCTTTACCATCTTTGATGGCATCACCATGTTTGCTAGTTGAAGGAAGATGAACTTTTCCCATCGGAAACCAAAAAATATTGGATTTAGTAACTATTTCTTTTTTGTTTCTAAAATCTAGGATTGATAAAGAAACTAGACCCATATAGGAATTGTCATCTATCGTTAAGGCAATTCCCCATTCCTTATCGCCAATATAGTAATAATCCCATTCTTTGATACGGAGTTTGTTGACTTTGATATCTTTACGTCGATACTCCTTAACTAATGAATAAGAAAAACCTTTCTCGGAAAGATTTCCTTTAGCGTCTAAAAGACGACCAGGGTGAAGTTCGTTTTGCATATATTTTTCCTCTCTATTATTTTAGGCTAGAAAGGATGATTTATCAATTGTCGTGCTTATTTTGGTACATGTTATGATCAGCTTCATCAAGAATGTCGAGAATGTTATCTGCAGCTGGATCGTAATGGGCATGGCCAAATGAAACATCAGGGAACTTATAATCAAGCTCTTTTTCTTTCTTTATTAAAGAGAGAAATTTCTCGCTTAAAGCGTCTTCAACAATTTCATCCTTAAGGAGAATGCAGAATTCATCTCCGCCATAACGATAGATTTTCCCATATTTGTCATAAACGTTCTTTAGATCGTTTGAAACTTTCTCTAAGCACTCATCACCATAGACGTGACCATATTTATCATTGATCTCTTTGAAAGAATCGATATCAAAGAAGATTATGGTTATTGGTTTCTTAAGTTTCTTAATTTGGTTTTCAAAGGATAATCTGTTAAGCAAGCCGGTTAAACCATCTGTATTTGCAAGTATATCCCCATAAAATTTCAAGAAAAGAATTACGGATATGCAAATTGAAAGCCAATCGATTTTCAAAGAAGAGTTTACAAGTTGGATAATAACCGAAGCGGAGATGAAAAGAATTACCAAAACGTTAGGAATGGCATAGGCAATGTCTTTTCTTTGGAAAGAACGGATAACCGTGTAGATGAAATACAAAGCTCCGATCATGTACGAAACTAAGTAGATGAAATAACAGCTTTCATGCGTATAAGCATTATTTGCGTCAACATTGAAGATGAAGCCAGTGAAGAAGGAAACGATTTCTAGTATGGCATTAAGGACACAAACGCTAAATATGCACCAATCTAAGCAATTTGGTTTTCCTTTCTTTGGAATTCTTGAAGCAATAAGTCCAAGGAAAGGTGTCGCGCATAATTCAAAAGTCTTGACGAATTTATGTAACAAGACGAGGTTTGTCGAATTTCGTTCTAAGGTAACTCCGCCCCACTCGCAAATAGAGCAAAGGATAACTAGCAAAACAAGGATGAGGGAACGTCCCTTTTCCCCTTTGCTAAATGAGCTATTGAGAATTATGGAAACAGCCATAATTACCATGGCCATCACGATGATAAGTATTGTCGCGGAATAATAGTTCATCTTTGTGCTTTTTATTATAAGACCATACAGTCATTCAATGCCATAAACAATTACTTAATTAGTGATTTATCCTATTTTTGCAAACAACCAATTTAATGATTGTTATTTTGTGAAATGTTATTACCATACTTTGGCATATATAACAAAAAACAGCACTGATACCTATCAATGCTGTGAATTTCAATTGGTTGCGGAGGATGGATTTGAACCACCGACCTCCAGGTTATGGGCCTGGCAAGCTACCCCTGCTCTACTCCGCGATATGTGTTTGCTTCTCAAGAAGCCTAGATATATTACTCACCTTAAAAAAATAATGCAAGCAGAAAATGATTTAATAAAACACTGTAACCTAAGCATCTTTCATAATAAAGTAAGCAAAGCCTATTCAAAACAGTGTTTTTTTCGTAAAAAATGTCCGAACTTCATAAAACGTGTCTTTATAAAGGTAGAAGGGAGAAAAATGTTATGAAAATTGTTTTAGCTAAAACGCGGCCAAAAATACGTTGTGCAGAAAAATGTTGATAAAAATAGACAGCGGCCACAAATAGTTCGTTAACAAAAATTCTGCAATATCATCAAAAGGCCTTACATCTGAAAAAAATTATGTTATACTACGCTTGTCGGGACGGAGACGTTAAACCCGTGCCAATCAGTGGAAGGCAACCACCTAAAAAAATGCCTTTTTTTATATGCAAAATTCATTTAAAACTAGAATAGTTGATTGCTTAATAGTTGGTGCAAAAGCCTATTCGAAGTTAATAAATTACGTTTTCGTATTTGAAAGTCCAAATTTTAAATATAACAATTCTTATAAAATTCGTTTTACAGAGGCAAATTTCATGCATTTGACAGGCGTCAGTAGTGATATAGCTCCAATTGATTTTTTTGAAAAATGTTTGAATGGAACTATTAGTTCTACAGACTTCGGCTTTGGTCATTCGAACGAAAGAAAAGGTTATGTAAGAAAAAAGATAAAGCACATTAGTGATTTGGAAAAAATCGTTACTTTCTCAGTCAACGTCGAGGAACAATATAGAAAAGGGAAAATAATAGCCTTATTAGCCATTTCTAATGGTGAATTCACGATGGCTTTTACTGGCGGCGAGCATTACATGTATCCTATGTCTTTATTAGACCATGATCTTTTACATTACGAAGATAAGCAGATTAACACTTTAATGGCAAAGAGAATAAGTTTAAACGGACAAAATTTTAACAAATAATTTTTGTGTCCGCGAAAGCTTAGCGAACACAATTAGTGAAAAAATAAAAATACGGTTAAGATAATTTCAATCTTCTAACCGTATATTTTTATTATTCAGAGTATTTATTTCTCTTCTTTGGTGTCTTTGACAATTTCAGCAACGCTTGTGGCTAATGAGCCAAGATTGCTGAGATTCGATGGAAGGATAATCTTAGTTGCTTTACCATCCGCTACTTTGGCTAATGCTTCGAGATATTTAAGAGTAAGAACGCTGTTATCGCATTCGGCTTTCTTAAGCATTTCAAGACCATCAGCTTCTGCTTCTCTAACCATCTTAATGGCATCAGCTTCTGCACTCTTCATCTGACGGATCTTTTCCGCTTCACCTTCAGAACGAAGGATTGTTGCTTGTTTTTCAGCGTCAGCATTAAGGATTTCAGATTCTTTCTTACCTTGGGCAATAAGAATTGCGGATTGTTTTTCACCTTCTGCTAAAAGAATCTTTTCTCTCTTCTCACGTTCCGCTCTCATTTGTCTTTCCATGGCTTCACGGATGTCTTTTGGAGGGAGAATGTTTTTAACTTCAACACGGTTGACTTTGATTCCCCAAGGATCGGTTGCTTCATCAAGGATTTTTCTCATCTTTTCATTGATGATATCTCTTGAAGTAAGAGTTGCGTCCAAATCAAGCTCACCGATGATGTTTCTAAGAGTTGTTGCGGAAAGATATTCGATGGCGCATAGAGGATCATCAACGCCATATGCATAAAGCTTTGGATCTGTTACTTGGAAGAAGATAACCGTATCAATTTGCATTGTGACATTATCTTTGGTGATAACAGATTGAGGTTCGAAGTCTTTTACTTGTTCCTTCATGCTTACGCGATAAGCAACCTTATCGACAAACGGCATAAGGAAATGGATGCCTACGCCCCATGTATCGTGATAAGCCCCCATTCTTTCGATGATTGCTTTCTCCGTTTGATGAATAACTCTAATCGAGCAAAGAACAATGATTAGGGCGATCAAAACGACTATTGAAAGCACAACAATTGCAATAATATAACCAGGCATAATTATTTTTCTCCTTCCTTAGTATATTTTTTGACAATGAGTTTATTGCCAGATATTCCAATCACAGTAACTATATCACCAACATTAAGAACATCTTTATCATTTTGTGATATAGCTGTCCAAATAACTCCGTTGATTTTGACCTCTCCATGGTGCAAAAAGTCATATTTCGCTGTCATAACCCCCTTGGAATTGATAATCTCATCGACATTTGTCTTCACAAGATTATTTCTCATCCATTTATGGGCAAGAGGACGAAGTAATAAGAGAGTTGCCGCTGAAACGACGGAGAAAATGATGATTTCCACCCACCAAGGAGCGGTCGTAAAACTAATTATTAAGGCAACAAGCGCCCCAAAAGCAAACCAGATACTAACTAAGTCTGTGCCGATTGCCTCAATTATCAAAGCTAGAACAAATATCCCTAGCCATATTGTCCACATCCATTCTTCCATTATTCTTTATCCCCCTTTCCTGTGTGAATTATTAGATACCCCTCCTCTTCTTTATATTCAGTTCCAAATCTAAGGCTATCTTTTGATAAAGGAAGATTTAAGGCTTTAGATATTGAAGAGAGAAGTTCCTTCGAATTAATTCTAGCGTATGTTTTAGAGAATTGAACCTTTAAGTAATCTTTTTCGTTCAAATTCATTCTGACTATATAGTCTTTAGTTAACGGTTGAAGGATCAAATTGCCCTTTTCATCCACCCCAACTTTGACGCGATATGCATCTTCAAATGACTTTTTAGCATCAGTATTTAAAGTTATGGAATTCTCGTTTATCGAGGCTTGACCTTCATTGCATTTTACATCAAACCATTTAATGTCCATTATTTCACCTCCTTTGGATAAATTATATACTTTCGTATTTTTAGTATTCAAGTATTTATCGAAAGAAAATCAATTCTTTATATTTTTATCAACTTTTTATCTTTTTGCTAGATATATAAAATCATTATGTTAAAATTTAGCCGGAGCGTTTAGATACATCTAAACACGTAAAAAGAGACAATGGAAAAGAATGATCTAAAAGATTCCCTTAAAGGGAAAAAGGAATCTCTACAAGAGATGCGTGAAGCACTCCAAGAGATCAATAAGAAGAAAGACAAGAAAACAAGAAATTCTGCCATAATGGGTGGAATTATGATTGTGGCTTTGACGGTTGCAGTTATCTTGATGGTTATCAATTTCACGGACTTTGAGGAAATCAAGAATGTTTTTGCCTCAATTGGTCAAAATAATAACTGGACTTGGTTATTAGTTGCCCTTGCTCTCCTTGCTCTTTTCCTTGCTTTATGGCCTGTATCTCTTATTTGTTTCTCTAAATCAAATGGCATTGATAAAACGGTCGGAAAGAGAAATCTTTTTAAGATTGCGACAGTCGAGCAATTCTATAACAACGTAACTCCATTTGCCTTTGGTGGACAACCAATGGAAGTCTATTTGATGAAAGAATGTGGCGCGGAAGCTTCTAAAGCTACGGGCTCTATTCTTGCAACCTTTGTCGTTCACGTTTTTGCCTCAAATATTTTTGCGATCATAGCTTTATTCTTCTTCCCTTATTACATCAAAGGTCTTTCACAAGGTGGCATAAGCGGTCTTACGAACTGGCTTAATCCTGTGGCTTTTACAATCATTGTTGCAATTGGCTATTTCAATAACATGTTGACCTTGGTTATCATGTTGCTGCTTGGGCTTTCAAAAAAAGTTAGAAACTTATTGGTTAAATTGCTTACAAAAATCTCCAATTGGAGGATGTTTAGAAAATTCTTGTCTTCTAAGATTGAGGCTTTCGAAAAATATTGCGACGACACTCAAACAGCTTTTAAAGAGATTTTCTCGCATAAGAAGGCTTTCTTCTTCTCCTTGCTTGCAAGAATGATTGCAGACTTAGCCTATTATTCAATTCCTTTCTTCCTCCTTCTTGCAGTTGGGGCAAAGATTGAAGGCATTGATCCATTCTTCGTTTATATCTTGGTTATGTTTGGTACTTCTTTTGCTATTACCGCAGTCGTTTGGGTCCCAACTCCAGGAACAACGGGTGGCATTGATTATGCCTTTGCTGTTGTTTTAGCTTCTTTGTCCGTTATCGGTTTAGGTGGTTCATTATTTACTAGCGATGCTGTATGGGCGACCTCTCAAACCATTTCATTACTATGGCGTGGCTATACATATTACTTTGTCATCATCTTTGGTTTGATCATTTCCATTGTCTTAGAAATTCAATTAGCAAGAAAGCAAATGAAAGAGATTAAGTCTCTTGAAAAACAAGCGGAATCTATTTCTCGAAATAGCGAAGAAGAATAATTTCATTCGTTGATCTTATATGCGCAAAATGGATTTGGGTGATAAGAACACCCTAAAAAATATCATGAAATTGGCTTTGCCATCGATGCTAGCTCAACTTGTTAGCGTTCTTTATAGCATTGTTGATCGTATTTTTATTGGCAATATGCCTCTTGATGGGGAGATTGCTCTTATTGGAGTTGGAGTTGTTGCGCCTATCACCACTTTCATTTCTTCTTTTGCTTATCTAATTGGCTTTGGTGGAGCACCGATTTTTTCTATGTCCCTTGGGGAAAAGAATGAAGAAAACGCCAAAAAGATCTTGGCCAATTCTTTTATTCTCTTGTTGATATTGAGCGCTGTTATAGTCACAATCTTTTATCCTTTAGGAAAGCCTCTTTTATACTTATTTGGGGCTTCTGATCAATCTTTTCCTTATGCCCACCAATATCTTCTGATTTATTTAGGTGGGACATTCTTTTCCATTCTCACTTTAGGTTTGAATCAATTTGTTATCGCACAAGGTAAATCCACTTTGGCAATGTTTGTTACTCTTTTAGGATGTATTGCTAATGTCGGATTAGATCCTTTGTTTATCTATGGCTTCAATATGGGGGTATCTGGAGCAGCTTTAGCAACTTTAATCTCTCAATTTTTATCTTTCCTCTTTGTTCTTTTCCTATTACTTAAGGTCACGGATATCAAACTGTCTTTCTCTAAGTTAGATTGGAGAATCGATAAGAAGATATTTAAGTTGGGTTTTTCTCCTTTTATCATCACTGCGACTGATTCCATCATCTTTATTTGTTTAAATACATGTTTGAAGAATTTTGGAGGAGAGGACGCGGATTTCTATATTGAGGTAGCGACAATTACTCAAGCATTCTTCTCTTTGGTTACAGGACCTCTACTAGGAATATCCACAGGCACCCAGCCTTTACTTGCCTATTGTTATGGGGCAAGAAAAATTGATTTGATCAAGAAAGCAGAGAAACAGCTTGTGGTATTTGCTTTATTATTCTGCTCTGTTTGCTTTGGCTTGTCCTTCCTTGCGGGAAAACCTTTCGCTCAGCTATTTATTTCTTTATCTTCATCTACATCAAATGACAGGGTTATTTCAGTTTCAGGCGAAGCGATATCCATCTATATGTATGGAATTATTCCTCTTGCCTTGCAATATGTCTTTGTTGATGGAATAACTGGGATGGGGCAGGCTAAATATTCAATTTGGCTTTCTTTGAATAGAAAGATCGTTCTTCTTTTCCCTTTGACGATTCTATTGCCGCTTATTTCTGGAAACGCATTCTTTGCTTTCTACGCAGAACCTATTGCGGATACTGTTTCTTCCTTGGTATCCACTATCGTCTATTTCATTCTAGCCCCACACATTTTTAAGAAAAGACTTAACGATACACATGGCGTATTAGACTAATGAAAAAGCGCTTCAACCTCAATTTGAGTGGGGTTTTAGCGCTTATTTTTCAATATTTAGATGAATTAGGCGATTTTGCAGAAGGCGATATAGGCTTTATACGCTTCATATAAATCGGCTTTGGAGATGATTTCCATTGGAGCGTGCATATTTAAAACAGCAATGCCTGCGTCAATGACGTTCATGTTGTAATTGCCTAAGATATAAGCAATTGTTCCTCCACCACCTTGATCGACTTTACCAAGTTCGGCTGTTTGGAAATGAACCTTAGCATCATCCATTACTTGTCTGATCTTTGCAAAGTATTCAGGCATAGCGTCGTTACAACCAGATTTTCCTCTTGCGCCAGTGTATTTGTTAAAGACAATGCCATTTCCTAAATAGGCAGAGTTCTTTGGATCGTTAACGCTAGCAAAGAGAGGGTCAAATCCTGCGGAAACGTCGCTTGATAACATAAGTGTGTTTTCAAAAGCGTGACGTAATTTCAAATCGTTATAAGAAGTTTGAAGGTTGATTAATTCGGCAATGATGTTTTCAAACCATTTGGATTGTGCACCTGTTGCACCAACTGAACCAATTTCTTCTTTATCAACTAAGATTGCGCAGGTTGTGTATTCGCACTCTCCTGCATCAATGACCGCTTCCATAGAGGAATAAGCACAAACCTTGTCATCATGTCCATATCCTGCGACCATCGATCTATCAAGACCATAATCACGTGCTGGTCCAGCTGGAAGGACTTCGATTTCGGCACTTAAGAAATCTTCTTCTTCAATGTCGTATTTTTCTTTTAAGATTTTAAGAATATTCGCTTTGACCGATTCTTTATCGCCATCTTTAAGAGGGATTGAGCCAAGCGTTAAATCAAGGTTTTCCCCTTCGATTACGCTAGCGGCTTTCTTTTGCATCTGATCCGCGGATAAGTGAATTAACAAATCAGAGATTCCAAAGACTGGATCACCTTCGTTATCACCGATGTTTATATCAACGACTGTTCCGTCCTTTTTACAAACAACGCCAACTAAGCAAAGAGGAATTGTGACCCATTGGTATTTCTTGATGCCACCATAATAATGGGTATCAAGCAAAGCAAAGTTATTTTGCTCATATAAAGGGTTTTGTTTGATATCAAGTCTTGGTGAATCTATATGTGCGCCTAAGACTCTTAAGCCTTCTTCGATGTCTTTTTTACCGATAACAAAGAGAGCAATGTTCTTTCCCTTATTTGTCGCATACACCTTATCTCCTGCTTTGAGGGATTTAAGATCTTTGATGTTTTTAAATCCGTGCTCTTCTGCTTCTTTTGTGGCAAGCTTAACGATTTCTCTTTCGGTTTTCCCTTTAGAGAGGAAACGTTTATAGCCATTAGCAAAGTCCATTACTTTGGATAATTCTTCTTCGCTATAGCCAGTCCATGCATTTTTATTGTACATAGTTATATCTCCTTAACAACTTGTATATTATAAGCAAATATTTCGTTTTAGTTTGACCTAATTTGCTTTTTCGAAATAGAACTTATTCGCTTTCATCCATGGCTCTGCACCAATAATAACTTGCGTATTTTTCTCTAAGATATGTTGCAATCATTGCAGTTTCTTCAAACGTTTTTGAATCTAAAGTTTGTACAGAAGTTCCTGATGAAGACGTTGAAAGATGCCAGCCATCAGTTGCCGCAAAAGTAACATAAGTCAAAGAACTACAAGAGCTAAATGAATATGCCGATATCTGTGTCAATCCTGTTCCAAAAGTAACCGTGGTCAAGCTAGAGCACGTATCAAACGAGTGATTCCCTAAAGTTGATACTGAGTCAGGAATAACTAAGGTATTTAACGCCGTACACAAAGCAAAAGAATAATCACCAATCGATTCTAAAGAGCTTCCAATACGCAAAGTCGTTATTCCACTACAATTGTACGCTGAATATGTTCCTGTAAAGGCCACGTCATCACCCAATACAAGAGTTGTAATATATTTGCAGCCATACAAGCCATAGGAATTGAGAGATTTAGTTATAGTAAGGTTAGTTAACGAAGAAGGAACATACCTATAATTATTAGAATAGTCTCCTCCGCTACCAAACAAATAGCCCAATCCGCTTGTGTCGCTAGACGTAGAACCTGCAAACGGAAGTGACATTGTTGCCATATTTGTACATCCATAAAAAGCATTGCGTCCAATAGAAGCAACCGTTGTTGGGATCACTACACTTGTCAAGGATGAACAATCGTAAAAAGCTGAGGCGCCTATGCTCTTTATTCCTTCAGCTAAACCAACGTTTATTAGAGATGTATCTCCTGAAAAAATGCCTTTGCCCAAATCAGCCTTACAATCCTTAATAATCAAAGAAGTTAACGACGTACATCCTTGAAAAGCATAATCGCCTATAGTCTGCAAATTTGGGCAATCTATCGTGATCGATGTCGCCGAAGCGTTACTAGAAAATGCATATGACTCTATGGAAACCAATGTGTCTGATTTAATTGTTATTTGTTTTGCGGCAGAATCACAAAAAGCATACGACCCGATGGTTTCTACTGCATTTAACTCATAATTCAATAGGCTCTTTGCATTGCAAAAGGCGTATGATCCAATCGTTTTCGCAAACTTTAAATTCAAAACGCTTTGAAGCCCGGTACATCCATAAAAGGCATATGGTTCAATCGTTTCGATATCTTCCGATAGGCTAACAGATTCGAGGGATGTATTATTGTAAAAGGCCTTTTCACCTATTGAAGCTGTACCCTTTAAGTCAATATTTTCAAGGGCAATGTTATTGTAGAAAGCATATGATCCAATTTTGTCAACGCCGCCATCAAAATTTACGTTTTTAAGGCTCGTGCACCCATAAAAAGCATAATTATCGACCAAATGTACTTTGTTTTTCAAATTTATCTCAGTCAAGAAACTAATGCCATCAAATGCATCGGGATCAATTGTACTGTCGTCTAGAATAGTGACATTAGTTAAATTCGCCGGAAAATAATAGTAAGCATAACCTCTGCGATAGTCACTAACGCTGTATTCTTGCGTCGATGAGGAATAAGTATAACTAGCATAATATTGTCTAATTTGTCTGGCGTTTGCAAAAGTGTTAGTGCCAAATACATAGCCGAAATTTCTATCCGAGGCATAAAAACTAGCCTCCTTTGAAGCGACTTCTCTTGAGGAGCCAACGAACGGAAGACACATATCTGTAAGATTCCCACAACCGCTAAAGGCCGATTCTCCGATAGAAATAACGGAAGAAGGCACAGACACACTTGTTAGCTTTTGCATGCCGGCAAAACAATATTTGCCTAATGATTTGATTCCTTCAGCAATTGTTAAACTAGTAGCCCCACTGTTATTGTAAAAAGAGTATTCACCAACAGAATCCATGGTGAAAGGCAACTTTATGGAAGTTATCGATGAACAATTGTAAAAGGCGGACGAGCCGATGGCTTTTAATTTTTCGCCAAAATCTATTTCCACGGCTAAAGAGGTGCAATTGTAAAAGGCGGACGAGCCGATGGTTTGAACTTTCGCATCGTTTAGGTCAATGCTTGTTAAATTCGTGCAACCATAAAACGCTTTACTTCCAACAAAATTGGTGTTCTTTGAAAATGAGACAGAAGTTATATTTGTATTTCCAAAAAAAGCGTTATCGTCAAAGCCGATAACTCTCACCGTTCCTATGTAATTAGG
Organism: Lachnospiraceae bacterium; assembly: GCA_963657245.1. Taxonomy (GTDB): domain Bacteria; phylum Bacillota_I; class Bacilli_A; order RFN20; family CAG-826; genus UBA4951. The sequence goes on from CAVKLJ010000022.1 coordinate 16,153, forward strand.
AACAACAACATCGGTATCGATACCATTATAAGACGATACAAGATAACCAGAAACGCCTCCTTCAGAAGCTGTAACATATCTCAATCCTGAGCTGGGCTTTCTATTTGAATACTCCTCTTCTTTATAACCGTCGGCCAATATTCCTGTCGAAGTTGATTCTCCAGTGAAACCGTCTTTTACGTACCAATATCCATCATCTCCGATATAAGGAACACCGCTGCTGAGATTACCAATATAGGTCCATTTTCCATCAGATTTGACGTAATAATCCCCTGTTGAAGTATCTAAATACGAGTCTCCATCACTGCCCAAATCAGAATTTGGAGAACCGCTTCCATTCAAAATAGACGAACCATTTCTGACAGAAAAAGCAAAAGACATAGATGTAACGCCATCGTTTGAATAAGTGATTGTGTAAGTATCAACAAGGCCATTACTATCTGTTAGTTCAATCGATTCAATCTCTGTAACGTTTCCATCTTGGCCTTTTGCGCAAACGTTCGTTTTTGTACCATTTATATACCAATATCCATCTTCGCCAATTGTTATAGATGGAGTAGAACCGTCTTGCCCATTTGACCCATTTTCTCCGCGCGTAGTCCAAAAATCAAAAGTAGAGCCATCAGACAACGTGATAGTAAAATAATCCTTACCATCTTTCGTTTCTTTGTACGTTACGCTAACGACGGAAACACCATTATCTCCTTTTTCTCCTTGCGAACCGTCTTGCCCATTTGACCCATTAGATCCATCACTGCCCGCGGCTTTTACGCCTGTATCGGAACCGTTAACCCACCAGTTCCCGTTTTCTCCTATATACGGAACGTTATTAGAATTTTTGCACCCTGCTAGCATAAAAATGGATGCAAATACCGTTAATAGCCTTTTATTTCTTATCATAATAAAACCTCCAAAAAATCTAATTAATGCTTTTTGAAACAATTAGCGAAATCGTCAATCAAAATCACCTAATATTAATAAAAATAATTATATATAATATCATCCAAAAAACGTAAATACCCAAGCCAAGCCAGCACATCACCCTATTTCCAGTTTCTTTGTACTTGCAAAGACCAATTATTCCAAGCAAAAGTCCAAGCCATCCGCCCAATATGCCAAATATTAAAGACAACACTCCAATCGCGCAGTTTTCTTTTTCCACTGCATTATAAACATAGATTTGTTTTTGATAAGTCGGCTCATCCATCTTTGGATTAAAACTAGTACCCAAATTGTCATTAAGCACTTCTACTTCTTTTGGCTCTATGTAGTTTGGATTATTTTGACCACAATTTTTGCAATATCTGTCACTCGACGAGATTTCTTTACCACAACAATTACATTTCATTTTATTATTCTCCTTTATTATTTACGTTCTTCATGTTTAAATTCCTTCGTTCCACCACTGTCCTAGCGGGTCTTCTTCGGGCCTAGACGATGAGCTACTAAGAAGTTCAAATAGTTTCGAGAACTCTTCTGCTGTGCTTATTTGTTTAGGCTCCAATAACGGTGATAGCGCCCTCAGGCTGCTTATATTAAACGATTTTCCAATGCCTACAGGAAAAACCTTAAACTCTTTGCTTTTTACTTTATCTGAAAACTTTAAAGCTGCGCTTTGATAATAATCAGGCGCTTCTGTTGATTCGCCATCTGTCATCAAAAGCATTATTGGCTTAAAGTGCTCAATATTATTTTGACGATAATAATTCCGTCTTAATTCTAATAGGTCCATAGCTGTGCTTATAGCATGCCCAAGCGAGGTCGACCCATACGCAGTAAGATGCGGCGCAACAATGTTCTCAACTGATGAATAACCATTTTCCACTTTTACATCAGTGGCAAAAGAAATAATACAAACGTCTGCTATTTTTCTGGCTCTAGTGTCCTTTTGCACATAATCGATGAATTCTGTAATGTTTTTGTTTACCTCATCGATTTTGGCAATTCTATTGCCATCTTTGTAAGACATTGATCCGCTGCGATCAACAAGAATACAAATAGGTGCTTTTCTTGTAATTACAACTTCGTTAGTTTGGTCAAGAGACCCAAATAGTTCATCTAATTTGCTCATATTGTTTAAATCCTTTCTTTTTGCTATTTTTCTCTTTTTATTAGTTTTCCCATTCCCTTATTAGAAGTTTGAATTCGTCTATCCATTCTTCTATAGCTATGGTTTTCCGATTGTTAGAATCCTTAAAAAAGTAATAAAAATATTCCCTCATTGTTTGGCTTAGAGCAGCCCATATTTTTAAATACGGTGGCGAAGAACGATTGACATTTCTTACGTCAATCTTAAATGAAAACTTGTGATTTGTTTCATCATCTATTTCTAGACTGTCAGGACTATAAAATGGGTTTTTAAGCATCATGAGCTCAAAAATCAATCTGTATATGGGGTAATTTTCATCTTCTATAGAACGTAATTCTTTATTGAGATCTCCTTCGTTATACACTTTATCAGTCCACCCCCTTGTCACAACATCGCAAGCAAAATCCGCCACTTGAAAAGATCCACAATCGACAATATAAATCTCGTCCCTGTTTTTGGCCAAAATATTATCGTCTTTTAGGTCACCTATTAATATCCCACGATCATGTAGATATTTTATATTTTTGAGAAACGCGAGGCACATATACGCTCTATCAAGGGGATTTGAATAGTCGCTAAAGCCTTCATCTTTAAGAGACGTTAGTGATTTTGCCCCTTGAAAAAACGGCATAACATAGCCAACGAAGTCTCCTTTACTGTAGAGAATATCCAAAGGCCAAGCTAGGTAATGATTATCGATGTTTAGGCTTAACATGTATTGTACCTTCTTTAAATTTACATACGTTAAGTGGTTTTTATTGAATATTTTGCAATATAAATTTTTATAACTTGGATAGCATGTTCCTTCCCCTCCGGCAGCCGTTTGTTCTTTAAAAAGTTTCAAATAGCCGAATCTTGGCGAGAAAACGTAATCCAAATTTGACGTATCGATTTTGTTAATATAAATATCATCAGCAACATAAAAAGGTTTTATCGTGCAAATCGTTGTTTTCTTCCATTCCGTTAGTTTTCCGTTGTTGTAATTCAGGAGCAAAACACTCGTGTTTATTCTTTTACTAGCTGTGTAGAACACAAAGTCACAACTAGCACGGTCTGAAATAAAAGTGATTTTTCCTTCTTTGGATTTAATCTTCAAAACTTCCGTAAGTTTTTCTTCAGAAGAGAAATCATCCGTATTGACTTCCTCATAAATTTTAGACCTCTTGAAATACAAAATAATTGTTTCAAGATAAAAATATTTTTCATAATCAAAGGCTTCAAAACGTTTTATAGAATCTTCTATTGCCTTTCCATCGCAAAAAATTCGTGTATCCTTCCCATTGGAAACTATTTTTTCAAGTAATGGCAAGAATTCTATATTTGCCAAAACCGTCTTATCAATAAAATATAGTTGAGTCATATTCCGTATTCCTTTGAAATATAATCAAGAACGTCTTGGCCAAACAAAGGCGACCCCAGGCCAACCACACTATTGTCGATGGTAAAACAATAAGCAGATTCTCTCGTTATTTGGTTCGGATAAACTTCTTCAAAAAAGTCAGATTCGAAATCTTTTTCGTTCGATTTTGTAGAATCATATTCATCGTAAGTCAAAACGTTCACGCTTAAGTCGTCATGACTGTAGGCAGCAACTTTCTCTTTCAAAAATCTTTCAAAGAAAGAATGGCTAGCAGCTTCCGAAACACCTGATATTGCATCAAAGAAAACTGATGTGGTAATATTCATTTCCTTGCTTTTACTATTGTAAAAAACTTCTTCAGGCCCATCCGACATCAAAACAAAGCCTTTAACATTTTCCATGCTTCCGGCATATAAACGTATATGTTCAGACCCATTTTCTGAATTCACAAAATATGTAATGTTTGCAGCTTCTCCGTTTTCAGGAAACGACAAAACATCTAACGACTCATTTCCATTAAAATATCTTAAAATAGCTATTACGCCATCACCGCAATGACCTGCTATATACTTATTTCCTTTTACAATTACGAACTCCATTGTGCAAAGAAAATCATCTCTTGTTGTATTGTGGTTTTTCACCACAAGGCATTCCATTCTTTCTTTCAACGCATCTGTAAATTCGCTTTTCAGATTTCTTAATTTGTCACCATTCTGAACGTCAATTATGCAATTATAGGTTTCATCGAATTTTTTGGAAAAATATTCAGAAGTAAACGAAACCGTTGTCTCAGCGCCAAAATGAGATAGTCTTTTTGATCCAGCGCCATCGCTCAATGATATCGCATAAGCACCATTTGCTACCTTAAAATACGTTCTATCTTGGCAAACGATCTTTTTTCTCTCGTGGTCTTTTCCGATTACGTAGGCATTAGTATTTCTTAATTTTCTAATTTCCATCATAGGTTAGTCCACCCTTTAAAAGCTTCGCGTTTCATTAAAATGGTGTCACATGAAGGCTTTGATACTCGTTCTTGCGCCATGTTCAAAAGCCACCAAAAAAAACCCGAAAAAGAATAGTTTATGATTTGATTAAACGTTCTTATTTTTTCTACTTCATTAAATTCTGGGCTAAGCTGTTTTTTTAACTTGAATGGGAAATACGATATCTTGCCCTCCTTGAGCATTGTTATTAGCATGGAAGAAGACTTGAATTCCTTATCAAAACAACGTGAGTCTACAATTGGAATTAGCCATCCTTTATAAAGTCCGCAACCTGTTTCAACAATCTCTTCCATTCGTTCGTTTAATGATTCAAGCGCTTCACACATTGCTCTATCAAAAAAAGGAATACGCCCTCTCTCCACATTTCTTAACTCAAATTCTTCAGTAAAATTTTTGGCGACTAACGGTGCAAAATCATTATAACAAATTAGTTCGATTTCAATTTGTTGGTCCGTATCAAAAGATTTTATTGCTTTTATAAATTTAGAAAATTCTTTTTTGAAAGCAGAGAGATTTTCTTCAGACATTGCGAGGCTGTTGTCAATAATTATTGAAATTAATAGTTTTTCCATGATTCATTTTTCCTTTATTTAAGCTTTTAAAATATCATCAAGCATCTTTCGTTTTCCTTCTATTCTGTAAACGATCGGCCTTAAGCTGTTGTGATCTATGTTAAGGTTGTCTATATTAATATCTTTACAATCCGCAAATCCAGATTTAAGAATTGCTAGTGCTTTTTTATATTCGCACTTACCTTTATAAAGGATGAAAACCAAAAAACAGGAAAGTTTTTTCAAGCCAATTTCATCAAGGCCAAGTTCATATTCTTTAAAGAGTTCGAAAATATTATCGTTGTCAACACTAAAAATAACGCCATCATAATTCAACACATACTCGACAATAATTTTTCTAGCTGTTGAAATTGTTTCAGAGATCTCATTTTTCCTTTTTGAATACGTAGATTTTATTAGAGAATAATTTTCGAGGAATTTTGATTCAGATATGATTTTTTGAAATGAATTATCGCCTCTTTCTAGCAAAGACAAAGCCATAAATTCGATTTCATTTATCTTTGACATGAAATTTAGAGGAAGAGAGCCTAGCGCTCCGATTATCATGATGCTTTTGGCTGAATAGTTATCCAAATTTAATGATTTGGCATAGCGAATCATTCTAGGCGAAAGCGCCATCGGATAATTGAAAAGTTTAAACGTGATTTCGGCATCGTCATTAAGCATTGCATATTGCAGCATGAGTTTGGTCTCTTCGCCAATCTTGTCATTTAAAAGAAGGGCGTCAAAATACCACCAATTTTTAATACTAATGCCAATTTTATTTCCGTTTTCAAATGTCAAAAGATTATTTTTCGCCAAAAAATCAATCGTTTTTGTTCTATCAGAAAAAATGCAAATTT
>CAVKLJ010000023.1:0-17533 GCA_963657245.1 Lachnospiraceae bacterium
GATGACAGAGTAATTGCGAACGTTTATCAAAAATCCTCAGAATTCAGCGAAACATCGCTTTTCTTGTACTTTACTTTGTCAAGTGACCAAACTTTTAATGAATTTATGGCAAAATACGGAAAATTTTTGAATACATGAAAAAGGCTTGTAAGTCACTTTCCTTGCTTAGCTAATTGCCTATTTCTATAATGTTTTCGACTTATCTGAAAGAAGGAATAAGTATGTCTATAAAAGATTATTCAATGCTAGATTTAATTGGAAATACTCCATTAGTTCGCTTAAAGAAAATAGAGGAGAAATATCATTCTCCATCTGCTATATATGCCAAGTTAGAAAGATGCAATCCTACAGGATCTATTAAAGATAGAGCCGCGAAAGAGATGATTCTTTCTGCCTTAGAAGAAGGAAAGATAAATAAGGATACGACAATAATTGAGCCAACAAGCGGAAATACCGGGATTGCTTTAGCCTCAATTGGTGCAACGCTTGGAATGAAGGTTGTTATCTTTATGCCAGCCAATTGTTCTATTGAAAGAGTAAAGATGATGAAAGCTTTTGGCGCAGATTGTCGTTTGGTGAAAGAAGGCGGAATGGCAGGATGCATCAAAGAAGCGGAATCCCTACATCAAGAAATCAAAAATTCCTTCATTCCCTTTCAATTTGAAAATATGAATAACTCTTTAGCCCATTATAAGGGAACAGGTCCAGAAATATATTCCCAAACGAATGGTGAAGTGGATATCTTTATCTCCGCTTTCGGAACGGGAGGAACATTAAGCGGAGTTTCTAAATATCTAAAAGAAAAGAAACCTTCCGTTATTTCTATTGGTGTCGAACCAGCTGGATCAGCATTTATCACCACTGGTTTAAAAGGAGCACATAAGATCCAAGGAATTGGCGCTGGTTTTAAACCAGAAGTATTAGACCTTTCATTAGTTGATAAAGTCATGACGGTAACTGATGAGAAAGCCTATGAATTAACAAGAGAGTTAGCAAAAGAAGAAGGGCTCTTTGTTGGAATCTCTTCTGGGGCAAATGTTGCTACATGTTTAGAGGTGGCAAAAGAATACCCAGGAAAAGTTATTGTTACCGTTCTTCCTGATAACGGCGAAAGATACCTCTCAGTCCCTGAATTATTTGAATAGATATGATATTAGAAGAATTAGAAAAACAATTTAGCAAAGATTCTTCATTCGAAGAATTTAATAAAGAGAATATAGATAAGTTTTTAGAGGACTTATCTCTTCTTTTGACTTTTGATTACCATCATAAAGAGTATTCTCATGAAGAATTGGAAAATCTTTTTGAGAAAGTTTCCAAAGAGTTAGAAACGATTCTTAAAGGTGATTCTTTCAAAGATGAATTCCTTGCAAAACTCCCAGAAATAAGAAGAAGCTTGAATACAACAATCGATGCCATTCTTGAAGGGGATCCTGCAAGTGCATCAAAAGAACAAATCGTTTTGATGTATCCTGGTTTTGAAGCCATTCGTAGTTACCGTATTGCCCATGAATTCTATTTAGGTGGATTCCAACTAATTGCTAGATATATCTCTGAAAAAGCGCATAGGCATACAGGCATTGATATCAATCCTGGCGCCCAAATAGGAGACTATTTCTTTATCGATCATGGCACGGGCATTGTTATTGGTGAAACGACAATCATTGGAAAGAATGTGAAGCTATACCAAGGCGTAACACTTGGCGCTTTGTCTTTATCTAAGGGCAGAGGACTTCTAGGAAAGAAAAGACATCCAACAGTCTTAGATAACGTGACAATCTACTCCAATGCGGCGATATTTGGTGGAGACACCATTATTGGCAAAGGTTCCGTAATAGGAGGGGACGTGTATCTAACTCATTCCGTTCCTGATAACAGTGTGGTTCTTCAAACCGATAAGGATTTAACAATTGTTCATAAAAAATAGGGGATGCGGTCCGCATCCCTTTTCCTTTAGAACTTGAAGAGGTTTAATCCTGTTTCTTCATCTTTATATCTATCTACTCTTCCATCGATTATATTTATTACCATTTCACATGTCGCACTTACGATGGCTTTGTTTAAATGCCCACCAAAGACTTCTCCTTTATCATTTCCTGCTGACATATGAATATGAGTGTAGAACTCATCATTCATTGTATTTATCGTTCCAGTGAGAGAAACAATCTCGAAATCTCCTTTGAATTCATTGGAGTAATATTTCTTTTCATCTAATTTATATACTCCAACAACGAATTCATTTGTCGCACCTAAAGCGTTAACGTTAGCAAGCTTAACATTTTCTTTCGAAGAGATTTCTTTGATCTTAGATAGGATTTCTTCTCCTCTGTCTATTCTAGCGATTATTGTGTTTCCAAATCTTCTATAGTCCATATTTACATCCTCTTAAAAATTATAACGTTTTTATTTATTCACGCTTAGATAAGGATACTCATAAACATATAGTTGACTAGTTTCTTAATTATCTTAAACTGACTATGAATCTTTACAATTGTTAATTTCTATATATAAATAATGGCTTTTTGTTACTAATTTTTTAAATTTAGGAGAAATGATATAGGATATACGTAATGATTTAAAGATCGTTAGATATGTTTAAATGACATTTTTATGATCTCATATTCATAAGCATTTAAAGGGCTTTTCGCACTTTCTAATATTTTAACTGACTTAAAATTTTTACAAAAAAGATATTGATATCGACTTTTTGTATATCTATAATCCTACCTAGATGAAAGCGCTTACTAAGCGCAAAAATAAAATAAAGGAAAGGTAATTTCTATGAAAAAACATCAAAAGGTGTTGCTAGGGTTAATGGCCCTAGGTCTTGCCGGCGGAGTCGGCACGACGCTTGCTTTGACCCGTAACGCGGCAGAGCAATCGTCGATCAATGGTGGTACAGATCAAGCCATCTATTTGAATTGGGGGGGTTCTACTGAAACTAACGTAGTCAGTGCTATAGAATCACTAGCAGCAAAAGAAACCCAATATCGTTATTTAGTCGTTTCTCCTAAAGCGACAAACAAACTTTCAGGCACAGTAAGTGTCAATTTTTCTTTGACTGTTCCTGAAGGAAACGTCATCACTGGTTTAACTGTTGACGTATACAAAACTGATACATACAAGAAAGAATCACCAGTAACATCTACAAGTGAAGAGAGCAAAACTGCTCCTGATTCTTTAGTTTGCACTTTAAAAGCAGGAAATCTTACGGGCACATCCGAAATTGCTGTTGACGGAAGCGATAAAGACAAGGCAAATCCTACCGCTTATTACACCCTAGCTTTCACTTGGGATGGCAGTGATATTGCCACAAGCGAAACTTTTGGCGCGTCTTTAAAGATCTCGCAAAGTTTTACTGAGGCTGTAAATGCATAACGGAGGATATAGATCATGAAAAAGAAAAATAAATTTATCCTTGGCACAGCATTAACAGCCGGGGTTATTGGCTGCTTTGGAACAGCATTCGCTCTCTATAAAAAAGATGCAGGAGATGTCGAAATTTCTATTGGAAAAATTACAAGCCACGCTGATTCAACAGCAGTTATTGATTACTCTCTTGCCGGAATAACAACATACTCCGCATATGATGAAAGTAATAGCGAAAATAACGTAGCAATTGATTTAAGCACTACAAAGTTGTCTCCTACCTACAACAAAATTTATGCGAAAGTTCCTCTTTCGTTTAGTTACTCTACTGAGGATGCCAATTTCACATCTCAAGAAGCAGTAGTCGGTCGTTTCTCGGTTACAGTAGATATTGCTGAGGCTGTTAGAAAGGCGGGAGATGTAAAAGTCAGCGCCGCTTTAAAAGGCTATGGATCTACCGACACTTATTTCACGAGAAACAAAGTCAGTGATTTCTTTGATACAACATACAATTCCGAAACGGCAACGGCCACAAAATATATAGATACAGCCGTAGATAAGAGTAGCATTTATTGCCTGTTAACCATTGATATGAGTTCATCATTAACAGATGATAAATTCTTTGATTTAACTAATACGCTCAATGGCGCAAATGCTTTTGATGTGAAACTTAATTGGGAACCATATAAGAACCAAACAGATTTTGACGGCAATCTTGTTCCAAACGCTTATGTTCGTGGTGACTATAGCGATTGGCAAATTCGTGAAGGATATCAGATGGTCCCTAACATTTTTGGCAGCAAAACTAATGCAAAAGGATATCCTCTTATTGAATGGCAATATAAGATTTTAAAGAATTTTACAACAATCAAAGTTTATGATTCGGTAATCGACGCAACCAATGATGATAATTGTTGGGTTGCTTGTAGAGGCGGAAAGAAAGACGCCAAGGGCAATTCTGTTATACCAGATGGCGATATGTCGGGTAACGCAACCATTTATTCAGATAACTCATATGACATTTATTATGTGAGATATGCAGATAAAGACGAAGATAAGGGTTTCTACGTTGATTACAAGTCCGGAACGGCTGGTGATGCGGCAGTATAAGGCATAACAACTTTAATTTTCAATTTACTGCATCTTTATGAAAAAGAAGCAAAAGATACAAACAAAAGTAGCATCTATTTTTGGCGAGGTCCTCTTATGGATACTCGCTATCTTTTGCATTTCGGTTTCGCTCGTAAGTACGATTGATGCACATACAAATTACTCTTGTTCTTATCTCGGATTACGGACATCGGTCATTGTTTCTAACTCAATGGCCAATGCCAATCCAGAGAATACATACTTAAACGAAACGATGACTCGAATTGACAAATATGATGTCATCACCGCTAGAGAAGTATCTTATGAAGAAATAAATCTTTATGATGTCGTACTTCATCTTGAAGGCAGCAATCTTATTTGTCATCGAGTCATCGATAAGTATGAAGATAACGGAATATCTTATTTGGTCACACGTGGTGACTCCAATAATATGGATGACGCTCCATTCGCTTACTCGTTATGTAGAGGCAAAGTCGTTAACGTTATTCCTAAAGTTGGAGAAGTGCTTCTTTTCATTAGAAGCGGTTACTTCTTGGTGGCTCTCTTCTTCTCGATATTCCTTGTTTCAAGTGTCCTCTTCCTAATTTCACATCTTTCAGAAAAGATGAAAACCAAAGCAATCAAAGCAGCAAATAAAGCTGATGCGATAGATGTAGAACCAAACAAAGAGGAAACAGTAGAAGAGAAGAACGAATAAAAAATCAATGTAGAGGAAAACGTTATGAAAAAATGCAATAAAGCAATATTGCCAATTTCTATCATTGCTTTTTCCTTTGCTTTGATTTCAATAAATAGTGCGTTTTCTATGTATGCTAATTTAGATAGTGCGTCGGATATCGCAATAAATATAACTAGTGTTAGCAAGAAACGCTTTCTCTATTGGAATGGATCTGAAACGCCAATTCAACTAACAAATTCTTCTGATGAACTGTTTTCTTCAACTATAAACGTAACGTCTGCAGGAACATATTCTTACAAAATCACCGATGAAAGTGGAACGACGCTGTCAGAAAAAGATTCGATAGAACTAGCTTTAATCGGTGATTTCGACTTAACCTACGATGGAGCAAATAATGCATCTTCTTTGACATATTCTTTTTCTTTAGAGGATAACGAGAACGCATTTGGCACGGATTTATATTGTTTCCCTTCAACAGCTTCTTTTACTGCGACTGAATGGCTGATTTATGGCTCATTCTGTGATTGGAGTTTAGAATCTTCAGTTCAAATGTTTAGCAATCCTGAGAGTAGTTCTGATAAAGCGATGGCAAGGCACGTTTATCTAGAAAAAGGAGATATTTTTAAAATTAGAAATACACTTTCTAGTAATACGTCTTATTATGGTTGGCAACATCTTCAGGGTCTAAAATCGGATTCTGATAAATGTTTTTCCGAAAACGACTCTAACGATAATATCAACGTCGATGCTACGGGTTATTATGATTTTTATCTTACTACGGATCATAAGATATATGCTTCACATTCTAACGATAGCGATTATGTTCAAGGCACAACCAATGGAACGGAAACGACATTTACCTTAGATGCTTCAAAATACGCTTCATCAACGAAGTATTTGTCTTTTTATGGCGCAGAGAACAATAGAAAATCAAGTGAAAACGCTTTGGCTACAACGCTTTTCTCTTCTTCGACAAAATCGACGTGTTCAATAACGAATGATACTTGTATATTTCTCAATCCTGGTGTTTGGAATACTGCTAGCGCATGGTTTTTAGCTGAGATAAGTGATGGGGTAAGTACAGAAAGATACGAATTAGTGTCTTCTGGAAACACTGACCTTTATAGAGCGAATATTTCTATGCCATCTTTCACGAGCGTTACTTTTTATCGTATGGCGGCAAATTCCAAACAAACATCTGATTATCTCGATATATCGATAACTATACCATATGGCGATACCGGTTATTGGAACTCGGCATCTTGTAGCTCGCTTGAAAAGAAATATGTATTTGACATCACTGATTGGTCAAGCTGTTCGACAACAGGCATATCTATATATTCGCTAACAACATCAAATTAAAGGAGAAGAACGATGAAGAAGAAAACAAGCATATTACTATTCGCAGGATTGTTATTAAGTACATTTTCTTGCACTCCTCAAAATGATGATAATTCATCAACAGACGAAATAAATTCTTCACAAAAAGGCTCAACATCGACATCAGATTCAACTAAAGGAAGTTCTTCTAAAGTAAGCAGTGAAGATTCATCTGAAGCATTTTCTGGCATCGTAAGAATCTATTTCCATGATGATGCAGGATCAGAAAAAACCAAGGCAATCTATTGCTGGATAACCGGTGTTGATGGCACAGAATACGAATGGGATGGATATGATGAAACATACGGTACATACAAAGATATGGACCTTATGGATACAAAATTCGCTGGCAAAGTAACGGATGATTTCTTCTTTATCATCAAGTTCCCTAGAACCTGGGATGGACAAAGCGATGATATCAAAATCACCCTCTCTGACTATTTAGCTAACGGCGAAGTGGATGTTCTTGAAAATGGAAGAAAGAGAATAAACGTTTATTCTTGCGATGAAGGTGGAGGTAATTACACGACCTATTACCACAAAGCGGATGCCCTTGGTTACCGTTTTTCTAGCGCAACGATCGAAAAAGATTGGAAAACGCTTAAAATCGTATGCACTGGCCCTTGCTCATCATATTCTTTATACGCTCTAGACTCATCTTTTGCCGCAAAAAAGATTGCAATCACTGATAAAACAGCCAAAGTTGATTCGTATTTAATTAAGGAAGATAAGCCAAATCTTTCCTCTTGGGAAATCGATTTAACTAGCCTTACATATTCTAGTGGAAAAGCGGTTGGAGTGAAACCAAACCTAACTTATGAACTAGTTGGCCATTTTGAAGACGCTCCAGAAAAGACAAAAACAAAGGCGGTTTCTTTTGATAAGCTATACGACACCGAGAAATTCATTGATGAATATACATACGATGGCAATGATTTAGGCGTCACTTATACTAAGGAATCAACAACCTGGAAGGTGTGGAGTCCAATTTCAGTAAAAGCAGACCTTGTCTTATATTCAACCGGCACTCCAAAAGCCCTCGTTATCAAAGGCCCTTCAGGCTATAACGACTATTCTTATGACGAATATTCCATGCGTAATGAAGGAAAGGGCGTCTATTCCGTTTCCGTGAAAGGTGATTGGAAAGGATATTTCTATCAATATAGGCTTTATTACAATGGCTGGTATGTCGATACTCCAGACCCATATGCGACCTCTTGTGGCGTGAATGGAGTTAGATCTGCTGTCACTGATTTTGATTCTCTTAATCCAAATGGTTGGAATGACGCCTCCTTTAAAAAACTTTCTTCTCCAACCGAATTAACTCCATACGAAGTTCATATTAGAGATTTAACTTCGCATTCAACGTGGGTTTCTAAGAAAGGAAATGAAAGGGGAGGATATAACGCCTTCCACGAATCTGGCACTAAATACAATGGTGTAAAAACAGGTTTTGACCATATTAAAGAACTTGGCGTGAATGCCGTTCAACTTTTGCCTGTATTTGACCAAGATAACGATGAAAGAACGTATACCGATAAGAATGGAGTCCTTCATAAGCCAAGTTATAACTGGGGATACAATCCAAGCAATTATAACTGTGTTGAAGGCGCGTATTCTTCTGATCCATTCGATCCAAACAGCCGTGTAAAAGAATTTAAATCGTTAGTTAAAGATTACGCGGATGCGGGAATAAGAGTCATCATGGACGTTGTCTATAATCACGTCTCAAGTATTTCCACCCATCCATTCTCTTTGACTGTTCCTCATTATTATTTCCGTTATAACGAAGATGGAACAACCATCGATGATACGGGATGTGCAAATACGGTCAATTCCTCGCGTATCATGACTGAACGTTATATCGTTAACTCAGTCAAGTGGTGGGCAAAGGAATATAAAATCAAAGGATTCCGTTTCGACTTGATGGGATGCTTAGAAACCTCAACCATGAGAGCGGTAAAAGACGCACTTTATGAAATTGATCCAGAAATCGTTGTCTATGGCGAAGGATGGACAGGTGGAGGAAGTCACGCGATAAGCCCATCTGATACAAGCAATATCTATGCAAAACTCATAGACAACGGCAAAGGAGCGATCGCTTCTTTCAACGATTGCTACCGCGATGGTATGAAAGGCAACACCTTATATGCCGACGTCGTTCCTTCCGGAGGCTTTATCAATTCAACATCACCGACCGATGATCAAATTTGGAATGCTGCGACAGGCATGATTGGTGAAAACAGATGGAAAAAACAATCAGGATTAGCCACCCCAGCAGCAATGTCAGTCAACTACATCTCATGCCACGACAACTACACTCTATATGATCAATTAAATTATCTTCTTAACGGCGTAGCTAATTGCGAAAAAGAAAATAAGAATGCCAAAGATGCTGCGCTTGCTGCTCAAGTAAACGCACTTATGGGACAAGGCATTGGCTTCATTCAAGGAGGAGAAGAAATCTTTCGCACAAAGATAATCCACGATACAGATGAAACGTTTGAAACCTTTGTTCAATCCTATAAAACAATGAGCAACGGCACTAATTCCTGGATTGAAGGAGATGGCGTGAAAATCAACGACAAAGCCTGGTTGGTTCGTAACTCCTATAAATATGGAGATGCCGTAAATGGTTTTGATTGGTCAAGAAAACTTAATAATGAAGACTATTTCGAGAAATTCAAGGAAGCTGTTTCTATCAGAAATTCTTCCTTTGGAACATATTTAGGAATGAGCCAAGAAGAAATAGAAAATGGTGGAACGGTTTGTTTAGGCGGAGCTGCTGTCGGTGGAGGCTTTACCTCCAAAGAAGGCAAAAACCGTCTCGTAATCACGGCAGGAAGAAAACTTGGTGTTTTGAACAATATCCCAAGCAACATACAAGGTGAATACAAAGTCGTCTATTGCTCATCTTCCAGATTAGCTAAAGATTCCCAATATCTCGTTGGTGAAACTCTTAACACGAATTCCAACTTTGAAACATTAATTTTAGAAAAATAAATATCTTTGAAAGGAGAATGTCTATGGCAAAGAAAAACAAATTAACGTTACTATTCACGGTGAGTGCCCTAATGCTTACTGCGTGCGGAGGAGATAAGGTTTCATCTACTGAAGAAGAAAGTGAAAGTACCTCTTCTTCCTCTGAAGAAAAGAAAGCGTCATCGTCTTCTAGTTCTTCGTCCTCATCATCTTCAAGTTCATCTTCTAGTAGCAGTTCCTCTTCTAGTTCATCTGTTGAGCCTGAACCTTTAACATACACGATCACATTCAACTCGTTAGGTGGCAGTGAAGTTCCTTCGCAAAGTGTTAAAGAGGGAGAAAAAGCAACAAAACCTGCAGATCCAACGAAAGAAAACTATACGTTTGGCGGTTGGTATCTTTCTGATCAATTCCTAAAAGAATTCGACTTCGATACATTGATTGATTCGGACTATACTCTTTTCGCAAAATGGACAAGTGAAGATAGCCCAACTCCTGATCCAGACCCAACTCCAGATCCTGACGACACATTAGTTGATTATTGGATCACCGGTGATTTCTCTGATTGGAAGAAAGACACCTCAATCCAAATGGAAAAGAGTGAAGGAAATGTTGCTGCTAAACTTGGAGTAACTCTTACTAAAGACGTGGCTTACAAGGTTACAAACTTCACAGATTGGTATGGCTATAACAGCAACCTTAGCGGAGTTGCAACAAGTGGTGGAGCATTTGGTAACATTGTCATCAAAGAAACGGGCACATATGATGTTTATTTGAATTCAAACTACGATGTTTGGATTGAAAAAGTAGGCGAAACGCCTGAACCAGAACCAACATATTACACGGTTACCTTTGATTCTAATGGCGGAACAGATGTAGTTTCACAAAACGTCAAGGAAGGTGAAAAAGCAACCAAACCAACTGATCCAACAAAAGATGGTTATACGTTTGGTGGCTGGTATGCAACAAGCACATTTGAAACCGCATTTGATTTCGAGTCTGCTATAGTTTCTAACATTACTCTTTATGCAAAATGGGACGCAATCCCTGAGCCTGAGCCAGTCTACTATACCGTCACATTCAACTCAATGGGCGGAACGGACGTTGCCTCGCAAAGTGTCAAAGAGGGAGAAAAAGCCACGAAACCTGCAGATCCAACGAAAGAGAACTACACATTCGTCGATTGGTACACTTCCGAAGAATTAGAGACGAAATTTAACTTTGACACGACCATAAATGCCAACATCACTCTCTATGCCAAGTGGGAAGCAAAAGCTACACCAGAGCCAGAGCCAACCTATTACATGGTTACTTTTGATTCAAATGGCGGAACAGATGTGGTTTCGCAAAGTGTCAAGGAGGGCGAAAAAGCCACAAAGCCAACCGATCCAACCAAGGATGGATACACATTTGATGGCTGGTATACAACAAACACATATGAAGTCGCCTTTGATTTCGAAACAACAATCACCGGGAATATAACTCTTTATGCCAAATGGACTGAGGTTATAATTCCAGAACCAGACGATGGTTTAGTTGAATATTGGATTGCCGGAAGCTTCTGCTCTTGGACAGACAAGGCGTTAGCTATCCAAATGGAAGAGAATCCTGGAAGCACGGATCTAGCTATGAAGCTTGGCGTTGAAATTGCAGCAAACGAAGAATTCAAGATCACAAATTCCTTTGCTGAAGGAAAGAGTGATTGGTATGGATATAGAGATGCTTTAAGTGCGGTTGCCACAGGAGAAGAAGACGGAAACATTACGATCTTAGAAAGTGGTACCTACGATATTTATCTAAACAATGAATCTCAAGTTTGGATAGAAAAAGCAAATGTTACTCCAACTCCAGATCCAGAGCCGACATATCACACTGTAACCTTTAATTCCCTTGGTGGAACAGATGTAGTTTCTCTAAGTGTCAAGGAGGGCGAGAAAGTCACAAAGCCAACGAATCCAACAAAAGATGGCTATACGTTTGGTGGCTGGTATACATCAGAAGAATTTACCGATGAATTCGATTTTGATACAGCAATTTCAGCAGACTTGACACTCTATGCGAAATGGGACGCAATCCCTGAGCCTGAGCCAGTCTACTATACCGTAACCTTCAACTCCATGGGTGGGACGGACGTTGCCTCGCAAAGTGTCAAAGAGGGAGAAAAAGCAACAAAACCTACAGATCCAACGAAAGAAAACTACACCTTTGCCGATTGGTACACATCGGAAGATTTGGAAACAAAGTTTGATTTTGATACAGCGATTAGCGCAAATATAACCCTATATGCAAAGTGGGACGCAATCCCTGAACCAGAACCAACATATTACACGGTTACCTTCGAAACGAACGGAGGCAGCGAAGTCACATCTCAAAATGTCAAGGAGGGCGAAAAAGCGACCAAACCAACAGACCCAACAAAAGATGACTATACATTCGACGGCTGGTATGATTCTGAAACGTTTGCTAACGCCTTTGACTTTGACACGGTTATAAGCGAAAACGTTACCCTTTATGCTAAATGGAGCGAAGTTGTTACTCCAGATCCAGATACACCAGAAGTAACTTTAGTTGATTATTGGCTCACTGGAAGTGATTATAACTGGGCAAAAGATACATCTATTCAATTAGAAGCAAATTCAGGCAATTTAGCCGCTAAATTTAACGTTACTCTCAAAAAAGGCAGCAAATATAAGATCACTAATTTTTCTGATGGATGGTATGGATATAGAGACGAATTAAGTGCAGTTGCAGGTTATGATGGCGATGGTAACATCGTTATTAAAGAAGACGGTGAATATAACATCTATTTAAATAACGAATATAAAGTTTGGATTGAAAAAGTTAGCTCTTCAACTGATGAACCAACTGGTGGAGAAACAGAGGAGAATATCCACGCTCCAGAAGGTGCTGAATTAGTTAGTTGGTATATCGTTGGAGAAGGATCGTTATGGGATTCTTCTATAGGTTGGACTACTGCAGGTGGTCTTCAACTATATTCCAATCCAAATGCAAATGATGAAGGAGTTTATTTAAACATCACATTTGCTGCAGGCGACTCGTTTAAAATTACAAATGGTTCAGATTGGATTGGCTATAATGACAGCATAGAAACCCTTGCAAGCGGATACACAGATAGCAATATCACCATCAAAGAAGATGGAACATATAACGTTTATTTAAACGAAAGCAAAAAAGTTTGGATTGAAAAAGTCACGACATCATCTGGAACTACGGAGGCCTAGTTATGAAAAAATCACTTTTATTAGGAGCAAGTTTTCTTCTTCTATTGGGATCTTGTTCAGGACAAAATAATTCCGATAAAGATGTTTGGAAAATATCCTTCGAAAGCAATGGTGGTTCAGCGGTTGCTGCCATAGAAGTCAATGACGGCGAAACGGCAAGTAAACCAACAAACCCCGTTAGAAACGGCTACATTTTTCAAACTTGGTGCGTTGATTCTTATTTAACCACATCTTTTGATTGGTCTAGCAAAATAACCTCCGATTGGACTTTATACGCATCATGGAAGAAAGATGAAAGCAGTTCATCATCAAGTTCTTCTTCGAAAGAGAGTTCTAGCCAAACTTCTTCTGAAGAATCTTCATCTGAAGAAACGATCAATAAAGGCCATGGCCCAGAAGGATCAACCCTTGCTAGCTGGTATCTTGTTGGCTCAGGTTCCTTATGGGATACAAGTACAGGATGGACTGTGGAAGGTGGAGTTCAACTATATACAAACCCAAATAGTGAGACAGATAAAGGCTGTATTCTTGGCATACCTTTCAAAGTTGGAGACATCTTTAAGGTCACCAATGGCGGGGATATTTGGTTTGGCTATGAAAAAGTCGATAAAGCCGATTCAGAAAGCAATATGGGGTTAACAAATTTTGAAGGTGCCAATGACGGATATGGCGGTCAAAACTTCAAGTGCATAGTTGAAGGGACCTACGATATGTATGTAAACGGCTCTGGAGTTTTCTGGATTCAAAATGCCGCCTAAGGAGAAAAAAGATGAATAGAAAGAGAGCATCAATTATTTTAGCCTTGGCTTCAATAACCTTTTTGGCTGTTGGCTGTAATAACCAAAATGATGATTTTGACTCCGCAAGGGAGGCAAGGGCAACCTATACCCTTTTCCTTAACGCCTGTGGAGGAAACGTTACTAAGAGTTTCTATACTGGTAAGAAAGGCGATACTATCGATTTATCCAACATTACGCCAAGCATAAGCAAATACGCTTTTGTTGGTTGGTCAACCTTTTACTCCGAAAAAACAAAAATGGGTGATTCGACAAAGCTCATCGAGAACAATAAGTTTACTTTCGACACGTCAAACGTTACTTTATACGCCTCATATGTGAAGAAAAGTTCAAGCCAACATACCGAAGAAGAAGTTGATGCTTATATGGATTCTTTAACAAAATCTAGCGAAGCAAACCATTTATATGTCCATTATTATCGTTTTTTGAACACAAAAGAAGATTATAACGATTGGGACTTATGGTGTTGGCCATATCGGCCAAATGAAGGGCAAGGTGCTAGATTTGATTGGAAAGGAAGAGTTCAATCAAGCGATCATCTTTCCGCAAGTGGAGATCCGATTATGGATGATTTTGGTGGAGTTGTCGCGGATATTGATTTAACTGCAACATATGATGGAGGAACAACTAATCAAGGCCATAATATTGGTTCTTTCTATGCCGATAAAAACAAAACGACTCTTGATACGCAAGTTGGCATTCAAATCGTCTATTCTGAAGCAAGAAAGAAATCAACCTCTTTCTGGAAAAACGATGGTGGAAACGTCTACTTAAAACTTGATGACGAAGAGATGGTTTCCACAATAAAGACTTCTGATGGAGGAAGTGCTTACCACGTTTTCCTCCTTCAAGAAAAAGTTGGTGATCCAAAACCTCGCCCAATAACTGAAATTGCTGATCCATATGAGAACGATGATGGAACAAATACGACAGAAGATTCTTCCTATCAGAACGCCGACTGGGAAGATAAAGATAAGATGCCTACTGCTTCTTCGTGGCTAAGCGATGTCGGAGTTGGCTACCAAATAATGGTTTCTTCTTTTGCTGATTCCGATGGAGATGGATTTGGCGATATATATGGCATCACTCAAAAACTCGACTATCTTGAAAACCTAGGCGTCAAAGCTTTATGGCTCACCCCAATTCAATTGTCTGATTCTTATCATGGATACGACATTTCTGATTACACTCAAGTAGATTCCAAATTTGGTTCGAAGCTTTCTCCTAATGCCAAAGATGGAGTCGTGGATTCTGGAAGTGCGATGGAAGATTACAAAGATTTGATCGAAAAAGCCCATGAAAAGGGCATGAAAGTCATTATGGACTTGGTGTTAAATCATACTTCGACATCAAATACGTGGTTCAAGAAGAGCGCGTCTCTAGATGCCAAATACAGAGGCTACTATCAATGGGCAAATCATAAGACTAATTCTAAAATCACCGAGGAAAACTCTTGGTATCCATATGGTGATCACGATTATTCATACTATGCTAAATTCGGCTCATCTATGCCAGAACTTAATTATTCCTATCAATCAACTCGTGAAGCTGTTGAGGATATGTCACTTACTTGGTGTTCGATTGGTGTTGATGGCTTCCGTCTTGACGCGGTCAAACATATCTACATGCTTGATGAAATTGGCGAAAAACAATATAAAGACGACACGACCATTAGCGATGTTTCCACAAGTGGAGATTACTCTAGCGATTTGACGAAGAACCTCAATTTCTTTAGAGAATTAAATCATGCTGTGAAAGAGAAATATCCAAACGCTTTCTTTGTTGGAGAAAACTTTGATGGCCACGCCTTCCACGTTGCTCCATATTATGAAGCATTTGATTCAATGTTTGATTTCTATGCTTATTTCAAGCTGACGAATGCAGCTGCTTCTAGCTATGGTAAGAATAATTGGAATCAAACTGGCTCCTTTATGAGCAAGGGAACGACTTGGTCTTCATCTAGTGAAAGTGGCATCAAGAATGGTTCCAAAGAATATGGCGAAATAGACGGCAAATATGGCTGGAATTTACCAG
This sequence comes from Lachnospiraceae bacterium, assembly GCA_963657245.1. Classification (GTDB taxonomy): domain Bacteria; phylum Bacillota_I; class Bacilli_A; order RFN20; family CAG-826; genus UBA4951. Next base: position 15,594 of record CAVKLJ010000023.1, read on the forward strand.
ATCTTTATAAAGCCTACGGCACCTATCGTGGTGATAAGGCCATGCCTGGCTCATTTACTTCTAACCACGATATTGCTAGAAACATTAACCGTATTGCCGGAAGTTTTGATGACAAAACAAAAGAAATTTCCGTTCAAGGAAACGTCACAAGCGAGAATTTTACCTCTTTAACCAAAAAATCCAATGCTGCTAAGATTGCGACAATTCTTTTGCCTGGATGTTCTTGGATCTATTATGGCGATGAACTTGGAATGACGGGTAATTTTGAAGATGGAAAAACATCAAAATCTGATTATGCCGACCTTGCTTATCGTCAGCCAATGAAATGGAAACAAGATGGCGAAGTGGGAGATGGTTCATTTACCACAGGTTATGGCATTACTGGTTCTGAAGCCTCTGTCAAATGGGATGAAGTAAACTCATCTACATTAGTTAAAGACGCGGAAACTCAAGTAAATGATTCATCATCAACGTTCGCGAAGATAAAAGAAGCAGTGGCTTTCAAGAATGAGAATCCTGCTTTGATTAGTGGCACATTCGAGAATGAAGCTTCAACTGGATATAGGCTTAACTGGAAAATCACCAAAGGAGAGAAAACCTATCACGTTTCAATCGACTTTGATGAAGGGAAGGTTGAGATAACTGGTTCGGGTAACTTATCGATTGAATGCTAGAAATTACGGTCTTGCTAAAACAAGGCCGTTTTTAATAACAAATCATCGCAATTTCAAATAGGCTAGATATGCATTAAAATTGAATCGATGAAAAAGAAGAATAACATTGTTGAATTGCTAAAAGGTGAGTTTGATCTTACCAGCATTGATACTCATGAATTTAGCAACATGAAAGTGGGACCGATGCATTTCTCCTTAGATTGTTATGATGCAAACTCTCTTTTTAATGTTTCCTATTTAACAGGCAAGGCTTACTTTGGATTAATGAAAATGACGACGATAGTTATCACTTCAACAAATAAGGACATTCCAATATTCAGTTATGATCGTATCGAAGCGGGTAAGAAAGACGTCTGCATATTTGAAATATACGACACATGCAAAGAAAGACCATCATATCCAAGACTAGGTGAAATAAGAAATGAATTCATAAAATATCCTAGATATGAGATAAAACCCGCTTTCTCCGATGATATCAAACTTAAGGAATCCTTTTCCGTTTGTTCAAAAGGCTCCAATAATTTCGATCCTCTTTTGAGTGAATTCTTCCTTGAAATATCAAAAATCATAAAATCTGCCAATGATATTGATTCCATAGAGAAGAAAGAACTTAATAAGGAATATGTAGACGATCTTTTTAAGAATGGTGGAATAGCAACAAACATGTTCGTTAAAAAGATTGGCATAGAGGAAACAAAGGAACTATTCAATAGATACGTGTTCTTTACTGAGCGATACCAAAAGGCTCTCTTTTTATAAATCAACAACGTAAATATAAATTAAGTTTTTTATAGTTTTGCCAATCTTTCGTTCTTTGCTTCTTCTAATGTTAAGTCTGAAGAAGGAATTATTCCAACTAACGATTCAAGAGTGTCAATTCTGTTTTTATATGGATTAGAGAGTTAAGCTACAACTCTCCCATTCTTTGTTACGTATATTTCTTCTTTTTCCGCCAAATCAAGATATTTTCCGAGATTCTTTCTTAATTCTGTTGCAGTAATAAACATGATTTTTCAACTTTCTGCGTGCTATTATTTTGGCAAATCAAACAACGGATGTATATAAAACGTTTGAACCTACTAATAAGTCGAAGATGTTTTTGCTGTTTTCTATATGGCTGACTATCTTTTTTGAAACGGTTCTTTAGAATAGGAATTTTTCTAAATCAAACTCTTAGAAGATGACTAAAAAGCGAGTAAAGTAAGATGTTACTATAATGCAGTATTCTTGCGAATAGCACTTGTTTTTTTTTTTTTTTTTTTTTGC
>CAVKLJ010000024.1:0-14936 GCA_963657245.1 Lachnospiraceae bacterium
ATTTTAGGTATTATAAATATGATATTTTCATAAGTATTAAATTAATTTAACTAAGAATGACATTTGATTTTTCAGGATGAAGCCAGAAGCCAATAATCCAACTAGATAAATCAAGCAAAATCTAGGGCTTTCAAGGCCGGGATTAAAGAAAATTATTAAGACACCGTATAAAAACATTGAAAACGCCAAACTGGTATACTTCATTTTCTTTTTAAAGAAAAAATTCTTAAAGACTTTTAAATTAAAAACTAGAAATATGATTCCAGTTAAAATGCCCATCCTATAAAAAACATTTAAAAATGAATTGTGCTGAGCGATATAAAGCGACACTTGATCAAATGGACCTTGGCGAAGAAAAACAGACGGATTATTTATATATCCCAAAATTGAACTATCACAGTATCCCGTTCCAAACCCAACCCCAAAGAAAAAAGTTTTTTTGAGAATATTAAATTCATTTAGCCAATATTGCATTCTCCATTGACTATTAGGATCGGTTAGATACATTTTTTTCATCATAAGAATAAATATCAGCATTAAAGCCGGAGCAAAAAACCAAAAAAGCCAATATGCTGAAACTTTATCTTTTTTTGTCATTTGATTTAGAAAGCGGTCAAAAATCAAAAACAAAGTAAGAATAAGATCCCCAAATATGTATGTAGTTTGCGCTGGGCGCATCGTAAAGAGGACGATGAAATAAAGCACATAATATAGCGGTTTCCTATTTCTATAACACAAAAAAGCACAAAGCACGGGAATGGTATACCAAAGCATTATCTTATCAATTAAAAAATCAAAAGCCGAACAAACGCAAAGCAATAAAACTAGTAAAACTATGGTCAAATTGTTGATACGCTTGATTTTTAGATGAACAAGTGAATACAAAATATCATATCCAATCGGTATCATAAAAATAAAATACGCTTGTCTAAAAATATATTTATTTGAAAAAGATAAACCGTTTATGGAAAAAAAACGTTGATACTCTAAAAGCGAAAGAAAAACAAAGCAAAGTCCAATAACAAATAGCAAGTTAAGGAGTCTAGATATGCATAAATGTGGTTTTTTAACTCTCTTAAAAAGTATCAAATACGCTATATGAACATACGAAACGAACATAAAAACGTAGAAGCAATTAATTTCCCCAATCAAGTTCAGTTGAAGGATATTATTTCCGAAAACAAAAAATAACGATAAAAAAACGATATATACATATCCAAAACAATTTGTACAGTTTCTATGCTGATTAACCATTTTTCTTAACGTCCAACTTCAAATTATTAGCATTACAATCATTCACTCGCTTCTTCTTTTGCTCGTTCACGCCTTATACAAATGTTCACTTTTAAAAATTTTATGTTTGAATGACAATATCTATGAAATAATTTTGGATTTTGCAATAATCTATAAAGCCATTCTAAAGAACATTTTTGCATCCATTTTGGAGCTCTCTTAATGTTTCCGGCAAGATAATCAAAAGCTGCGCCGACACCAATACATACGGCATTAAGTTTTCCTTTGTGAATATACATCCAGTTTTCTTGTTTGGGAGCCCCTAACCCAACCCAAATAAAGTCCGGTTTAAAACCGTTTATTTGTTTAATTACCTCCTCTTTTTCAAATTCGGCTTGTTTTTTAAACTCAGGTGAAATGAACAAACAGTTGTCGATTACGCCGGGAAAATCTTTTTTTATATTAGCCTTCATCTTTTCGATCGTTTTTAATGTTGAGCCATAAAATACATGTCTATATCCTTTTTCTTTAGAAACAGAAAGGACCTTTAACATATATGATGGGCCAGTAACTCTTTGAGCGTCTTTGAAACCCTTCTTTTTTGCAGTCTTAGAAAGAGGTGAGCCATCTGGCATTCTTATTGCTGCACTATTTTGTACATTTAAATACTCAGGATTCTCATATGCCATGACCGTTGTATGAACATTTGAAACGCAAATATATTGGCCTCTCAATTCATCAAGATGCTCCTCGACATATTTTTTAAAATCTTCCATATTCGTTACAGCAATATTGACACCCATAATGTTACATTCTTGCATGTTCTCACCTTCCTTCATAAATAGAAATCAGCCTCTTATAATTCATCTCAGGAGATAATTCGTCTTCGGCATATTTTTTAGCTCCCAATGACAACTTATTCCTCAAATAACAGTCGCATAGTAAATTACTAACAATTCCGGCCAATTCTTCTTCGTTATTAAATGTTGAACCATTAACACCGTTTTTTACAATAAATGGCAAGTTTCCTATATTCCTAGCAATGACTGGAACACCCATTGACATAGCCTCAGCTATAGTCATAGGAAACCCCTCATACCAATTAGAAGGAACGATTAATGCGATGCTTTTGCTTAATTCCGAAATCAACTGCTCTTTGCTACAAAAGCCATTATAAATAACGTTTGCATGTTTCGTTTGTCCTTTAAAAAACTCTAGATCACTTCCGTTTCCGCAAAGAACTAAGTTAGGCATACCTTCTCTATCGAAGGCATCAATTAACGTTCTTATGCCTTTAATTTCTTCAATTCTTCCAATATATAGAAATTGAGTTTTGTTCTCATCGCAACCTTCATCCGCCTTAAAAAAAGAAAAATTTGGTTTTACAGCTATTTTTTCTTCAGGAATTATATTAGACAAAATTTGTTTGTTGAAATCCGTGAGGCAAATAAACTTGTCGACATATTTGTACATTTCTTTTTTTCTGAAATTCTTTTGAAGCTTGTACCAGGAAAAAGTTTGTGCAAAAGAAGAATGGTAGCATTTGTGCTTTAAAGCACATTTAATATTTTTGTCTACACACTCCTTGCAAATTCCGCCGTCTCTTACAAAATCGGCTGAGGCACACAAAAATCTAAAATTATGAATCGTTTGAAACACTTTGCATCCCATTTCTTTGGCATATTTATAAATCGAAGGAGATATCAATGGAAATGTGTTGTGGCAATGAACTATTTCTATATTCTTTTCTTTGATGATTGACTTAACTTCGTTTTCAATTGATTTGTTGAAAATCGTATTTCTAAATAAAGCAATTTTCTTTAAAAGGCCTTTTGTATCTATTTCTTCATTGTTCTTAAAAAACGTATAAACGTTGTGTCCATGCGCTCTCAAAAGTTCGACTTCGTTTTTTACAACGGAATCTTCACCTCCTGGAGTTTTATAATAGTTATGAACAATAAGAACATTCATATTAAATCTATCTTTCCGCCCTCATTGGATTATTAAGGAAATCTTCATAAGTTAATTTTATTCCTTCGTCTAATTCAGTTTTATAATGCCAGCCAAGCTTTTCTGCTTTGGATACATCAAGGAGTTTTCTAGGTGTGCCATTAGGTTTAGATGCATCCCAACGTATCTCACCTTTATATCCAACGATACTTGCGACTTTTTCAGTGAGTTCTTTAATAGTGAGTTCTTTGCCTGTTCCTGCATTAACGGTCTCATTTCCCGAATAGTTATTCATTAAGAAAACACAAAGATTCGCTAAATCATCAACATATAAAAACTCTCTTAATGGAGAGCCATCTCCCCAACAAGTAACGAATGGAAGATTTTGTTCTTTTGCTTCATGAAATCTTCTAATTAAAGCAGGAAGAACGTGGGAATGCGTTGGATGGTAATTGTCATTGGGGCCATAAAGATTCGTAGGCATAACAGAAATGTAATCTGTTCCGTATTGTCTATTTAAAAATTCACAATATTTAAGTCCAGAGATTTTAGCAAGAGCATATGCTTCGTTAGTTTTTTCTAGTGAAGAAGTTAAAAGGCAATCTTCCTTCATTGGCTGAGGAGCCAATCTAGGATAAATACAAGAAGATCCCAAAAACTCAAGTTTCTTGCAACCATTTTGCCATGCAGAATGCACAACGTTCATTTCAAGAATCATATTGTCATACATAAAATCAGCTAAGGCATCTTGATTAGCAACGATTCCGCCAACTTTTGCCGCAGCTAAAAACACGTATTCTGGTTTTTCTTGGGCAAAAAAAGCTTCGACTTGATCTTGTCTAGTTAAATCAAGCTCTTTATGGGTACGAGTAACAACGTTTGTGTAACCTTGTCTATTTAATTCTCTAACTATAGCAGAGCCGACCATTCCCCTGTGGCCAGCGACATATATCTTTGCATTCTTATCCATCATAAAAGTTACTCTCCTAAGACGGTTTCCATCTTCTCGGCATCCACATGTAGCTTTTCAAGCTTGGCCTTCTTTAAATCTTCTTCAGCCATCATCTTGCATAATTCTTCATATGTTGTTTTCTGAGGATTCCAACCTAAAACTGTTTTTGACTTTGTTGGATCGCCCAAAAGGTTTACAACATCTGTTGGACGATAAAATTTTTCATTTACGCACACAAGCATTTTGCCTGTCGCTTTATCATATCCTTTTTCGTTGATGCCTTCACCCTTCCATTCGAGCTCAATTCCATCATAATGGAATGCTAAAGTACAAAATTCTCTAACGGTATGTTGAACCCCTGTAGCAATAACAAAATCATCAGGTTTTTCTTGTTGAAGGATGAGCCACATGCATTCGACGTAGTCTTTTGCATATCCCCAGTCTCTTAAAGAAGAAAGATTGCCTAATTCAAGACAATCTTGCATGCCAAGTTTGATACGTGCTGCCGCAATCGTTATCTTACGGGTAACAAAGTTCTCTCCACGTCTAGGAGATTCATGATTGAAAAGAATACCATTTGCAGCAAATATGCCATATGCATCTCTATATTCTCTACACATCCAAAAACCATACTGTTTTGCAACAGCATATGGAGAATATGGATGAAAAGGAGTTTTTTCATTTTGTGGGCATTCTTCAACTTTACCATACAATTCAGAAGTTGAAGCTTGATAGAATTTTGTCTTCTTTTCTAGATGTAAGATGTGTATGGCTTCTAATATTCTTAAAACGCCTATAGCGTCAACATCACCTGTATATTCTGGAGCATCAAAAGAAGTCCCAACATGAGATTGGGCAGCTAAGTTATAGATTTCATCTGGTTGAATCTTTCCAATAAGATTAATTAAACTCGATGAATCGGATAAATCACCATCGTGAATTGTAATGAGATTCTTCTCCAATAAATGGTCAATTCTGCCAGTTGTTGATATGGACGCACGTCTAACTAAACCGTGGACTTCATATCCTTTTTCCAACAAAAATTCTGCAAGATATGATCCATCTTGTCCTGTGATACCTGTAATTAATGCTACTTTTTTCATATTTTTCTTTTTTCCAACAATCAACATTTTATATCAATTTTGTTCTCGATTCATCACGATCTAAGTTTGATGCTTGTTGATATTAAAACGTGATTTTCAATCCCTATTCAGAAACAGATGGCTCCTTAAATATTTGGATCTCAATTATCTTCATATCCGTCTCTGCTATTGCTGCATAGCCAGATCCCGCTTTGATAGTTATCGTATCTCCACTTTGGATTGGTGTACTCTCCCCTTTGACAATAACAGTTCCCTTACCAGATATGACCGTCCATATTTTATCAATACCGTTATGAGATTGGTATGGGGTTTGTAATCCAGCACGGATTGTAAGTTTAAGAGTCAAGGAATCGTTAGAATCATTGATGACTCTATATTTGCCCCAAGTCTCTTCGGCAAACTTAACGCCAGAGTCAATCTTCTCGACGACTGGTTTAATGTATGAGGACTCTTCAGGAGAGGTGATAAGAATCCCTTCGGCTGATGTGGCAACGATCAAATTCTTCACACCCATACATACTATAGGCGTTCCAAGAGCATTTACAACCTTAACATTTTCACACTTATCATTAAGAGTAACATCTCCTAATGTATCAGAAGCCATTGCCTCAACAAGAGTATTCCATGTTCCAAGGTCTTTCCATTCTCCAGAGAATCTCATAACTTGAATAGATGATTCATGTTCCACTACAGCATAGTCGAAGCTAATCTTCATAACGTTCTCGTATTTTCCGAACAAATCATAATAATCATCAAAATCAATCAATTCATGGGCTCTCTTAAGAACGTAGCCAATCTTATAAGCGAATATACCCGCATTCCATAATGCACCTTGTTTGATATATTCCTTGGCCTTCTCTTCTGTTGGTTTCTCTTTGAATTCAGATACCTTGCTAACCTTATCTTTAGAAACAGGCATGATGTAGCCATATTTCTCTGATGGGTATGTTGGTTCCATTCCCATAAGGGTGAGGTTTGCATCACCTTCTTTAACAAGTTTGTAGAGTTTCTCTAGCGCTTCGAAGTAATCGTCTTCGACATATGGGTCAACCGGGCAAACAACAACCGCTTCATCTTCTGGAACACCAACAACATAATGAAGATATGCTGTTGCTAAAGCTATTGCAGGGAAAGTATCCCTTCTAGCAGGTTCAACAGAGATATTAAGTCCTTCACCAAGTTGGTTTATGAGTTCAGATACTTGAGAAGATGATGTAGCAATTGTTATCTTTGCATCTTTATCAATTCTCTTGATTGAACGATACATACGTTGAACCATTGATTCACGTTTACCATCTTCACCAGTGAATATCTTGATGAACTGTTTGCTTCTTACATCGTTAGAAAGAGGCCAAAGCCTTTTTCCTGATCCTCCTGAGAGTAATATTATGTTCATATATGTATCTATTCTCCACTTCTATCCGTTAAGACAAAGAAAATCGCCTTAAACAATATTTTGATATCTAACCACACGCTACGTGTTTCAATGTACTTAAGATCTAGATTGAGCCACTCATCAAAGGTGAGTTTGTTACGATCATGCTGTATTTGCCAAAGGCAAAGCAAGCCTCCTTTGATTAGGAGTCTATTCTTCTGCTTGGCTGTATATTTCTCAACCTCATCCGGTATTGGAGGTCTTGGTCCAACAACAGAAAGCCTTCCAACGAATATGTCCCATATCTGAGGTAACTCATCGAGAGAAGTCTTTCTGATGAATCTACCAAACTTAGTGATTCTAGGATCATCCTTAAGTTTGAAGGCAGGTTCATCCGCTTCATTGATACCATATTCACGAAGTTGTTCCCTCATCTTCTCCGCTCCAGGACACATTGATCTAATCTTATGGAACTTAAATAGCTTCCCATTCTTTCCAACTCTTACTGATGTATATATAGCACCATGCACTGTTGGATCTTTTTCTCCATTTGGATCTTTTATTAGTTTGCAATCATATCTCTTTCCGTTCTTTGAGAGATATTTCCCCTTTTCATTTTCTGTTATTTCTAGCTTATAACTCTTAACCCCTACATCCTCTAAGAACTTGATGAGCATCGTAAGAAGAATAAGCCAGCCGAAAATAACAAGAAAAAGAAAAGAGGAAATAATATCAAAGATCCTCTTAAAGAATTGATACACAGGCTTACGTTTATACTTAATCGTAATCTCGTCTATTTTGAATCCTTCTAGATATGGCATAAATGAATTGGAGAATTTTATATTCTTGTTAGATTTTTTCTTTTGACTACGGAAGCAAACGTCTCGTAATCAAAGTATGGATATTTTAGCATATCTTTTAAAAATAAAAAGCCCCCCCCGAAAATCCGAAAAGTCTCGATATTTTCAGTCTTTTTTGCTGCAAAAACGGTGTTTTTTCTTGACTAATTGTAAATTGTAAAGATAAAAAGAGGCACTTTTTAGCGAAAAAATTCAATAAATCGATATTTAGATGGGGTTTTATTATCGTTAATTCAAAAAAACAAGAAAGGCGTTTTTATCATCGTTTTTGCAAAATAACGATTTTAAAACCGCTTATTTTGTCTCAGAGACATATATTTATCGAACAGAGTTTTTTGGTTTTTCTGATTGAAAAAATGTCGCCATCCTCCGAGAATTGTTGTGGATGGCGACATTCTGTTTCAAGTAAGAATATGAGTTATTCCCCCGAAGTTGAACTGCTTGGATATTGTCCTTTCATATAATTCAAACGTGTTGTTAGCCAGTTATATAGGTAATCAAGTTGATCATTAACTGTGGTGAGGGCAACAACCTCTGTTGGTTCAGGCCAAACGTAATGACCCATCGTTTGCCATTTCTCAAAGTTACGGTTAAGTGCTTGATGATATTTAGCGTATATACCTGAACTAGATGTTGAATCTGCAAGATTGATGATCTTGGTAAGATCGGATTCATACTTCGCTAAGTCGGTTGTTACAAGCTCAACAAACTCAGAATGGCTGAGTAACTTTTTATAGAAGACGTTTGCCACTTTTGCCCATAGCATAGAATCTGCTGGGCAAGAGGTTTGGTTACCCATGTTGTAGTTAAGGTTACCTCCACCAATATCGAAATCCCATACTGGTCCCGCTTGAAGTTTGCCATCTTTGTCCTTAACAAGATAGAAACTTGAATAGCCACAGTCGTTGTTGGCAAAGACTTCTTGGACGAGATAGGTTTCTGCAAACGTATCCACATCCATAAGGTTTGTTATATCATCCCAGCTTGTTCCATTCATCGCATTGAAACATTGGTCCATGTAGTTAGAGATATAGTTGATATACGCTTCATGATTGTTGATAAAAGAATCATCTTCAATATCAGGCGTTTTGAAAGCAAAGCTATATCCATTGCTCTTGAAATATGATTCGCCTAGAACTGCACCATCCGCTTCAATTCTTTCTGGCTGGTCAAGTTCCATAAGGTATCCGCCATTTCCGTCTGTCACCTCATCTTCACTGATATCAACGCGGCCTTTGCCTGTTTCTATTTGATCTGTTAGGAGATATACACCAACATATTCACCATTTAGATACACATCGACATATTGCGTTGCAGGAGAGAAAGCAACATGTTCCATCTTGCTAGACATCATATATGCCAAAGCGTTTCTTGAAAGAGACTTATCGAAATAGTTCGCTAGAAGAACCCAACTCTTTGCTTTATATGATGAGCCAAACATCGATTGTTTCTTATCAAATTTGATTTTGTATGGTTTCTTAGGTTGTCCCCACGTAGAGTTTCCTCTTCCTTTGATCTTAGCCGATGTTGGCTCCATATCAAAGGAACCATTTTCTGTTCCACCAACGCTTACATCCGCTTTAACGTATTCATCTTTTGAGGTTATTGCCACGTTATTCTCGGTATTGATTTCAATGTATGGCAATTCTAATTGAGCAATCGAATATTCAGCTGTTAGAGTCACGTCTTCATAAAGAGGCAAATTAACGTCAAAAGATTCATTATCTGGGGTCCATCCATCAAAGGAATATCCAAGTCTTTCTGGTCCATCAAGAAGACTTCCTACAACCGTTCCATAATCATATGTCATGACTTTATATATGGCACCTTCTGAATGATATGTTATGGATACTGAGTTTGGATGATATCCGGCATATAGAGTTACATTCTCTGTTGCAACAAAGTCTGTTTCAGCAAGGTTTGTTATTTCTGCATCTAGATACCAGCCAGTAAACGTATAATCTTCTTTTGTTGGGGTTTCACTTATCTTAACTTCTTCTCCCTTGCAATACGTTTTATCTTCTATCTCGCTTCCACCATTGCTTTCAAAAGATACGGTTACTGCAAGTTTCCCTAAGGCAAGGTCTTTGATCCATTCTTTCTCTCCCCAAGTATATCCAGGATATGTTTCTACATATATCTCATATGCAGATTTCCCATCAGTTCCGTTAGAGCCTTTTTCTCCTTGCTCTCCCTTTTCGCCTTGTTCACCTTTTTCGCCTTGTTCACCTTTTTCGCCGGTTTCGCCTTTTTCACCTGTTGCCCCTTTGATGCTACCGACTTTATTCCAAGAACCGTCTGCTTTGCTATAAAGGTCATACGTGTCCGTATCTATATATGAATCGCCATCATTACCTAAGGTATCAGAAGGAACACCTTTGCCACTTAGAAGAGATGAACCATTCTTTCCGTTTTCTCCGCTATCTCCTTTATCACCTTTCTCCCCTTTATCTCCGCTATCGCCTTTATTTCCTTTGACATTGCCACTCTTAATCCATGAGCCTTCACTCTTAACGTAATAGTCCCATGTCGATATATCTATATACGAGTCTCCATCATTACCAAGAGATGGTGACGGTTCACCTTCACCAGTAAGAAGAGAGCTTCCATCATCCCCTTTCTCGCCTATATCTCCTTTATCTCCTTTTTCTCCCTGTATTCCTTGTTCACCTTGCGGTCCAGGAATCTCCTTGACCTCAGGTGAACAGGAAAAGAGGGAGAAAGCTCCTAAAGCTAAAACAAAAAATGATCTTTTCTTCATAAAATATTACTCCTACGAAGAATAGAATACTCCCCCCCCCAATTTTGTCAACTATTAACGGTTGTTTGAGTGGTTATCGTGAGTTATTTAACTTTTGAAGAACAAAATTAGGACTTCAAAAGAAAAGGCGTTCGTAGTTTAGCATCGTCAGATTTCAAATACAAACTCTTGCTTTTATGCTTTCAGTTTTTGCTTAAAGTGTCATTGAACCTTCAACTATATCAGCAATATCGTCCTAATGTGGGTGTTTTATCAGTAAGAGTTATCGTTCAAATCATTGAAACAAAAAACATAGTTTCATCTGTTCTTTTCTTCTCAATGGGATTACTGTTCCTTGCTTTGTTTATCTAATGAGACAATATATCGATAAAATCAGCTTTTTTAAGCGTTTTTACATTGAAAGCAAAAAGTTCAAGACATGCAAAAGCCAAAAATGCGCCGGTTTCCCTAAAATTTATTTTTGAAAATTGTGCAGGACAAGAGGCTAAATTCGCAGTTATAAACTAAAATGAGCACACGAAAAAAGACAAGGAAACAGTTAGATAATCTTTCGCGTTATAGAATCTTTAGTTTTGTTAATTCATCAATAGTTATTTTCTTCTGCCTAACAGAACGTCCAGACATAGAAGAAATCTTTAAAGTGTTGTCTACATTTAATTCTTCGAAAATATATTTCGCATTCTCTAATTTCATCTTAAGAGAATCAAAACCATACTTCCTCATAAGGAAATCAGGCAAAACGTCGATAAAATCATGAATGGATGTTTCATTTTTGAAGAGAACGTATTCTCTAATTGTATAGATAACAAAGCATTCCTCATCTCTTAAGTCCCATCCAATCGTTGAACATGCGTCCAACGCCTTGGATGAAGCGTCCATAGAAAAATAATTGTTGTTGACAGTGAAGTTTGAATTGCTGATTATGAAAGATGATTGCCTATCAAGATCATTCGTCTTCTTTTCTTTGATTTTTTTAATGATTCTTTCGATGGCGATTGAAATTAAAGTTGCCGCCGCTGCACCTACAACCTCAGAAAGATTCAAATCAATGTTGATTGAACCTTCGGAGACTCTTTCAATTGTAGGAAGAGGCATTTCCTTTGGCAAATCATGTCCCTCTTTTCCTCTTTTAACGTTTTTGTATGCCGCTTTGTAAAGATTCTCAACAGCGATTAAAACACAAGATAATTCCCCCATTGTAAGCGATCTATCATACGTTAGATGAAATTTAATATTCGACATTTCTATATGTTCCTTTCAAAACAATTGTTAGCATGTCCAATGACGTTGCTATTTATTTATCGATTTTTTTCCATTTCTAAACCAAATTTAGCTTATTGGTCGGTCATCCTTTTGAATTGATAGGGATGGCCGATTAACGCAATAGTCAAAGCCGAATCGAAAGACTCGTTTACAATCTCCATGAGTTGTAAGAAACTTTCGAGTGAAAGATTCTCTTCGTAAGCAATGTGATGCTGAATGATGTTCTCCTCCATAATTCTCTCCTTTTATTGTTGTGAATCATTTTGGATAAAACAATTTTAGAGAGAGAGAGAGAGTCAAGTTTGGTTCGTATAAAAAACTACTTTTTATGTCAACCAAAAGTTTTTATATGGCCTTTGTGAATTAAAGGCTCAAAATGCAGTTATCTTGATATACATCCTTCAAAAAATAATGCTATATATTGAGTTCTTTTATTGTCCATAGGTATAAGGAAATATTTTTACAACGAAACAAAAATGCGGGGAACATCCCCGCTGCTGATGGACCAGGGTCTTTCGGCCAGCCCATGTATGACCTTATAAGGCAACTCCAATTTAGCAAAGTTCTCCTTAATTGTCTAGAAGTTATATTCTATGTTAGGACCCCTACTGTTATATCCTCTTCATATTATTGAGGTCGAAAAAACAAATTCCTTCTTAGATGGAAGAGTGAATATGTGGCATATCTAAACGTTATGAACCAACATTTATGATCTGAATGTAATGATGGTATATTCTCTTTGTGTTTTCTAATTCTTAAAGTTCGAAGATGATACATTGTTGAAACGTCTTCACTTTGTTAAAAATCACAGTTATAAGTTATATTCTTTACGAATATCAGCAAAGACTTGTTTGACATCCTTTGTTAGTCTTAGTTGCATATCAGCATATCCTCTCTCTAGTTCTTCATTGAGTTCAGTTTCTGATAGATTATCGATATCAAGAGGCTTTGGTGATGTTTTCATCTCAAAGGGAAGTCCTTTGTTTGAGATGATTTGCTTGTAGAACATATTTATTGCGTCAGAAACAGAGATTCCAAGCGTAGAGAGTACATCTTCTGCTTGTTCTTTTATATCTGGTTCAATCCTTACATGTAGGTTAAATGGCTTTGTTGGCATGTGATTTTCTTCCTTAAATTATCTAAATTTACTCTAGGCGTTTAGGACTGCAATAGCAAGATAACTCTTGGTTTTTCGTGTTTTGTTTCACTTTACGATTTCATTCATGTTTGATTTCGTAGATATTTAGACGTTTTCTTGAAAGATGATCAATTGATTATTTGCCGTTATGTAGTTTTTATTTGTATAGCAGGACGAACACACATAGATGAGTTAGCAACATAAGTATCACGCATTCTTCCGTTATAGCGAGCATTCAATGCGAGGGTTGAAGAAAGATCAACAGTCCTAATTCAAACGAACAAAGAATGTTCCATTTGATGATGTAGTCATTTAACAATCTTTTATTATTTATTGGTGTCTTTTCCACTTTCACCAATATAGGAACTAATTACAGTTCCGATCAACGTGAAACAACCTAGTGCATTAAATAACATTGCGATTTTGTCACAACTTAGTTCCCCTTCCGAGCTAGGTAAATTACCAATTATGTTTAAGGCTTCAAAAACAGCATTAGAAATTCCTTTTTCAGGATTGCAGCTATAGCCTATTCCAATAGATAAAACAACCAACTCTAAAATAGACGTAAAGGCAAGGGCGATTCTATCATGTTTGTTCAACGAAGATACTTTTCTCTCACTTGAACAAACATCATTTACAAAGGAAATGACTATTTCAACACTTCTAGAAACGATTCGAATTATCAAAAATACGATCAAGCACCTATTAAACGTTGGTAGTTGCACATATTTAGCAAAGGAAGACACAAAATTTATCAAAACAATAGAAAGCAGCAAATTCTCAATATTGAAACATTGTATCATTTTCTTCCTACGATCATCTTTTGCCTGCCATATTATGTCTTTGCATACCTTTGTAATTACATAATCTGGAGACATCAAGAATAATTGGATGTTATAGCAAAGTAAATCAATAAATGCCCTTAAATCAAATTTATCGTTTTTTCCTAAAACAAAAAACGAAGTAGTTAGTTTTAAAGTGATGGTGATACCGAAATAGCAAACAAAGCTAACAGCTACTATAACTGCTTCTTTTTTGATATCACTCCACCAGCAAAGGAAAATGATTATTAATGAAATCATGGATCCGATGCAATAAGTCGCTTTCTTGGATTGACCTTTAAAACGACAGCAGAAAAGTTCGAGCATCATCAACAAAATTAATGCCGATAACGTCAAAATAAGTACAGTGATTGACATAAAAACTATTTTTCTTTCTTTTTGTTTGAACCGCCTAATTCTTTTTGTAAGTGATGCTGATTCTGTCACCTTTCTCATTTTTGGCAACATTTAAACTTTTTGAAGGCAGTTTTTCGCCGTTTTTCATCTTCTCATCCAATTCTTCGCAGTACTTTCCAATGGTTTGAAGCAAATCCTCCGATTTATTATTCCTCTCGTTTTTACATTCTAATCTAGCGTCTTGTAAAATTATGGCAAATATAACAATCATCACAACGGTAACCGCGATTGCGAATATGATGAGCGTAACAAAGACGAAAGTGTCGGAAACTTCTGAGCTAACACAACAACATAATACAGATAAATTCATAAGATTCTCCTAATGGTTTTTAAAATAACCGATGGCCATCCCTTTGGATTGATGAGGGATGGCCGATTGATTCATGATTCGCATTCCTAGCGTCATGCGGCTTTGATCTGAAGGCTGGGGCGGACGCAGCCGTTGGCGTCGTAGACGTCGCCGCGGTAGAGGTAGCCGTCGCTGCTGACGTACCAAGCGTCGTAGGAGTTGTAAGAACGCGGGGACCTGGTCCAATACCAGCCGTTGCCGTCATATGAGCCTCCGCTGCGGCAAGACGCGCAGTTTGCCTTCGCCCAGTCCGTCGGTTTGCAGCATCTTGAAGCGTTATTGGGGAAATAATCGGTATTGTAATAATCCCGATAGCTCAGGAGATAGACCTTGTCATCGGTGTCGGAGCAAGCGTATTTGTTGCTTGACGAGTCCGTCGTGGATGCGGAGTTGTCGACGGTGACGGTCTGTATGAGCGAGTCATCCAGGGCAAACGCCGAGGAATAGAACTCGCCGTTCAGCCATGAGCGGATGTCGGAATTCTCGTAGTCGTTCGCGTAATGACCGTCTTCGTCTGTGCCGGAATAGTATTCGTTGTACCTATGCGCGTCAAGCAGGACGGATGACACCAGGGAATACGTCCCATCCGAGGATGAGAGGATCTTCCATTCTATGGGCTCGCACTTGAACCAGTATTCGGTTCCTTCGACTATCTTCGTGCCGTCGCCGAACGCGTAAGACGAACCATATGGCTTTGCCGTCCTCTTGGCGTAA
>CAVKLJ010000025.1:0-11281 GCA_963657245.1 Lachnospiraceae bacterium
AGGTTCAACTCATCGATGCTTCTAAATGCTTCACGAAGAGAAGAAAGAACATCGGCAATAAGAGAGTTGAACTCGATTCTAGGTGCATTGATCTAATAGTTAAAGCGTATAAGGAATTCGAAAACAAAGAATATGTCGATAATGACATTTCCGTTGAATCAAAGGTTTTCGACAACGCCTATTTTGGCTACACAAAATTAACTGTTGAGACCGCTTCTGTAGATGAAAACGGCAAGAAGATCCTCAAGAAAGGCAAGCTTATTGCTGAAAAAGGGAAGACAGATTCCGAAATAGTCCCGCTTCAAGAAAACATTGATGAATACTTTAAGAAGAACGTTCTTCCATATAATCCGAACGCTTATATAGACACCTCTAAAGCGAAGATTGGATACGAGATACCATTCACTAGAATCTTCTATAAGTTCGTTGAACCAAAGAGCTCTGATGAGATTTTCAATGAAATCAAAGAATTAGAGAAAGAAGAAAACGAATTGATGAAGGAGCTGTTTGGAAATGTGGAATAGATTATTTGAATCACAAGCATACAACCGCCCAACTTATCAATTCGATGGACTTCCAATTTTTGAAACCGGAGAATTTGATTTCTTTCGTTGCGTAGAATTTAATGAATGCTTTTATGGAAAAACAGTTTATGAACTGCATAAAGGAAATTTAAGATTTTCGAACGGGAGATATTCATCTCTTTTTCCTAATCAAAAAATTTCATATTGGGCAGGAAGCAAAAGGACCTCAATTAAAGAGATGAGGGCTCACAACAAAGGCAAAGACTATATTTGCTTTTGGGCATACGATGATGGAACGAGCACTTTTCCTTTATATGGCAAACGGGAAAACTTGCTGATTTTAGATGGCAGGAAGCAATACGGCATCGCTGAACTTATAAATAAGGCAGGCAAAGGCATTTCTTTAACGAAGAATGAAAACTCATTTTTGGACAGGGTTATGCAACAAAAGCCCGATTGTCTGGCTTATTCTTCTTTTGCTAACGATGGTGGTGAGAACTTTATTTTCTTCGAATCTGGTTTCAAGAAACTAGCTATCAGAGAAGTGCAACTTAGTCTTAATGGCTGCAAAAATAGAAATACAATCACGTGCGCTGTCTCGTGCGATTACAATCCCTTCCCTGAATCATATGCGGAATCTTTTCAACCGATTGCCCGCGTTGAGACGAATAAAGATTTTCTCGACAGCAAAGAATTCAAAGATTTTGAAAATATGGCACGCATAACAAAAGATGCTTATTTTAGGAGGAAAAGATAATGACCAAGACTTGGATAAATGAAGTCCCTGAAGATTGGCGATTGCTAAGATTAGGTTCCTTATTTAATTTAAGAAATCAGAAAGTTAGCGACAAAGACTACCCACCATTATCTGTTTCTAAAGGTGGTGTTGTCCCTCAAATGGAAAGCGTCGCCAAATCAGATGCTAGTGATGACAGAAAACTTGTATTAAATGGTGATTTTGCCATTAATTCTCGTTCAGATAGAAAGCAATCATGTGGCGTAGCTCCCATGGACGGTTCCGTTTCTTTAATTAATACTATTTTGTATGCGAAAGACGATAAATTCATCTTTACGCCGTATTTAAACTATTTATTAAAGAATCACGGCTTTGCCGAAGAATTTTATAAATGGGGTCACGGTATTGTCGCTGATTTATGGACTACAAGATGGCAAGAAATGAAAAGCATCATTTTGCCCATTCCTAGTTATGAGGAGCAGATCAAACTCACAGCTATTTTAGATAAGAAAATTAATCAAATAGATGAACTTATCTCCAACCAAGAAAAACAAATAGAGAAACTAGAGGAATACAAACAATCCATCATAACTAAAGCAGTAACAAAAGGATTAGATCCTAACAGTAGAATGAAGGATAGCGGTGTTGAATGGATAGGCGAGATTCCTGAAAATTTGAGTTTAACCAAAATTTCTAGATTATATGAGATTACTTTAGGGAAAATGCTGCAACCAAAACAAGAAGAAAGTGATGATGCTCTTTGTAATTATCTTTGTGCAGCCAACATAAAATGGGGTGGCGTGGATACAAACTTAATCAAACAAATGTGGTTTTCAAAATCTGAATTATCAAAATACGAACTTCATGACGGCGACTGCCTTATTATGGAAGGGGGCAATGCTGGTACTGCAACCTTATATCATTCAGAAGCAGCTCCGTGCTTCTTTCAAAATTCAATAAATAGAGCAAATGGAATTAATGGGAATAGCAATGAATATCTTGTTTATTGGCTTGCTTTTATTTGCCATGCCGGCTACGTGGATGCCATATGTAATAAAGCAACTTTAAAGCATTTCACAAAAGAAAAAGTAGAGGAAACGTCAATTATTGCAAGGCCGATTGCTGAACAGATTAACATCGTTGCTTACCTTAATAAAAAAACAAAGGAAATCAGTAAATTACAAGCTTTAAAATCAAAGAAAATTGAAAAGCTTGTTGGTTTTAAAAAATCCATCATTTATGAATATGTAACAGGCAAGAAGAGGGTCGCATAATGATAGATGAGCTGATTAAAGAAATTAATCTTTGTTTGGATAACGGATGTGTTATTTCTGCCCTGACTTCGGCTCTAATCCTTCCTGACATTTGTGCTAAGGCTATGTATCCAGATTTAAGCGGAAGAAAGCACAATAAGGAAAGATACGTTAAGTGGTATGAAGAAAATATTGGGCAATATGAGCGCAGTTTATTCGAAAGCGGGCATTTTCCATATTTAAGTGGCGAATTGGCCTATTCTCTTAGATGTTCTTTGCTCCATGAAGGAAATCCAAATATCGATAATAATAAGTTTGGAATCGTGTATTTCGAACTGATTTATAACCAAGTTCAAGGCGCATGCATGACAGCTTATTCATCTGAAGCCCAAATCGTCAAAGATTCAAATGGAAACGATGTCGAGATAAACAAGATGATCAGCGTAAACGTCAGAGATGTATGCAATAAAATCTGCACGTTAGCAAAAGCTTGTTATGAAAAGAACAAAGATAAATTTGATTTCTTTAATTACAATCTTGTCGACTGTGACTTTCGAACGAGAAGGTCTTTTGGACTCAGAAAGGAGGATATTATTAAATGAAGAAAATATTAGCACCAGTCATTGCCGTTTTAACGGTCTTCGCGATGATTTTGATATTCTCCTATGTCTTTCCATGGCTTGCTAGTTTCCTTTCGTGGTGGTTTATCACCAAAGAGGAAATAAACGCTCCCATATCAACTGGACAAGCTGTTCTTATTGACATCATCACACATTTGGTTACGTATGCTGCCGTTGGGGCCTTGTTCGGATATTTCGATTGGTTCAATGGCAAAGCAATGCATTATGCCTATGCAATCATTTCAGAAGCAATCGCTTTGGCTTTGGCCGTATTACTAAGATTCATCTGGAATTATTACTGGATCATATTTATTGTTTTAGGACTTTTAATCATATTGCTGATCGTGTTTGTGATTGTTAATTCAAAAAGAAAGAGGCCAAACGTCGATACTAAGGAGGATGGAAAGCATGAGTGAAGAGAAAGTAGGATTCATACAAATCGATGAATCAGAAAAACATTTTGAGCAGGATATAGAAACAGCATTCCTGAATGAAGGTTATCGAAAGATAGAACCCTATCTTTATGATATGGAGAACATGCTATTTCCTGATATTCTGGTCGAATTCGTGAGCACGTCTCAGCCAAAGGAATGGGAAAGATACAAAAAATATTATGGGGACAAAGCGAAAGAAAAACTCATAAGAAGAATCAATGATTCCATCTATTCCCAAGGCGTTCTCTCCGTTTTGAAGAACGGAATCAAAGACATGGGCATTGAGCTTCAATTGTGCTATTTCAAGCCGGAATCCGGGTTGAATGCCATCCTTGAAGAGAAATATTCCAAGAACATCATCGGAGTCACAAGACAATTCCCGTATTCAACGAAGAACAACAATACCATCGACATGGTTTTATCCGTGAATGGCATCCCTGTTTTCGCTTTCGAACTTAAAAACCAATACAAAGGTCAGGACTATCAATGCGCTATCAGACAATGGAAGCAGGATAGAGATCCTAAGGAACCGGTATTCAAATTCAACAACCGCTTTTTCGCCTATTTCGCCGTTGATCTTTTCGAGGTCTGGATGGCAACGGAACTAAAAGGCGATGCAACCTATTTCATGCCATTCAACCAAGGAAGCAACGGGGCTGGAAAACCAGGTGGAAAAGGAAACCCGGCCAATCCAAACGGATATATGACCTCCTATCTTTGGGAAGAAATCTTCACCAAGGATTCCATGCTCGATCTCATTAAGAGATTCATCACGATAACCTTCGAGACAAAAGAAGAAATCGTCAATGGCGAAACAAAGAAAAAAGAGGTTAGGAAACTCATCTTCCCGAGATACCATCAATACGACGTCGTCCATAAAGTCCTTGATGACGTGAAGGAATACGGAGCAGGTCAAAATTACCTCATCGAACATTCTGCGGGCTCTGGAAAATCCAATTCCATCGCATGGATTGCCTATCGTTTGGCATCCGCCTTCGATAGAAACGACAACCCGATATTTGACTCCGTCATCATCGTCACAAACAGAATCGTCTTGGATTCCCAATTGCAAGATACGATTGATAGCTTCGACCATAAAGTCGGTCTTTTGGAATGTATCACCGCCAAAAAAGGAAGCCGTGGCTTGACTGATGCCATCAACGATAAGAAGAAGATTATCATTTCCACTGTTCAAAAGTTCCTATACGCATACAAAGACTTCGACAAACTGACTGGAAGGAACTTTGCCATCATCATCGACGAAGCCCATCAAGGACAAAGCGGAGAGTCCGCAAGAACGCTTAAAAAATCCTTGACGGATATACCAGCAGAATTGAGGAAATATGCCGACGAAATAGGAAAATCACCGGAAGACTTGGATGAAAACGATAAACTTTTGCAAGAGGTCTTAGCTCAAGGGCATCACGACAACCAATCCTTCTTCGCTTTCACCGCCACTCCGATAACCAAGACCCTTCAGACGTTCGGAAGAATGGGGGAGGACGGAAAACGCCACCCATTCCACGTCTATTCCATGAAACAGGCGATAGAGGAAGGATACATCCTCGATGTTTTGAAAGACTACATGACCATTCAGCAGGCCTTCAAACTTGTCAAGGATTCCGAAGACAACCCTGAATTGATAGAGAACAACGCCAAGAGAGCCCTCTTCAAATACTACAAATCCCATGAATTCACCATCGAGCAGAAAGTCGAGATGATCATGGATAACTTCCTCAACAACGGTAGAAAGAAGATTAACGGCCATGGTAAGGCTATGGTTGTCTGCGATTCCAGACACAATGCCGTCAAGTTCTATTTCGCCATCAAGGATTACATCAAGAACCATAAAGCAGAATGCTCTGGATGTGATGCCTTGGTCGCTTTCTCAGGGGAAGTCAAATTCGAGAACGATCCTACCGAATACGAAGAAGTGAAAATGAATAAGGATAAGACCGGCCATTACATCACTTCCGACAAGAAATTCAGGCAAGCCTTCCATAGCGATGATTTCAACATCATGGTT
The DNA here is from genome assembly GCA_963657245.1 of Lachnospiraceae bacterium. Taxonomy (GTDB): domain Bacteria; phylum Bacillota_I; class Bacilli_A; order RFN20; family CAG-826; genus UBA4951. The sequence goes on from CAVKLJ010000025.1 coordinate 5,594, forward strand.
GTCGCAAATAAGTATCAGACCGGTTATGACGAGCCTCTTCTTCATTCCATGTACGTCGATAAGAAACTGAGGGGCGTCAACGCCGTCCAAACCCTTTCAAGACTGAATAGAACATGCAGGGGAAAGGAAGACACCTTCGTCTTGGATTTCGCTAATAGCGCTGACGAAATCAAGAAATCATTCGAGCCGTTCTATTCCGAGACCACTCAAAATGGGGATATGGATCTCAACCGTGTATATGACTTGAGAGCCAAGGTGGATGAATTCAGCTTGTTCTCCTCTTCTGAAGTCGACAAATTCACCGAATTGATGAAACAAAACAGCGGAAAGAAAAAGCAGGATTCCGTTGTCTTAGGTCAGATAACCAGCATTTTGAAGCCAGTCGTCGACAGATACCAAGATATAGAGGAAGACAGAAAACGTTTCTTAGCAAGGGATACAATGATCAAATTCACCCGTTGCTACGCTTTTGTGACCCAATTGGTGAGAATCGATGATAAGGAACTCTTCAAAGATTATCTTTTCGTCTCCCATCTAACTCATCTTCTTCCAAAAGGAAAAGACGAGAGAATCGATATCAGCGATAAGATCAAACTTGAATACGCGAATCTGAAAGAAACGTTCCATGGTGCCATCAAATTAGAGGAGGGCAATGGAACCTTCGAACCGGCAAAACCGGCCGCTCCTTTAGCCAAGGAAAAGAAGATTGATACTCTTGATAAGATCGTCGAAAAGGTGAATCAGCAATACGACGGAGACTTCAATTCCTCTGACAAAGTGGCCCTCAAGAGCGTCTATGAGATGCTCATGGATGATCCTGTGGTCAAAACAAGGCTGAAGGAATTCGCCAAGAACAACGATGCCAACATGTTCATTCGATCCATCTTCCCTAGCGAATTCCAAAGGATACTGGTCAATTGCTACGACAAGAACATGGAAGCCTTCGAACGCCTTTTGGGCAACCAGCAATTCCAAGATGCCGTCATGACCATCATGGCCAAAGAGTTCTATCGTGTTCTTTCAACCGATAAGAAGGAAAACTGATAGTGCAAGACGAGAAAAGAATCCAGACATGCCAGAGAAGGTACTACGCTGGAACGAACTACCGACTCAACAAATACGGCTATATCGTTGTCTCTCCCATGACGGAAGAGGAGGATGCTTTGGTGAGGAAGATAACCCCTCAGCAAAGGAAATGCATCATCCTCTATTACATCAAGACCCATTCGATGAAGCCTTTCAAAGTATCCTTCCTAGCAAAGAAACTCGGCTGCCAGGTCAGAAGCATCCAATATGACCTCAGATACCTTGAGAAAGGCGGATACATCAGAAGGATACCCTATGACGCCGAGAACAACGCCACCATGGAATGGGGCTATCTCTACGTGGATGCCATCGACGATAGGTTCTTCCGCATCGAGCCGACTATCAGGAAACTCTATGGTAAAGCCAACTCCCTTGGCTTAAGGGAATGGCATTGGGACGATTACAAGACGATTCCTGGCATGACTGACGAATACCATACGGGCTTCGACAAGCAGGAAAACTACGAAGAACTCCTCGCCAAGAAAAAGAAGCAAGAGAAGCTAAGAGACCATGCCGAATACGTCCATATCGCCGATAACGAGCATCTCAAAAAACGAATAAATCGCTATCTGTTAAGAAAAAAGTGAAAAAATTTTACTCTGAAAAGTCCCTTAATCACGGGACTTTTTTCAGTATGAGAAAAAATATTTTCCGTCCACCCCGGTGCAAATCCGTATAAGTAAAGTGAGGGCGGATATTTTTGCTGACCGCACATATCCACCGAAAAGAAAGGAGGAGATATATTGCAATTAGACTACATTACGATCAACGGCCTAGACCAGCTCACCAAGGAGAGAATAGAGAAGGACATCAAGTCTTCCGGCTACAAAGGAAGCAAGTCATCCTACGTGGTCTCTTTGATGAACGACGGCCTAGACAAAAGGGAGGCGTTAAGGGCCATCTCAAGCAAGGAGGAGATAAAGAACCTGGACGAGAGGCTAGAAGAGCATGGTGGCATCCTTCAAACGCTTCTGAAGTACCAATGCGAAGGGAAGATCGACGAGGAGATAGAAAGGAAGCTGCTTCTTAGGATTTATTGGATGGTTTATGAACTGTCCAACAAGAGCCAAGTCTACGTGGATGACATCGCCGACGGGAAGATGGATGAGCTACCTATCGACTTGCTCTACAAGCAAAGGAAGATGAGCGAGGAATACCATGGGCACAGCGTCTCCTAACGTCCTCATCCGAATCCATTACTACGAGAAGGATAGCGATGGAAGGGACTTCTATTCCTCTTTGAAGAAAGACGACTACGTCAATTACATCGACAAGGGTATCAGGCAGACTTCTTCCCTTCCCAAAGACTATGTCGAATACGCTGATGACAAGGACAAATCATCCGGGATATTCAACGCTAATGGCCTTATCCCATCCAAAGAGAAGAAAGAACTCAGGGAAAGACTAAGGAAGACGGATTCGACCATCTGGGATTGCGTCATCAGTTTCAAGGAGGAATATGGCAAAGCCAACTGCAATAGCCCGGAGGACGCCAGAAGACTTCTTTCAAAGCTATTGCCATCCTTCTTCAAATCCGTCGGATTAGACCCCAAGAAGACGACTTGGTACGCCGGACTCCATCAGAACACCGACAACCGCCATATCCATCTATCCTTCTTCCAGGATGAGCCGAACATGTACGATAGGAAGACCAAAGGGAGGAAATACAGGAAAGGCAAGCTTCCTCTTTCTAAAGTGAACGATCTCAAAATGGCGATAGAGAGAAACTACCTATCCCCAATCGAGGGAGCAAAAAGAGTGAGGAACCTCGCCATCGAGGAAACCCATAGAGTGGTATCCAAGGACTATTCCAAGAACAAGGATTCGATAGGCATTCTCTGCCAGCAGATTTATGAAAAACTACCTCTTGAAGAAATCTCCTATGACTCAAAAGAAGCCAATCCGATAAGGGAAGATCTCGATTCTCTTACCTCCATCATCATGGAGCACGGCTACGTCTCCAAGCCCTATAGGAAGCTATTGGAAGACGCCAAGAAAAGGGATGAGGAGATGGAAAGAATCTGCCAATCAAACAAGCTGGATCCGACTCCCTATCTCTATAAGCCGAAGTTCGAGAAGGACATCAAGCGAAGGGTGGGCAACGCCATCATCAAAGAACTCTCAAAAAAGAAGAAAGAGGAAAGAACTAAATCATCCCTTCTGCATCATCCAAAAGCCATCCAAAGACTCCATATGAAGAACGTATCATCCATCTTCGATCAAAGCCTCTACTTTGCCAAGAAAGCCTCCGACATCGCCTGGGAATCCTATCTCGAATACCAGAGGAATCTCGATGCGATTGAAGAAGGAAGAGAGGAAATCGAGGAGGAAAACACTATGTAGATGATAGACTGCGTCCCTGTTTTTAGAGACAGGATAAGCGTTTGTTCTAAAAGTTAGAACTTCGCGTTTTCTAGATGAGATACCCATCAGAAACAAAACACAGAAAAAGAAAGGAAAACAGAAAAGAAAATGAACGAAAATCACGACGAAACCCTTCTGGAATGCTTCATCCCAGGGGATACAAACAACATCATTGAAGCGAAGAAACTGCCTCTTTACGAAGAGGAGATAAGCAAGCTTGGCTATATCATGCTCAAGGCCTTAAGCGACTATTTCAGAAAGCTCAAAAAGGAAACCGACGATCCGGAGAAGGATGCCATCGAGCTCTTCTTCGACTGCTACGACATGTGGGAAGAGGAGAAAAGAAGGCATGAGCAGATCAACAGGTACCTCGTCGCCTTAGGCGAAAACGAAAGAGAAGAACCCATCGAAAACAGAATGGTCGACGCCCTCATGAGCTATTTCGACGGCGAGAGATGCTACGACGGCAACTCCTATTTCAGAGGGCTCAGAGACGACAAAGTCACCCCGGAATGGAGAAGGCTCAGGCTTGCGCAAATCGAAGAATACAAAGGAGGAAAGAACTGATTGATGGAAGGGAACAAGAAAAGAAAGAGAAACGCGAACACGAACAAGGAAGACTACATCTACTACGTGCGTTCCATCGAACTGCTTAGCAAGATGAAGGACGACAAGGCAATCACCCAAAGCGAATACGACTACCTCAAAGGATGCTTCATGAGGGATTGCCAAGTGATGAACGACTACGCCCTCGGAAGGAAGGGATTCGACAGCCAATCCGAGATGGGCGCTTAGAAGGGAGACGGAAATGGAAGAACCAATAAAGCTTAAGATCATCAAGGCGAGCAAGAAGCTCGTCGTCAGCAACAAGAACCCCGGGCATAAGCTCAGGGTCTGCGCCTATTGCCGTGTCTCCACCAATACCGATGAGCAGCATGATTCCTTCACGTCCCAGGTGAATTACTACAAAGGCCTTATCGCAAGCGACCCCAGTTGGGAGAACGCCGGAATCTACGCCGATGAAGGGATATCCGGAGTCAACGCCGACAAAAGGCCTGACTTCCAAAGGATGATCTCCGATTGCATGGCGGGGAAGATCGATATCATCCTCGTCAAATCGATTTCCCGTTTCGCCAGAAACACAGTGGACACCCTCAATTACATCAGGACCCTAAAGGAGAAAGGCATCTCCGTCCGATTCGAGGAAGAGCACATCGACACCCTGACCGCCGAAGGGGAACTTCTTCTGACGGTCTTGTCATCGGTGGCACAGCAGGAAGTTCAAAATACCTCTGAGCACGTCAAAAAGGGATTGAAGATGAAGATGACAAAAGGTGAATTGGTCGGCTTCGCCGGTTGCCTTGGCTATGACGTCGACGAGAAAAGTGGGAAGCTCGTCATCAATAATAAGGAAGCGGAAATCATCCGTTATATCTTCAACCGTTATTCCGAAGGCATAGGTACGACCGTTTTGGCAAGGGAACTTGAGGAACGAGATTGGAAAACCAAAAGCGGATGCAAGGAATGGAGGGATTCTACGATCATTGGAATCCTCAAGAACGAGAAATACAAAGGCGACCTTCTTCAAGGTAAGACGTTCACTGTCGACCCGATATCGAAAAGGAGATTGAAGAACCAAGGAGAGTCCGACAAGTTCTATATTACCGACCACCATGAGCCGATCGTATCCAAAGAGCAGTGGGAACACGTGAACAAGATTCTCTCAGCTAGATCCAATTGCAGGAAACTCAACTCCGATGGGACTAGAGTTCGCTTCTCAAGGCAATATACGTTCTCATCCATCTGCGAATGCGGGTTCTGCGGTAGGATACTGACGAGAAGGGTTTGGAGAACTGGCAAAGCATACGAGAAAGAGATATGGCAATGCATGTCCTATTCCAAGCACGGGAAGAGCAAATGCCCAAACTCAAAAGGGATACCGGAAAACGTCTTGGAGGATTCCTTCGTCGAAGCCTACAACCACCTCATAGGTGGCGACAATTCCTTCCTCAACGACTTCATCGAGAAAACCTCAGGCTACATGAAAAGCAGCAACGTGAAGGGCCTTATCGATGCCTGTGAGGAGAAAATGGAAGAGAACCAAGGGAAGATCGATAAGCTTGCATTGGCATTTGTCGACGGAACACTATCCCAAGATGTTTATGAAACCAAACTGAAATCTCTGAATGCCGAGAAAGCGAGATTGGCAAAAGAGAAAGAAGACCTTGACCTTAGGGC
>CAVKLJ010000026.1:0-11186 GCA_963657245.1 Lachnospiraceae bacterium
GCAATGAAGCTTGGATTACAGATATAAAATGGTCTCAAAAAGTGTTGACATGTCAAAACGTTTGAGAAAAACGCCTCAAGATTTATGTCAAAAAATTATACGAAAGTCAAAAGAGCACTGAAAAAGCACAGAAAAGAAATCTTATTGATCGCAGATCATCTTCTTGAAAATAAAGAGATAAAAAGAGTTGATTTTGTTTCCATCATGAATCAATTCAATAAATAAGTTAGAAAACGCTAACTTGAAGCGTTATAATCATACCGAAATCAAGAGGTGTAAGTTATGTTGTTTGAAACATTGGGAAAAGAAGATAAACCTGCCATTCTTTTCTTTCATGCTATGGGAGTTACGGGAAAAAGCAGTGAGAGAGTGGCAAAAAGCTTGGAAGATAGATATTTTTGCATAATGCCAACATCCACAGTTTATTGCAAAGACCAGAAATACGTATCTAAAGATGACGAAATCAGGCAAGTGGAGAATTTTCTTGATACGAAAGGCATAAAAGAAATCGCCTTGGTCGTTGCCTCATCGATTGGCGCGGATTTGGCGATCTCTTTCATTACTAAAACCATAAAATTAGTTGATCATGTCTTTATCGATGGGGGACAATTTGCTCAAATTAATGGCCTTACACGTCACATAATGACCCCATTTCTTTATTTTGCCATACGTAGCCTCTATAAGAAAAACGGTGAGAACTTAGGAAAAATAATGTGGTGCGATGATAAGGAAATTAGGCCTTATTTCGTAGCTGCAGGAAAAGAACTAAAGTACGGAAACATCAGAAGGCAATTAGAGGATAGCTTAGTTAATAAGCCTTTCCCTCCAATAAGCAAAGAAATGCAAAAGCATATGTTCTTAGAGTTTGGAAACCTAGAAGACCATTTCAAATACCGTGATGCAGTGATGAAAGCGTACCCTTATGCAAATTACCCAATCTTTGAGGGTTTTAATCATATGCAATATCAGATTCGCGATCCTAGGGGTTTTGCAACGATGCTAGTTTCGATTGTTGAAAAGAATGAAATGCCATCATTATCTTTCCTCAAATGACTCATTTAAATATTTTTTAAGTCATTATTGTAAACGTGCTTTCTTTCATTTAAAATGCAGGTATGAAGAAAAACACATTAATCAAAACAATCTTACTTCTTATTCCCTTCTTACCTTCTTGCGAAACAAAAATTGGCGGATCAATCACGTTTTCGGCGAATTTAATCTCAAAAGAGCCATCTAAAACGGTTAAGACATTTGAATATAAAGATTATTCGTTTAGCTATTACAACGTTTATAACGATGGAAATGGCAATTTCGTCATGGTTGATAACACGAGTTATATTCTTAATCTTAATATAATATTTGGTATAAGGGTGAAAACGCCATATGTTTATACTTATAGGGCGAATGATGAAACGTTTACGCCTAAATTAATTGAATCGAGGCAATATGATGATTACGAAGGCTACTACAATTTCTCTATTAGCGATCACGGCTTCAAAATATATGGTGCGGCAATAGATGATCCGACCCCTGTAAAGGACGTTAATATAGGCCAAATAACTCATTGGTGTTAATTGATAATTAAAATCAAATTAAATAGCCATTTCAAATATTCTTGACATTTAGAGAGCCTATTTTAGTATTACACACAAAGATAGGAGAAATTGACTATGAAATTAGCAGCATTCATATTATGTTTGATTAACACGGTTGCGGTTGGATGGGCACTCATCCCTCTCATTTGGATGATACCTATGACAGTTTCTGTCTACAAGGCTTACAAAGGCGAAAAAGAGTTATCCACTGGATTCAATGTTTGCGTCTTGTTGTTTGTCAGCCTTATTGGCGGAATCTTATTGCTCGTCGATGGCGAAGAAAAAGCAAAATAGTTAAAGGGATTATCTTTAAATTTAGGGCTTTGGTTAAAAGATTGACTGAAGCTCTTTTTATTTTGTATTTATATGTTATAATACAGATGCCAATAAAAAACGTCTTATTAAACAGCAAAAAGGAGGGGCTTTTATGCAAAAGACATTTATCAAAAGAGGAAAAAATATTTTAATTCTAGTCATTTTGATTACGATGCTTATTTTGGAATGCATGCCTGCAATAAAAATGGGATGGCTTTATCAAAAAGAAGACGGAAGTGCAGGAACTACCTATACGTACCATAGTTATTTCGATATTGCCCCACTTGGCTACGCCACATTCTTCCCGCTCTTTACAAGCATATATACGATTATTTTGATTGTTCTTTATTCAATAAAGTCATTCAAACCTTCCATACTATATGTTGTTACTTGGATTTTCCTCGGCCTTCTTCTTTTCTCTGGCATCATGCATGTTTCCTTTTATCAGGATACTCAAACAGCAACATCAATATCGATATTTGTACTGCTTTGTCTGGTGTTCCTTATTGAGTTTGTCTTTGACTGTGTTGTGCACTTCCATAAAGAAAAATAAAAAAGATCGCTGATTAAACTACCTTTTCTTGTTCGATTTGTTTGCTTTCCTTGGACATTTTCCTGAATTCAAGCCAAATAAAGACGACAGTGAATATAATACTGATTCCATCGGATATTGGAGCCACCCAGAGAGCTCCTTCAATGCCTAAGGCCATTTGCAAGCAGATCGTTAATGGAACAAAAACATATAACATCACGAATCAAAGACAAGATTGTAGATTTAATGGTGGAAGATATCGATTGAAAGAAAATCGATGAAACTTTTTGTAAGCAAGTAACAAGGATTAACATCAAATAGATTCTTACTGTTTTTTGCGCCAAATAAAGAAAGAATTTTGTCAAGTAGCGGGAAGCATAATACATAGAAAACAACAGAGATAATAAACGAAAATAGGAGGGAAACACCAACGATTTTCGCAATTTTATCTTTTTCTCCTCTTCCTAAAGCAAGAGACATGCAAGCTGCTGCGCCATCTCCTAACATCAAAGCAAAAGCCAGTGCAATAACTGTTAAAGGGAAAACGATTGTTGTAGCGGTATTTCCTAGTGTTCCAACAGATGAGTTTCCGATAAATATTTGGTCAACGATGTTATAAAGGGCGCTGACGAGCAATGATAAGATACAAGGTATAGAGAACTTTAATATCAATTTCCTTAGCGGTACCTCGCCTAGATAATTTTTCTTCTTTTTCCATAAATGCCTTCAAAATAAAAAACACTAACCCGTATGTTTCCCAGTCAGGCATAAGGGAGACGACAGTTAGTGTCATTTCATGCTTTTGAATTATGGCAAATTAAAAAAGTTTTCGTAATGAAAATATTTTTGAAAACGTTTCCAAAAAAGGCTACTTTATCAGTAGCCTAACCAGTTAAAAATGTTGATATTATCAATAATATTTGTTACCTAATATTATTTGAGAAGATTCTCTATTTCTTTGGTAGAATTTTCTAAATAATCGCCTTTGTATTCTTCGATTTTTCCTTCGTCGATTAATTTTGTTAAAGCTGGATCCATACCGATTCTATCTAGCAATTTAACATCCATGTCTTTGACTAATGTCTCAACGCTATCCTTACCGAAGATATTAATCTCTTCTCCACAATGAGGACATTTTACATAAGCCATATTTTCCACGACGCCAAGAATTTTTATGTTCATCATTTTAGCCATCTTAATCGATTTAGTAACGACTTCAGAAACCAAATCTTGAGGGGAGGTGACAATGACTATGCCATCTATTGGTAATTGTTGGAAAACGGTAAGAGGCACGTCTCCTGTTCCTGGTGGCATATCAATAAGGAGGAATTCCTTTTCACCATAGACGACTTCTGTGAACATTTGGGCAACCAAAGATGAGATAAGGCTTCCTCTCCAAACTATAGGGGTTGTTGGATCGTCTAAAAGGTTGTTGGAACTAATAAGGGTGAGTCCGCTGGCTGTTTTTGCTGGGAAAATGCCTTCTTTATCTCCAACGCAAGTGTAAGTGTCTTCACCAAATGTTTTAGCAATCGATGGCCCTGTGACATCTGCGTCCATAATCGAGACTTTGTGCCCTTTATTCATCAAAGAGACTGCTAAAAGAGACGTTACAAAGGATTTTCCAACTCCGCCCTTGCCTGATACTACGGCAATTATTTTCTTAAACGAAGAATCTTTGTGTGGCTTTAACTTCGTTCTTCTGATTCTTGGATCATATTTTGGATCGTTTTCTTCCATTTTTTCTAACCTCAACTAAGAAATTATAAACAAAGCGCATTTTATTTGCTATCCTTATGACTTTGAGGAAGGAGTTATATAATAAAAACATGACTTGGGAAAACGTTGGTGATTTAGCTCTTGATACATTATTTGATTCCTTAAAGATATTTGGTGTAGCCATCGTTCTTTATGTGATTTTGTCGTTTTTTGAAAATAAAATAGCTCTTTTGCTCGAAAGGAAGAAGAAAATGGCTCCTTTCTTTGGCTCATTGGCTGGAGCTATTCCACAATGTGGCATATCGATAGTTGGTGCTGATTTATTTAGTAAAGGCCATCTTACTTTAGGAACGCTTATTGCAATATTTATCGCTTGCTCCGATGAGGCTTTACCTATTCTTTTTGGAAATTGGGATAAGTGGTATGTCGGATTTTTAGTTATCGCGGTAAAGATCGTTTTTGCGGCACTTATAGGATTTGCCGTTGATTTACTTTTTAGAAAAAACAATGATGAAGTCCATGAACATATGGAACATTGCGAAGGAGAAACAGAAATTCATGTTGGATGTTGCCATCATACTATCGAGGAAGAAAAAGAAGAAGGTAAGATTCATGAACATGTTATTCATCCTTTGTTACATTCTTTAAAAATATTTGCCTATTCCTATGTAATTTCTTTCCTTTTCGGCTTATTGATTCTAGGCGTAGGAGAAGATAATATCTCCGTTTTCTTAACGAATAACTATTACTTATCCCCATTATTTGCCGCAATAATTGGCTTAATTCCTAATTGCGCAGCCTCTGTTCTTATTTCTAATTTATATTTACAAAGTCTTATTCCATTTGGGGCCTTACTTGCGGGATTAAGTGCTTCAGCTGGCTTAGGCCCTCTTTATCTGTTTAAGAATAAGGAACATATTGGGAGAGCGTTCATGATCTTAGGAATGCAATTTATTTTTGCTCTTCTTTTGGGTTATTGTTCAATTTGGGTTACAATCTAATCATGCCGTATTTTGGAACAAGAAAAAACAAAGGATTCGTGCCTTATAAACGAAAGAAAAAAGGCGATAAAACCGGCGAAGATTTCGATATGTTACACGAAAACGAAATCGATCCAGAAAACAGCCGATACGGATCGGAAAAATATAAAGATCATGAGGATGGTGCTTAATTATGGAAGAAAATGAAGCAAGATTATTTTATAAAAACAAGATAACAAAGATCTTATACTTACTTTCCTATATATTCTTAGGGCTGTTTGGAATTTTGTTTTCCTTAGTTTCTGGAATTGGACTTATTGTCGAAAATGGAGCAGGAGCTTCAACCTATCTATATGTTTGCCTAGGCTTTGGCTTTGCCTCATTATTGGTCTCAATAATTGTTCTTTGCATGGCTTTTATTAAGTCGGAAGAAGGCTTTAGTATTTTCAGAATGAATGCCTTATTTGGTGTCAAAACTGGTTTAAGAATCCTTAATATGATTTCTGCTTTATTGCTTTTAATCGGAACTTTTGCCGTATCAATCGGTTTCGATGTTGGCAACGATGGCTGGGGAAATTTCGTTAGAGTGTTCGCCATCGCTTTGCTTGTTATTGAAGCAACGATGTCTTTATATTCAATTTGGAAATTAGCCTGGAGAAAAGAAAATCCCGAACGTTACGCTCCAGGACTTATTGTTGAAAAGAGCGAAGAAAAAACTGCTCCTTACGTTGCAACAAAGAAAGAAAAGCAAGTCAAAGCGCCAAAGGAAAAGAAAGAAAAACATCATCTTTTAGGCATGAAAAAAGAAGAACCTAAGAAAGAGGAAGAACTCGAAAAAATCGAGATAAAGCCAAATCAAATAGAGAAAAAATAAAACTATTTGATCTTTTTTATGTCAATATTATAAATCTTGGTCGCGTTCAAATATAGCACGTGGTCTATTTCGTCTTTGCTGAATTTTACCTTGTTTTCGAAATAGTCTCCATACATCTGGTTTTGATATGTATCAGGACCATCTATTGGGTTATCGCTTCCGTAGCAAATCCTATCTATTCCAACTTTTCTAAGAACGGCTTTTGCATCTTTTGCCGAAACCCAAGCCGTATCCGCATAGATGTTAGGGCATCTTTTCATTAAAGATATTGCTTTGGTTTTGTTACTTTCCAATAGTTGAAGATGAGCGGCAATGAAATTAATGTTTGGATATTTCTTTGCAACTGATTCGAGGAAAAAAATAGAGGAAAATGGATCTTTGGCCGTGTGAACCAACAAAGGCAACCCTAAATAATTTATGTAATCTAGGTAAGGTGCTAACTTCTTGTTGGTTATGCGGATTCTACTTTCATATGGGTGAAATTTAAAACCATGGATAATATCTAGATTAGCCTCAATTAATTCTTTAAATTTAGCAGTTAGCTTTTGTGTGTTTGGGTTAATCCAAACAAGCACGCCAAAACGATCGGGGTATTTTCTAGCAAACTCTAAACATTCTTTCAAACCTTGGTATTGGCTTATCTTTCTAATTGGATACCTATCGCCAGTAGAAGGAAACTCTGAACAATCACAATGGCTAATTAGGGAATAGGAAATTCCATAATGTTCCATTGAATATAAGATGTTCTTCTTGCATTCTTTAAGAGTTGACCATGATGCAAGATGAACATGAGCATCAATTATCATTTTGAACTAACCTCTTTTATTTGTTTTAAAAGAACTTGGAATTCATTTTCATTAAGACCATCATTCTCGCAGTTTAAGAATATGTAATCGGCATAATTACGGCCTTTTTCAACGTATTTTTGATGCATAGGCTTAACAGTCGAAAGATATTGCTCAATAACTGAGCGAGGAGTTCTTCCTCTTTCTTCGCTATCGCGGAGAATTCTTCTAGCTAAGCGGATATCTGCATCGCAATCTACATAGATACAATAGTCGAAGTATTGTTTAGGATTGGGAATTGTGTAAATTAAGATTCCATCTACAAAGACTATTTTAGAAGGCTTAACAAGAGTGGAAACGTCTTCTTTTCTAAGATGAAGGGCAAAATCATATACAGGAACATGTATTTCTTTTCCTTTCTTGATGTCTTTTAGATGCTCGGTAAACAATTCTTCATCGAGAATTGCTGGGTCATCAAAATTTAAAGCACAGCGTTCCTCAAATGGCATATCGGCAAAGCATTTGTAATAAGAATCATAAGAGAAGAACGAAGCATCAGGGAATTCTTTAAGCAAACGCTTAACGAGCGTTGTTTTGCCACTTCCCGACCCTCCGCCAAGAGCAATCATAGTAATTTTTTCGTTGTTTTGTTCCATTTTTTCTGATTTCTTTTCTTGTTTTTCCTTGTTAATACGATGATATCTAGTAAAATAGATAAGCGCTTTGGGGTGTAGCCAAGTGGTAAGGCATCGGACTCTGAATCCGAGATACACTGGTCCGATCCCAGTCACCCCAGCCAAAACATCAATTATCCCGGTTAAAACCGGATTTTTTTTATGCTTTGACAATGGCTTTAACTATCTCAATCATTTGGTTGAAGTCACGTAAGGAGAGATATTCAAAACGACCATGATGGTTGTATGAACCGGTTCCTAGGTTTGGAGTTGGACAACCTAAGAAGGAGAACGTTGCTCCATCTGTTCCGCCACGTACTGGAAGAGAAAGGGCATCTATTCCTAACTCTTTAAAAACTTTCTTTGCATGTTCGACGGCTCTTGGATCTTTATCAAGAACTTCTTTCATATTGCGATAATCATCATGGAGTTCAAGCTTGATTTTTGCATTAGGATATTTTTTATCTAAGAATTCCTTTGCGTTAACAAATTCGTTCTTCTGCTTTTCAAGAAGCTCCTTGCTGTGATTTCTGATGATGTAATGAAGACTTGCTTTCGTAGCATCTCCTTCAAAGAAAAGGATATGATTGAAACCATCGAATCCATCAGTATATTCAGGTTTTTCATTTGCGTCTAAAAGAGAATCGAATTCCATTCCAAGACGGATTGCGTTAATCATTTTCCCCTTTGCTTCTCCTGGGTGAATGCCGACTCCATCAATTGTTATGTCGGCATGAGAAGCGTTGAAATTATCTATATCAATATGAGTTGGAAAATCTCCATCGACCGTATAAGCCCAATCTGCGCCAAACTTTTTAGCGTCGAAATGTTCTGGTCCACGGCCAATTTCCTCATCAGGGGTGAATAAGATGGCGATAGGATGATGCTTAACTTCTGGATGCTTAACGTAATAGGCAAGTACAGACATTATGATTGCGTCACCCGCTTTATCATCTCCTCCTAGAAGTGTATCTCCAGATGTTGTCACAATCGTATCTCCGATATGGTTAAGCAACTCTGGGAAATCTTTTGGAGAAAGCGTGTATTCATCATTTAATTTGATGTCTTTGCCATCATAATTTTCATGAATTTGTGGCTTAACGTCTTTTCCAGAACATTCCAAAGCTGTATCCATGTGAGAATTTAGACCTATTGTTGGTAAGCCTTTTTCTCCATCAAGATGAGCGTAAACACGTCCATATTCATCTAATTCATTAGGGATTCCGAGTTCGTCTAACTCTTTCATTAACTGCTTCGCTAAATCTAACTCCTTAAAGGCGCTTGGCGTAGTAAGGGAATTATCGTCTGATTGCGTGTCGATCTTTACGTAGCGCAAGAATCTCGCTAAGTTTTCATCTATTTCCATCTTCATTTCCTCTTTTCTTGGGATATTGTAACTCTTTAAATGTTAGAGAAACAATCTATCTTATTGAAAATAAGAAGCTTTTGGAAGAGAATAAGTAAGTTAAATCTAACTTAGCATAAGAAAGGAAAGAAAATATGGAAGAAAAAGTGTTAGGATCATTAGATAAAGAAAGAACAGAAGAAATTTTAAAGAATTACGAAAATGACAAAAGCAATTTATTGTTAAGACATGCGTTAAGTAGAAACGCTATCTCTAGTGTTATTTTCGATTCATCGTCCCTAAAGGATGTTGATACGAAATTCTCTATCGACATCAAGACTTTGCCAGTTGCTAATCAACGCCAATCTGGACGTTGCTGGATTTTTGCCGGCTTAAATGTCTTAAGAGAAATTGTTGCAAAGAAATGTGAAATCGAAGGCCAATTTGAACTTTCTCAGAACTATATTTCACTATTCGACAAAATCGAAAAAGCCAATTTTGCCTTGGAAAACGTGCTTAAATTAGCAAATAGAGATCATGATGACAGAGAATTTGCCTATATCTTACAAGACCCTGTTTCTGATGGCGGACAATGGGATATGTTTGTTAATCTCGTCAAAAAGTACGGCGTTATGCCAAAAGGCGCTTTCCCAGAAACGTTCCAATCTGAAGGAACTAGGGAATCCGATCAAATCGTTAATGCAGCTATTAGAAACTTTGCGGCAAAAGCCCATGTTCTTTTAAGCGAAGGAAAAGAAACCGAAGCTCGTAAGTTAAAAGAAGAAACGATGTCAAAAATCTATGATTTCTTCCTCAATTGTTTCGGAGTCCCACCAAAAACATTTGATTTCGAATATGTTACAAAATGTGGATATCAAGTTGAGAGAAATCTTACCCCTAAGACTTTCTTCGACAAATACATCGGCTCTAAGATTGATGAATACCAATCCTTGATTAACTCTCCAACGCAAGATAAGCCTTATTTACGTAATTATACGATTGATTATTTAGGAAACGTTCTCGAAGGAAAGCGTATCAATCATTTGAATCTACCGATGGAAAGAATAAAAGAAATCATCATCAACCAATTAAAAGATGGGGAAGTTGTCTGGTTTGGAAGCGACGTATCTTTCTACCGTGATAGAAATTCACCGGCTTGGAATGATAAAGCGTTTGATTATTTGAACTCATTTGGCTTCGACATCAAATTTGCGAAGGATGAAATGCTTGATTTTAAGGCATCCGCGATGAACCACGCGATGGTATTAACTGGCGTTAACCTTGTTGATGGAAAACCAACAAAATGGAAGATTGAAAACAGCTGGGGATCAGATAACGGTGATAAGGGATACTATGTAATGAGCGACACTTTCTTCGACAGATTCGCATATCAAGCCGTTGTTCTTAAGAAATATCTTACAAAAGAAGAACTCAAAGCCTCCCAAAACGACCCAATACATTTACATCCATGGGATCCAATGGGGACTTTAGCGGACTAAAATAATGCTAATAAAGCAAAGGCGGGCATAACCCGCTTTTTTTGATGACTGTTATTTCAGAAACTAAAGAACCGATAAATTAAAAAGTAGAATTATTATTTAAATTGACCAAGAAGAACGATGACTATTTGAAGCGGCAAACCAACCAAAAGAATATAAAAGATATTTTGTTGATAATAGTAGAAGAAGTGGATTGCAACGGCAAATAGGAGACCCCAGACAAAGATAGAAAGCAAAACCCAAAGGGCAACGTTCTTTCCATAAAATTTAAAATCCAATATTGCATCGATTAACCCAATTGCGGGGATCATATATATAAAGGATATCCAAATAACATCGCTTCCTGTCATGATTGAATTAACGAAAACTGCAACAGCGACAAATAACATGAATGTGGCGGCCATCGCCATGATAACGACCTTATTGGCCATGTTCTTATCATGCTGGGGATTCATTATGGACTTTTTGCAACCGTCTTTGGTGACGATGGAATCTAATGGAACATCATAAAACTTAGAGAGCTGCATTAATTTGTCTACGGTAGGTATGGATTTTGCTGATTCCCATTTAGAAACCAACTTATCAGAGTAGCCTATCTTTTCAGCTAACTCTTGTTGAGTTAGATGTTTTCCTTTACGTAAACTTATTAAATTTTCTGCTACGATAATTGATAATTCGCTTGAGTTTTCTTCCATGGAAAATAGTCTAAAACACTTTATATAACCTTACAAACACATTTTTTGCAAAAATATAATTTAGACTCAAAAAAAGGTAACAAAAACATTCGATAATTACAAACTTAATACTCTTTAAACTTTTAAAATATGTCTGAAATATATTTTATTTATTCAATTCTCTAACAAAATAT
>CAVKLJ010000027.1:0-10896 GCA_963657245.1 Lachnospiraceae bacterium
CGCTAGAGTTCTCTTGCGGGCAACTTTTCATTTACACAACATTTTGGACACTCTCTTTATATCTGATGTTTGCCATAAAATATAATTGGAAAAAATGTTTTTTGTTTTAGTCATTTATAAAATTTTCTGATTTTAGGAATGATTTGAATTTTCAAGTTAAAATCATCAAAGACATCAATTCTTTTACATCCATATTCTTTCAAAACAACACCGTCTTTAAAAAATAGCCTATAATTCTAGAGTGAATAAAGTTGATAAGGTTTCAAAATTAAGAAAAAAGATAATCGTCGTTACGATGGCAATATCATCTAGCGTACTTTTAGTTATGATTTCTTCAATCAACTACTATAACTTTTATCGAACCGTAAAAGAAGCAGACAACATACTAGACACCATTGCCGCAAATGGCGGAACCTTTAATGAGAAAGATAGTGAACATAAACCTGATACTGACAGTGAGGAAAAGCCTGAAGCTCCAGCTGAAATAATGGATAACAGATACACGACAAGTTACTTCACCTTCTCCTTTGATGATGACGGTAATGCATATGAAGTTGCATATAAGATGTCCTATTTCGCTTTTGATAATGCGAAAAGCATTGCCATAAGCATTCATTCGGATTCATCTACAAGAGGATGGGTTGAAGCAAACTATCGTTACTATTCATATAAGTATAACAATTTAGATTATGTATCCGTTATTGATCAAAAAAGAGAACTAACGCCTGTCTATCGTATTTTAACGACTTCAATCATTGCTTCAATTTTTGTTATCGCCTTTATCTTCGTTATTCTTTTGCCAATTTCTAGATATCTCGTTAAACCACTAGAAAACAGTATCTACAGGCAAAAGAGATTTATTTCCGACGCTTCACACGAATTAAAGACTCCTTTATCCATCATTTCTTTAAACAATGATCTTGAAGAATTAGAAAGAGGAGAAAGTGAAAACACCCAGAACATCTCCAAACAAATAAACGTTCTCAATAAGATGGTCAAAAATCTAAACGAATTGGCGAGAATGGATGAAGGCAAGGAAGAAAGGTTTACAACATTTGATATGTCTTCCTTAGCCAAAGACGTTCTATCCTCCTTTGAAGGAGTAATCACTCAATACGGAAAGAGTCTTACAAGTGATATCGACGAAAAGATTATCTTCATTGGCGTCGAAGAAAAGATCAGAAGGCTATTTAGCATTCTCTTAGATAACGCGGTTAAATACAGTAAGGCATTCATCTCCTTCAACCTACATACCCAAAATAAGAAAATAGTTCTTATCATTAAAAATGACGCAGACAATCTTCCAGAAGGAAATCTAAATATGGTTTTCGAAAGGTTCTACCGCCTTGCTGAAGCTCGTTCTTCTAGTGTATCAGGCACAGGATTAGGTCTTTCAATGGCCAAAGAAATCGTTACGGCCC
The DNA here is from genome assembly GCA_963657245.1 of Lachnospiraceae bacterium. GTDB lineage: Bacteria > Bacillota_I > Bacilli_A > RFN20 > CAG-826 > UBA4951. Next base: position 1,422 of record CAVKLJ010000027.1, read on the forward strand.
ATAAAGGAAAAATAGAGGCAAACGCCAAAGATAACATTTTTGAAATCAAAGCAGAATTCTAAATATCTCCTATAAAACCTGCCTATTTTAAAAAGCCGCTTGCATTTAGCAAACGGCTTATTTCTTTAATAGATTTGATTATTCAATCGTGAATGGTAATGTGCAGGTTCCGATTTGATCAATGATCATCGTTGTTGATGCTTTAACTTCAAAGCCACTTCCCTTAATTACCGCACTAGCGTTAACTGTGAATGAATGCTCAGTGACATTGGAAAGATAGAAGGAGCTTAAGGAGTTTCTGAATATTTCCATACTTGTCAAAGGATAATACTCATAGAACTTGGTGATAAAGTTTTCTCCGATGTATTTTGTTGCGTCAACTACTGTGCTGTAATTCGTTTTGGAAGAATTAGCGGTGAAAATATTGCTAGAAACTTCCCAGAATTTTGGCGCAAGGTTATCAAACGTCGTTTCTTTTGTGAACATATAAGTATCGGATGGGTCATTATCTAACCAGCCAACATCAGTTATATAGTATTTAGCTTGGAGAATTCCTTTTTCATCTGGTACTAAATAGAAATCCAAATCTTGAGGAGTTGTGCTGCCAGGGAACATTGTGGCAAAGATTTTTCCATCAACGAAGTAAACAGCAAAAGCCGCCTCTTCTTCTGATTCGCCATTCAAGATACGGAAATTTTTATTTTCGCCATTCTTTAACGCGGTCGCTAATGTTGTATAGCCTTTATCAGCTTCAGGAATCTCGTGATATATGCTTGTATTTCCACCTAAGCTAAATTCGAATTCTAAGGCTTTTGCTCTAGCATATGAATCACCAGTCGTATAAAGATAATCGTTGGTCGAGAAGTCGCTTCCGACGATCTTTGTGAATTTGTTATTTTCGATTGTCAATGTGATTGTGCCACCATCAAAGGCTTCATTAAAGGCGTGTGCGACAAACATTTGTGCTTTTGCACCACTTAATGTGCAATTTGATCCATTCTTAACGAAATCAGATTCCGTTAATTCTTTGAATGGATTTTCATACTTGGCATCGAATAATTCCTTAGTGCCTAAAGTAAGAACTGGTTTAAGGACTACCGTGTTATCGTAATTGATGTATTCGGTCGATAAATATCCATCATCATCTTTGAAATAAGAGGAATAATAAGGTAAATTACCTGTTCCAGAATCTAAAGTTTCTGTGCTCCAAGCGGATTCTTCAAAAGAAACCTTATAGGTAGATGATCTTTCAACGTGTTGGGTTGATAAGTAGGCATTGTCATAATCATAGGTATGTTTAATGCTGCCACTTAATAAAATTGAATCTGCTTGTGCGTCTGCAAGTGCCATTTCCAATGAATCGGTCACTACGCTGCTACTGCTGCTACTACTGCTGCTACTGCTGCTGCTTGAGCTAGAAGATGCTTCAGAACTGCTCGTTCTTTCTTGGCACGAAGCTAATGCCCCCCCCGCAAGAATTAAAGTTGCAAGGACGCTTAATTGCTTTCTTTTCATGTTTTTTCTCCCTTTAGCGAAAACGTTGAAATTGTAAAAAAGATTGTAAAACTGTCAAGAAATACTTTTCAATTTCACAAAGAATTAGAAAAAAGACCTCCGAAGAGGCCTTTAATGATATGTTTTTTAGAACTAGATAAGGTTGGAATCTTTAAGAAGTTTCTCAACGTCAGTTCCCTTGACTTTCTTCAAAACCTTCTTGATTAAGAATCTTTCCGCTACGCTAAGATCCATGTCCTTGAGTTGTTTACGGTCGATAGAATAATATGCTGCACGTAACATTTCACGAACATCATATCTAGAGCCCCAAACTTCTGGAACAGCGCGATCAACATTCATAAGGGTATAGACCGCTTCCATACCAGAACGCATGGAGTATTCGGTCGTGAAGATTGTATCCGCTGGGATTTCAGCAAATTGACCGATGAAGGCAATGTTCACTGAACCATTTGGCACAACATGTGGCCTATCTTTGTTCTTACGTGGTTGGAAGAAAGCATCGATATATGGCATGAAAGCTGTTGTTGTATTGGAATGATTCTTGGCATATTCTTCGATTTTATCGGTTGGAACGCCAATGTGGTACATCCACTCTTCTGCAATTTCAAGGCCTGTGCAATCACGCATGGCTTTCTTTATGTAGTTTCCTGGACGATCTGTATAGAGTCCATAGAACCAAATCAATGTTCTATCTTCTGGTTGATCGGCGAATTGTCCTTGACGGTTGATTGTCCAAGAGCATCTCCAGAAATCCCAAGAGTCTTTGACAGTAACAATGCCACCCGTGCAAACCTTATGTTCATGTGGGTTTCTTTGGGTGATCTTCATGATATATGGAAGAAGAGTATCATCGACATCGATTGTCGCGCTCATCCAATTAGTTTCATTGACGTTGCCACAGAATACATCTGGGTTTCCAAAGCTTCCATCATTGACTTGGTTTGCCATCTTTTTCCAAAGATTCCAAGAATCTCCTTCACCATTTTTGATGGTTGCGTATGCTGGAGCGGTCTTTTGGTTGCCATAACGTGTGCTATCAACGCAAGAACCGTTTGTGACGAAGACCAAATCATCTTCTGTGAGTTTAAATGTCTTGGCTTTGCCAGAGATTTCACATTCGATGGCGGTTGCAACCTTATGAGCATCATCTTTTCCATCGACAACGATATTCTTAACTTCGCAATGTGGGACGAAGGTAACTCCTCTATCGGTAAGATACTTCAAGAGAGGAAGAATCATTGATTCATATTGGTTATAACGGGTGAAACGTAAAGCGGTGAAATCTGGAAGGCCATCGATATGGTGAACATAACGTTGGATGTAGCGTTTCATTTCAAGGGCACTGCTCCACTCTTGGAAAGCAAACATTGTTTGCCAATATAGCCAGAAATTAGATTTCCAGAAATGATCGTCGAAACATTCGCTGATCTTTTTGTCTTCTAATTGTTCTTCTGGTGTTAAATAGAGTTTTAAGAGTTGGTTTTGTGCTTGTCTATCAAGGGTGAAGTCTCTTCCTGTAGGAAGTTTCTTACCACAATTTGCTGTAGCACGGCATAAAGAATAGTTAGGATCTTCCTTGTTGAGCCAGTAATATTCATCTAAGACAGAAACGTTTGGATCGTCTTTTGATGGGACATCACGATAAACGTCCCACATAACTTCGAAATGGTTATCCATTTCTCTTCCACCTCTCATGACGAAGCCGTTCTTTGGATCGTGATATCCATCGCATGCTCCACCAGCGAGTGGGTCTCTGTCTAAAATCTTAATTTTCTTTGGATCGAGTTGGGCATCTCTTACCAAGTAGAAGGCAGCGGTTAAGCCTGCTAATCCGCTTCCGACGATGTAGGCGCTTTTCTTATCAGCGTCTATTGGTTTTTTAGGATGGGCGAATGCCTCATAATTTCCTGCTGAATAATACATATTTTTATCTCCTTTGTCTTCCGACGAGTTAAGAATAAAGGAATTTCAACAAGAAATAATCGGTCAAAAAAATGTAGTTGTAAAAAATATTAACAGAGGTTTTAAATTGTCAAAAATTTTGACAAAATATGACAAGTGTCAATTACGGCAAGAATATGCTTTTAACGCGTTAGGAATCGTTCCTTTAATCAAAGGAGAAAGATGATCGATAATTTCTTTAGGATCTTCTTTCATATCTCTATCTACCCAACCAATAACAATATCTACAAAAGAGATTGTATAGAACCTCTCTATAAACTCTTTATCGCTTTCGGTAACATCATCTATTTTTAAATCCCTTGCCACTTCATCAACAACGTGTTTTAGCAATGGATAAGTTAATCTACACATATACTCCTGTAGCAAAGAAACCGAAACGCCATGGTAAATGTTCATGATAAAGGATTTTTCTTTCTTTGCTAATTTGAAAATATCAAGGAAGCCTGCTTCCCAAGAGGAATAGTTTCTATTTTCCTTAAGGACTTGTTCAACTTCCGTATAACAAGTCCATTCAATAAGTTCTGGCAAATCAGCAAAGTGATAATAAAAGCTTTGGCGACGTATTCCTGTTTTCTCACAAAGTTCAGAAATCGTGACCTTGTTAACAGGCTTTTCTTTGAGCGTTTCTTTTAAAGCGTTAGATAGTGCTTTCTTTGTTAATTCAGACATTTTGCGTTCTTTGTTGGTTATCTTCCAAAAAGATTTTACATTACATTCAGAAAAAATGCTGCATCAAAACTGAATTTCTTACTCTTTTACAATCAAAGAAGTAATTTTAAATACGCTTTTTCTTCCATTAAGAGTATATTATCTAAGGGAAAAATGTCATGGAACTAAATTCATCTGCCTTGCTATTCTCACTTGGATCTAATCCTACACTTGCAAATAACGTTGCAAGTCTACTTGGAATCAATTGTGAAAAAGCGAAAGTTATGCACTTTGCCGATGGCGAAGTGTTTTCTAAGCCTATGCTTTCAGTTAAGCATAAGGACATCTTCATCATCCACTCAACCTTCTCTCCAGCCAATGAGCGTTTAATGGAACTTCTTGTATTCCTTAATGCTCTTCGTAACGATGAGGCTGGGAAGATTGTCGTCTTCATTCCTTACTACGGATATGCAAGACAAGACCGCGTAATCGATGAAGGGGATCCTGTTTCCGCTTTATTGGTTTCGGACTTACTTAAAGCAGCTGGAGCAGATAAGCTCTACACTTGCGACCTTCATTCTTTGAAGGTAATGCCAAAATTTGGCATTGATACGACAAACATCTCCGCGATGGATTTATTTGCCGAGGAATTCAAAAAGAGATTATCTTCACAAAATATCTCCTTAAATGATGTCACTGTTGTCTCGCCAGACCATGGTGGAGTTAATAGAGCGCAAGCCTTTGCCTCTCTTCTTCCGGGTTCATCATTTGCTTATGCAGATAAGCATAGACCAGCGCCAAATAAAGCCAAAGTCTTAGGGCTTCATGGCGAAGTTAGAAATAAGGTTTGTATCCTTGTTGATGATATCATCGATACGGCGGGAACAATGAGCGCTGTTGCTTCTAAGTTATTAGAAGATGGTGCAAAACGTTGTTGGGTTGCAGCAACGCATGGTGTCTTCTCTGGTAATGCCTTAGAACGTTTATCAAACGCCGGCGTCTCTTGCTTGATGGTATCAGATTCCATTGAGAATAAGAATCCAAGCATTTCGACAATTAGCATTGCTCCACTTATTGCTGAAGCAATCATCAAAGAAGAAAATTAAAAAACAACGAGGCTAATCATTTCTAGCCTCGTTTTTCTTTTTGCTCTAATTAGATGCTTTTCATGATGTGTTCAAGAATCCTGACACACTCTTTTGCTGCTTGATTTGATTTAGTTAGATACTCATCAGCTCCGCCAAATAAAGTATCCGCAATGACCTTGATAAAGAGGGCTGGAACATTATTTCTTAGAGAAGTTAAGAGGATGCCTGCTGCTTCCATTTCGCAAATATCAGCGCTAAAACCCCTATGGATTTCATTTTTATCCTCTATTTTGCCAACGAATTTATCTCCTGAAGCGCACCTAACCTCAATAAGGTCTGGTTGGACTTCTAAAGCTTTCTTTCTAAGGATTGGATCGGTTTCGATATTTCTTGAAGGGAATTCTAAATGGCGACCCACTTCGACATTATCAACCTCTGATATATCAAACCTATAATCGATAACATCCTTGATGATGCAAGTAAGAGAATGGGAGAGTTTTTCGCTTAAGGCACCAACAACACCATAATTCAAAATGAGTTCCACCCCAAATCTATCGATTAGGTATTGGGTGCACATTGTGGCGTATATCTCCCCTGCTCCAGAAGAAATAACATGGAGGATATAATTTTCTTTCTCATATATTGAGGTTTCAAATCCTCTTTCTTTGATAACCTCTTTTGCTTCACCATACGCTTCCTTAAAAGGTTTAAACTCTACGGCAATAATCATTCCAATCTTTTTCTTTTCCATAATTTCTCCTAATAACACAAATCTAAATCATCTTTCATATATTCCAAGCGCTTATCTTCCACCTTGTCATAAAGCTTAGAAAGTATTTCTAAATCTTTTGTAATGTTTCTAGCTTCCCTTTCAAAAGAATAATCAAAGTCCTTCTCATCGGATAGATAACAAAAAGAAAGATAAACTTGATGTGCATAGTAATTACGTTTATGAACGATCTCGAATAAAGTTTCATAGTCTTCGTTAGAAAGAAAAGGTTCTTCCCAACTTTGATCATATCCCTTAAGAAGATGAACAATTTGTCCTAAAGTTAGTCTTTCTTCTTCGATGCGAATCATGTTTTCTTTGAAACCACCATCGGCCATGAAAGCGTAGATGTATTTCACATCGTGCTCGATGCATTGGCAATACATCAATATCTCTCCAACACATGAATGAAACTTGTCTAAATCCATGGTTATTATTTTGAAACAACACTGACTAAAAATAAAGTAGCCAAGGCATTTTTAAGCAACTTTTTGACCCCAAAAAAATAATTTTTTAAAATTTTTAAAATTCTTGAATTATTTTTTAGTTCCTATATTTATCATTTAGGTGTGCCAAATTGCTGCCATTAAATTGGCGAAAAGTTCCCCTCTTTCTGCAATTTGACACCTTTTTTATTTCTTTTCCCTCTTATGAGGGATTTTTTTTATTTTCACTTAAAGATTTTTACTTCGCAAAAGTAACGGTCTTTTCTTGTTTTCTCGCCTATTTTAAGAAAAACGAATTTGCCTAGGCCCTTAATGGAAACTCTATCTCCTTCCTTTAGAAGATAACTTTTTGATGTGATTGTTTTGCCAGAAAGAAAGACGCATTTCTCATCTAAGAATTGTTCAGATAATGTTCTAGATATATTAAAAGTCTCACCAATTATTGCATCAATCCTAAATGATGGAACGTTTATCTTCTTAATTTCGAATTCTCTTTTTAAAGGGCATTCTTTTGGAAGAATCTTCTCCACTACAACATTCGTGTGTTTGATTTTACTAAGATTGTTTTTCACCTCTTCTGATATCTCTTCTAAAAGATAGACGTAAATATCATTCTCTTTGATGAAGATATCGCCAAATTCATCTCTTTCATAGCCAAGGTTCATCAATGATCCGAGAACGTCTCTATGGGTTAACTGATCGGCAAATTTGACGTTTTTAGGATATATGTGTAAGCAAGATATTACTTGTCCTTCATCAATATCTTCTTTTACTTTTTCTATTTCAAACCAGTTTGGAAAAATAAATAAACATTTAGCTTCGTTATCTTCCTTACCGCCATAGAAAAAGAAAGATAATTCTCCAATCTTATTTGGCCCTGAGATTAGTTTCTCTTCAACCATCATTCCTTCAATTAAAGAACATTCCGTTTGCCCATGGAACTTAGAATTCACTGGTGCTGAGTAAGTACTAGCTTTATCTATTAGGTCGTAAAGACGACCTTTTAAGAGATCAATATTTTCCATATGCCTATTTTAATTTGAAGAAATCCTTTTTCCCAATCCTTGTTTTTTCTAATTTATTGAGATCCTTGAGTTTCTTAAGGAACCTATTGATTGTTGGAAGACTAACCTTAGTTTCGTCTTCGAGTTCTTTAACGCAAACTCCATATGAAGAAAAATATGTAGCATATGTTATTTTTTCTAGAAGAAGACGGTCACTTCTACTCATCTTTTTACTAAGAATTTCATAATCATCTTTAGCAAGGTTCTCTTTGATCTTTAAGTCCATTGGTAAGGATGACAACGCATCCTGGAAAACATCCAAGAAAAAAGAAACGAAATGAGATAAATCACCGTGATTATTCTTATCAATCGTTTCATAAAATCTTTTTATCAAGAGATCTTTATATTTATCGATAGTTTTTCCAATAGATAAGCCTAAATAGAAATATCCATGCGCGATTAAATTTGCCGATAAAACGTATTTGCTTATGAAATAGTTTTCGTTATAAAAAGGCATGGAATAAAGGAAGAGAAAAAAGAAAGCCGATGATTGAGTGAAAACGTCTAAATTGTTATTCAAAATATCTAAAGAGTCAGAAATATTTTTGATAAGTTCGCTTTCTTCAAAAGATGGCGTGTAATCAGAAATGAAATTGGTGTTATTGCCCAAGACAATATCTTCGTTACGGAACAAATGAAACTTCTTAACATTTCTTTGATGAAAGGCAAGATTCCTTGGAGTTACATAAAAGTCGTATATTCTTTTTAATTCAGTGACATTTTTTGGCAAAGAGGTTTTTCCGGAGAGTAAGGTTTTATACGCCTCAATGAAATAAGAATTAGAATCATCGCTTTCGTTAACCCACGATAGGAAGATTCCCTTCTTAGACAAAGCGACAAAATGATCCTTAAAAACCAGTTCTAACTCATCTATAGCCGCATCCCTAAGAACCAACTTTCTCGAATATTCATTAAGGCCATCAAAGGAGAACTTGAATTTCTCTGCTGTTCTTATAAGCGATAAAACTTTTTCAATTAGCGAAATGTCGTATTCCAAAAAGAAATTATTACATCCGATTTTTGCCGATGAATGCTGCCTTTTTTCGACTTCAGCAAGAATTTTGTTTTCGTTGACTTTGTTTTTTAATTCATAGATTGATACATGACTCATATATATTACTATGGACTTTGTTTTATCATTTTGCAACATTTTGATAAATCTACATATTTTTTATTACATTGTAAACGATGGTCATTTTATCTATATTTCTAATAAAAAAATAAGTCGCCATATTGGCGACATATCTTTTCATAAAGTTTGTCAATTAATATTGGTTAACAATAGATTCATTGTCTTTATAACAAACTCTTTTCGATCAATTTCTTTGTATCTTCCTCTTTCTTTGAGGGCTGATACTCTTTCTTCAGATGGACATATGATCGGGTATATTCCATATAAAGATGCGGTAAACAAATTCAAGAATTGATCTCTATCATCTTTGCTAGATTCCGGAAATTGGAAGGAGAATGCTTCCATGAAATCTTTATAGAACCCTTCTTCCCAAGAATCTCTATATTCCTTCAAATGCTCAATAGATGAATTTTCTTCTATGGCATTTTCATATGAAGATATTAATTCTAGAAGGTATAGGTTCTTAAGAATTACCGTAGCCAAAGTTTCTGCAACCTCGCCCTTATCAAGTTTCTTCTTGCACAATCCTTTTTTAATTTGCCCACCAAAGTTGTTATATTCTCTAAGCAATATATCTAAGAATATTTCTTCCTTTGAATGGTAATAATTATAAATGGAAGGCCTAGAAAGATGGGTTAGCTTAGAAACTCTCAGCAAGTTAACATACTCATAACCATTCTTCTTGTAGAGTTTTTCCGTTGCTTGGATGATGTCTTTGCGAATTTCATTTACCTTTTCTTTTGTATAAAAAGTCTTCATTTCTTACCTCTCTAGGAAGATTTTTGTATTTCAATGACATGTTGTCAATAAAAAAATGCCAGAGATTTTTGTCATTTTTTATTTAGGTAAAA
>CAVKLJ010000028.1:0-7357 GCA_963657245.1 Lachnospiraceae bacterium
TCCAAAGCATTATATCATACTTTTTAGGTATATTTTATTCATCTCTATTTTCATATGTAGAAAATCCCTTTCAATATATTCACGTTAATAATTGAAAAATCTAAAAATCATGCGTAAAAACTCAGTAAAATGTCTAAATATAACAATTCCTTTAAACAACCCTTGGAACATTTAATGTATCATCGTCTGTTTTATATCTCTTATTCTGTTGCAGTGATAAAATCCAAGGCGTTCCAATTTAAACCATATTTCCGCATTTATGGTTGTATCGTTGATGTTAATCATAATTTTCCATCGTGGTTATGAAACTAAAGTTGCAAAAATAAATCAGATTTGTGACAAATAAAAAACCTTTTTTGTGGCATTTTAAAAACCGTTTTTTGCTGTTTTGTTGTTATGGTTAACTAGGCATTTTCTGTTTTTAAATTGCACTGGTACGCTTTAAAATTCTAAGTTTTCAGTCGAGTGCAATTAACACAACACGTCTACAAAAACACAGAGGCTCTCATCAAAAAATGAGAGTATTATGATAAAAAGGCAAAATAGGGTATTTATTTCAAGGGAAGCAACAATTTTGAAAGGTTATGTAGTAACAACCGCTTGGCAAATAAGAAAAGACGGAACTATAAGATTAATCACGCTTATACCATGGGGAGACAAAATATGGAAATAAAAATGGGAGATGTTATCAAAACTTTAGTCGAAAAAGAAGAAGAATGGGACGGTAAAACATTTACAGTTCCAAAAGGATCTAGAGGGTTAGTTTGCGAAGTATATGAAGGAAAAGCTGTGCTTGTTGAGACGAGCGAGCTAGACGGTTTGCCTTTTGCGTTGGTTCTATATGAAGAAGGCGAGTATGAAAAAATGCCGTCATCAGAGTCAAAGTGTTTCCTTTCAAAAAGAGCACTCTGAACATCAGAATCTATACCTTTCTTTTTTCCTCGACATTGATTTCTATCCCATAGGAGGAAAACTTAATGCTCTTCCATTGCTATGGGTTTTCCTTAAACGAATTTCCATTTAATTTCCCTACGTTTGAGATTCACGATGATGATTATTGTGATATTTTAAACATCGATGAAAGAAAGGCCATTTATTTGTTAACGTTCAAAGCTAAAGATGATAAATCGGTATTTTAAGAGAACTTGGATACGATCTAAACAAGCCTGAAATATTATTAACAGACATTTATGATAATACCGATATAAGAACCTTAACTTTTAGCAGAATTGAAAAAATATGCTTAAAATGCGAGGCTAAAACGGTTTTTGAAAGGGAAAATAGTTACAAATATTTGGGAACTAAAAAACGATTTGGAAATTAGATTTATAACGATGATACCGGGAGGAGAAAAGAGATGGAAATAAGACTGGGAACAAAAGTAACTACTCTTGTTGACAAGCATGTTGAGGAAGGCAATAACGTAGATGTTTTCTTACGTAAAGGTCTTGTTGGATACGTTTGTGATACGGACTACATAGAAAAAGGCTTTGTCATGGTTCAATTTTTTGAAAAAGACATTATTGAGAAGGGCACAGGCGTTTATTCGTATGAAATTGGTGAAATAACCATAGACGAATAAAAGCTGCCAAACAGCATTTGAATCAGGCAAAGAGTATACTCTAGCAAGTTTATAGCTGCTATTCAGCACGAAATTTACATTTATTTTTTCCTATGTTTCTGGTTACAAATCAAATTGGTTCTAGATATATTCTATAGGTAAGCAAACTAGGTTATCACGCAAATAAAGTTTTTCCGGATATGTGCATAAAATAACGCCAAGCGCTCTGTGTTTGTCTACATCTTTGTCTAAAACATTGAATTCGCTAGCCATAGAAGAGGTTGGAGATTCCGTTTCCTTGATCTCAATAGGATACAAGTTATCTCCTTCCTGTATTATGAAGTCAATCTCTCCTTCAATCTCTTCCTCTATGACACCTCCGTCAGTTTTGATTCTTCTCTTCTTTTTATCCTTTCCTCTGTAATAAAAAATGGAAAAATCATATTTTTCACCAGCATTAGAAAAGCTTTTAATGAGTTCGTTAATTACAAACGTTTCGAATAACGCCCCAGCCATGTTTCCGTTTTGAGCCGTTTCTTTTGTCAGCCATCTCGTTAGATAACAGGCTAGACCAGTGTCTCTAAAATACACCTTAGGTGATTTAATCGCTCTCGACAAATGAGAACTACAATATGGTTGTAACAAATAGATAATATTGCTTCTAGACAGAATGCTGACCCATGCGCTTATTGTTTTCTCATCCACCCCAACCTCACTAGCAATATTCGAATATACTAAGACATTTCCTGTTCTGGCTGCAATGCAAGTCATGAACTTAGTAAACGTTAGAAGATTGTTTGTGTTTACAAGATCAGCAACGTCTCTTTCTAAATACGTGCTAATGTAGGATGAATAAAAATCCTCCCACTCTTTTTCTTTGTTTTCATATAATTCAGGATATTGGCCACGATGTATAATCGCCCACAAATCATCGTATTTTTTTAAGCACTTTTCTCTTGAGGAAATATATTCGTTTGTTGGGATAAAGTGTTTGTTAAAGTCTACATCAAATATTTCTCTTAATGACAAGCCAGATAACTCGTTCGTGCTAACTCTTCCGGCTAGTGCCTCCTCGCCTTGATGCAGTTTAAGTTTTTGGCTGCCAGAAAAAATATAAGAACCATATCCGAGTTTCTCATATTCGATTTTATCTTTGATGGCTTCAAAAATTGTTGGGACTTTTTGCACTTCATCGATAAAAAGTGGGACGCCTTGTCTATTTAAAAAACCAGCTTCATCGTTACTTGCGGTGGTCCTTAAAAGTTTATTGTCAAAATTAATTTTTTTGACTCCAGAAAAAAGGTAATCACAAAGCGTAGATTTGCCAACTTGTCTTGCCCCACTTATAGACAAAATCATATTGTTCTTAAATCTTTTTTCCAAAACAGGGACGATGTGCCTTTTGATTGTGTACATACTTTTACCTCCGCGATAAAAGAATAGCATCAGAATGTGGCAAACAAAAGAAAATGTTGTCTTTTCCGGAGTCTGATTCCGGATTAGCCAACATTTTAATGTCACGCCGTACGAAAAACCGCCGTTTTCTACATTATTTATGAAGAATTTGTAGTTTGGTTGGCTAATGCCTATTCGGCGCAATCTTCGCAAAAAACTTAAATAAACACATATCCGCGTTAAAGGCCTTTAGCTTTCTTTGCCATTTTTAATCCATCAATTCGAATAAATTTTCTGCCAATACGATATTTTCGTAAAATATGTAAGGAACTATATCGAAAACAGTGATGTTATCATAGAAGAACAAAAGATGAGGTATTTATTAACAACACAATAGTCTCCACATGTTAGTTCAAATCCGGAGTGCTAAATAATAAATCCGCTAATTCCTGGCAGCGATCAATAATATCCTTATATTTCGTAAATTCCCTGTGATTTGGGAGGATGTAAGCTTGATTGCTTTTTTCTTCATTCTTTTGCGGATTAAGAAGTTGAATGTTGCCTATATGGTTAAGGGTTCTTTTTTCGAATTCTTCATATCTCATGCCGTTTGAAACTAGATCTTGAGGGAAGTCGTTCCCATCCTTCAAGGCCAAAACAGCAGGATCTTTTGTGTCATCCTTGTAATATTTGAATTTATCGTCATTCTTGTCGGGCGATTGTGGAAGCATGTGATCAATTTGGAAGGTTTTATCCTTTATGTGAGATAGCATTGCCGAGGCTTGGCTATACAAAAGTTTCTTGGTCGTTGTTCCATCACTGTTTGTTTTAATTTCGACGGATTCAAGCAATGACAAAACGCAATAAGCAAGATCGTGCTTCGAGTAAAAGTCCATATTGATAAAATTGGATTGAATCATGGTCTTATCAACCCCCTCCCTCCTTAATGCATCTTCGAAAACCTTGCAAATCAATTTCGGATCGAGACTGTCTTTACCATAGAACTCATTTCCTATTTTCTCAAAATACATTATGGCATCTTTTGAGTCACCGCCTTTTATAGATTGAAACTTAAACATGAATAGAGTAGCGGATTTTACTATCTTTGTGAGTCCGTCTTTTGTGATAAGAGGATCGTCGCTTCCATCATCTTTTTTATGAAGATGTTCGCATATTGCGCGGAAGAAAAGTGGTTTTGGATGGGAATATCCGTTTATTGAGTAAAGCTTGTAAAAAGTGGTAAATGCAGGCTTGTTTACAATCTTTGTCAGTTTATTTGAATCGTAAAGCAAAGCGAAATTATCAACCTTTATAAGCATCTCATCGATTAGTTTTTTTAAAGCATCGGCTAGAGATTGAACACCGTATATACTAGGCAATTGCCTTGCTATAGTTTTAAATTCTTTCAAATTGATTTTTTGTCGATAATAGAAAAGATATGATTTGACGTATACTTGAAGATATTCCTCGAGCTTGTCATCGGTTTTAATAATAAGTTGACCCCATTTAGTTAAGTAAGTGGAGTAGTCCTTTTCTTCAAGAACAGAAAATATGTACGTTTTAATCTTATCAATATCTTCCAACGGCTTGCCTTTACTGTTAATTGATTCGAACACTGAAAAAACATGAGGCATGTCAATGGAAGATTGAATTGCGACAAAAAGAGTTTTGTCGCATACGAAAGAAAAGAAACGGAGAATCTCGTCGTTTATTGAGCCATTAATTGGAATTTCCTTTTCGATTCTGCTATATATTCTATTAAACATAGAACGAATATTGTTCTCAGTATTGCATTTCGTCGTATAGCCACCGACGAGTCCCAAAATATCCGGCGAGTTGTCATAAGCCGAGTCGAATATAAACTCAAAAAATTCTTTATCGATGCTGGAGAGAGTGATTAACCTTTCGTTTTTGTTGTAGTTGTAGTTGCTATGAGAATACTTCCAAAGGCAAGAGCGAAGATCGCTTATATTTTTATTCGTCTCATCAAAGCCTCTTTTCTTGGCGATTGAATAAATGGAAATTAAAATCATTGAGAAAGTCGTTAGGCGTTGCTGACCATCCACGACTTCATATTTGTCTTTTACTCCATCACTTCCTTTACCCTGCTTCCGTAAGAAAAGCTGTCCGGCGAAGAAACAACTCTGAGGTTGATTATCTCTGGAACGATAAGCGGCAAACAAATCGTTTAACAAAGTATCAACCTCCGAAGAAGACCATGTATAAGGTCTTTGGTAGATTGGCACTTCATAGAAATTATTTTCAATCACTTCTTTAAGTGACCAAGGATAAGGATCAAATTGTTTATTGGACATCGTTATTCATCCTCCGTTTTATGCTACAATAATTATAGCAAACTATAGCAACAAAATTTAATCAATTTATCGAATTTCCATATGTCTATCATCTACATATATCTACTGATTTTTCGACCGTTTTTTGAAGTTTCAGACTGAATTTCGCCCAATTTCCGAAAAAACCCATAACCATCGGCATTTTTCATATGTCCCCCGATACGAGATAGTGTTTTTGACCTTCTATGGTTTTGCTGAAAACGGGTGTTTTTGATGGTTTTTGTAGGTGGATCAAATTCCAAAAAATCCCGTAGTTATCGCATTATTTGCGGCTTAGCAACACCACCGTTTCAACATGCATCCTTATCGATTTCTTGAACCTCGTTTATCAGTTGCGTTCCATCTAGTGGTTTCATTTTCTCAAGGTGAGAAGGATCTCCTAACTTTAAGAAGTAGTCGGCACCACTTAATTTGAAGACATCTTTGGTCTTTAGGATGAATTTGAGCCTAAACGGATCTACCTCATCACCTACGATTATCTTCTCGCAGATGGAATCGAAAGCAAGGTTTTTCAAATTTTTAAATCGTTATCAAAATGGTAAAAAAAACGGATAGATATACTTTATGGTATATTATCTTACAATAAATCCCATTGTATGATAAATTATATGTAGAATCGTTGGTGATATTATGAAATATTACAAAGAATTACCTAACTACAACACTTTTTCTCTTAATAATGCTAGGGATATTATTGGAAATCTTCCAGCAACAAAAAAATATCTTAGCAAAATGGTTAAATCAGGATACGTAAATAAGATACGAAAGAATTTGTATACTTGTTATGATTTCGCATTAAATCAAGATTGTGCAAACAAATTTCAGATTGCATCAAACATAAATCAAAACTCTTATATCTCATATCACAGTGCTTTTGAATTTTATGGCTTTTACAACCAGATGTTTTATGAGATTCAAGTTTCATCAGATAAAAGGTTCTCACCATTTGAATATGATGGCTATTCCTATAAATGTCATTTAAACGATATCAACGTTCAAATTGAAACTATCCAAGGCGTTAGGGTTACTACAATCGAGCGTACAATCGTTGATTCGATAAACATGTTAGGTAAAGTCATGGATATCGAAGAACTTATAAAATGTCTTGATTTGGTTCATCTTGTTGACGAAAAGAAAATTCTTGAAGTTTTAGACTCTTATGGCAAAGAAGTTCTGTACCGCAAAGTAGGTTACATTCTTTCTTTTTATAAAGAGGATTTCAAATTAAGTGAATCTTTCTTTGATGTATGCCTTTTAAAAGGTGATATATCTAATCGAGGATTTATTGTTAATAGTGAAAGAGATAATCTTGTATTTGACTCTAAATGGGGACTTTATGTCTATCCAAATTTAAAAAACATAAATAATCGATGACAATTTAAGCGGTATAAAAATTAAGCAAATAAATCATTTAAAGTAATTACATTTGAAAATGCACCGCTATACTCATTTTTAAACAGCCCATATGTAGTAATCAAAGTGTTGAATGGACAAGCTTTTTTTGAAATATAAGGCTGAATTGCCTCGATTCTTGAATTTAACTTTTTGTAGTAAGACAAATCTACCACAAAATCATCTTGGTAAAACTTAATTTCGCATAGATTAATCACGTTATCATTTCTAAATATAACCATATCAATTTGACCATGGTTATTTTCGTTTGAAAAAATCCAAGAAGATTCCCGTGTTAAAACCCCGCCGATATTTAGTGCTTGTTTTATTTCTTTTATGTGATTAAAACATACATTTTCGAAAGCCAAGCCTTTCCAATTCGTAATTAATTGATTGTTGCCATTTTCTTTAAAGAAGTTTTCGCTTGGATTTTTCTCGTATTTAAACTTAAGATAAAAAATGCAGAATGGGTCGATTAATTTATAATGCGGAACTTTTGAACTGGTTCCGAACAAGACATATTTTTTCACAAAATCACTCGATATTAATGCATTTAAAATTCTCGTCAAATAACCGCCATCGCTGATTTTTAATTTATCGACAATTTCCTTTCTAGTAAAACCTATTTTTTTCTCGTTTAGCAACAATACTATTT
>CAVKLJ010000028.1:7367-10870 GCA_963657245.1 Lachnospiraceae bacterium
ATTGGGGGCTTTCGAAACAAGAATCAAACAACCTGTCAAATTCTAAACTTAAAGGAGCATCTTTTTTGAAAAATATATCATCAATGTTTTGGTTTATACTTTTTCCTTTTTTGATATATCCTAAATAATAAGGAATACCTCCTAAAGCCATATAAGAAACGCAAATATCATATCTGGATAATTGAACATCATTAGATTTAACAAATTCTTCCGTTTCTTTAAGGTTGAATGGAGATAATTTGATCTCGTATGTGACTCTTCCATATAATCCGCCGTGATTATTTATTAAATTATTTTGTATCCAAGAATTAGCAGATCCACAAATAATTAGCATTAAATTATCCTTAGCGCAGCCATACGAATTCCAAAACGATTCAAAGGCCTTGATAAAATGTGACCCTTTAGTATCCAGCCAAGGAAGCTCATCAATAAACACGACTTGTCTTTTCTCATCGTCTTTTTTATCCAGAAGACGCTCTAGCAAATCAAACGCTTCAAACCAATCAGACGGCTTTTTCGTTTCATCAAGGCCATATTTAAGCAAGTTCTTATAAAACAAATTTAATTGCATAGAAAAAATATCTTCGCCATTTTCCGAATCCGGCGACAATGCGGTATGTTTAAAAGTGAATTTGTTGCTAAAAACATGGTTAATAAGATAAGTTTTCCCGACTCTTCTTCTGCCATATATTGCAATTAATTCCGCTCTATTTTTTTCATATAAAATATTAAGTTCATTTATTTCTCTTTCTCTTCCAATCATAAATTACCTCGGGCGAAATCATAAAATTTTTGTGTTTTTCGCTTTATAGGGTTAGTTTAAATCAATAAGATGTGAGCATCAACATACTTTTAGAGCGAAATCATAATTTTTTTGTGTTTTTCGCTCTGAATGTTGGTAATATGTTTAATTGTCATATAACTTGGGCAACTTAAAGCGCTATAAATATCCTAAAAAATATATTTTTTCAAAGTGATGCGTCTCCTCAACCCAGGTAGTAAAATACGCTCACCGGGATGGCCTGCTCTATCCCTTTCTCTAGGTACCCGTTTTTATCTTTTTCAAACATGATATGCCTATAGAATTGGTCAGATGAGAGATTTTGATTAGTTTTGCCCCATTTTTTGCTTACGTCCGTTTGTCGGAATACATCAACCCTTCTTGCAGTAGTAAATGTTCTCCAACATATACTGTTATGTGTTGTAAATGTTTTAATCATCAGACGGATACCGTTCCGGAATCAAATTACTGTAGTAGACCGTTTTTCCGGACAGCACATCATCATAGAACCCCTGTTTCCAATCGATGAAATCAATCGAAGCCTGAAGTTCCTCCATGGATGCGATCAACGCTTTTCTTTTTATTTCTAAAATTTGTTTTCGCTGAGGAATCGATAACTCTCCTTGCAGACAAAGCGACAGATACTCCTTTATCTCAGCAATAGTCATCCCGCATTTTTTCAAGCAATTAAGACTCTGAATCCACTTGATATCGTGCTCATCAAAAACACGGTAATTGTGCTGATCGCGTTTTACATTGGGGACAAGCCCTTCCTTACAATAAAATTTCAGATTTTCATATGTCATATTCGTAAGCTGACAAGCTTCTTTCATCGAATACATAAAAATTCCTGCTTTCTTCTAAAAATTCTTGACCGGTAGCAACTACCGACTGTTATAAGTATAATGCAACGAACATCTCATTGTTAACGTGCAAATTCATAAGAAGGAGTAATCACTTAATGAAAGGAATAATCGCATCGAATTCCGAGATAACGGAATGACTCGCTACATTAAATTACCAATTAGAAAGGAAGATATTACTATGGAATACATCACTTTAAGGAATGGCGTAAAAATGCCAATGGTCGGTTACGGCGTTTTTGAAATTCCGGCGGAGCAGACCGCTAGGTGTGTATTCGATGCGTTGGAAACCGGTTATCGACTGATTGACACCGCACAGGCCTATTACAACGAAAAAGAAGTCGGTGACGGCATTCAACGTGGTATTCGAGAGCTTGGTATTCGCCGAGAGGATGTCTTCCTAACAACAAAGGTTTGGGTAACGGAATTCGGCTATGAAAAGACGAAGGCCTCCGTGGAAGAATCTCTCCGTAAACTTCAGACCGACTACCTCGATCTGGTACTGATTCATCAATGTTTGTCTGATTATTACGGTGCCTATCGCGCTCTTGAGGATTTATATGATGAAGGTAAGATCAGAGCCATTGGCATTTCCAACTTCAGTGCCGAGCGTATGGCTGATATTGCAACATTTAACCGCATCATCCCTGCGGTTAACCAGGTGGAAACCCACCTATTCTGGCAACAATATGATCTGCATGAATGGATGGAAAAATACAACATTCAGCACGAGGCATGGGGACCGCTAGCCCAGCATCGATTAAAAGAAATACTCGAAAGCCCCATTGTAAAGCGTATTGCGGCCGCTCATGGTAAAACACCAGCGCAGATTGCTCTAAGGCAGCAAGTTCAGCGCGGCATTGTAGTGATCCCAAAGAGCACACACAAAGAGCGCATGAAAGAAAATCTGAATATTTTCGATTTTGAACTGACTGCCGATGATATGGAACAACTCAAAACACTAGACGAAAACCGATCTATGTGGGCGGAATATGATGATCCGATGATTGTACAGTACGCCATGGAAACACAGTAAAAAATTGTGCTGTTTTTATTAGCGGGAGCTTTTGCGTTTTTCACGATGCAAAGCGAAATCGTATTTTTTTCTCGTTTTTCGCTTTTATATAATTTATAGAAGTGATTTTGCAAAAAAATATATACTCAATTACTTACGCTTCCTCAATCTATGACTTTGTCTTTAACTATATTCCATCATTGAATGTTCTTGGTTCCATGTTTCTTTCATCAGTAATGTGTCATCCGCGGCTTTCTTTTTGCTAAGTCTATATTTAAAGAAACGTCTTCATTGATTATTTCTTCAATATAGCCTTCTTTTGATAATTCTTTTTTAATTTCTCTTAGACGTTTTTTATACGCTCTAGCTACATTATTATTCTCCAAGATTATGTTATATAAGTCTGCCGAATATTCACCAACGTATTTGCTTCTTATTTTCCCATCTTCTCGCAAATGAACATATATAAACCTTTTCTTGTTGCCATCTCTAATTTCGATAGATCTATAGGTCAATTTCTCAAGTCTTGTTTCAATTAAACTCTTTTCTTGTAATAACTTTGCGATTTCCATAATTTTTTGATGTGAAACTTTTACAGATATATATTACGTTTTTGTTTCACATAGTGAATGAGTATAGGAATTGAGGGATGGTACAATAATAGCGTATCGTAAAATAACATCCGCAATGAGAGCCCGGCCGTAGAGATCAACGTCAGAAAATCAAACGATAGATGTGGTTTGAAATTCCAAAAATTCATTTTGAAAAGAAAGGTGATAAAAAATGGACAATTTAAACTTAACAATCTCTGAAAAGGGAATCGAGTTATTGACGAATCTTATTG
>CAVKLJ010000029.1:0-10753 GCA_963657245.1 Lachnospiraceae bacterium
GGATGGCGATTTTGACGCACAAAGTGGTAAGATATCGGGAAATCTTCCCGGAAAACAGCGGTAAATAAGGGATTTTATAGGTCACCTATGCAATCCAGAACCTTTTAATCAACTATTGATGCGGCAATCACCTCCTACAACATAAGGTTGCTTATTCTGATTTTTTCTACTCAGTAAGGGTGTATAATATGTACACGTTATTACTTAGCGTTTTTAAACCAGTCCCGTATGAAAACCAAAATTATGAATATGTAAATAGAGCACAACACACCTAAAATAATCAGTCCCACTGTTCTATTAGCATTCTCATATAACATAAATGGCATGAAAAGAAAAGCGAATAGAAGCAAAAAGATTATCGAAAGCCACAATATCCTCCAGCATAGATTTCCTCTTTTAAGACAATTTCTTGTTTTTTTATTGCTCATAGGCCTGTCCTTATTTCAATTGCGGCTCGTATTTTATCGATAGTCCCATCTAAGAAAAACGAGAAAATCAATATTAATGCACTTGTCAGACCAAAAATCGCCGCCCCGATAAAGCCAATAGACAATGAGGTATTGTTATAAATGGTGTTTTTTATTGCATCGCTTGCTTTACCTGTTATAGCATCAGCCAATATCGATGCCGCACTTGAATGCATGCAAAGTAACATGATTGATCCAGTTAATATCATAAAGAAACCACATAGGAGAAAGATTTTGGATAGTTTAGGTCTTTTATTAGAAACAAACAACGAAGAGAACATCTCCACCAAAGACAAGAGCAAAAAAGCAATGCTGATTATTCCTAAAAGAGAACAACCTGAAGTCGTATAGGTCACATGCTCTGAAACCAATCGTCCGCCAAAGATAAAAGAATAAGCATTCTTATAAGTCGTAACAATATTTTCACTTGATGTTTTCACTGTCATTTTCAAACCTGTCGCAAATGGCATGAATAACGAGCCAATAATAAATACAATCGCCAAAAGCCTTAAAAAGTTTATAATCTTTTTAGATTTGTCAACTACACTATTGTTCATATATTTTACCTTTCACAGATTCAAAAGAATTGGCCAAATTTCAGTCATATTCCATTTCGTTGAATCCCAAACAGTTCTTAAAGCATTCATGCATTCAGAAGCGGTTCCGCTAGTGCCATCGGCATTATAAGCAGAGCCTTCTTCGCTATATCTTGTCAAAACTGCATCGCTGTATTTATAGCAGTTTTCTATAGAAACATTCGAAGAGGCCTTGTCGCCAACAATTTGGCCGTTCTTGCTGTGAGACAAATTATAGCCAACAGCAGTTACATCCCCCTTGCTTAAGCAACCGGAAATCGTTCCTGAGTTTGCATATCCAGCAATGCCACCAGCATAGGCAAACACACCAGAATAGTTTGCAACTATCGCTTGACCGTTATAACTGTTTGTAATCGATCCGCCATCTAAGTATCCGACGATTCCGCCAGCGTAAACATAATATGCTCCACTAATGGAAACCTTGCAGTAGTTATATACATTACTTATTGATCCAGCGCTTGTCATATAGGCAACTAATCCAGCGTAGTACTCATCCATGCCATATACGTCTGATGTTATCGTTCCATTGCTAAAGCCAATATGTTCAAGAGTTCCGCCAAAATATCCAAATAAGCCAACATATTTAGTTGATTTAGAGCCAGAGATTGTGAAGTTAGAAATCTTGTAGCCATGGCCATTGATTGTTCCTAAGAAAGGATGTTCCGCATCTTTACCTATAGTCACGAATGCCTTGCTATTCATGTCGATTTGGTTATTCAAGATGAAGAATTTACCTTCATAAGAATAGCCATTATTAACGTTTTGAGCCAAATAAGCTAATTCATTACCATCAAAGATGACATATGGATCTTCTTCGGTTCCATTTCCGCTATGGAATGAGGTGGCTATCGTCACACCATCCCATGGCGAACTCTTTGTAGGAACGTATGTCTTAGAAATCTTAGCTGAACAATTATAATATGCCGAAGTTCCCTCAGATGTAACGCTGTTAGGCAATACGATATTGGAAAGCATCGAGCAATTATAAAAAGCCTTATCAGGAATGACTGTTTGAATTGTCACAGTGACATTTTTAAGCGAGGCAGGAACTGCATAGTGATAATAGATAGTCGAAGTGATATTTCCTGAATAAATGTATCCGGAAATCTCATCACTGCTACTACTTGTCGTGTAACCAAATATATAACCAAAGCAATTTTGGTAAGCTACACTTCCTTGCTTTATGGATCTACCGATAAACGGAAGTTTGACGCTAATCAAATTAGAGCATTGATAGAATACGCCATCCTCAATCGTTGTGACTGAATCAGGGATATTAATAGTTCCGTCAACATCGCTATTGATTCGCTTAATATTTGAACAGTTTCTGAAAGCGTATGTTCCAACGCTAGTAACTTTGTCACCTAATTGAGCGTTTACTAAATTAGAGCAGCCTTTGAACGCAGATGTTCCAATCGTTAGTAAAGATGTGCCTAAATTGGCATTAATCAATCCTGTACAGCCATTAAAAGCACTGTCACCTATAGTTTTCAAACCATTTGATAAGTTAAATGTTCCGTCAACATTGCTGTTAATTCGCTTAAGCGATGTACAACCTCTAAAGGCGTTTGCGCCAATGCTTGTAATAGTGTCAGGCAATGTAATCGACTCAACATAAGTCATGCCTTGGAATAGACCATCAGGTATTTTTGTACCTTCCAGAACAGTAATCTCAGTGATGTTTATAACACTATCAGGGAAAGCGGATGCAAACGAAGAACCACTAGACCATCCATCGCCATTAACAGATAAGGATAATTTAGTAATGTTAGAACATCCTTTGAAAGAATCTGCAGATAAAGAAGTAGAGGATCCTAAAGAAACATTCGTCAATGAATCGCAATTCCAGAAAGCATAAGATTCAATAGTCTTTAAAAAATTAGGGAAATTAGCTTCGCCAATTGTAGAAGAATTGATTTTATTCAAGGTTGTGCAGTCTGCAAAAGCAAAGGAACCAATGGACTTGCAACCTTCATTTATAGTTAAATCAGTCAAGCAAGAATCATTGTAGAACGCATGCGAACCAATCGAACCCGCAATAGTCACTTCCGTAATTAACTTGCACTCAGCGAACGCATAGTCGCCTATAGAAGTCACGCTGGAGAGATCCGGTGTCTCGTGAAGGGATGCGCATCCTTGGAAGGAATGGGACCCAATCTCCGTGACCGATGGGTTCACCATAGAAAAGGAGGTAAGGCTGCTGCAGCGAAAGAAGGCGTAGTCGCCGATCTTTCCGGAAGCCGATGAAGTGTCAGAAAAAGACGTTACGCTTTTCATGCACCAGAGCAGGCCGAAAGGTATGTCGCCAGTCCCGCAGTAGACTATCTCCGAGAGTGTTTTGGGGACGTGGTGATTCGTTGAACCCGTATGAGGTACACCGATAATATAGAAATGATCGTACCACATGAGGTTTTCCCAAATCCATTCGGAGTCGCCGAAGAAACTTCCTAGGTAGAACTCCTCTACGCTCTCCCTGAACTGGATTGTGAGCTTAGCAATGTTCGCACATCCCGTGAAGATACCCTCTCCGAAAGTGGCGCAACCTTCGATCGACTTTATCTCGGTTAGCATCGTGCAGCCCTCGAAGGCGTAGTCGCCTATCGAGGTCACGCCGGAGAGGTCGGGCGTCTCGAGGAGGGACACGCAGCCACTGAAGGCGCGCTCGCCAATGGAAGTGATTGTATTTGAAATCTTTATAGTTGTTAAGCTTGCACAGTTTTTAAAAGCGTTCTTTCCAATGGACTTGACGTTGCTCAAATCAGGGAAAGTACTCAAAACACGGCAATTTTCGAAGGTTCCTTCTTCAATTGTCGTAATATTGCTTGTTCCTATGATCTTTTCAAGACCTGTGCAGTCTTTGAAGGCATAGGAACCCAATTTATTGACAGTTTCAGGCAATTTGATTGAAGTGATACCGTTTAAGCCATAGAAAGCATTGTCGCCAATGGCACAGACTGGCTTGTCATCGATATATAAAGGGATCACCACTTCACCGTTAAGACCATTAGCCTTAACGATTGTAGTTTTTCCGTTTGAATAGCTGACATCAAAGTAGGATGCCTTTGTTTCTTCATTATAATAGGCATATGCTGTAGTGTTTTCTGCTGGCATTTTTTCAAATTCATTGATTTGACCGGCTTCCTGATACCAGCCGCCAAATGTATAGCCGGCTCTTGAAGCCACAACATCCGCAGGAATCGCTTCCTCGTATTTCAATGTTTTGGCTTCTACTGTTGTTCCACCGTTGGTAACGAATGTTAAAGTATATGAATTTCTTGTGTAATAGAAATTGATGACTTGTGTTCCGTCCGCTTTGATGCTAGCTGTTTTCGAAACTTCGGTTGGCGTGAATCCGACGTAGTCTTTCGCAGCGACGGTGACTTCTTTATCAGAGACACCATATCTATTATCTGTGAAATCTAATGTATAGTTTTCGCCATCGAGATCTTCGAGGTAATAGTTCACCTTGTATAAGGTGTCTTCTCTTTCTTTCCATTTCGCAGTCAAAGACGTGTTGCCTGCAATCGTGTAAGTTCCGCTTGAAGGGAACTCATTGTTGTTTTCGTCTAAATAGCAAACGAAATCGTAGCCAGCTCTCGTTGGCTCGGTCAATTGATAGGCGGAATCATATGTGACGTCAAAGGAGGTGCTGTCCATTTGACCGCCATCGAGGTCAACCGTGATGACATAATTGTTGGCAACCCAGTGGGCCTTGAAAGACAAATCGCCTACCGTACCTTTGCTGATTTCTAACCCAATCGTTGGTTCATTTACTGATGAAGAAGTCCAACCGACAAAGGTATATCCGGTTTTTGTAGGATTCTTCAAAGTGAAGTAATTGGTAACATAATAAGTCGATGGGTTCTGGCCGTTGTTTGTTCCCCCATCAAGATCATAGTTAATTGTGTATACGATGGCATTCCACTTCGCAGTGAGATAAATGTCATTTGTGTATTTATAAGTACCGTCAGTTACTTGTCTGTTGGATGAATCATACCATCCTAAAAAGTCGTAACCGCTTTGAGTTGGAGTCGGAGTAGGCAAAGAATATTTTGCATCATATGTGGCGGTAATCGTTTCAGATGCCACGTAACCGCCATTAGCATCCAAATGGATTGTGTATTGGTTTGCTTTCCAATTGGCTTTATAAGTCTTATTGCCAATTGACCCTGCAGGCAATGTGTAATCAACGGTTGGTGTCGACCCGTTTGATCCTGACCAACCAGTAAATGTATAACCGGTTCTAGTTGGATTTGGGAAAGCGATGGATTGCTCTGTGTTGTATTTGGATGGCAACTTAGAAGAGCATGTTCCGCCATTTAAAACAAATTTTATAGTGTATGTGATTGTTTCGTACTGAGCTTGCAAGTTTACGGTTGCATAATGGTCTTTTGAAGTGATTGAATAGGAAGTCTGCTTCCAGCCATAGAATGTGTAGCCATCTTTTTCAGATTCGTTATTGATGTAAGAGGCCTTTTTCTTGATTGTTTCTCTGTTCTTCTTTGTAGTAGAGCCTCCGTTGGAATCATAAACGACATCGACTGTGCCGCCTATGTTATAAATGTAGTTAATTCCCGATTCATAATCCAATGACTCAAAAGCCTCGCCGGCTTGGCACATAGACAAAAGGTTGCTTGTATCCCCATAGGTGCCGTTTTGTTCAATCAAGGAATGAGCTTCCTGATAATTCCCTTGATCAATAGAGTTTTGGATTCTTCCTTGTCTATTTTCTGGGATCAAAAACAGGAATATCAAAAGCATGACGCCCGTGAAAACTGCTGCAATGGATCCGGCAATAATGGAAATCTTCTTGGCCTTTTTCTTCTTTTTGGCGAAGATTCTCTTCTTTTCCTCTTTTTTCTTGGCAAGTTCCACCTCGTAATCCTTGAGTATGCCTTCGTATTTGACCAGCAATTGGTCGGCATCTTTGTAACCTGGGATGGTTGCCAAGGATTCGACGGCTTTTTTAAGCTTAGGAGCATCAAAAAATGGATTTATCTCTTTATCGAATAAACACCCCTTGTAGACCGCTTCTTTCTGGGCTTCCGTCTTGAGTCTTGCGCATTCATCGACTTGAAAATCCGAGTCGTTGTAAGTAAGGATTTGCATGAAGATGCTGGAAGCCTCATCAAAGCTTCCTTTTTCTTTCAAGGAAAGAGCTTTTTTATAGAGGTCGGCGTTCTTAAGTTCCTTGCATTCTTCAACCTGATCCTTGGAATCGCTGAAATCGATGACTTTGTTGAAGGTCTCAATCGCCTCATCATATTCCTTATTTTCTTTGTGGACGACTGCGCGCTTATATATGTCTTCTTTTCCCAAATTGACACATTCCGCAGCTTGCTTAGTGGCATCCTTGTAACCTGCAATATTCGAAAAAGCCTTCTCAGCCTCTCCGTATTGCTTGTTGTTTTTATAATCCATCGCAATGTCATAAAGACGGCCAAGTCTGGCTTCTTCATTGCGGTTATTGATGTGTTCGTTTATCGCATTGAGTTTCTTCTTCTGCTCTTCGTCAGCGAAATCATATGCCTTTTGGAAGTTCGAGAATCTCTCGAGAGTCTCCTTCTGATCTTTTAAGGCGTTGACGGATTTAAGCTGCAATTCGATGACGAGCTTAAGCAAATACGCTTGGGAATTGGTAGGGTCGTTATCAAGGACCCTCTCCAACAAGCTATCGGCTTTTTCGTAATTCGCGTCGCCAATAAGGATTTCCGCCCTCTTGAGAAGAGCATTGACGTTGACATCAGTTTGGATGATCTTTGTTTCCACCTTAGGAGAGGCGTTGTCTTTGCCCATTATCTTGTCGATGCCACGGATAAGGTCCTGCATGAACCCAAGCTTTGACAAGTCTTGGGCCTGGAAGGAAAGGAATTGTTCCGGCATCTCATAGGCATCCATGTCCTTGTAGCATGGAATGAGATAATGATCTGGTCTTGTTTTCATCAGATCGATGAATCTGGACCATTCGTTCTTCACCCACACAGCGTCGAAGTATTCTTTTCGAGTGCCAATTACCAGCATGATCTTCGCACTGTTCAAAGCGGCGAAGATATAAGGCTCATACATTGTGCCTAGTTTGCTTTCCAATGTGACTCTGGAAAAAAATACTTTGTATCCTTTTTCGGTCAGTTGATTGTATATCTCATACGCCATGACCGAATCAGGCGTTCTTTTGCCGTTTTCATCGCTTTCCTTGTAGCATATGAAGATGTCGAATGGTTCCTCTTTCTGAGAGATGCTGAGGATGTTCTTCTGGATGTTTGCTATTTCATTGGCTTCGGCCTGATATTCCTCTTTTGCGATGACGTCTGCATTTGCCAAAGCGGCAAGATAGTCGCTGTCTTTAAGGATGGAATCGTAAGAGACTCTGTGGATGGTAGGCTTCTTGGTCTTCGTCGACGGATCGTCTACGTATTCAATTCCGTATTTGCAAAGGCAAAGGCCCCAATGGGCCTCTGGCTCATTAGGGAAAATGGATAATATGGACTGGTATGACAGTATTGCTTTGTCGAACTCACAATTAAGACGCAGCGCATTCGCGCGATTGAAAAGATTCTCTTTCCTCTCGTCGTTCGCGTTCGCGACTGTCTGCTTAGAACCACAAAATGAGCAAACCGCTACAGTTTGCCCTTCTTTAACCTCTAGTTGTGCACCGCACATCTTACATTTAAAGTTAGCCATACCAATGCCTCCTTTACGAATCGAATATAATTATTGTATTTATTTGCCAGCTTTGCACAAAACGTTACGTTCGAGCAAAGTGTTTTTTGTTTTGTTGATGATGTTTCTTGCCTCGGCTTCGGAACCGGCTTTGATTGCCTCATCAAGTTCTTGGATGTCAGAAAGCAATTCGCTCTCAGAATCGAGCGTCTTATCGTTTGTGACAGGATCGCTGCCGTTAGCTACATCGAGCAAATCCTCTAAAGGCTTCTCAATGTTCTTGTTGCCGTTGATTGCAACTATAGCCTTCAGTCTGGCTCTAAATTCATCCATGAACTTAGTATTGGCGGCGTTCATGTGATATTCGGCGTTCCTGTCCTTGAAAAAGAAACCTTTTGCCATTTGGATGATGAGGTAGCCAAATAAGATGCACTCAACGATGATGACAATCCAGATTGGAAGCTTTATAAAAGCGTTGCAAACATAGAAAATGGCAGTCGCAATGATTTGTGCAGTCAAAGCAATATAGCCCGAATAAAGGATTGGAAGGCCCAATATCCTTTGGTTCATGTTCTCTTCCTTAAAGAGCAAGGAAATAGCCAGCGATCCTTCGGCGATTATCATCACAACCGCGCAAACATAGGATGTCACCAAAACACCGTTATCGAGTTTTGGGAATGGGATTGCGAAAGTACATACCGTCAGCAATATGATCAAGACGAAATATATGATTAATGTAGCTTTGATGCCGCTTTTACCGCTTCTCATAATACTTAGCTCCTTTTGTGGCCACAATTCTTGCAGAATTTGCCATCATTTAAAGTACCGCATTCAGGGCAGTACCAATTAGCGCTCTCTGGCTTCTTGGTCCCGCATTCCTTGCAGAATTTACCATCGTTACCGACTGTGCCACAATTTGGGCAGACCCATGTGTCCGAAGGTGTGGCAGGCTGACTTGCAGGCGTATATGTTGCGCCGGTCATATCATCCATGACGTTTTTGACAACTCCGACAGTCGTTTTGCCAACGGCTACGGCTGCACCAATTCCAACTCCGGCCTGGACAACGCCAGAGACCGCTCCGCCGATTCCACCGACGCCACCGCCTTCGTTTTCGGCCGCGGCTTTTCCAACGACTCTCGCGGTTTCGGCTTGGTAGTTACCTCCCATCGCCTTTAAGGCATCAGCATGGGCTAAGCCTTGCGCTCTTTCTTTTTCAGCTTCGGCATAAGCCATTCTTTTGACGGCTTCCTCATCCGCTTTGACGCCGATGATTTTCACTTCGGCCTTCGTCACAGCTTCGACAACTTCTCTTCCGCGTCTTGCCTCCGCTTCCGCCTGCTTGATTCTTTCTTCTTGAACCTTTAGATATCTTTCAGCGTGTTGAGCTTTCATTCTTCTAAAATTAGGATCATCATCAGGGGTGGCGATGCTCGTTACGAAAAACTCTGGGATTATCAATCCATAGGAATCGAAAACCTCATTAAGCTGTTTTCTTATATACTCTGAAATCTGATCGAGGTATTCATCTACCTCTAATATATCTATATTGTTTTCTCTAATCGCTCTAGGAAGGAAGGATTTCACCTTAGTCATGACCAAGGCGCGGAATTTCCCGGAAACCGATGCGGTAGAATAGCCACTGCTTCCTAAGATATCCTCACGCTTCAAACCTAATTCTGTTCCGACAAGTTTAAGGAGAACTTTGCCAGAATCGGCGATTCTGATGTTGAATTCGCCAAAGGCTCCGATCTCTAGATGGAGGCCAGAGGCAGGATCATACATCCTAACTTTGGAATCGGTTCCCCATTTGACTCCCATGATGGTCGCCAAATTGATGAAATACACCTCGGAATGGAATTGCGATGGCCCACCGGCAATCTTTTTGAAGAATCCCTTCATCAAAGGCAAAGATTCCGTGTCGAGAGTATACTTGCCCGCTCCAAATCTATCCATAGCCTTTCCGTCTCTGAAGAAGACGGCCTCTTGGGATTCATGTACGATCAATTGGGATCCTACATTGAAATCCTCGGTTGGGTGTTTGTAGACAAAAGTGTCGTTCCCACCCTCGTACTTGATTACGTCAATAATTGCCATAATCCGCTCCTTTTTACATGTCATTCATAAATCATTGACAAGACTTACGAATGTGTCTTATCAAATGTTCGAATTCTGGATACATAGTATATTCATTAACATTAGTCAATGTATTCAAATCGTTAAGTATTGATGCCTTTGATTTAGCAGGTATGATTATTCTAATAGCTGGAATATCGTAATCTGATTTATGATCATCCAAATTCATATAAACCCTTCCACCGTTATTTATACCTCTAAGTCCAAAAATAATAAAGAGTCCACTTTGCGCGCGAATCCTATCGTTATTATATGTCGGTTTAACAATGTAGTTTTTTAACAAATCTCTTGGAGCAAGTCTATGGTTTTTAAGAAGGGCAGTTCTTTCTCTTTCGCATTCATAAATCAATTTTGTAAAAGCGTCCCACATGTCTTTTGAATATGTAGTTTTAAGGCTATCTAGCACATCTGGGGTAACCAACATATCAGGATTAGCAGAAGAAAACTGAAAAATAAGATTTTTTTGATTATCTGTCAATTTGCATAAATTAGAAAGGAATAACGCCTTATCTGAATCGAAAGTGAGACATTCTAGGTTGTTTTTTTTAAACATATAAACACATCCATCCATATCGTTTTTATTTAAACATGGCAAGACGCCGCCGTTGTTTTTGTCGTCAAGCATTGATATAGCATTATTTACTTTAAAAACAGAAAAGAAGAGCGCACATAAGGGATTGGTAGTAATATCTAATAGTCTCGTCGGCAATCCATAATGTTGTAATTTAGCCAATTTATCTAAACTATTTAAACCATCATATTCGTAAGGTGCTTCGCTTAAAATTCCGTAAACGATTTTCTTCTCATAGTCAGGACAATTTCTTCTTTCTTCCTTAATTTTATCCTCCTCTCTAAACAAACTAGGTGTACAAAAAGTTTTAGAATAAATTTGAGA
>CAVKLJ010000030.1:0-10621 GCA_963657245.1 Lachnospiraceae bacterium
ATCTTTAAATATAGGCCGGTGAACAACACACCTCCGCAACGATACTGTTGTATTTCTTTGTAAAATTTATGAAAATTCATGCGATTCTCCTTCTTTAGATAATCATTACAAATCTATTATATCAAAACATCTTAGATGCTTAATATTAAAGTCAATAAACAATTCGGTAACCTTTGTGTTTTTAACAGCATAGAGATATACAAACTCACAGTGACGAATGCTATGTATTTTTTCTACACTTTTCTCCAACGAACATGTCCTACAGCATTTAAAATAATATTAAATCATAAATCCCGGTTAAATTTTAAAATATTATTAACGCCATCTAGAAACGAATTCTTAGGCATCCATCCAGTGTCATTTTTTAAAGCAGAGATATCAGCTCTTAAGGACATGACTTGCTTATCAGCATATGGAATAACCCCAAATTTTAAATTTGATAAAGGTGAGACAGCATCTCTTATTTTTTCAATATATTCGCGAAGCGGGCGCGATTCTCCACTGCCAAGTACATAAGTTTTCCCTTTAACCCCTTTCTCACCCAAAAGTCTAAGGCAAGAAGCGGCATCAGCACTGTATAGATAATCCCACATTTGCTCGCCTTTTGTGAATTCCGGAATTTCACCATTCTTCAATTTTCTTATCGTCGACATTACCAAACTTTGCGAACCATCATTTGGTCCATAAACGCTTAAAACGCGAACCCAAATATGTCTCATTCCAAGTTTATTGGCGTAATTTCTAGTCATTTGCCCTGCGCAAAGTTTAGCCATCCCATATCCGTTTTCCGGAAAAGCTGGCGTATTTGGTCTCAAAACTTCATCTGTACGGCCGTATTCAGCCTGGCTTCCGATTCCGATAAAGGTGTTGCATCCAAATCTTTTCGCGCACGACACGGCGTCAAGCGAATACTTAACATTTTCATTTTGCAAATACATGTCATCCCTAGCAACACCAGTCGTTCCTTGCCAAGCCAGATGATAAAATAGATCGTATTGTTTGCCCGTATCGTTTTCTTCTTTAGACAATTCGTTCAAGGAACAATAACGTAAAGTAACAAGATTATTTTCAGGTATTTGCTTATTACGTGGTGAGCCTTTATGGCAAAAGACTAAAACTTCAACGCCATTCGAAATCAATTCGTTGACAAGAGCCGTCCCAATCGCTCCTGTTGCACCAGTAATAATTGCTCGTTTCATTTATCATTTCCTCATTTGTTTAATCATAATCAATTTCTTTAAAATAATCATTTGCTATGTCTTGCCATTTTTTTCTTTCTTCATCTGATATTTTTCTTATCACATGGCAAGGATTGCCTACCGCGATAACATCTCGTGGTATATCCTTCGTCACGACGCTACCTGAGCCAATAATGGTTCTATCACCGATTGTTATGCCCGGATTAATTATGGTGCCCCCCCCGATCCAAACATCATTTCCTATTGTTATCGGTAAACCATATTCCAAATGTTTTCTCCTAACTTCATAATCTGTAGGATGCGTTGCCGTTAGCAACATAACTCTTGGTCCTATCAATACGTTATCGCCGATCACGATTTTATTTATATCCAAAAAAGAGCAGTCTATGTTAGCGAAAAAATTATTTCCAACATATATATTCTTTCCGTAACAGCAATAAAATCTTTGTAAAATTGAATAATTTTGCCCAATCTTTCCAAGCAGTTCTTTTAATATATCGTTTCTTTCTTCCGATTTATCCCAAGCAGAAGAATTAAAACGATAAATTAAAGAACGACATTTTCGAGACATAACTCGAAGCTCCTCGGAACGATGAATGTATAACTTGCCCGCTAGCATTCTTTCTTTTTCGGTCATAAACATCTCTTCAATCTTTTAGTAAAGGAATAATCATATCCTCGCTTAGCTCTTCACGATCCAAATATGGTTTTAAATCTTCAAGAGGAGCTGAAACCATAGAACCATCCTTCAGTTTCATCGATCCAGCTTTAGGCTCAAAGAACTGCTTTGTATCCACCATTACTTCTATAATTGCCATCTTTTCGATGTTTTCATACTTATCATTCATGAATTTTTTGAATGATGAATTAGATGAAATTCTATAGAAAGGAATGTCATATGCTTTGGCAATCTTTTTCATATCAGGGAATGATATATCATTCTGTGAATCAGGGCCAACACCACACATAGGTCTATCTTTAAAGAAATTAGATTGAGATTGTCTAATTGAATGATACCCATCATTGTTAAAGATAACAATTTTAATAGGTAATCTATGATGGACTAAAGTCTGAAGCTCTTGAAGATTCATTTGAATAGAACCATCACCTGTAATTAAAAGGACGTCTTTTTTATTTAATGCAAATGAAGCGCCTATTGCTGCAGGCAAATCCCAACCCATTGAAGCCATGCCGGAATTTTCGATGAATCTTGTTCCTTCTTTCGTAATAAAAGCCTGTCCACCAACAACGCAAGCCGTGCCATTTCCAGAAACGCAAATTGTCCCTTCTTTAACTTTCGAGGAAAGAGTTTCCATGACAGCATATGCATTAGCAAGGCCTTTTTGTTTTCTCTGCTCTTTCGTGACTATTGGATATTTTTTCATCCATTGATGACATTTTTTTATCCATTTGTCGAAGTTCTTAATTTTTTTCCCTTCGATAAATTCATCAAATTTAGTCATGAAATCCTTGACGTCGTCATGAACCGGATATTCAACGTGGATTGTTGGTTTCTTCATCTCCGCTTCATCTATATCGACGTCAATGACAAAGGCTTCTCTTGCCCAAGAAGCGTAATTAAATCCAGTTTGTCTTATTGAAAGTCTACAGCCTAAAGATATGATGAGATCAGCATTTTGGACTGCAAAGTTTCCAAAACGATCTCCAAAATTGCCGGCTCTACCCGCATATAAATTATTATCGTTCTCGATTACGTCCGTAGAATTCCAAGCGGTTACAACTGGAATACCCAATTTTTCTATAAGCTTTTTAAAAATGTCATATCCATTCGATAAACGAATGGCTGATCCGGCGTAGATAACGGGCCTTTTAGCGTTTTGAATCTTCTTGTATATTGTCTCTAGTTGTTCTTGCGTAACGCCTATATCCAAAACGTCTTCCTTTGGGTCATATCCCATTTGTGTATCAGGATCCATCATTGCACTTTGAATGTCACCTGGTACGTCTATCCAAGTGGGGCCCATACGGCCATGATTTGCTAAATATAAAGCTTTTTCGGTTATATATCTAACATCGTTGACATCCATTATGCATTCTGCGTATTTTGTCATTGTTTTGGCGGCTGGAATGACATTGAATTCTTGATCACCCATAGCCCTAAGTGGAAGCCCTGTGGTCGCCGAAAACGAATCTCTTCTAACTTGTCCAGAAATAACAATCATTGGAACACTATCAACGTAAGCGCCAACAACGCCGTTCATCGCATTTATTCCACCAGGACCAGTCGTTACGACAACGGCAGCCATTTCGTTGTTAACTCTAGCAAAACCCTCAGCGCCTATTGAACAAGCTTGCTCATGCTGAGGATAAATTACTGTGATGTTTTTATGGTGCCCGAAAGCGTCGTTTAAATTCATTGCGCCTCCGCCAACAACGGAAAACGCATAGCGAATTCCATATTTAGCACATGCATTTGCTATATAATCTGCAACTCTAATTTTCATACATTATCCTTAATTATTGTCTTAAAAAGTCTTTAATAGTGTCAGACATATAGTCGATCATTTCATCTGTCATTCCTGGATAAACGCCAATCCAAAAAGTTGAAGACATAACCTTATCTGTTACATGAAGATCGCCTATCACGCGATATCCTTCTCCAGATTTCCTCATCGCATCAAAACAAGGGTGTCTTAATAAATTCCCCGCAAAGACGTTTCTTGTCTGAACTCCATGGGCTTCGAGATATTTTGTCATCTCGGTACGAGCTACGCCATCCTTTGTTGAAATAACGAAACCAAACGGTGATGGTTTAGAATGAGGGCATATTTCTGGAAGAATGATTTTATCTTTGCATCCTTCGAGATTTTTATGTAGCCTCTCCCAATTATGCCTTCTTTTTTCAATGAATGAAGGCAGTTTTTCTAATTGGGCAAGGCCAACTGCTGCTTGCATGTCTGTAACTTTCAAATTATAGCCAAACTCTGAATAAACGTATTTATGATCAAACCCTTCAGGAAGAGTTCCGTATTGGCCAGTGAATCTATGTCCGCAAGAATTGTCAACGCCTGGATCACAAACGCAGTCTCTGCCCCAATCCCTAAACGATTTGCAGATTCTATAGAGCAAAGGATTATTCATATATACAGCACCGCCTTCACCCATAGTCATATGGTGCGCTGGGTAGAATGAAGACGTACCAATATCCCCTATCGAGCCTGTT
Organism: Lachnospiraceae bacterium; assembly: GCA_963657245.1. Lineage (GTDB taxonomy): Bacteria > Bacillota_I > Bacilli_A > RFN20 > CAG-826 > UBA4951. The sequence goes on from CAVKLJ010000030.1 coordinate 4,384, forward strand.
TTATAATTTTTGCCATCTAATTCATAATCACAGCCTAAGGCATCGCAATTGTCTTCAATCAACCATAGATTGTGTTTATCGCAAAATTCTTTAACGGATTTTAAATCAAAAGGGTTACCTAATGTGTGGGCAACCATGACTGCCTTCGTTTTAGGAGATAGCGCTTTTTCTAATTGGGTTACATCGATGTTGTATTGAGGAATGGTGACATCAACAAATACTGGTACAGCACCATAATTAAGAATTGGAGTTACAGTTGTTGGGAAACCACAAGCAACAGTTATTACCTCATCCCCTCTTTTGATTTTTCTTTCACCAAGCAAATCTGAGGTTAGTGTCATAAATGCCAAAAGATTTGCCGAAGAACCAGATGTGGTTAGTAAAGATTTTCTAACGCCAATAAATTGAGCAAATTTCTTTTCGAATTCTGCACAGTTATGTCCAGCTGTGAGCCAAAATTCAAGAGAAGAATCAACAAGCCTTACAAGTTCATCTGAATCATACACTCTTGAGGCGTAATGAATATAATCACCTCTTTCATAAGGTTTCTTTTTTGCTTGTTCTTCCTCATAATATTTTTTTACCAATTCGTCAATTTTTTCTTTTGTTGTCATATCTATTGCTCCTATTCTTATCAGTGTTATCTCTAATTAGTATTATAAAGTATTTACTATATGTTTTGGTGTTTTATTTGATGATCAGTCATCGCACTATGATTTAGTTGTCTAAGTCGCAATTATCGTTCTTTTTATGTTTGTCAAAGAATCCTTTAATTATCGAAAATGCTTTTCGTAACAATTTTAAGAAAAATTCATCGCGTAAAACAAAGAGTGAAAAAGCATACGTTACTATGCCAACCAACATTATTAATATAAATGTCCAAATGCTGTATTCAAAGTATCGGTTTAAAAAGAAAACCGGAACGAACATTATTAAAGAGGCAATAAGTTTTTTTGGAGCCCCGGAAAAAGCGAGTTTTACTGTTATAAGTTTGTCCTTAAAGCCAAATATTAAGTAAAATGCAGCTATGAAGGTTTCTGTAATCGCAGTTGTGATGGCGGCTCCAACTGCCCCCCATAATTTTATGAAAAAAATATTTAACACAAAATTCAAACACGCTCCTGCCGTAGTTACTATTGTGCAATATTTTTCTTTTCCGTAAGGGATAAAAAATAAATCACCCATTATATAGCTAATGCCGGAAGCAATGAATCTAACCGACATAATTTGTAGGAGCAACGGCACTTCTTCGTATCCCTGGCCTAAAAACCAGCTAGATAAAGAATAGCAAAGCAAGCAGCATCCTGTCATTAATGGAAAGCTAACTATCCACGTGTAATTAAAAGCTAGTCTAATATGGTTATCAATAGATTGAAAATCTTTAACAGCATAATCTCGAGCATTCCTCGGAGCTAATACCGTGGACATTATGCCTATTAAAAGCAACATAATGCTATTTAATTGATAGGCTTTTTCATAACAGCCATTTTCATAATCTGCATTTTCTGCGATCAATCCAATCATTGTTTTATCTAAAACCGTAAAAACGGAAATTGCTACATTTGGTAAAAAAATAAGCAAAGCCGGCTTAAAGTGTCTCCAAATCTTTAACTCTTTAATTTTGACTCTCTTAGTTTGTTTAAATATCAATGGCCACATCATGATATAAGAAAGCAAGGTGGCGCCAGCGTTGAAGAGAACATATAACCATGCATCATCTTTAGTCTTGATGAAGCAAAAAATAAGAACTAAACCAATAAGTTTAATCGCTACAGTTCTAATCGCAATAAGTTTGAATTCTTCCATTCCTTGATAATAAAAGGATGGATCAACGCAACATGCAAAAACCGTTATCGTTTGTATTAAAAGAAACGTTTTGTATCTCTCACCAAATACATTCGCGAAAATCAACGCAAACAAAACGCCTAACGAAACAGCAGTAAATATGGTCCTTATTGTAAATATTTCCCAATAGGTTCTACTTCTGGCTTCTTCATCGTTTTGGTATCTAGCTATTTCTCTTTGACCATACGTGGTGAAACCGAAATTGGATGCAAGGGTGAAATAAGTAATAATCGAAGTAGCAAACGATATTTGGCCGTTAACTTCGACTCCTAAAACACGCGCCAAATATGGCGATGTAGCTAAAGGAATGATCAAAATTAATATTTGGCTAATAAAATTAAAAAGAAAATTGCTCTTCAAGCTTTTCTTTTTAATTGGTTGTTCATTTTTTTCCGAAGAACTCATTTATCTCTTGGTCCATTTCCGAAGGTATGCTTTGTTTATCTTTTAGATAAACTGTTGTCCATTTTACTATCTTTTCAACCGTTTCATCAATATGCCATCTTGGAGACCAGCCAAAGGTCTCTTTTATCTTCGTATTATCGAGTTTCAAGAATGCCGCCTCATGCGGTCCGCCATCATGCTTATCGATCCACTTAAGTCCATTGCCCCATGCATTACAAAATTTAGTCACGAGGTCGCCAGTGTTTACGCAATCACAATCATCGGGGCCGACGTTGTAGTATCCTTGGTATTTCTTGTCTTTATATTGCTTCTCACATATTTCAAGATAGATGTATAGCGGTTCTAGAACATGCTGATAAGGCCTTGTTGAATATGGGTTTCTAACAATAATATCTTTCCTTTGTTCGATCGCTCTCACACAGTCTGGGATAATTCTGTCGTTAGCAAAATCCCCACCGCCAATGACATTACCAGCTCTTGCGGTTGAGACCGCAATATCCATATTATTGAAGAAAGACTTTTTATAGGAATGAGTTACTAATTCAGAACATGATTTTGAATTAGAGTAGGGATCATATCCATCTAATTGCTCATCTTCTTTGAATGGATGGTTTGGAGTCTCATCGTTTAGATAAACTTTATCTGTCGTGACATTTAAGACGCTCTTAACGCTTGGAGTTAATCTAGCGCATTCCAACACATTAACAGTTCCCATGACGTTGGTTTCATAAGTATATCTAGGATTGTTATAGGAATCTCTTACTATTGGTTGAGCAGCAAGATGTATGACAATTTCTGGTTGATACTCATCAAAGGTATCTTTCAAATGATCAAAATCTCTTATATCTCCGATAGTCGAAGCCATTTGGCCTTCTATACGTGACAATTCAAATAAATTTGGATTTGTAGGAGCGTTTAAAGAATATCCTATGACATTTGCTCCTGCGTTTATTAATATCTTAGACAGCCACGTTCCTTTGAAACCGGTATGTCCAGTTATAAGAACAGTTCTTCCTTTGTAAAACGTTAAATCTAGCATGGTTAATCCTTCCAAATTTTCCATGGTGCGTTTCCACTAATCCATAATTTCTCGAGTTTATTTTTCTCGTTCATCGTATCCATGCATTGCCAAAAGCCTTTATGAAGATAAGCGTTCAATTGCCCGTCTTTAACTAATGTCTTCATGGCCGTTTCTTCGAATGGTGATGCATCGTCTGGAATCATATCAAACACTTTCGGTTCCATTACCATATAACCTATATTTATGAGATCGCCATCAAAGTCAGATTTTTCTCTGAACGATTCGACCGTTCCGTCTTTCTTCATTTCGACAACGCCCTTGGATTGTCCAAAGTTATAAACAGAAATTGTGCCTAGTTTCCCTGATTTTCTGTGAGATTCTAAAAGAGCATTCAAATCAATGTCGCCGACAGCATCACCATAAGTAAGTAAAAATGGTTCATTGCCAATGTATTTTTGAATACGTTTTACTCTTCCGCCTGTTGCCGTGTTTAATCCTGTATCGGCAACGGTAACGTTCCAATCATCAAAGAAATCTTTATGAATTATTTCTTTTTTATTCGTTCCCATATGGAATGTAACGTCGTTCATGTAAAGATAGTAATGAGCAAAGTATTCCTTTATAACTTGTTGCTTATATCCAGCGCAAATAACAAAGTCTTTAAAGCCTTGGGCGGCATAAATCTTCATAATATGTACCAAAATAGGTATACCGCCTATTTCTACCATTGGTTTTGGCTTGAGATAAGATTCCTCGGATATTCTTGTTCCTAAACCACCAGCTAAGATAACAATTTTCATAAACATTTCACCTTTCTACGTATAATCTTGACCATTTTTAATAAAAACGGTGGCATTAACGAAATTATCAAAATTGTAAAATATTTAACATTTGACATTTCTTTTAGATATCGCCTGTATCTTACGGTAAGCAATAGATTCAGGTTTCTGGTTATCCTCCATGCGCAAAGGCCATTAAACGTAAAATAATTGGTATTCAATCCGACAGTTTCAATAATTTCTTTCTTGGATTCGTTATACAGAAAAGGAAGAGTTTCGACCGCAGAGCAAAAATTATAAGTCCATATTTTGAGCCCAGTTTTATTTGTCACCCACATAGGCTCCTTTTTGTGTGGATTTGTAATTAAAAAGTTGTCCGAAATCACATAGGCAAAGAAACGATTGTTATCATCAGCAACGTTATCGAAGACAGCCACAGGGTATATGAATCCAGTGCCGATTACTTTTTTTAGTTTTGTAATCTCAAATTTATCAATTATTTTTTTGCTAATTATGCTACCGCCATAAAATGCGACATGCCAAAAACAACTACTAGCAAAAAAACCAATATCATATATTTTCGTATCGTTAACAAATTTTCTTTCGAAAAATTTTTTGTGTGTCTCTATACCCATGTCAAACATTTCAATTATGTCAGGCCGCTCTTGCATACAAGAATATATATGATCAAAAGTTTTATCAAGATCCAAAACAAAACCATCACCACATAAGAAAGCGTATTCCGTATTAACATTTTTTAGGCAAAGAATCGTTTTTTCATCAACATCAATATCATCATAATGAACATATTTGACCTTCTCATTTGCATTTAAACACATTTTTTGTGTTTCATTATTTGTGCTGCTATCATGAATTTCTAAAATTATATTAAATTTTTCCAATACTTTTTCGTAGAGAGTCAATAGATATTGCACGTAAGTTGGATGATTATATGTCGGAACGACGATCGTCAGCTTATTTTCGTAAAACATTTACACTGAAATCCTTTCAAGAAAATCATAGTATTTTTCACAAAATATTCCTATATCAAACTCTTTCTGAAAAAGTTCTAAATTTTCTTCTCTTAACGCTTTTTTATCACTTTCGCTCATTTTATAGACTGTATCAAATCTAGACATAAATTCATCATCATTATTGTATTTTAACACTCCGGGGGATTTTATGAATTTGTTACCGCCAGTATTATTCGCAATAACAATCTGCGGTATCGATAAATTTTCTAACATTACAATATCGAAATACGTTTCTTTATTAGGTAAAACGAAAACGTCTGATGCGGCAATGATAGAGGGGGCATCATTTGTCCATCCGACCTCAATCCATCTTTCGTTGTCAATGCCAAATAATGGCCCCTCTTTGCCCGCAATTAAAAAATATACATTTTCATATTTTGCCAAAATCTTGGCAGCAAATCGCTTTAAATCATCATATCCTTTAACAAAATTATGTCGACCAGCAAAAGAAACGACAAAAGCATTTTCAGGTATTGCATAATGATGAAGAACTTCAGATCTAGTTTTTTTAACCTCTCTTTTTTCGATTCCCGTCGGAATGAAAATGTATTTAGATCTATTGTTTTTGTCGATTTGCTTGAACAATTCGTTAGAGTGCATATAAGGCTCTACAGCTTCTTTACATGGAAAAATTATGTAATCAGCCCTATTAAAGGCATAAAGATCGATTTGTACCATTTTATTATAAAAGGATTTGTTTCTATTTTTGACGCATAAGACATCATCTAGCAATTCGTCACTTTGTAATTTTGGCGAATGACTCGTTAAAACTACTTTTCCATTGTAATTTTTCAAACTATCCTCGCATAGTTTCATTGACAATGTATCATGAAAATGAACTATATCGTATTTGCCGAAATCAAATTTTGATTTCTTGCATTTCGAAGAAACAGCCCTTTTGCATTTCCACTTAACATAAGGCTTCAAAAGGAATTTCTTGTATTTTTTATAAAAAGCCTTAACCCAGCCCTTTAGCCTATCGTTTTTATTTTCTTCAAGGAAAAACAATTCAAAATCATTACGCTTATGGTTTTGATAATATTTGTAAATACCATAATTATAACCATATGGGCCTCCTGCGGAGCACCTTAGGTTCTCTTTTTTTAAGTATATAAGAATTTTTTTCATAATTTTTTCTCCTTCTTTCCTGGGAT
>CAVKLJ010000031.1:0-10180 GCA_963657245.1 Lachnospiraceae bacterium
ATCATTAGCAAAGCCAACTAGCGTTTTTGCCCAGGTCAAAGGCTTTTCTTTGTTTAATTTGGCTTTGAACTCGTGCTCTTTATCCTCTAAGACAATTTCTGGATATATTTCGTTAATTTTCATCTCATTCCTCCAATTATCATGTCACATCATGTCACTATCATATCACATCATATCACTATCATATCAAAACAGCGTCATGATCCGTGATATGATGACGTCGTCAGGACCAAAACAAACCCCTCAAAGTCCTGGTAAAAGGTCAGGCTCTTTGCATAACACTCCATTTCATGGGGGTTTTGAATATCGGTCTAATCCATTGCAAAACATCAAACGTACTGATTTGACAGCATATCGGTTAACCGATATAATATGAAAGGAGTTATCCTCATGACTTTAAAAGACGTGCTTGAAGAGAAAAACTACACTATATACAAACTAAGCAAGGAAAGTGGAGTTTCCAAAACAACTTTATTTGATATCTTTTCCGGCAAAAGCAATTTGCTAGACTGCAGATTGAGAGTCGTTCTGAAAATATGCGACTCTTTAGGAATAACGATAAAAGACATTCTTAGCCTAGAGCCAATACCGTATAAGCCTGCATACGAAACGGACTTACCGCCATTCTTGCAACAAGACATAGATTTTCTAAAAGACAAAAGAAACAAGAAAAGTCCTGTATATGATTGCTATCTATGTGAAGCAAATAGCAGCATCAACGTCTGCGAGGTAGAAAATCTTATTTCTAAAGAACATGCAGACTACTTAAGAAAGAAGTTTCTAAATATATCAAGAGATGATTGATTTTACTAATCTGTCTCATTATTTCTTTATGAAAAGCCATTAAAATTTGCGTATAACAAAGAAAAATGCTAAAAAAGCAATATTTTCAGATTAAACGCAAATTTTTATAACGTATTTCGAAAATTACAAAATCATCAAACACATGAAAACGGCCGAGTAAAGAACAACAACAAGGAATGCTTGAGTGATGTATAATTCGCTTAAGGACATTTATCTTTAGAGTAAAAATGTCATATATATAGGTAAATAAGTGGTTTCACCATCATAACTTAACGTTTTAGGAGAGACGATAATTCTATCGAACTTCAATTGAGGGTATTTTAACTTTAAAGCGGACAAAGAAGAAGTGGTGAAACGTTTTGTTGACTTCACCTCAATCGCATTAAGCTTCCCTTTTATGAAGGAGACAAAATCAATTTCATACCTTTTGCCATCATATTCAAAGGTATGGTAGAAAGGCTTTCTTCCGTTACATATGAGGCTTTGTTCAACAAGTGTTTCATATAAAACGCCAAAATTTGCGCCATCAAGTTTTCCTGCCCTTATTTTCAGGTAGGTTTTCTCACAATCTTCATTTGTATTTCCGATTAGCGAACTTAACATTAATCCGACATCAAGTGGATACAATTTGAAATCACTCTCCTCTTTCATTAGCGTCCCAAAGCTTAGATCAGAAGAACGATAAACAGAATTTACAATCTTTGAATCTTCTAAATCTTTAAGTGATCTTTGATAAATTTGAAACATGTATTTGTTTCTGCTGTTTGTTTTTACTCTTCTTGACCACGATTTCAAGGCTGGAAGCATGGAGCTATAGATGCCTAAAGTGTTTGTTTTATATTTATTATCATGGCTTCTTAAATCATCTTCATATAATTTCAATATGTCGCGTTTTTCTCTTTCACAACGCATAAATGATTTTGTTTCTTGGTAAAGGGAGATAACCTTAGGCATGCCGCCAAGGGCCAAATACAACCTAAAATCATCCATTAATTTTTTATGGACATTCTCGCTTATGCTTTTATGCTGATTTAAAATGTCCCTCAATAATTCACATTTATCATCCCAGCCGAAAGCCCAACAAAATTCCTCAAAATCCATCGGATTCATTTCAATCCTTCTCTCTTCTGATGGAATTTGAATGTTTTGTGTATTTTCTCTGATTGAAATCAACGATCCAGTTTCGATGTAGTCAAATCGTCCGTCGGAAACCAATGCTTTTATTGCCTGCCTCGCTTTAGGAAAACGCTGAACTTCATCAAAAACTATTAAATCGCCTTTTTTCAGAACCTTGCCAAATGATAAGAATAAATCCGAAAAAAATTGGTCCATAGATAGGGGGTCCGAAGGATTTATCTTTTTGAAAAGATCCTTAACCTCATCTGGCGTGTAAGTGAAATCGATATAGATAAAGTTCCTATATTCATTTTTAGCAAATTCTTTAACTATTGTGGTTTTGCCAACGCGTCTAGCCCCTTCAATCAAAAGAGCGGAATTTTTGTTCTTCTCTTCCTTCCATTCCTTTATTTCTTTGTATATCTTTCTTTTAAAATCCATATGGGGACCTCCGTACATATTTTTAAGCGAAACAACAACATTAATGTTGCATTTTCTAAATGAAATGTCAATCAATATGTTGCATTTTCTAAATGAAATTTCGCCAATTTAGTTGCATTTTCTAAATGAAATATCCATGAATATGTTGCATTTTCTAAATGAAAATTTCGAAAAATGTCGATAAACACTTATTTTCAGTTTTTACTTATGGCAAAACCGCATAATCATCAAAATAATTTTTGCTGAATTTGTTCAATGAATTCCGCTTTTCCAACTTTTTATAGTGCCAAACTTTACGCTTTTCCAACTTTTTTGAGCATGGTTTTTTACGGTTTTCCGACCGATTTGGAGATAAAGTGTTGCTTTGAACATAAGAAAAACGATGCGTTTATCCATTTTTGAAAGTTATCAATTCAACGTTATCGATTGGATATAACACGCATGCTTCTCGCATCTGTTTCGTAATGTCGCAGACTTCTCAAAACTTACATTCTATTTTCCCTTTAAACACATATGCATTTTAACAAAGAAATCGGCAAAAACTGTGTTTCTTTTCGAACGCCTAAAATGGCAAAATCATATTAAAATCGATTTAGCAAAATCCATTTATTAATCGGAAACAAATTACGTCATAACGACACATAATACCTACTCTCTTGAAATCTTCTTTTTCAATGGTAAAATAACACTGAAAAATAATTCACTGAAAAATAAGTCAGTGATATGGAGGGCTTATGTTCATTCATAGAGAAAAAGAATTAAAGGAAATAAACGACGAATTAGAAGGTGTATCTAAGAAAATCGTCATATACGGCAAAAGAAGAGTGGGTAAAACTACTTTGATAAAAAAGGTAATGGAAAGCAAGAAGAACTACATATATTTCGAATGTATCCAAGACACGCTTGAAGAAAACCTAAAATTATTACGAGCAGTTCTAGATAAGAACATAAATATGCCTTCTTATGTTTCTTTCTCCTCTTTTGAGCAACTATTTGAATACCTAAACGGTTTGAATGAGAAATTCACGATAATCTTCGACGAATACCCATATCTGAAGAAAATAAACAACCCCAAAACCGTTGATAGCATCTTCCAAGATGTTTTCGACAATTACTCTAATAACCTAAACTTTATCATTTGTGGATCGGAAATCAGTATGATGAATGAACTGCTTACCGAAGGCGATCCATTGTTTGGAAGATTCACCAAGAAAGTGTATATAGATGAGCTGAACTATATAGAGTCTTCAACCTTCTATGAGGATAAAACGATAATGGATAAAATCGCTTTTTATTCCGTATTCGGTGGCAGTCCATATATCAATTCATTCATCAATAAAGATGGTTCACTTGAGGAAAATATCAAAAGGTTGTTTTTAGATGAACACTCTCTTGTCTATGCTTATGCTGATTCCTTGCTAATTTCTGACGCGGTAAATAGTTTGCAAGCTAAGAAAATCATCTCCTTTATCGCTAATGGTAAGAAGAGATACTCGGAGATAGAAAATCGAATCGATTTGGAGAAAACGGGGAAAATCGCAAAATCCTTGAAATCATTGGTGGCAATCAAATTGCTCAAAAAGACTTATCCGATGAATAAATCAAACGACGATAAGAAAGCATATTACGAAATCAACGACAACGTATTAAGGTTCTTCTATACCTATGTTTATGGGAAGAATTCGTTAATTGTTTCTCTTGGCGTTGATAATTTCTTTGACGCCTATATTAAAGATTCATTGATCACCTTCGTATCTCATAGATTCGAAGAAGTGGTTAGGCACTATTATTCTCTCTTAAGCAGAAATGGCAAATTAAAGGGAATAAGAAATATTGGAACGTATTATTATGGTGATCCAATAAAGAAGATGAATGGGGAACTTGATGTTGTGCTTGAGTTTAAAGATGTCTTGAAAATCATCGAGGTGAAGTATTACAGGAACAAACTAACTCTAAAAGAGATGAACAAGGAAGTGGAGCAGATAAAAAACATCAAGACAAATTTGAAGCTGGAATACGCCTTTCTTGCAACAAACGGATATGAAAAATCTAACTACGAATGTCTAGATATCAAGGATTTATATGATATCTAAAATGAATGATTTGCCTATGTTTTGATGAAAAAAAGTCGATTCTATCAAAGCTTTACACAAAATTCGAACCAATATTCGACAAATGATGAGTATAGACAAAATGTCTAGACATCCGTATGGACAAAATAAATTGATATGGCATAATATTAATGAATGGAGGCTAGCAAAGATGATTATTGGAGAAGAAACAGAGACCGTTGAATTTAAAAAAACAACAGGCGAAAAGAAAGAAGCCATGGAAGCGATATGCGCCATACTTAACAAGCATTGCCGTGGAACTTTGTATTTTGGCGTAAACGATTGCGGTTACGTTGATGGCCAACAGATAACTGATTCCACCAAAAAAGATATCTCCAGGTGGATATTTGAATCCATCTATCCAAAAATCACTCCAACGATAGAAGTTCAAAATGTCGAAGATAGAAAAATAATCAAGGTAAGCTTTTCCGGCCATAACCGTCCTTACTCCGTTAACGGAGATTATTTAATTCGAACAGGGACAGAAAATAGAAAAATGTCCACCGACGAATTAAGAAGGCTGATCAAAAGAGATGACTATGCCTCCCATTGGGAAGAAGAAATAAGCAATAAAACAATAGATGATATCGATGATAATGCCTTGTTGGATTTTTATTATTCGGCAATTCACTATGGCAGATTGGATATGCCTCAATTCGATAAAGAGAAGTTATTAACAATCTTAGATCTTATTGAAGGGGAATATCTTAAAAACGCCGCTGTCGCTTTATTCGGCAAGGATGCAAGGATAGGCTTAAAACTTGCTAGCTACGCTACCGAAGATAAGGTAACATTCACGGATTTAAGACTAGTTAACGGCAATGTCTATAATTTAGTTAACCTCGCTCTTAAATATGTCTTAGAAAACATCAAGTGGAGGGTCGATATAGGAGCAAGGAAAAGAGAAGAAACCCCAGAAATTCCGGAAAAAGCCTTACGTGAAATTATCGTTAACAGCTTTGCTCATGCCGATTATGAAAGCACTCCTGAAATAGAGATTGGAATTCACCCAGGAAAGATTGAGATATACAATCCTGGAACATTTCCTGATGATTTAACTCCATTTGATTTCATCAATAGAAACATATCTTCCATCAAAAGAAATAAATTGATCCTAGATGTCTTGTTTAGAAGCAAGGATGTGGAGAAATCTGGCACAGGATTCCAAAGAGTGAATGAGATTTGTAATGCAAATGGCGTAAGCTGGAACTATAAAAAAGAAGCATATGGATTTTTCTTTGAATTCATAAGGCCAAACATTTATCTAAATACCCAAGTCAAAGAGAAACTTACCTCACAAGAGCAAATAGTCTTTAATGCGATTTCAAGCGATAAAAACCTAACAAAAAAGGATATAGCGGATAGGCTAAATAAATCCGAAAGAACAATTCAAAGAACAATTTCCTCTCTTGTTGGCAAAGGCTTGATTGAAAGAGTGGGAACCAATAATAATGGGTATTGGAAAATCATCGAGAAGAACTAAAGTAGTTTTTTCAAGCAAAAATCGTATAGACAAATAAATGTCCATACATTTGTCTAGACATTTTGTCCATACCTATGTCCATATATCATCAACGTTAACAAATTCCTTTCCCTTTGCAAAAACAACGATATTCCTAATATTACGTGCGTTTTTCCAGACGGTAATATATTATTAATTCAACAAAGAAATATTACCTACAGTAAGAAATGGAGAAGAAATAGCATATGAACATAATATTACTCTCAGGCGGATCGGGGAAAAGACTCTGGCCTCTTTCTAATGAGATAAGATCCAAGCAATTCATCAAGATATTCGATAAGCCAGAGGGCAAGAGGGAGAGCATGCTTCAAAGAACCTATAACTCCATAAAGAGGATAGATAACGAAGCAAAGATAACGATTGCCACCTCAAACACCCAGGTCTCAGAGCTTATCAACCAACTTGGCGATGGGCTTAGCCTATCCGTTGAGCCAGTAAGGAAGGATACTTTTCCTGCAATAGCACTTGCTTGCGCATATCTTCATGACGTGATGAAGGTGGACGATGATGAAGCGGTTGTCGTTTGCCCTGTAGACCCATATGTCGAGGATTCATATTTCGAAGCCCTCAAAAAGCTCTATACTCTTGCAAAAGAAGGGGATAAGAACATCACGATGCTTGGCATTGAGCCAACCTACCCATCGGAGAAATACGGCTACATAATTCCAAAGGAGAAAGCAGACATAAGCGAAGCCATAGACTTCAAAGAGAAACCATCAAAAGCCAAAGCCAATGAATACATCTCCAAAGACGCCCTCTGGAATGGCGGGGCATACGCGTTCAAACTCGGATACATGCTTAACAAAGCCCACGAGAGAATCGGCTTCTATGACTATTATGACCTCTTTGGGAAATTCGAGACCCTGAAGAAGGAGAAGATCGAGAAAGCCGTGATCGAAAGCGAGAAATCTGCACAAGTGGTGCGTTTCTCTGGCAAATGGGAGGATGTTGGAACTTGGAACACCCTCTTTGACTCCATAAACTATGAGACACTAGGAAAAGTGAAAATCTCAGATGATTGTGAGAACGTCAAGGCGGTGAATGTCTTAGGTGTGCCTCTTCTTTGCGTAGGTATGAAAGATACGATCATTGCCGCCTCCGCGGAAGGAATCCTTGTCACAAGCGTAGAAAGAGCCTCAAGTATCTCCCCATTAATCGATGAGATCGGAACAGAGATCAGATTCTCCGAAGAAACATGGGGAAAACGCAAAGTCATCAATGATTCTAACGATTCTTTGACCTCAAAACTCACAATAAGGGCAGGCTCCCAACTCCCATATTCCTCGCATAACGACATCGACAAGACCTGGACGATAATATCAGGGGAGGGAACTGTCGTTATCAAGGGCGAGAGCAGACATATCAAAAGTGGAGATGTCATCACCATCAAAGCCGGATCTGGATATACTCTTATCGCGGATACGGACGTCAAACTCATTGAGGTTCAGATTCGTAGAAACGACTCCTCATCAGACGAGCCCATCTTCTAATTCGTAATATCAATTTATAACTTTATACAAAACCTAGATTTCAAGCGTGTCAGCCTACAAATCTAGGTTTGTTTTCATGTATTCAAAATTAGTCATATTAAATGTCAAAAAAGTAGTTTTTATACGAACCAAACTTGACTCTCTCTCTCTCTCTAAAATTGGTAAAAAGGAGAAACTGAAAGACTTATGAAAACTATAAAAGAAGAACTTCGCGGGCAATTCTGGGAAGACATCAAACGCTCAACCCAAGAAAGGTGCGACCGTAGAATATCAAATAGAAATGACGTTATCTCAACGGTTAGTGAAATATATTACGGGAACCAAATTTATCCAAGAACCGTTCAGCATTCCAAGAGAAAAACAGTGAACGAGGAGCGTAGAAGAGATATTGATAATTTATTGTTTGATTTAGGTGATAAAATTTATCATTATTTTGTTTTGGGACCAAATTGTGAAAACAATCAAGCCAATTTTGATGTTTTCCATGATGAGCTTTGTAAGACATTTCTTGAAGGTATCAATGCAATAAGAAGCGACGTCCATCTTGATGAACTTACTTGTGGTCAAGCGCAGAAATTGATTAATTTGACATTTAAATATTTGACGACATATTCGGACTACGAAACTTATGCTGATCTTTTCCGCTTTTCCCATATGACGATTGATGGAACGGTCTTAAGAACATTGCGTTCCAAACAGAAGCTTTTACGGTATTTAGGAGTGGATTCAGTAAGAGTCAACTTTGTCATAGAACATGGATGGACGTCCATGACTGAAGAGCAATATCATGATCTGTTAATCGAATATCGAAGAGTGATTGATCCATATTTAGGTGATAAATCATATATGCATTTGGAATATTGTATTTGGAACACCAAACGTCATTCGCTTATTGATTTACAAAATAGCGGTGGCGTAGACGCTACGCCGATTTCCGGGTTTTATAAATGAGCCTCTAAAGAGCTTAGCAAGATGAAAAGAAAATTAATAGTCATATTGGCCGCTACATACATGGCTTTATCTGGATGCGGCGAAAAAGAAACTGACTGAGCATGCAGTGCAGATAATGGCGAAAGGGTAGGTTAAGTTTCGGTATTCTGCCTTGAATCTTCAAAGCAGCTATTATGCAAGCTAAGCTTGCCTCTCTCTAAAGCGTTTGCTAATAAGTCAATCAAGGAGGACAAATGTTTATGTCAAATAACAACAAAACCACTGAAAATGAAAGTTTAGATTTTTCAAAACTACCCGGCTATTTAGATCCAGGAGATTTTGACCCCAAGGAATATGAAAAAGAGTTTCGTAACGCAAGAAATATAAAACTAACAGACGAAAGGATCAGAAACTTTGTTTTGCCTTACGCCATTGAAAAATCAATCGGCGCTGCAACATCTCAAGGCTCACTGACGTGTCGATTAGGCAAGCAAAGCAGAGATGATTTTGAAAATGATACAAGGAATAAGATTTCAACATATCTTTTTGAGGAATTCGTTAAAATTACCCCTGATTTTAAAAAGGAAAATTACAAAACGTGGCATAACTCTTTATGTGAAAAGCTTATTGAAAAATGTGATTCTCTAAAGCCAGAGAAGGACGATGACTTTGGATGGACTTACGGCAATTCCCAAAAAGTAGTTAATCTGATTATCAAATATTTGGTGGTTATTTTCAATAGGGCAAAAGAGATTAACGCTTCGAATGAAACAACTAAAATTGGAGATGTGTTTGCTGGGATGAAAGAATGCCTCGATATTCCTGTTGACCGTTACATAATCGAAGCTTCAATCAACCACAACAAAAAAGACACCAATAAAAAACTTATACTTCCTTTGCGGGAAGATAGCGCAAGAAGAAACAATGAACGTAGAAGGCCTCAAACCAAGCCTTGGAGCAAGTGGAATAGGGAAGATTATAAAATATATTCCGAATCTCTACATAAAGTCTTTGATTGCCCTTTTGATTGGGAAGGATACGCTTGGACGGAAGTGAAAAAATCAGTAAGGAATAAACGAAACAAAACCAATAAAAAGTAAGACAATTTCAATAATTCGGAGAACATAAAAATGAAAAGGAAAGTATTTGGACTGGCATTGATGACATTATTCATGTTGTCTGCCTGTGGGGGAGATAAAGGTGGCGGAGGAAACAGTTCATCCTCGGAATCGACGTCGTCTTCCTCAAGCTCCTCTTCGTCTAGCAGCCATTCAAGCTCTTCTGGCTCACACAGCAGCCATTCAAGCTCATCTTCCAGCTCGTCTAGCGGCTCTTCTAGTTCATCATCCTCGGTTCACGAGCATACGTACAGTAGTTCTTGGTCGAGCGATGACACGCACCATTGGCATGTCGCCACATGCGGCCATGACGTCACGAGCGGAAAGGAAAAACACGCGTACGAGAGCTCCGTCACAAGCCCGACATATGAGGCAGGCGGTTATACGACATACACATGCACGGTCTGTGGCCATTCCTATACTTCCGATGCGACAGGAAAGCTTGAGCACAGTTACTCGGAATCGTGGAGCCATGATGCGGAAAAGCATTGGCATCCGTGCACCGACAAAGGCTATGAGAGCCTTAAATCTGGAGAGGCAAATCATTCGTTCAACAACCAAGTGATGGATCCGACGTTCGACGAGAAAGGCTGCACCACGCACACATGCACGGTCTGTGGGTACTCGTACACCGACTCATACACGGAT
>CAVKLJ010000032.1:0-9994 GCA_963657245.1 Lachnospiraceae bacterium
GGGAAATATGAAGTTTTTCACTTGCTTTCAATAATGATCCTTCTTCATAAAAGGCGATGAAATATTCTAAAAGATAGATGTCGATCATTTTCGTTTCTCCTATACGTTTTAAGTATAGTAGATTAGAAAATCGATATAAACATTTTTTCTTCATCCTTATCTAAAATAAAGGCGGAGGATAGAAGAAATGAAGACATTAATTGCTTACTTCAGCTGGTCAAACAACACTAAAAAACTAATCGAGGAGATCAATGAAAACTTCGATTATGACACCCTAAGAATAGAAAGAAAGGTTCCATATTCAGAAGACTATAATCAATGTGCATATGTCGAAGCGAAAAAAGAATGGAAGGAGAGAGAACTTGTAGAAATCAAAGACATCAAATTAGATATTAACTCTTATGACAGGATATTACTTTTCTTCCCGATTTGGTGGTACACCTTTCCGATGCCAATTGGAACGTTCGTGAAAAAGAACCTAGAAGGATATAAAGGCGAAGTCATCGTATTTGCCAATAGCTATACAAATGACCGACAATACATGGCTAATAGTCTTAAAGATCTTATGGAATTAAACCCAAAGCTTGATATCAAGGAGGGTTTATTAAACAAATCTGCCAAAGAACACGTTTCATTAATCAAAAAGGAGGAAAAATAATGAACACTTTCAAGCTTTATAATGGGGTGGAGATACCAGCAAACGGCTTTGGCGTTTACCTAATCTCCAAAACCGATTGTCGTTCAAGTGTCCTTACTGCATTGAAAGCCGGATATAGACACATCGACACGGCGCAATCGTATTTCAATGAGGAAGAGGTCGGTGACGCGATTGTCGAATCAGGAATCGACAGAAAGGATATTTTCTTGACCACGAAAGTCTGGGTCGACAATTATGGCGAAGGGAAAACATACGCTTCGGTGATAGAATCACTAAGAAAATTAAAAACAGACTATGTCGATTTGATTCTTCTTCATCAGCCTATTGCCGATTACTATGGCGCATATAGGGATTTAGAGAAACTTTACAAAGAAGGAAAAGTTCGAGCGATTGGCGTATCGAATTTCTATCCTGACAGACTTGTCGACATCTGCCAATTCAGTGAGATTAAGCCAATGGTCAATCAGATTGAAGTCAACGTCTTCCATCAGAGAAACGAAGATAAAATATGGGCTGATAAATATGGAGTAGTCTTAGAGGCTTGGGCTCCATTCGCGGAAGGAAGAAACAACATGTTCAACAATGAAGTTCTTCTTTCTATCGCTAAAAAACACGACAAAAGCGTAGCTCAGGTTATTCTTCGTTGGCTTTACCAAAGAGGAATCGTCTCGCTTGCAAAATCAATTCATGAGAACCGTATAAAAGAAAATTTTGATATTTATTCTTTCTCTCTTGACGAGGATGACATCAAACTCATTGAAACATTAGACAAAAGAGAATCATCTTTCTTTTCCCACCAAGATCCCGCCATGGTCGAATGGCTTGGAAAATTAATCATAGAGAGAAGAAACAAGTAAAACATTGCATCAGGAGAACAAAAGCATGAACAGAACACTATCTTTATGGGCATTAACTTTCTTGCTCCCTTTAACAGCTTGCAACTCAAATCAAAGCAATTCATCTAGTCATACGAGCGAAATACCAAATGACAGCGAAGCTAGCATTGATTCTAGTTATGATGGCCAAACGAAAGCTCTAGTGATTTATTTTTCGGCAACAAATCATACTGAAAATGTAGCGAATACGATTGCCGATTATATAGATGCGCCTATACATAAATTAGAACCTACAAATCCATATACAAGTGCTGATCTAAATTATTCAAATGGAGATAGCAGGGTGGTAAAGGAACACCAAATTACTCAAAACGGCGAAAGAGTCAATGTCGAACTTACAACAACCTCGTTTGAGGAATTCAATACCGCAAATTACATATTCCTAGGGGCTCCTGTTTGGTGGCAGCAATTAAGCTGGGTGATTGAAAACTTTGTTGCCGATAATGATTTCTCAAACAAAACAATCATTCCTTTTGGAACAAGTGCTAGTTCTTCATTCAACTTAAACAATCTTACACCATTAACGGAAGATGATAGCAACGTCACCTGGCTTAGCCCTCAAAGATTCTCTTCGAGCGTTGCACCAGCTTCTGTGACAAGTTGGATTGATTCGTTAGGTTTTGACTTCAAGTAAAATCGTGAAAAAAATTGCTATTTCTGATGATATTGCCTTCTTCTTGTTCATCTATCTCTAGTTCAACGAGCAGCAAACAAGAAGAAATCAATTCGGAATCCATTCAAAACCAGACGAGCGATATCCCATCATTAACGATGAGTATTACCGCGGTTTTTCCTTGGATGTTAAGGATATAAATTATTTTGCATCAAACGGAATCACAAACAAGAATGGTAAAGGGAATATCTAATCTCCAGAGACGAAAATATAATGAATTGGTATTTTCTTAAAAATCTAAAAGATAGGTACAAAAAGATCTTTTGCTAAATTATTACTCTAAAGAAAAGAAAAAAGGTCTGACACATTTTGTATCAAACCAATGGTTCTTAAATGTCTAGGAAGATAACGTTTGATACGATTTCGTACTCCTTCAAAAAAGTTTGTATCCTTTTGTTATTTTCATATCTCTTCTAAACATATGAAAATTGTTTTAAATCATTACGGAAAGCCAATCCCTTGATACCTATATTGATGCAAGCACATACCCCTGCCGATTTCGTTTCAGTTTTACATGCCCTACACTGCAACTTTTGAATTAGAAAAACATTCAAAAATATTATCGCTGTAAGCGATTCTTTATTATTAACCGATTGACTAAGCATTGTTTGCAAATTTTACTTCGATATCCGTTTTTCTATAATTCCATGATTTAGCTTTTTCGATTGCGTTCCACTCTTCTTCGCTTCCTTCGTAATTTATAACAGAGATAGAGCTATCGGCAATAACGTAGTTTTCAATCGAAACAACGCTCAAAGGAATACTAATTTCAGTTAACTTGCTTTTTCTAAAAGAAGCCTCAGCAACCTTTAAAACCCCTTCGGGTATCGTTGGACTTTGTCCGCCACGCACAAGAGTTTTGGTTTCTTTTTCAATAAGATGTCCGTTTTCCCCATAATAAACTTCATTTGCTTCGCCTACGATAAAATTTATTGATCCATCGTTATTAAATGCGCTATCGCCAATAATCGATAAAGTTACTGGAATATAAAACTCAGTTAAGGCGTGATTTCCTGAAAACGCGTTTCTACCTATTTCTTTAAGTTGACTCTTTTCTCCAATGTTCACCGTTGTCATTTCGCTTCGATTGTGAAAGGCGTTTAGTCCTATTCTCGTAATCGAATCAGGCAGCGTGACCGACAAAATCGGAGCTGTGTGCTTTGAGTAGGCAAAAGCGCTATTTCCTATAGCCGTTACAGGAAGCCCTTCATATTTTGCTGGAATAATGATATTTTCTACATTTTCTGATATGCCTGTAACAGTGTATCCTTCTTCATTTCTTTCATAAGTAAGGCTTGAGGTTCCTTCTTCGTTTGAATCACTCTCTTCTGATTTTGAATAGTTTGAAGAAGAAAGATCATCTATGGAATCGTTTCTGCATCCAGTTAAAGCAAATGTTACAAATAAGGTTAATGGTAATACTAAAGATTTCTTCATGATTTTTACTCCTCATCGTTTATTTCTTTCATCTTATTCTTAATACCAAGAAAATAGGCATTGCAATCCATTGAAAACATATTCATATGTATATTGATAATCATGGCGGTTACCTTCAACCGTGTAATACATTAAATTTCCGTCTTCAAATCCCGTTTCGGTATAATCGAAAGCCTCCGTTAAAGCTTTCATTGATTCTATTTGAGCAGTTAAGCCTTGATATGCTACATCCCTTGTGCCAGTAGCAGAAAATATATAGTATTCATTTTTCTTATATCCTGAGGCAAGTGCCA
The DNA here is from genome assembly GCA_963657245.1 of Lachnospiraceae bacterium. Lineage (GTDB taxonomy): Bacteria > Bacillota_I > Bacilli_A > RFN20 > CAG-826 > UBA4951. The sequence continues at coordinate 3,958 of CAVKLJ010000032.1, forward strand.
TATCGGCGAGCCATTTTGCGTCTGTTTCGCTTGTTGAACCGTCTCCCCCAAGAGTAAAGCCACCACTTAAGGGCATGAAATATTCAAATCTATCAATTCCTTCATTAAAGACATTCCAAGTTGTCGTACCGCCAGCTGAAAAACCGCCAAAAGCTCGATGCGATCTTGATTCTTCAAACCCCAGATCCGTTACGTCATTAGCAAAGGTATGATAATGATTTTCAACAGCTGGCATCAAATCATTCTTAATTTCGTTTCCATAGAAAATCGGTACAGTATCGTGGTACCACTGACTGCCTGAGGTAAGATATGGCATAACGATGATAAGAGGCGGAATAAGCTTATTATCAATCATGTTATCAATCATATTTTTGAAATTGTTTCCATATTCATACATCCAAGTGTTTTGATTTCCATAAGCGCCGTGTTGAAGATATAAAATGTTGTATCTCATATCTTCGTTATTTTGATCATACCCATAGGGAAGATAGACGGTCGCTTGCTTGGAAATTGTATTTTCGTTCCCGAGATAATTTTTCGTTTCGTATGTGAATGATTCTAGGCTCCCTTGATGAGCTGATGAAGAATAATAGTCATTAGGAACTGCTGTAAGTTCTTTATTTTTCATTTTGCCATCGCTTTGATGAGTATCGCCTGCGGTCGAGGAGGAATTTGTTGTTTCGGTAGAGTTTGATTCTGATTCATTAGAGGCAAAATCACTTGAATTGGAGCATCCTGCAACAAAAGAAATAAAAAATAAGAAATTCCCTAAGATTAATGCATGTTTTTTCATATTATTTCCCTCCGTTAACGATATGATTTTCGATAGATATCGATGACATCTTCATCCGTCAATTCAAATCTATCACAAGAAAAAAGCCCGCCCATCGTCTTTCTTGACTCCTTTGCCAATAGCCAGAATTCGGAAGGATAGATCCCATAATCGCTCATTTTTATATCCGAAACATCACATTCTTCAATTAGATTATTTAAAGCCGTAACAAAATCATAAGGATCGGTCGAATCTTCTTTCCCTAAGGCTTTTGCAAGTTCAATAAATCTATCATCACAGACGTGTTCATCGATCCAACGCGTAAAATACGCTTTAGAAATCATGATGAGCCCGGCTCCGTGAGGAAGGCTTTGGTGGTGTCCTGATAAAGCGTGTTCCATTGCGTGCTGACTTATGCAAGAGCATACCTCCATTGAATAACCGCTCATCGTGTTAGCAAAAGCAACCTTTGTCCTGGCTTCTAAATCATGACCATCCTTGACTGCAATCGGCAAATATCTGCCAATATTCTTTATTGCCGCAAGTTCTATAACTTCAGCCATTTCATTGCAAAATCTCGATAAATAGCCTTCGACGCTATGAAATAATGCATCGAAACCCTGATAAGCCGTAAATTTAGGAGGGACAGTTAGCATTAACGTTGGATCAACTATTGCTAATGTAGGATAAGTGCCTTTAAATCCTATTTTTTCATGCGTTTTTTCATTTGTTACCACACCCCATGAATCAACTTCGCTGCCAGTCCCAGCACTTGTGGTAATTTCGATATAAGGCAAGGGTTTCTCGATTAAAGGCAATCCTCCACCGCTTCCGCCTTGAACATAATCCCAAATTCTCCCTTTCTTTTGAGGGATGATGGCTGATATTATCGTTGCTGCATCTAGAACGGATCCTCCGCCCAATCCGATGACAAAGTCGCAATTATTAGTCTTTCCAAAAATAACCCCTTCCATCAAAGTGGGTTCTAATGGATTCGATTGAATCTTATCAAAGATGGCGTATTCGCATTTTGCTTCCCTAAGACCCTCGATAACAGAATCTAAAGCCCCGTTTTCTTTCACTGATTTTCCGTTAGATATCAACAATAACGCCTTCTTGCCTGGTAAATTTTCTTTAGGCAAATCTTTGACCTTCCCAGGTCCGAACAATACCTTAGTTGGCAGGTTCCATATATAACTCATTCTATTAATTAATCTCCTCTTTGTTACCGCTTTTTGACTTACGGTCGTTTTGATGTTAACATTAAAGTCAACTTTAAAGTCAACGCTGAATAAGGAGATATTTTAATGAGTTATACAATTAAGGAAGCCGCAAAAATCATCGGCGTTCCGCCATCCACTTTACGATATTATGATTCGATGGGATTGCTTCCTTTTGTAGAAAGAAAAGAATCGGGTTATAGAGCGTTTTCTGAAAATGATATCATGATGCTAAAAGTGATAGAATGCCTAAAGAAAACCGGAATGTCCATTAATGAAATCAAGCAATTTTCAAAATGGGTTGAAAAAGGCGATGATACGCTTCAAGAACGTTATCAAATGTTTTTGGAAAGGAAAAAGGTAATCGAAGAGGAAATAAAAGAGCTGACAGACACCTTAGGCTTTATCAATCACAAGATTTGGTATTATCAAACGGCAATCGAAGCAGGAACAGAAAGCATACACTTTGATAATGTTAAAAACAAAACATTGCCTTGCGAGAAGGATTATAAATAGGTAAAAAAATAGGATGAAGCTAAACTCATGGCTTATTGATTTTCATGAGCTTTTGCCAAAATTATTGATTGCAAAAATTGCTCGCTAATTCCCTTCATAACAAGCGTCAGAATTTGTCGATAAATAATTGTCTTTATTCAGTTTTGAAAATATTATCCATGGCATCGTCTATTTATCTTTTCTCTCACTTTCTATTATTATTTCGTTTTTTCTAAGCAGTCTTTTATATTGAGTATCCATTAATATGGCGCCCAATGGTGCAGTTAACAAAATGGAGACGACGGCCGCGGTCAAGATGATAGAACCGCAAGATAGTCCCTCGGAAAGCGCAATTCCTCCAATAGAGGCTTGGACAGTCGCTTTAGGCAAGTAAGACACGATTATGAACAATCTTTCTTTCAACGTGTATTTAGGATCAATCACGGAGACAAGAACGCCAAACGAGCGGAATACGAGGGCAATTACGATAAGTCCAAGAATAATTGCGCCTTCTTTAGAAAAAGCCAGTTTTGTGTCTGTTGCCGCGCCAACTAGTGCAAAAAGTAGAATCTCAAAACCATTCCATAATGATTCATATCCTTTTTTGATCTCTTCCACCCCTTCCTCTTGACTCTTGTTTATAATGATGCCCGTAACAATTATTCCTAAAAGAGAAGAGATGCTAACATATTGTTTGACCCACTCTTCGAATGCCAGCATTCCAAAAGAAAGGGATAAGAGAATTATGATTTTGAGTGGGGTTTTCATGGGGATTTTCTTAAATGAGAAGGAAACAATCACCCCAATTAATAGGCCTAAAAGAACGCCAAAAATGATACTTGATGGTATCTGAAGCAAGGTCAAAGCGTCAAAGGCATCGTTAGCAACGAGGTTTTTAAAGGAATAGAAGAGAACAATAACATAGATATCGTCGCAAGAGGAACCTGCCATGATTAACTCTGGAATATGGTGCAAATCACCATAGCCTTCATCTTTCAGTTTTATCATACGGGGAACTACAACTGCTGGAGATACCGCAGCTAAAACCGACCCTAAAAGCATTGCCTCAAAGTATGAAATACCCAATAAGATAGGCGCAAATATGACTATGCCAACGATTTCAAAACTAGCCGGTAAAAAGCACATCATAATTGCTGATGCACCTATCTCCTTCAAAGTTTTGACGTTCAAAGACAATCCAGAGCGAGTCAATATGATAACTAGCGCGATTTGCCTTAGATAAGTAGAAATTTGCAAGAGAGAATTGTCTATCAAATTCAGCAAAGAAGGACCAAGGAGAATGCCGAGAATCAGATACCAAACTATCTTTGGTATTTTTATTTTTTCGAACAAAATGCCTCCAATAATTCCAAAGAACAAAATCAAAAACAAACTTAGAAACATAAAAACGCTCCTTCTCACGGAGCAAATAAAATGATAGCTCCATGAATTTAAAATCCATAGATGCCATCAGCTGTTTTCAAGCGGTTTAGCGACTTTATCGCAAGGGAGACCATCATTCCCTGATATGTTTATTATATAACAAACACCAAAGAGGAAAATAATTCTCATTAAAGAAGAAAACCTTTTGCTATAAGAGTTGTTATTGCGAGGGATGCCTTCCAACAAACTTTTTTATTTGTTTGAGCGAGAAGGTCAACGATAAAATATCACGGTCTTTTTTTCACTAAGCGATTAATCACAAAAGAAGAAAAAAAGTCTGACACATATTGCATCAGACCTATGCATTTAAATGGCAATGCCTTCATAAAAGCAACCATTGAGGAATCAAGTCCTTCTATCGGAAACCACATACCTGATAAAACGGAATGTCCGACAATCATGATAGATGAAATACCGCCTATTGGTTTCTCGTTACATACAGAGCCAAACAATATTCCAACTGCGATAAAGAATAGCGATGTAATCAAGCTTAAAAGGATTGCATGGATCATGCCTAAAGTAAATATTGATGTATCAATAACACCGCCAACAACAAAAAACAAAACCGATTGGATAATTGTAATTGGAAGTATGGATAATGCGTATGAAAAGATAAGCTCAAAAGACTTTGTCTTTGTTACATATAATCTAGTTAAGAAAGATGTATTTCTATCTGTTGAAATAAGGATTCCCGTAAACAATGTCAGAAAGCTTTGTGAAAAAACTACAATCCCCGGGGCAAGATACTTCATTTCAAACTGAGCTGTTAAATTATGAAAAATAAAATAGAACATTATTTCCATGAATAATGGCAAAAGAATCGTGAAAATGAGTGATAATGGATCTCTTATAATTTCAAGAATGTTTCTTTTAGATAAAACGAATATTCTTTTTGATGAATTATGCATTTTGATTACCTCCAGAAACAATTTCTATAAAAGTATCCTCCACTGAGTTCTTTCCGGTTTTATTAAGCATTTCATCTTTTGTTCCGATAAATAAAAGTTTTCCATCTTTCATAACACCTATTCTATCAGACAAGGCCTCGGCTTCTTCCGTATAGTGAGTTGTCAGAATAATTGTCATATCTTTCTTTAATTCATTGATTGTGTCCCATAATTCTCGTCTTGCAAGGACATCAAGCCCTAGTGTAGGCTCATCCAAGAACAATATCTTAGGTTTGGGAACGAGAGCTAATGCGATGGACAGTTTTCTCTGCCATCCACCGGATAGTTTTGATGCCTGTTTGTTTTTTTACCTTTTCCAAACCAAATGACTCATAAATATATTTTTTAATTTCGCTTATTTCATCTTTAGGCTGGCCAGATAATTCAGAATAGAGTTCGATGTTTTCTTCAACAGTGAGTTTTCTTGCAACGGCAGTTTCCTGCATAGAAACATAATTGATTCCTTTATTTTGTCAGCATCGCTGTTTATTGAATAACCATAAATAAAAGCATCACCACTTGTTGGCTTCGAAAGAGTGGAGATATCATTTTGATAGTTGTTGTTTTAGCAGCACCGTTTACACCTAAAAGCGAGAATAATTCTCCTTGGTATATTTCTAAATTTAAATTATCAACAGCGACTGAATCTTTATACTTTTTAGTTAAGTTATTTGTTTTGATTACCGTTTCCGTTCATAAACCCCATAAGCTTATAAAATTCTTCATCCTTGATAAGAGCGATTCCTTTTTCCTTATCACCCATCACCATCAAGGTATCTCCTTCTTTAATATCAAACATTTCCCTTGCTTCTGCTGGAACGGTGATTTGCCCTTTTGGACCAACTTTAACACTGACGATAAATCTATCTTGTTCTACTTTTTTCATTCTGATTTCCTCTCTTATTTATTTTCTATTAATTTTCTATATTCTATCAATTTCTTCTCTAATGCTTTTTTATTAATTAATTCAGTTTTATATGTTGATACAAGCGTAGGAGAAAGGGTCCTGGACATTGCAAACTCAACCTCCGCATCATCTTTTGATGTACATAATATGATTCCGACACTTGGATTTTCATTTTCTCTTTTATCGAATCTATCCAATGCTTCAAGATACAAATCCATCTTGGAGATGTATTCAGGCCTGAATTTTCCTATTT
>CAVKLJ010000033.1:0-9293 GCA_963657245.1 Lachnospiraceae bacterium
TGTCTTTTCCTTTAACCAAATCATCTTTGCAAGAGTCCCAAACGTCACTTTCAATTATCGTTTCTTTGAACCCCAAACCAAATTCTGGCAACGCAAAAGAGACTTCGCTTGTTTTAATATCAATATTTACAGATATTTTAGCCAAAAATTTAACTTTCTCACCTTCAACAATGATGCGGTTTTTGATTGCATTCCAATCATCTTTTCTTGGAATAAATTTTTTGACAAATCTTCCTAGCTCGTCCTTATCAAACTCTCCGTCCTCATTTTCAAATTTCTTTAAAAGCCAATCTCGCATAAAGGCGGGAAGACTTAACGCGGAAAAGAAATTGGTTTTCTTAAGGTCTTTATAAACGACCATTTCATCAAAATTCTCTTTTAGCTTGTCTATATATACCATTTTTGTCTCCTTAGAATAAATCATCAAAATCGCTATTAGAGGAGCCAACAGCACCTTTTACATTAATAACAATCTTGCCTATTACGTCTTGTCCATCATATACATCTGCATTATAACGCCCAGAACGCTTAATGTCCGATAATATAAACATATAATGATGTTCATCAATGACGGTATTGGGGGAATACCGTTTACCTTTTATTGTTAAACCAAGATTACCGCTATTTTTAATATCTGATATATACAACTGAATAGCAACACCGTTTTTCCTATCGACCTTTATGTCATCGCTATTGATTAAGCGGACTTCAGTATCAAAACCAGATTTCAAAGTTAATTCGATGAGCGGAACAACCGTTTCTTCTAGCGTTGCGCCTCCATGAACTTCTACATTTGCAGCTCTGCTTCCTTTGAAACGCCCATAATCAGTTAGTATAATATAGCCGTTTTCAGCAATAGAGTTATCAATATCATAATCGTCAAAATACTTACAGCACCGACCCGAGTGTTCTCCTTTAGTGTCCGTATAATATTTCTCTTCATGTTGGCTTAACACTGCCAATCTTGATGCACCGTGATCACTAGCAATGATTATCTTTTTGTACTTATGATTTAACAATCTAGCCGCGACATCTTTTACTTCTTTCTGAATTACATCAAGCTCATTTGCTAAATGAATCGGCAAGCTACACTTAATATTATCGAATCCGCCTTTTTCCTTGTGTTTAATATCATCTAACTCTGATATTTTTATCTTATCATATTCCCAAGAATCAAAAAAGCCTTTGTTAACTGATGTAATAGTTGGCAAATCGGCACGAGCTATATGTGTGTTCAATGAAAGCCCCTTGTCTTTTGCAATCCATTGAATGATAGAAAGATATTCTACGCCAAGAGCATCAATCCAAACCAGCAAACATGAACCTTTATCTTCTATTTTTGAAATAATGTTTTCCCTTGTATCAAGATGTGCGTATAATAAAGATTGTTCGTGTGCCTTTTCTTCAAAACCATCAGAAAGGCGATTTAATACTTTTTGACGCTTGTACTCACTAAAATACTTTGTTAGAACACTAGAATACGCTCCACAATCAAAAGTATAGTTCTCTAGATAATGGAATAATGCAGGATAGACTTGTTCTAGTTCTGGGACAATTCCATTATTAGAAATCCAAGAAATTATAGCCTGTTTTTCAATTGTAGTATTATCCGTAAGTCTACATATTCCATTAGATGGATCGATCGCATTTTCACTAACAAATAATGATATGTCAGCCTCGTCAAGTCTTTTTACTATCGCTTTTCGTTCCTTATAATACAAACCGAAAAGTGGCGAGTCGACAGGGATAGCTATAATAGCTGTTAACAGTTTTTCCTTGAACAACTCATACTTGTTAGTGTTATTTAAAACATAACGAAGGTATTGGCTCCCTATCTTCTTCTCGTTTATCTTTAGGAAAATAAAATATAGCCAATTATTATATTCATAGCCGAACGCTTTTTCAATATCCGACGAGACATCATCAATAGTAAAATTGTGTCGCGAAAATACCTTTTCAAAAGATAAATCATTTTTTTGCAACTCCTTGAGCAGTTGATTCCATTGCCATTCTGTCCCATAATCTTGTGCAATTTCAAATAAAGGGAAGATGCGTCTAATTAATGAATATGAGTCTTTTATTGTAATGACAGGCAAAATTGAATTTTCCCACTGCATAACAGTTTTTACATAAAGAGAGCCACTGTCACCACTCGCCATACCTTTCAATAGGCTTTTCATACCGTTGTATACAGTAAATGCTGTACTACTCATATCATATGGAATAATCATAATAGATGTATGAGAGTCTTCCATATTGCCGAATAAGACGCGTTCTCGTAATCTAATATCTTCCGAAATTAGTTCCTTTATTTGGATATCGACATATTTTAACAGCAATATTACGCGAGCATTACCCAATGTTTTGTTCTTGAATTCTCTGAGAGTAGAAATTGCCTCTTCATTTCCATGTAGAGCTAAATAGTCTCCTAATCCGAGAAGTACATACTTATTGGTTTTATAGTCCACATCAGCGGTTCTAAAGAAATCTATAATATCAGAAATTCTGGGATTTCTATCGCCATTTTTACAAAAATCGCTGATATATACTGATTCTACTCCTGCCTGATTCAATTGAGAAATAGTCTCCACGTATTCAGATTCGGATACAGAATAGAAAAATGGAAGACCGCTTGCAGATGATAGGTACTTTTCTATTTGCTTATTCAGCATATTATTTGTCTCCATTGCAAATGATTCTCAATCCGAGATTGACATCCTTTTTAACAAGTTCTGTTAAACGCTGTTTTAATTCTGCATCACTCATACTTGCTATTAGTTTTATTGCACGGTCGCTTCCGCCTGCATGATATTCCGCATCCGCTAATTGTTTAATTCGTGCTTTAACAGCAGGATTATTAAACCAATCATATACGTCAATAGGCATTTTTTCAAGGCATTGTTTTACTTGGTCAACATTAGGTAATACAACTGAATAATCACCCAGCATGGTTGCAATAAACATCTGTTCGCAATATGAGTCGTCATTTAGTTGATCGAAAAACTCGCTATTATCATCCATCCAAGACAATGCATTTTTTATGTCAGAATCGGAATGCAATTGTGAGTTTAGAGTAGTAAAAACACGGCATGTTTCGTCAAATTTGTTTGGATCCACCAAACACAAAATAGGCATACGGTGTTTTTCGGACCAATCTTTTGGAGATTTAGAAGAGGTTAGAGATCTCCACAAGTTAAACATCTGCGTTTTTATCTGATTTTTTCTATAGTTATCAGCATTCGTTTTAACAAGTTGATTGCTAGAAGAGGCAGATAATATAAACATATCATTTTGCAATGAATGCAAAATCTCTTCTTTTTCATTCACAGAGAACCCTTCAAGATAAACGCCATATATTTCATCAAATAAAGCAACCCTATCGCCAAGAACCTCGATTAACTCAGTCTTATGATCGTTTATTTCAATATATAAATCTTTTATCATTTCGGGCAAAAGATCTTCTTTGTTAACGATTTTCAAAAGAAATCCGAGAATTTTATCTAAATTCGGTCTTTTTGATTTTAGTAATTCTGCCGATACTCCGATAAATCTGAGTGCATCTCTCCAAGCGGAAAACGCTTTTTCTTTTGTATTACATGAAACATTAAGCAGTTCGTTTGTTTGCTTAACAAATTGATAATCAACAATCAGTTTATCAAGCTCTGATTTTCCAGTCTCTATATCCCACAATGCAGAATGCTTTATGTTAAAAATTTTCTTTACATCCTGCAATAAGAATGAATTTGCGTTTATTTGCTCAGATAACGATACTAGCCGGCCCTCTCTAAAGTGCGAAACAAATGATTTCATACCTTCTTGACATTTTTCTTCTGTCAATTGTGTCTTTAAACTATTAGCCAGATTCGGCTTTTGCATCATTATTCCGCCAATTTCCATAGCGATATGGTGAGTCGTTTTCCCGTCGCTTTGTACCAATAAAATGTATTTTCTGAGAATATCAGTAACGCCTAATGTGTCAATATCTTCTAAACACCATACAGGGTAGCCTAACTCTCTCATCCTATTACTAATTAAAGATGATACTTGGGATGGAGACGCACAAGAAGTGGCATTTACACTCCACGCCAATTCTGTTGCCTCATAAAAAGAGCGCTCCTCCGCCGTCATTTTAACTATATAGGTTTGCTTTGGATTTTTCCCTATGTAGTTGCCAATCATCTCTGATAATTTTTCAGGAGTCATAGGCTCTGGATATCCTTCGGAATTAATACAACGATAAGGATCGCTGCTATATTCTTTAAGAAGAAATCCCGTAATAAATGCAGATAAGTTGCATGGAGAAAAGCCAAATTTATCCTCTAGGAAATTGTAAATTTCGCCAATTGCAATTTGACCATTTTTCGCGAAAGCTGTGTTAACTACTTGGTCAACAGCACGTTTGATTATTACAATAGGGAAGGATTGGAATTCGGATTTTTCCCAATAGTTACCTTTTCCCCAAACTGCGCCTAACACAAGGTTCTCACACCCTTTAATTAAACCTGTAATCTCACCAGTTATGCCACATCTTGCAACTTGTTTTGCGTTTGTCAATTTCAGGTGCGTTTCAGTAAGACCTTTTGTAAAGTCAAATATGTATCTGTATTTTGTCAAAACTATTGACTGCAATATAGATTGTACAGATGTAGCACCAAAAGCTTTTTCTCCATCTTGATTTGCAAACGAATAAACATAGAACTGTCCGTCATGAATCTTATCGCGCCATGTTCTGTTTAAAATCTCAATGGCCTTACGCGCATTATCTTTCGATTGCTGACCGTTATTGCCTTGATAGTATTGTGACATGGCTTGATAATCAACATATTGTTCAAAGTTCTCTAATCCCAAAGGAGATGATAAAGAATCGACTACGTAAATGTTCTTATATTCATCATTAGCAATAGTCTTTTTGATCAGGCTTCTGAAAGACTGCGCTTCTTCATCATCTTTTGCGACAGCCAATACAGAATAAAATCGCCAAGGAATGTCTTTTGACTTCAAAGCATCCATTTTTTTGATAAAATCAGTTATTGTTGCTACAACCATTGAGCCGGTTTCAATTTCTTGAGCAAATCTGAGTTTTAATGCTGGTGATAATCCTAAAGACGATGGAATTAAATTTCCCAATTCAACAAGCTTGGCGGTGGAACTTTGTTTACGGATTTCTTGCTTGTATGCTTCTATTTTTGCACTGTCGCCTGCTAATACAGCCGCGCCGTACATTTTTTTGCCATCGCCAATTGGCGTGCTTATAAGCACGCCTTTATTTTCAAGCCCCTTTGCGATATTTTTTGCCGTATCTTCAAATTCTCTTATCCCTTCAAATGCATAGCTTAGATTTTGATCCGTTGGTTTTAACAACGAAACAGATCCGCCTAAACGCTGATCGATGGCTTGCATTATCAAAACGGTTTTTAATACACGTTTCTCTTTTTCTTGAAGTGTTGTTTGTTGTGGGAAGGTATCAAGAATAAGTTTAATCTCTGGGGACAAATACTCCTTACCCTTTACATAAAAGAAATCCCACAACATATCAACCGTTAATAGAGGATTTTCTTCATCAAACGGTCCGTATGTTTTAATAAACCATTGAAATGCTTTAACATCTGTGTCGTGCGATGTTTTGATAAAATCAAACATACTTCTTTGGTTCGATTGAAATGCGTGTGCTATGTTTTTTAACACCAAAGCAGCAATCGGTTGCAATGGTAGTATATTTCTAATCGTATTTGGATCAGAAATATTAGCGGCTTTCATAACGGCCTTTGTAGAATTAGGTAATGTGCTTTCCAAAGCATGAGTTATTTGATTCCAGTTACTTGTTGCCGATTGTTTTACGCAAAATGCATGACCGATTAAATCGAAAGCAATATTTTCTGGCAACTCAATCTCAACACGATCAAATCTTTGTTGAACAATTTTCCAAGAATCATCATTGCTGCTAATAGACGAAATCGGGTGAGTAACAACAATCAAATAGAAAGGAGCTTCTTCACATATGGAAACTATTTTTTGAAATTCACCCAAAGAGTTTTTGTTTTGCCTAAAGAAATCACTAAATTCGTCCCAAACGAAGACGATTTTTATCCCATTTGTATCAATTATATCTCTCAACCAATCGCGCAAAGATTCTGCGCTCAAAGAAAGTGCAGTTATACCTTCTTTAGCCGCCATCTTAAAGATATTGTCCATAAGAGATGATATGTCTTGATTCTTGTTCAAAACATTTATTATTTCATCTGCACTTGACTCCGCAAAAAGCGATTTCCATTCCGGTTTGTCCAAAAGAGAATTGACAAATGCTTTTTGCGCAGGCATCTGCAACCACTCAATAACGGCCTGCTTGAGTGTTCTTTCGCCCTTATATTCGATATTGCTTTTTTCAAGAGCAGCCTTTACGCTTTCTTGAATAGCAAGAAATAATTGTTGTGGTGAATCAATATTGCCAGATGCATAACGATAAGCGGTCAATATACCTTTTTCTTTATGCCCTGACAATTTGGCCAATAATGGCAGTTCTCTTTTTAAAGGTTCATATCTATCCCAGTATTCTTTTAATTCTGATTCAGGTGATTCAAGAATCTTTTTCAACGCATATGCGCATTGGCTTTTTCCCGTTCCATACGCGCCGTGTATCCAAATTGATCTTTTAGTCGCACCAGCCAACATGCATTCCGTTGTCTTAAGTAATTTAATAAAAGTTTCGTGAGGATATGTTTTTTCCAATCAACCCCTGCATTAATTGCCGATTCATCGATGCAAGGGAAATAGGTTTCGTCTATGTCGAAAAACTCAAAGTATTTTATGTTGTTCATAATTACATATCCTCCCTAAAAAGATTTAGTACATCTGTTGACGTTTTATCTTTTAGTGTTATTGTCTTTAAGTCATTTGTGAAGGTTGCATTAATAAAATCGGGATAAGCCGACGTCAAACCTAACAATATTGATTTCCTCTCTTCTTCATCGACAATGCCGAACATTCTAACAGGACTTATGCCATCTTTTTCGATAGTATCATCAAAAAGATATGACAAATGGAATTCAGCATTATTAGGCAAATTGCACTTTTCTGCGAACCTATACAATCCATAAAGAACTACACGATTATCTGTTATATTCCATTTACATCTAACAATGTCATCATCAAATACATGCCCAAAATTCAATGTGTCTCCAAACGGGGTGTCGGTTATGCGTTTATAAGCTTTTATAATAGATTTGGCATCTTTGGGTTTTACATCGCATGCAATTAACATATCTTCCACTTTACTTTTCTCATAGTAGTAGTCCAAATTAAAATTATTGATGTACCATGATATTTGAGGATTGTCCATTGCAAGATTAATCATTACCAATCCGAGGGCTGTTTCCGTTTCCCAGCCAAGATTGCCTATCAATTCCGCGAAATCCGTGTAATGGTTTTTTTCATTTAGTCCGGCATCTTTTAAAAAGCGTCTAAACATATCAAACATCATTGGCCCCAATGTGTGATTTGTGAAGAAATCTTCTTTTAAATCAAAGAACGACACAAGCCATTCGCGTTTGGGCGCGTGATCTGCAAAAGAATTTAAACTTTTCATATTTTTTCCTCCTCCTTGTGGATGTCTGACAGAGTGATACAATAAACAACCATCGTCGATTTCATGACACTGCTGACAATGAATGCAGTTGTTTATGGATACTTGTCCGTTTACAAATTTAATACTACCATTATGACAGTTTGTTTCACAAACCCTACACCCGATACAATAAGTGGCTTTTCGAAAAACTTGGCGAAACAGCTTCCCGAATCTTGGATTGTTTTTAACTATAAGTTCATCTATCGATACGGTATATCCACGTTCGTTGCTTTTAACCGTAAACTCAAAAATTTGATCCTTATATTGAATATAATTTTTATCGCCATTGACTGTTAGCAATCCAATAGTTTTTATCCATTCTTCCCATTTTGTTTTTGGGTTTATTACATTTATTGAGAGTACACCTTTCGATATATCTTCGATACAACGAAATGGGTTATTGGCAAGAGCACGTCCATTATTTCGAGCATTCCACCCACCATTTGTAAGATACGAATCAAATGTACCGGCATCGGAGCTGTTATAGGTTTCTCTTATATAGTTGATGTATGTATCTATTTCCGCGGTGTAACTTCTTCTTCTAAAAAAGTCACTTTGTCCTCCAGACATCGGGCAAAACAAACAGCCCGCTCTTGAGTTTCCTTTTTTATAAGCTACATTTATATGTAAATTATTCGCGTAGATATATAACCATATTTCAGCCGAAGTCCAGTCTAAGATTGGATTATAACTATATTGGCCTTTTTGTTTTTTACCGAAGTTTTCAAACTCATATTTACTGCGCGCAAGGCTTTCTTCTTTTCGCACGCCAACAAAATCTAAGCCAGTGTAGTTGTTTTTTCCACATAATTCTCTCATTTTTAGGGTTTGAGGAGTGCTTTTATGCACACTGCAACACCATCTTAAAACTCTGGCAGGTGGTCCGAAAATTTTCCAAGAATCTTCTGGTTTAAAATGCGAACGAGCAATGTAAAATGGCGTTCCGTCTTCTTCGCATTGTCTTTTTGTCAATTCGACAGTCTTATATGTATCTGGAAATTCCATTCCTGTATCGCCAAAAATAACGACAAAACTGCCTTTAGGTAAAGCTTTTTTTACTAAATCTAGTAAAACTGCGCTATCTTTACCACCAGAAAATGCAACGTGAAAAATATCAAGTTTATTCTTGAATTTCTCATACTCCTTAACAATCATCTTGACTGTAGTTTCTTCCATTACGGAAAGAAGGTCTTTGTTTTTTGCATTCATTCCGTCAATGTCAATCGGAATAAGTTTTACACCTGTTTCTTTGCCTAAAACCGTATGTCCGTTATCATCTAAATATGGTGTCAATATCGGAGCATGATATAAATCTCCGCCTTTTATTTTTGCAATAGCTTTTCCTCTGTACCAATACACATTGGATTCACACCACATATATGGAAGTTCATCTTGATGTTCATATTCCCAATATTCATTAAAACCCAACAAATCCATTTCACTTGAATATACGGGACGAGGTTCTTTTGAAAATACAGTAGGTGTAGAGTTTAAAATAAGGCCACCGGTTTCAATGTCAAAGCTGTAAGAGTACACCTTACTTTTCCTCCTTAATTTTCTTTGCCTGTGTTACCAATTCTTCCATGTTTCCAAGCCTTTTCTTGGCGATATATCCATTATTATACAAGTATTCAGCCGCACAATCAATATCTAAATTTATTTTAGAATGAAC
>CAVKLJ010000034.1:0-8151 GCA_963657245.1 Lachnospiraceae bacterium
TATATATACTCTTTTTGATGACTTATATGATTTAGTTGACTAAAATATAACTAGTTAAAGGAGAACTTTTATGATGCTTGAAGTAAGGCATTTAGTACGCACCTATAAGGTTAAAAATGCAGAACCTGTATATGCGTTAAACGATGTGTCACTAAAATTCCCAGAAACTGGCTTAGTATTCATTCTAGGTAAATCCGGTTCTGGTAAATCTACCCTTCTTAATGTGATGGGCGGGTTAGACGAAGCTGATGATGGTGAAATCATCATCAATGGCAAATCCTCTAAGGATTTCACCAAAGGGGAATTGGATTCCTATAGAAACACCTATCTTGGATTCATTTTCCAAGAATATAACATTCTTTCTGATTTTACAGTCAAAGAGAATATTGCCCTTGCTCTTCAATTACAGCAAAAGAAAGCCACAGACGAAGAAATCGATAGCATTCTTGAGGAAGTGGATCTTAAAGGATATGGTAAGAGAAAGCCTAATGAACTTTCAGGCGGACAGAAACAAAGGGTTGCAATCGCAAGAGCCTTAGTCAAAGAGCCAAAGATCATCTTCGGAGACGAACCTACTGGCGCCCTTGATAGCAATACTGGCAAACAAGTATTTGAAACCTTAAAGAAACTATCTAAAACAAAATTGGTAGTCGTAGTTTCGCATGATAGAGATTTTGCGGAGCATTTTGGTGATCGTGTCATTGAATTAAAAGATGGCAAAATCATTTCCGATATCACCAAGAAAAGCGTAGAAAGCACATCGGAAAAAACCGGTCTTTCTTTGATTGGCGATAATGTCGTTCGTATTGCAAAGGATAGGCCTTTAACTGCCGAAGACCTTCCATTAATCAATAAGGCGATTGCTAATGCGGAAGGAGATGTTTTTATCACGGCTGATAGCCATGCTAATGAAGCGTTTTGCGAAGCGGCAAGAATTGATAAAAACGGCAATAGACAAGAATTCTTCTCTACCAACCAAGATGAAATCCAAACTGGCGAAGGATCCTTTGACGTCGTTAAGAGTAAGTTTTCTTTAGGCCACGCCTTTAGGATGGGTGGTAAATCGATGAAGGTTAAGCCATTCCGTTTAACGATGACAATCTTGCTTTCAACCGTATCTTTCTCCTTATTCGGGTTGGCGGCAACGCTTGCGATGTTCTCAGAAAAGAGTGCAATCAAAGATGCCATTCAAACTAATAACATCAATGCTCTTTCTGTTGGTTATGAAGAAAAAACATCAAACGGAATGACTGAAGGCTTTACTGACGACGTAATTAATCAAATCAAAGAAGAAACTGGACTACAGCTCTATACCACGAATAATTCTGGACTTGATATTAGTATCAAGTCGAAAAACAATGATCCTTTTCACCAAACGTATTTTAAAGGTGGTTTGGAGATAAATGAAGAGATGATGAAAGACTTTGACATAACGCTTGATTATGGATGCCTCCCAACTAACGAAAATGAGATGTGCATTTCTCTTTATTCCTATTATTCCTTTTTTGATTTAGGGATAAATTCAAACGACATAAATCCGGAACTTACTGCCGGAAATGTCACTAAAGATGATGTTATAGGGTTACAATTCTCTAATCACGGAAACGGTGGCAACGAGCAAAAGACAATGAAGATTACCGGTATTGTCGATACTAAATTTCCTGAGAATCTTTTGAAATACAGAAATTCAACTGAGCAAATAGGCTATGACGATCCTGATTATCAAGCATTATCTAGTTTATCCAATACAATCCATGCGGTTTATTTCTACGGGAAGAGTGACAAAGAGAATGCAGATCCTGATATACGTGTGCCAGTAGAATTTGCTGCAAGCAATAATTATGATGACAGTTCATACTATTACAGCCCGTCTTATTTTGGAAGTCATGAGAACCAATGCTTCTTCGATAAGAGCAAAACAAGCTTGTCATCTAATGAAGCTTTGATTTCCACTGATAATTTGGCTAGCATTTTGTCGCAGATTGTTAAC
Organism: Lachnospiraceae bacterium; assembly: GCA_963657245.1. Taxonomy (GTDB): domain Bacteria; phylum Bacillota_I; class Bacilli_A; order RFN20; family CAG-826; genus UBA4951. The sequence goes on from CAVKLJ010000034.1 coordinate 1,991, forward strand.
TCCGAAGATACAACGAGATATTACTATACATTCGATGGAGCTTATATAGACCTTGACAAAACAGATGTCTATACAATGACGAATCAAGAGTATTGGAATGTTTCTTCTTCGATCGATCAAGCTGCAAAGTTTAAAACAAAGATAGATAAATACCAAGATTTCTATACAAATGATTTTAAACTCGCAAAACAAATAAACGAAGCTTATCACTACGTTATATATTCCACCGATGAGTACGGATATGTGGTTTTCACGGACGATGATTATAAAAACGCGACAGACTATCAAAAATACGAATTATTTTCCTGGTATATGGATAACATGCTCGATGAGTCTTCCACATATCACGCATATTATCTAAGTGTTTATGAAACATATTGGAATGACCTATGCGAGACATATCCTAAATTAAAGAGACGTAACGAATTAACTGATTTGATAAATGTCTTGCAAAATGCAATTTCGTTATCGATAAACGAATATGCGGAAGAACATTATGAAGACTTCTACACAAAATATAAGAGCAACAATAGTTACGATGTCATTATGAGACGAATTATTGGCAGCGATTCAGCTGATACTCCTACAGCAGAACAAAAAAAGCAAGCTTGCTGCGATTTCCTTTGGACATACCAAAACACTACTGAATATAAGGAATGTGAGGAAAATGCCATCAAGAAAAAGAAAGAAGCGATATCTAATATGGATTTCTCCTGGTTCGACTGCACTTTAAGAAGCTCTTCTTATGATACGAAAGTCTCATTCCCCGATTTCAAAGTTGTTGGAGTTGATATTGACTTAAGCAGTTCTGCTTTGGCGATTTCGAAGAGCGATGCAACAAAGATTAGAGCAGAAGCGAAAGAAGCTGGATATTATAGCGATGCCGTTACTGAAGGATTTATTCCTGTAGCAAATAAAGACATAAGTCGTTTCTTGGATTTCTATTGCAAAAAGAAAGATGCGTTAAGCAACTACTCAAAAGCTGAATATGGTACATGGAAACTTCGCATTAATAACTCTGAAGTTAGTAAAACTGAAAGTTACGCGACAATATTTGTAATGCTAACTCAAACATTCCTATATGTAGGTATTGTTCTTGCTGTATTTAGTATGCTTCTCTTCTATAACTTCATCTCTGTTTCGATCAATAACAAGAGAAGAGAAATCGGTATCCTACGTGCTGTTGGAGCAAAACGTAGCGATGTCTTTAAGATCTTCTATTCCGAAGCGTTTATTATGGCGGCAATCAACTTCTTCCTTTCAACCATCATAACGTTTGTGACTTCCTACATCATGAATGATAAATTTAAGACGTCTCTTAATTTGTCCTTCACACTTATGAATCCTAATGTTTTGATCATTCTGTTACTGTTAGGAATAGCTTTGCTTACTAGTTTTATATCTTCAGCATTGCCAGTTACGAAGATTGCTAATAAGAAGCCAATTGACGCGATTCAAAACCGTTAATTCTAAATAACCGCCAAAAAGCATGTTTCTACCATGTAATTGGCGGTTTTTTCATAATAAAAAGTGAATGAAGAAAATTATTATTTAAAATTGACTTTTTTTGTTATATGGTGGATTAAAGGAGAAGATATGAGAAAAGTATCGAAATTCTTACTTAGCATTTGTAGTGTTTTCTTCTTTTCGTCTTGCTCTACGGAAATGAGTAGTTTTGTTACTTCATATTCTTCTTGTCCATCTTTAGCTATTATGGAAGGCATGACTTGGAATAAAGAAGAGGTTAAGATTCTGCTTGCGAATCTTTATTATTCAAAGTGCTATAACGGTCAAATTGATCGTGTTGTTTATTACGATTACGTATCAATTACGGTTTCTATGCATAATTCTAAAGATGAAGAACTGTATAAATATAATGTAGATATTGAAGAATATTCTTCTCGTGAAAATGGAATATTGTTGCATGAAGCTTATAGAGCAAGGGCATCTGACTTTAAACTCAAATACACGTTTGATTTGAACGAAACAATTACTGAAGATACCGAGGATGTTTATTTTCTTATTACATATGTAGAAAGATATGATAATGGGGATACTGATACATTTGGAACACGATTCAACACTACGGTAAAACGAAAGAACAATGGTTTTTCCTTGTCTAAAGTTCGTGTTAGTCCTGTTATGTGGGGTTAAATATGCATTTATTATTTTTTCTAAGTTCATTGCTCATTTCGATGATTCCAAACAATGGCGCGATTTCTACGGTAAAATATGTGTTTCCTCCCGAAGCGCAAATGAACAGCAGCCCAGCATCTTTTAGCATAGACGTTTCGTTGGCCGATGACGATGTTGTGTCTGGGTCAAACATAACTGCAGAATTAACGATTCCAGCCGCTTTTAATTCGTCGTTGATCATTAGCGGATGCGATAATGGAGTAACTGCGTCAATAGTAGAAAAAGACGACGGTATTTTTGTTTCGACACTCAAGACAAATGGAAATGCCGGTGAATTTTGTGTAACTCTATCAGGAGAAACGGAGTCTTCTGATGAGTTGGATTATTCGGAATCAGTCAGTGTTTATATTTACTCAGACGGGGCTAATGATTGCATTTCGTGCGCTTCAATGGATGATGCTAGAAGTAAGTTTTTTATCAATCATTTAGCAACAGAAGAAGAACTGATTCTTCTAGGTATAAAAGAGGCCCCCAATAATTTCTCACCCAGCATCAGCAAACTTACTGCCGAATTAGACTATGCCAATATCGTTTACAATGGTAAAGACATAACAACAAGGACGGCCGTAACCACGGGAGCAGCGAATTCAGGAAAGATAAAAGTTGATGGAAATGTTGTATGGTATGATGAAAATGAAAAAGAGCATCCTCTTGAAGACGCTTTAGTAAAACTTCTAGATGATGATTTTTATTGGGAACAATCATGTGGAGAAACGTATACGGATGAGTTTGGAAACTTTTCTTTTGAAACGGAAAATCAGACATTTTTTGGTTTAGGTGGAAGAGATTTATATGTAGCAGTTTATGCAACAAGCAAGGCTGCAGCGGTCGGAAGTCAATTAAGCGGTTCTTACAGATATTGCACAACAAAATACGTAAATGTTCCAGATAATACGAATATTCATCACAATATAGAAATTCATCCAGGATCCAGTGATAGGGCGAATGCGTTCGAGATATGTCAAGCCGAAAAAATACCATATGATTATGTTAATGAGATGGATAACACAGATCTTCCACAAGTTACAGTATTTTATCCTTGTTTTGTTTCTGGTGGTTCTTATTATTTTTGGGCACTGGATTATATGTCAGTTGCTGAAGAATACTATAGGGACTGGGATTGTCTTAATCATGAATATGGCCACTATATTAACAATAAGCTTGGACTTTGTGAGGTTGATATAGCCGCAAGCCATAGATTCGGTCAAGATTTAATTAATGATCTTGGTAAAAAAGATGGGCTAAAACTTGCCATGTCAGAAGGGCTCGCTTCTTATTTGGGGACAGCCGCTCAATTATATTACGCAGAAAAATATGACAGTTTCCCAAGGGTCGGGGATGAATTTTATTACTCAGTGAACAAAGCCAAAGCAAATTACGATCTTTATCGTTGTGGCCAATCTCTAGACGATAGCGGTGAAGGAAGCGAAATTAGTGTCACCAGCGTCTTAATCAAACTTTTGGACGATGCTGATAGGACTGGTGACAATGTAAGCTTAGGGCATGAAAGGATGTGGAAAGCTTTAAGATCCGCTTGCCACAAAAACATATCCGAGTTAATTTGTACGATTTTGTCCCAAAATGAAAGCTGTCGTTCGGATATAGGAAAGATTTTAGAGTATGAAGCCTTTTCTCCTAGCGTTTACTCTGAGAACAATTTAACTTTGTCTGTCGATCAAGATGATTCATGCTGGACTTTTACCTGGAGGAAAAGCGGTTTTCCTTTAGGCCAACCGAATAGATTTAATTTGGTATTTGAGGGAGAATCTGGCGATAGCTTTACAATTGAGAATATCAGCGATGACTCTATTACCTTAAACGCATCTCAAATTAATTCGGTTTTGTCTTTATCTGGTGCAGCGGTTAAGTGGCACGTTGTTTCCTATAATGATGATTCACCAGCTACCGGTGGATATATGAGTGGTGACCGCTTAAGTTCTAAGCCATCTTCCACGATTTTGCCTCTAAATAGTGCAAGTTCTGACGTTTTAGAATCCGGTAAAACGAAGTGGTTTAAATTCACCGCACCATATTCAGGAACATATTACTTCGAAAGTAATAGCGACATGGATTTATGTGGTGAACTGTTCTCTTCTTTTGCTATAGATGGAACTTATACAAACAGGATCGCCTACGATGACGATGGAGGCACAGATAAAAATTTCAAAGTCTCAACAACTCTTTCTCCTGGCGAAACGATATATTTGCGTGTTAGGGGATATAATTACGGAACGAGCATTTGCGGAGCGTTTTCGATTTCTGCCTCGGTAGTTCACACGCATTCATATTCAGACCATTTCTTGAAATATTCAGCGTTAAAGCATAAGGCATATTGTTCGTGCGGATCATACGTTTTGAAACAACATGTTGCAAATGTCGGAAGTTCAGTAACCAAAAATGGACACATTTATTCGAATTGCGCCGATTGTGGCGCTCTAATAGATCTTGGCTCAACTCCAAGTGTTATCGAGTAAATATTACGTTATTTCTTGGATAAACGTGTTCCAAGAATACGTAACAGTATTCCGACATCATAAAACGAGGCTAAGGCAATAAACAATAAATCCATGTAATTGGATGAGAAATAAGCGATTATTATTGAAGAAACCAACAAAACTATCGCACTGCAATTGAGGTAGATATTTAATGTTTCGTCTTCTTTTTTAGACAATGCTACATAGGTGAATATTCCAACTGCTAAAGCAAAAAGAGCAACAATCAATCTAAAAAGATATCTAATAAATCCATCAACTTTATTTTCGTATATGAGCCAATCCCCACTAAATAAGGTACGGCCTTCAAAGACCATGAAAATCAAAGAGAAAACGATGATTAGTCCAGCGAATATATAACAAATTATTTTACCCGCTTTTTCCATTAGAAATTCCTCTTATAAATAGTTTCGGCAAAATCACTTGTGATGAAATCGCTGACGATTATACCGAGGTTTTTGCGATTTTGGATTTTTGTAGGCAACCAATTATTAATGATTTTGGCGGTTGTTGCAGCGTATGTTGGTGGGAACGAATCTAGGTAGTAACAAGAGCTGAAGTTCATTGTTAATTTATCTAGATTGTTTGCGCTGTAATCAAGGCAACTCGTTATTTCTTTTTGCTTATTCTCAATGCCTTTTATTTTGAAATAGTCTTGGACGTGGAGATTAGCCTTCTCTATATCAAAAGTGTTAGTAGTGGCCTCTTTATCGTGTTCAATCCAACCTTCATATGCAGGAAGTCCGATTGAATTTCCTTTGTAACGAGAGACTAGATAGATCTTCCCTCTTAGTTTTCCTAATGACTCAGGAATCTCTCTATCTGTATTCCAAATTGAGGAATATCCTGATAATGCGGATTTTAACGATTCGTCAAAAGTTTTGCTCGTGTTAACTGCAGAACTTTCTTCTTTTACGGAAACAATTAATCCTTCACTAGGATGACTCTCTAAGAATGAGGCAAAATCATTTAAGACAGAAGAAAAATCTAACTTTTGATCCACGATTCCGTGAACTATCTTTAGATCGCCGTCTCTTTGTTGAAGCCTTACATCAAAGAAACGAACGCCCGCTTTTAATTGATCGGAGATTGATAGATCCTGACACTTGCCAGATAAGTCTCCAATTGAATGCAAGGCTCCAGAATCATGTGAACCAGGAATTGATAACGCCGTTAATTTGATGGAGTCATCTACCTTCTTCATCCAATCAGAGCCCTTAGATGTATTTGATGTTGCAGACAATGGCAACATTGCAAAAAGCGAAATCAAAGAGGATGAGCCAACGATTGCAGAACCAATGATGATATGTTTATTTTTCTTCATAAAATCTCTTAACACTTAATGCCAAAAATAAAAACGGAACTTCGTTTCAACCTTAAGCAAGTGTTAATTCCTTAATGACAAGTTTATCTTACTCTAAGTGTTCTACCAAAATCAAAAACAATTTACGTAAAACGTTTACAAAGTGTTAA
>CAVKLJ010000035.1:0-6902 GCA_963657245.1 Lachnospiraceae bacterium
ATCCTTTATCTTGCTAACAGAGATTTCTTGTCCTCTATTCTTGAAATCAGTATTGGTCTCGTTGATCAGGAACATTCCCATCGTGTTTTTTAGATAACGGATAGAGAAATCGATGCCGATTTCATTGGTGAAGTTTGCTTCTTCGCTTTCTTTGGTTAAGATAGGTTCACTAAGCTCACGTCCAATCAGCGACCATGTTCCGCTGGAAAGATAAGCGAAATTACCAAAGCCATTCATTCCTAGGACTGAAGAGGCGGTATCATGAGAACAGGTTGCAATAACCTCTATTTCGTACCCTTTATAGTTCAATGGATAATATTCTTTTCTTAAGGAACCGTATTTTTCTTTTGAACAGATCATTTTTGGAAAAACTGACTTTGGTATTCCTAATCTGTTTAGGATATCTACATCAATCTCTTTCTTCTCATAATTGTAAAGCGAGGTGGTAGAGGCATTTGTCAACTCCATTCTCATTTCACCGGTAAGATAATAGGCAATCAAGTCTGGGATAAGCAAAACGGTGGAGCCTTCTTTCAATCTGTCATCATTAAACAACTGATAGATGGTATTGAAATGCAAGTTTTGTATTCCTACCTTCTTATACAGTTCTGTAAATGGAATTAGACTTAGCACTTCTCTTTGCTTAAGGTAACTTGTTTTATCTCTATAGCAATAAGGATCACCAATTAGATATCCGTTCTTATCCACAACTCCATAATCGACTCCGAAAGTATCGATTCCGATACTTATGATGTCATCATACTTTTCTAAGGCTTTTTCTAATCCACTTTTGATGTTTCTCATCAAGAGAGTGAAATTCCAATGCAAAACATCATTTGACAGATATGTCTTATTGGGGAAACGATGTATTTCGTCATAAGTGATTTTAGAATCATTATAGGAAACCACCATCACTCTTCCGGAACTTGCTCCGATATCAATTGCGATTACTTTCATGGCTTATCCTTCTGAAGTTCTTCTTTAAATTCATATTGTCCAGGGCCAAGGATTTCTTCTTTATCGCCAAAAATGAATTTTGCTTCAACATTAACAGGAATGCTTATCCTGTAAGTGATTACGTTGTTTTCAATCTGCCATTCACTTTTGATTTCTCCAAATCGAGATAGATAGCTTCCTTTAGCGTAGCTAAGGCGTTTGTTCACTTTAGGAGCGATGACAAGGGTGGAATCATCAATGTGAATACCAAGCATTTCTCTAAAGACCCATTCAATCACAGCACCTTTAGAATAATGATTTAAAGATGCAATCCCTTTGGATGGAGTGCTATCGCCCTCCCATGCTTCCCAAATAGTGGTTGCTCCTACTTTTGGCATATAAAGCCAGCCTGGCATTTCTTCGTTTAAAAGAAGTCGATAAGCATAATCCAAGTCAATATCTTCTAGAACATCCAAAATCAAAGGAGTGCTCAAGAAGCCTGTACCCAATCTCCAAGAATAATTATCCAAAGCTTTGATAAGTCGTTCTTTTGCATACTTTTCCTGTTCTTCAGTAAGTAAGCTCATATATAAAGGCCTTACGAGCTTTGCTTGGCGATCGGTATCTAAAGTATTGCCTTTGGTAGTGACAAACTCTTGATATGCTATTTTGGCACCATCGCTGTATTCTTTGATTTTTAAATAGGTCTTATCATGGGATTTGTTTAAAATATCGTAAATCTCTAAGACCCTTTTTAGAGTGAAATATGTATAAGCCGTAGATTCTTCTGGATGCGGTCCGGCAAAATCCGTCCATTTGAAAGCACAGACATCATTAGGCTCAGCCCATTCGCCATAGGATTGTCCGGCATTGACAAAATATTTTCTGTTTTTCTGAGATATTTTGACATGTTTGGCGTAGATGCCACCCCATTTGCCTGCTCTTTTGATCATGAATTCAGCGTATTTGATTATCCCTTGGAAATTCTCTTCTAGAATTCTTTTATCTCCATAACGTTTGTAAATATATAGAGGAATATAAACGCCTGCACAGGCCCAACCGACAGAGCCGTTCATCGTCCACATGAACCAATCTTCATTGGCAAAAGGCGCTATCTGAGGTAATCGACCACTTTTCCATTGCCTATCAAATATGTCTTTAACGTGTTTTCTTGAGAATGAGGCGTAATCAGATAGATAACTTGCAGTATTAAAGAAGATTTCTGAGTCGCCTGTCCAACCCATTCTTTCTCTTGTAGGACAATCGGTAGGGACATCATCGCTGTTGCTTTTCAGCGACCAAATTGTGTTTTTGTAGAACTTGGTTAACAACGATGATGAACATTCAAAACTTGAAGTCATCTCAAAATCACTATAGATGGCGACAGCAGAAAATGTTTTCGGTTCAAAGTCAAAATCCGCATCAATTTCCGCATAGCGGAAACCGCCATAGAAGAATTTTGCCTTATAGGTGTTATCACCATCTTTGCAGATATAATGAATTTCTTGTAATGGTGTTTTCTTTCCTTTATAGGTGCATTGGACATTTCTTAATGTGACATTATTGTTTTCGTCTAAGATTTCACCTAGTCGGATATGCAAACTGTTATGCTTTTTGGCATTGACAGAAAAGGAAATATAACCAGAGATATTTTGCCCAAAATCAATGATAGTTTTGCCGGTTTTGGATTTGAATATATGGATAGGCTTAAATGTTTCATGCTCTTTGACAAATACGTTATTGGAAGCGGTAAGATTAGCCTTGTAGGATGTAACCTTAGCAAAAGAAGAATAACTTACTGCCTTATTCGCATCTATCTTTTCACCATCTTTCAAATCGGCGAAAAGAATCGGGCCATCATTTGACCATTTCCAAGATGAATCTGTAATTATTCTGTTCTCTGACCCGCCTTTATAGATAAGTTCTAATTGAGCGATGAATTTTGTTTCTTTGCCGTATGTATTTCTTCTTCCTTTGGCTCCACTGCCACCGCGATAATAGCCATCGGCCAATAGAACCTCAATCGTATTTTCGCCATTTTTTATCAAAGAAGTGACATCATAACTTTGATATTGAATTCTTTTACGATTGTCAGTAAAACCTGGGGCAAAGATAAAATCGCCGACCCTTCTATCGTTGATTTTAGCTTCATATAATCCGCAGGCGGAAATATAGAGTCTTGCCTTGATGGTATCTTTTGATTCGAATTCTTTCAGGAAACAATCTACCGGATATATTTTTCTTTTGTGGGGGTTATAATTTCCGGTAATCCATTTTGATTTCCAATCTTCATCTTTTAGCAATCCCATCTCAAAGAATGAAGAACTCTTTTCTCCCTCTTCTCCTTTTTCGTTCCACAGAACAATATCAAAATCGATTCTTTCACGAGAAGAAAAAGCAATAGGGAAAGTGAAATCCATTTTATTGGTTTTCACTTTTTTAGAATCATATATGAGTTTGCCGTTCTTGTAGGCGTTGATTTGAACTGCACTTTGCTTGATACCATCGCTACAATTCCAAGTGATACGTGGTGATGGTATATCGATACCTAATGGTGAAGTTAAATATTCAACCTTGATGTTTGTTGCTTTCATGGTTATTTAACTGCTTTCTCCAGTTCCTGAGCGATTTTCTTGCGATAAGCTTCACCATAAGCAAGTTCTTTCTGCCAAGCTTTTTCGAATTTCTCTTTTTTATGTTCTTCTTTCTTTGCCGTCTTTTCTTTTTCATCTTCGCCCATTTTGGCAATCTTAGCTTCGCGCTTTTGGTTGGCTTTTTCTGCCTTGTGTTTTGCTTTAGCTTCTTCAGTGGCTTCTTTTGCTGCTTTTTTCGTTGCTTTGGCTTCTTTTTCTTTGTTGTGTTTTTCTAACTCCATCTCGTAATCCAAATGCTTTTTAATGCATTTTTCTTTTAGAGTTTCTTTGAAAGCTTCTTCATTCTCTAAGACATACTTCTCTTCTTCTCTGGCAGCTAAGACTTCGGGATCGATATATTCCACTCCTTTGTTTTCGGCAAGCTGCCTTTGATATTCTTTGATATTGGCTTGCTTGCGGTTTATTGTTTTCTCTACGTTGAGGAACAACAAGAGAATTGCAAGAACTACACCTGTGATTGTTTCCAAACCGACAAATGAGAATGTGATTACATTCTTGCATAAATCGCTTTGGACTGCAGCGACAGTTTGGCCATCGACAATCGATGGTGCTACATAACCGGAGGCTGATAACATCGCGTTGAATATTGAGGTGGCGACACCGATGATTGCGACAGCAATAATGTTATATACGCTCATAGCTACACCATCACATCTGATTCCTGATTTCCATTCTAGATGATCTAAACCATCGGCAAACAGAGCCATAAAGACATAGGCGCACGGGAGACCACCGATGTTTTTGATGAACTGACCAACTAAGACAATTGCTAAATTGGTTGGCATCATCCAGCAGATTGCGCTGCCGAGTGCATAAAGGACGAATCCTAGAGCAGTGACATTGCGCTTTCCGAATCTCTTTGCTAAAGGCCAAACGGCGAAAATGCCTATTCCCATCGGAATGCCACCGATGACGGATACTAAAGTCTGAGTTGAACCATCGTTATAGGTACCTAGAACATAGTTGCAATAATAAACCAAACCTAAATTCTTCAACGAGCTTCCTAATGTGTAAATCAAGAAATAGATGAACATAATGATCATGTATTTGTCAGTGAGAACAATTCTTAATTGAAGCAGGAAAGGAATCTTTTTACCATCCTCTTTATGATTCTCCTCCGTGACTCTTTCCTTGGTAAAATAATATTCTAATAAAGTCAAAGGCAAAGAGATGATTGACAAAATGGACATAACCAAAATCCATTTGTTTTGATCAACGCCTAATGCTGGCATAACTAACATTGGAAAGATAAGGGCGACAAGTATACCGCTCATCATGATGGAGGAAATCTGATTGAAGACAGATAAGCTGCCTCTTTGAATTGTGTTTCTTGTGGATAGCGGACACATCAAATTGTGAGACATGTTGAAAATCGTATAGGCAAATGAATAGAAAAGATTATAAGAGATGATAACCCAGACTACCTGAATGGTAGTGTTGCCGCTAGGAACAATGAACAAAAGAATACCAGTGATAGCGACTAAAATGCTGGATAATAGTATCCAAGGGCGAGCCTTTCCTTGACGAGTTTTGGTTCTATCGATGATATATCCCATCATAACATTTGTGGCTGCATCTATGATCTTAGAAATCAAAGGAAAGATGGCTAAGAAAGTTCCTGACCAGACTGCGCTTAATTTCAAAACATCAGTATAGAAAACGTTAAGGTAAGTAGCTAGAACGGCGTTTAATAACAAAGCTCCGCAAGGGCCTAACAAATAACCGAACCATTTCTCTTTATTCGTGACATTTTTTGAATGGATACGGCTATCGAATATTTTAGAATCGATGATTTTCGTTTTCATTGTTTTATCTCCTTATTGGTATTCTGAATTTCTGGGGCATCTATTTTCTTGAAAAGGAATTTCAAGCCTTTGAAGATGTGACCATTAGCCATATTCATCATCAGTAAGGCTAAATTATAGGTGAATTGTGTCCCGGCTGACATGCTCATCGTTATTATGGAGTTTGAATCGAGGATTCGCTTTAAAAACATTGCACCTTTGATTTTGTTGTCCTTATCTGGACCTTCAGGCATCTTCTTTGCTTTTTTCATATCCTTCTTTGCCACTCCCAATACGGCGTTATAGAGAATTTTGCCCCAAAAGGTTTTCTTCATATCGCTGAAGCGGCTTTCCAAGGTGATCGGCTTTGATTTAATCTTTGGAATCTGATAACCGACAAGTTTTTCAAATTCAATTTCATTTAAATTTAAGATATCTTCAGGATATGAGTCTTCGGATTTTTCACCTTTTATATAGAGAGTTTCACTTAATTCAACTTTCTCGGAACTTGAGGAAACTTCAAAGGTATATTTCCCATCATCCAGAACGAAACTATCTTTGTTGATATTAAAATAAGCTAAATCTTCCTTTTTCAGTGATATTTTCGCTTCTTTAGTTTCATTCGGTTCTAGATAAACTTTGTTAAAGCCTTTGAGTTCTTTTACTGGTCTAACAACTCCTTTAGGACCTTTAACATATAATTCAATTATTTCGGCTCCGTATCTATCACCGATGTTTTTAACATCAACTTTGACATCGATATAATCTCCATTATCTGTGATAATTAAGTTACTATATTCGAATTCTGTATAAGATAGTCCGTATCCGAATGGGAATAAAACTTTCTTATCTGCTTTTTGATAGTAACGGTAACCGACATAGATTCCTTCACGATAGGTTTCTGCTTTGCTCTTAGAGAATTCTTCCCCTCTATAGACATCTTTATAATCTAACGGCCAACTTTCTGCAAGTTTGCCGGAAGGGTTGCTTTCTCCAAAAAGCAGACGTTTGCATGCTTCACCGCCTAATTCACCGGGCAGATACATGTTTAGGATGGCATTGGATTCATTTGATCCCGGGATTTTATATGGTGAACCTCCAAAGAGTATTAAGATTATATTTTTACCTTTCTTCAGTAATGATTCAACTAAAGCAATCTGGTTGTTTGGCAAAAAATAGTTTTCACGGTCTGCGCCTTCCGATTCGACATAATCAGTTAGACCGATGAAGACTAAGACAGTATCGAATCTATCGATATTATCATTTACTTCTTTTAATAAAGAATCATCCGCTTCGGTTTTATTTTCTTTATAGCCTTTTAGATATGTGTACTTTATGTGAGAACTATCGAAAGCATTCTTTGGCGTGACTAACTTATATGAGTTAATCATTGAGGAGCCTGCTCCCTGATAACGCATCTTTTCAAATAATTCACCAACGATTAAATATTCTTTTTCTTTCTTTAAAGGTAAAACACCGTCGTTTTTAAGCAAAACAGCAGAGTCCAAGGCTATATCAAGTGCTAAAG
>CAVKLJ010000036.1:0-6740 GCA_963657245.1 Lachnospiraceae bacterium
AGAAAACTTTATATCCTCTTTTCTCAAACGTCTATTTGAATACGACAAACGGTTTTATCGGTATAAACGCTTCAGGGAAGACGTCCATATTAAAAGTAATTCTTTTCTGTCTCGACCTTATCAATAATGAGCCAATAAATCACATTGAAATGCGAGACATACTCAGAGAGGCAAATAACGTTGAACTCAATATTTATTTCTATTTAGAAGAAACGCATGAAATATGTCTCCTAAAATCAAATATAGTCTCAAATAAGAATGGGTTTGGCGAGGTTTTCTACGCTTTTGCAAATGAAAGTCTTTATTCAAAGAAGAGTGATGAAGTAAAAACAAGAAAAAGTCTCTTAGATTTTAGCAGTCTCGATCCATTTCTTGTTAGAAATGAGCATGAAGAATTCTTGCCAGATGACGTAAGCATTATAATTTCTCAAAATAAGAAAAGCAAAGAACGTGTTTACGCTAGAGACATGCTTAAATTCACCAACGATAACACGCTATCTTCAAAGAAAGACATTCCTTTAGAGATGATAACGTTTCTTGATCCAACGATCGAAAAACTTCATTTTGACGAGAAAGGAATGAACACTTCAGTCCATCTAAAATTCAAAGGGAAGAAAGAGATCATTTTGAACGATTTGAATGAACTAAAGAATTATCTTTCTTCCGGAACGATAAAAGGAATGATTGCTTTTTCCTTGGCCAATGAAATCTTGAAGAACGGTGGATATCTCATTGTTGATGAAATCGAAAACCATTTTAACAAAGAAATCGTTGCAACCTTAGTAAGGCTTTTTATGGATGGTAAGCTCAATAAGAGAGGTGGAACTCTGATTTATTCGACTCATTATCCTGAACTGCTAGACGAATATGAAAGAAATGATTGCCTTTTCGTCACGAAAAACGAAAACGGGATAGTTGTTGATAATTTAGCAAATCTATTAAAACGTAACGACATCAAGAAAAGCGATGCTTACGAAAGCGGGCTTTTAGAAGGAACGACTCCTTCTTATGAAAGCTACATGAAATTGAAGAAATACATTATGTCTTCGATAGGGGAATAGGATGAAGTTATCGAAGTATATAGCAATTATATGTGAATGATCGGCGGAAAATGCCATCATCGATGTCCTTCTTGATAACGACCTATTGTCTTTCAAAAGAGACGATTTAATCGAAGAGGAAGTTATCCGTTCTCGAGACGGAAAGAAGTTTGAAGAACGTTATTTGAGAAAGGGATTTAATGAGAAGATTTCTATTCTTAGGATACTTGATTCAAGGAACGAGAATTTCAAAATAAGCAAGGCCTATGTTAGTAAGGTAGACATCATAAACGTTATAACCGCTCCAGAAATCGAGATGCTTATCATTCTTACCGAAGGGAAATATAAGGAATACAAAAAGTCCGGAAAGAAACCGAGTGCTTTCTGCAAAGAAAACCTAAAGATGCCTAAGGTGAAAAACTATGATTTTGTCAAAGAATATTTCTCAAATCCAACAGTTCTTATCGAGGCGATAAATAGCTATCATCAAGTCTCAAAAATCGGCAAAGATGAGTATTCTTTGCTCGATTTGCTAAAGACAGAATAATTGTTGTTCACAGCTATTTTTAATTTAATCATCTCTTTTCATTTTATCCATTGATTCGCCTAGAAAATGGTTTATATTTTTCTTAGCGATACCTAATAGATATATGCATAACAACAAAGGAGTTAAGTAAGTATGAAAGAAATCACGTGTCCTCATTGCAAACAAAGCTTTCCGGTCAAAGATTCAGACTACGCCCTAATCCTCAACCAAGTTAAAAATGAAGAATATCATAAAGAATTAGAAGAAGCGGAGAAACGTGCCCAAGATCAATATAGTGATAAAGTCAAACTTGCTGAGACTGAAGCAAAGAATAAATACGAGAATAGAATAAAAGAACTCGAAAACAAACTCCTAGAGGCCCAATCAAAGAATCAAATTGATCTAGTTAATCAACTATCTTCCAAGAATACTGAGATTGCCGGTTTGAAAGAGCAAATCAAATCCTTAAAAGATCAAAACGTCTCCAATTTAAAAAACAAAGAGCTTGAGGTTAAGTCTACATATGATAGCCAAATTAACAAACTCAATGGCCAAATCTCTAATTTTGAGAACGAGAAACAACTTGCCCTCATGCAAGCAAGGAGTGAGGCAAAAGAAGAGATAACTAAGAGAGAAAACGAAATCATCATCTTAAAGAACAACATCAAATCAAAAGATAACGAGGCCTCCTTAAAAGAAGAAACTCTCCGTAAACAATATGAAGAGAAGATCAAATCCAAAGACGATGAGATTGCCTACTATAAAGATTTAAAGAGCAAGATGTCCACGAAGATGATTGGCGAGACCCTTGAGCAACATTGCTATAACTCTTTCCAACAAATCAGGATGGGTGCTTTTCCTAAAGCGTATTTTGACAAAGACAATGAGGTTTCTTCCTCTGGCTCTAAAGGAGATTTCATTTTCCGTGATTTTGACGATGAAGGATTAGAGTTCATCTCCATCATGTTTGAGATGAAAAATGAAGGGGACACAACCTCAACAAAGCATAAGAACGAAGACTTCTTTAAGGAATTAGATAAGGATAGAAAAGAGAAGGGCTGCGAATATGCCATACTTGTTTCTCTTCTTGAACCTGATTCAGAACTATATAACGCTGGTATAGTGGACGTTTCCTATGCCTATCCTAAGATGTACGTCATTAGGCCTCAATTCTTTGTTCCGATCATCACCTTATTAAGGAACGCGGCTTTAAAAACAGTCGAGGACCGTCAACAACTTGAGATGTATAAGAGACAAAATATCGATATCACCAACTTTGAATCAAGCATGAATGAATTCAAAGAGAAATTTGGCAATAACTACCGTATTGCCTCAGAGAAATTCACCAAGACCATTGAAGATATTGACAAAGCCATCAATAACCTCAATAAGATGAAAGACGATCTTCTTGGGGTACAAAGAAACCTGCGTCTCGCCAATGATAAAGCACAAGATCTTTCCATAAAGAAACTAACAAAGAACAATCCAACAATGAGAGCTAAGTTCGATGAACTTCATGGAAACAATATAATTGAACATAAAGAGAATGATGATTGATCATCCTTGATACGATAACTAAGTCTGTGTTTTCTGTTTAGGCTTATGTTGTTCGAGATGGATGCCTTAAGTACAGACTTACTTTTTTCCGAACAAATAAAAATACAGGTCATCTAATGAAATTGACCAAAAGTTAATTGACACATCTTATTAACGTTTTAAAATAATCTCATAAAACCTTGCTTCCTCTGCCATCAATTTAAAAAATGACGGGGGGGGTAATAAAATTACGCCTAATAATAAAGGTCTTGGTTTGTACCAAGGCCTTTTTTAACGAAAGACCTTGAGAAAGGATTATTTCTGATGGGCTTAAACGGAAAAATAAGGGGATATTTAACAATCGCCGAAGTAAAAAACGATGGGACTTTGTTCATTCGAATCGATGGTGATTTAAAAGACTTTGAGGGCGACAAGAACTTAATAGAGATGAATAATTTGGAGATAAAAGTAAGCAAAAATGGCGGCAGCAAACAAGTAAACCATATACGAAACCACATTTTCATCGCCGTCGACAAAGAACTGCAATTAAAATCGGAAAACAAAGAATTCATAAGTTGTCTCCCATATTTCATAAATCGTCATTGTGAATTTTCGCTAGAAATAAATGCAGCATCCATCGAAATAAATGGCGCCAAAAAAGAAATATCAATTCCCTCAGAGAGATTAGAGAACAATATAAACATCACTTCAATAGGGGCGATCGACTAACATATGGTAACCATAAACAATGTATCTGAATATTTAAATCAATTAGGCAAGCTTTGGAATGATGGCAGGTACGGCGAAAGGACTGCCTTCATGTATAGAGGCCATTCCGATAAAACGTATGTGCTGCTCCCGACATTGTTGAGGCAAAAAGCCAAAGGCATGTGCGAAGATGATGAATGCCATAGAGCCGAGCTGGAATATCCTGAAGAATTCGACAGGCATCATCACCTCTCGACTTTGGTGAAAATGAGGCATTTTGGCGCAAACACGAGATTGCTGGATTTTTCAAGAAGCCCCCTCATCTCGCTGTATTTTGCCTGCTCAGACCCATCGGACAAAGGCAAAGACGGCCAGGTGATCGTCCTAAACGAGAGGAACGAGAACATCAAGCATCACGGCAGCGACACGATTCTGGCAAAATGCTGCCTGTCATTCATAAAAGACGAAGACAGAGAAGCGATATACCAATATTGCAAGAGCAATCCTAGAGCGATCTTAGACAACAAATCTCGGGGGAAAGAGAAAGACGCGATCCATCGCCTGTACCATGAGATAAGGAGCGAATACCCGACCTTCGAATACGAGATATTGGCCGAGGATCTCCTGAAGATGCATTTCGTGGCGGCAAACAAAGACAATGAGAGGATGAAGGCGCAGGATGGCATGTTTGCCTTGTTCGGCTTGGACGCGGAAGCCTCTAAGAAAGAACTAGAAGAAAAGATTGTGCTGAAAATAAACATACCGAGCCAAAAGAAAAACGACATTTTGAAAGAGCTGGATATGCTAAGGATAAACGATTCAACGGTCTATCCCGGCGTGGAGCGTACCTTATTGGATGCCCATAAAATAATCTTAAAAACGGAAGGGAAATATTGATATGAAAAAGAACTGTCTATTCGATTTGGCGCTGATGCTGATATTTACTCTAGCTTCTTGCGGAGGGGATAAGGCTGGCAGTGGGGGAAGGCCTTCTTCCAGCTCGGCGTCATCTTCATCTTCTTCAAGCAGCTCAAGCTCATCCTCGAGCAGCAGTTCATCGAGTTCTTCCTCGAGCAGCTCTTCCTCCTCGAGCACATCCTCATCTAGCGAGTCCTCAAGTTCCTCTTCGACCCACGAGCATACGTATAGTGGCTCTTGGTCGAATGACGAAACGTATCATTGGCATGCGTCCACATGCGGCCACGATGAGGTCAGCGACAAAGAGAAACATGAGTTCAAGGTCGAGACGGTTGACCCGACGTTTTCGGCTGGCGGATATTCCACTCACACATGCGTCACATGCGGATATTCCTATGTCGACGGAAAAACGGAACAAGAAGAGCACACGTATTCGAAAACGTGGTCCAGTGACGACGAAAGCCATTGGCACTCTTGCGTGGACAAGGGATACGAGGACCTGAAGGCCGATGAGGCCAAGCACTCTTTCTCGACCTCAGTCACCGCCCCGACGTATGATTCGGTGGGCTATACGACATACACGTGCACGGTATGCGGCCATTCGTACAAAGACTCTTATACAAGCAAACTCACCCACAAATACTCATCCGACTGGGTGTATGACGGAACGTCGCATTGGCACGTGTGCACGGACGCGGATTATGAGTACCTCAGGAAAGACGTCGCCCCCCACGAGCTCAAGGAAACGATCGTTGAGCCTACAGTTGAGACGTCCGGATACACGTTGCACGAATGCGTATGCGGATATTCCTACAAGGACAACGTGATAAAGCCTTTGGGGAAGACGTACACCATAACGTGGGTCAACTATGACGGTTCGGTCCTTGAGACAGATGAGGGCGTCAAAGAAGGCATGGTCCCGTCATATGACGGAAAGACCCCGACGCGCCCGGCGGACGACGATTACACATACACGTTCAAAGGGTGGTCGCCGGACGTTACTGTGGCCACGTCCAACCAAACGTACACGGCGACATACACCAACGAGAAGAACAAATACATGATCGTGTTCGACCTCAATGGCGGGACATCCCCGTCATACATGGGCACGAGAACCGTCGAAACGTTCAGCAAAGACGCCTTCTTTTTCGACGTCGAGAAGAGCGGATACAACTTCCGCGGCTGGTCATACAACGGAGTGAAGATCTTCGATGAGACCGGGAAGATATATTCCACGCCGAAGATGGAGAAGACGATGGTTTTCGTCGCCCTTTTCGCCGAGACCGCGAAGTTGTTCTTGAGCGCAAATCTCGAAGAGGCCGTCGAGACGATCTCTGGAGCGGGCGAATACGCCTACAACAGCTATGTCGACCTCAGCGTAGCCGTGAAAGAGGGTTATAAATTCGTTGGCTGGTATTACGACGGCCTCCTCCTTTCCACATGCAAGACGTACAAATTCATGATGTGGACCGTAGACATCGTGATCGAGGCGAGGTTCCAGCATGAGAGCCATTCGCTCTACGTCGGCCTGACTGGCTCAGGGAAATACGGGAACGTCGGCATTAAGATCGGGAACTACCCGGAAAGCCAATACTCGTATTTCTCCGATGGCCGAGCGTTCCAGGTCGAGAGAACCGAGACGGTCACCCTTTGCGCATGCACGACGACCGAGGTGCGTTTCCTAGGATGGGTGGACGTTTATGGCAAATTCCTCACACCGAACGCCATATATTCGTTCTCCATGCCCAAGGACGATTATGCTCTGGGCGCCATTTGGGACCATTTCGAGATAGAATACAACCTCAACGGCGGCGTCAATGACTCAAGAAACAAATCCTTTATCACGACCGATGACGGGGAGGTTCAGCTTTATGAGCCAAAAAGAGCGGGGTACACCTTCATTGGCTGGAAACTTGAAGGGGAATACGTCACCTCGATTAACGCCAGCTCCATGCATGACCTGACTCTTGATGCGATCTGGGAGGCAACGGTTTTCTCGATAACCTACAGCC
>CAVKLJ010000037.1:0-6452 GCA_963657245.1 Lachnospiraceae bacterium
AAAAAAAAAAAAAAAAAAACAAGCGCTTTCGCTCATAAAATGATAAATATCACGATAAAACATTATTGCAACGCAGAATTCGAAACAAACTGTGTAAGAATCACTGGGATTTCTCATCTGACATTTGTATCCTGCCTTTCTTGGCGATTTCTAAATGCATTATAAAAACATCGGAATTTAGCATTGAAAATAGTGATTCATCCAACATTTCTTATTCTGCGTGTCACATCCATTTGTGTCTATTATAGAGCAGAATATGACTTGTGTTTGGCTTCGAATCCTTTGATAATGACGAGCTATAATGATGCAAGTGCATAATCGACAGCGGATAACTTGTTTATTGGATTTGAAAAGATATATTGGAGCAACAAAACGAGAATTTGAATGCTTTCTTCTTATATGTCTAAACTGTTTTTATTCAAAAGGAAGTCAAACAGGCTTAGCATGTATATGCCATCTTCAGTATAGTGAGAACGAGAGAGATCTTTTACGATGATGATTTTCTTGAATGAGTCATTGATTCGGACGAGTGAATTTTTCTCTTGATCGTATTTTTCTGTCGTTGGAATGGAATATGCAACCTGAATATAATATCTTCTATCAGCTAGATTGCACACGAAATCAACTTCGGCAGAATTTAAAATGCTTTTCCCGTTCTTGCTTTGATAGAATTCCACGACGCCAATATCAACATTAAATCCTCGTATCCTCAATTCATTGTAAACGATGTTTTCTATTTCGTGAGTTTCTTCTGATTGCCTGAAGCATAGCCTTGCATTCCTTAGTCCGATATCGGTGAAATAATACTTCGATGGTGTGTTAATGTATTTCTTTCCTTTTATGTCATATCGAATTGCTCGTTCAATCAAAAAGGAGTCAATGAAATAATCGGTATAGTTTTTAATCGTTTCTGATTTTATGGCAATTTGTTTTACGCTTTTGAAAGTGTCGGATAGTTTTTTGGGGTTTGTCAAAGATCCTATAGATGATGATAAAATATCAAGCAGCTCTTCGAGTTCAGCATCGTTTTTGATGCTATTCCTTTCTTTTATGTCCTTAAGATAGGTTTCCGTGAAAATGTTTTTCAGATAATTGATCTTGTCTTCGACTATCTGAAAATCGAACAATTTTGGAAGGCCCCCGAAGTTGACGTACTCTTTCCATCCATCATCGATAGAGCCTTCATACCGACTCATAAATTCGCTGAAGGACAATGGTGCAATATGAATTTGATCGCCACGTCCTCGAAATTCAGTGATGATGTCTTTCGATAAGAATTTGGCATTGCTGCCAGTGACATAAGTATCTGCATTTTTGATATGCAAAAAGCTGTTTAGAACATCTTCAAATTCTTGAAGCATTTGCACTTCATCCAAGAGGATGTAATACATATCACTATCCTTTATAGAACTATGTACATATTCACATAGATAATCAGGGTCTCTGAATTTTTTGTTGACTCTGTCGTCAAGGGCGATTTTGATTATATGATCTTCTTTGACGCCAGTTGAGAGCAAATGGTTATGGAAGAGTTCGAATAAAAGATAAGATTTGCCACATCTTCTGATTCCGGTGATTACCTTTATCATTCCATTATGCTTATGTCTGATTAATTTATCCAAATACAGATCTCTTTTGATTTCCATAGCTGCCTCCACTCAATGTCTTATCCTTATTGTATCAAAAAATAATTGAGATTGTTGAAAACAAGAGGAAAAAAATCAGGTAAGCAACAAAAAAATCCTCTAAAACGTGGACGTGTTGTTAAGGATGTCATGAATATAAATTATTAATCCTAAACTTTTTGCACGTAGGTATTGAATCACCAAAAATCCCCCGCATTTCCTTATAGCTGGTTTTGGTTCCTATCTCAACGATATCTTCCCCGGCAATCTTCTGTATTGTGATTCTTTTCGCGTTTTCGATGACATCCGCGACTGAATATTTCGATGTCAGTCCCTTCTCCTTTATCTTGTTGTAAATCCGATAATATAGAAGAAGAGTGATATGGTTTATGAACAGCCATCCATTGTATGAGCTGATGTCCTGAAGATAAGAGGCATTCTTCTGCATGACATGCTTATAGGCATCGTTCGCATCTTCTATCAGTTCTCTTTCCTTGTAGATTTCATAGAGTTCCTTCGATGATTTGTTTTCGATGATCGTGGTTGCCAAGGCAATCGTTCCCATCGAACTGAATTTCTTATCCTTTAATGATTCGATGTCTCCCTCCTTTCCGGACGTGGCATCCATGATTTCCTTGTTCCTCATCTTCTGATCGAAATAAAGGACAACCCTTTCCTTTGTGACCATCCTCTTTTTCTCGTCATCGTTCCGATATGGCCCATATGCGATAGCTAAATTTTGGATTGTCTTATAGAAAATAGGCCTGGAGTGGTAATTGAAGAATCCATCGAATCCCGCCATCCTCGACACATCCAATGAAGAATAATCTATTCTTTCATCATTCCTTTTGATCGGCATGATGAACGATATGCAACTTGCCGTAAGCAATTCGGCATTGTTTCTCGAATAATATCCTTTATCACTGATGAAAACGAGATTTTTCAGTCCGCTTTCGCTGACGCATGTGTTGAGAACGGAGATATCCGTCTTATTTCCTGTGAACCCCCTGAAATAGATCGGCTTTTTCTCGGGCTTCAAAGAAAAACAGTACTGCAGATTCATCTGCGGATCGTCGATGCTGCAGTGATTGTATGACTTTTCTCCCAGGGAATGGGAAACGAGCCTTGTCCCGTCGAAGATGATGTATTCGGTTCCATCGTAATAGTTCCTCATGAAATTGAGCTGTGCCGCTCTATTCATTCCGATTTCCTTCAGGACAGAGGTTATCGTCGATGGCGAAAGAGGGAGGTTCGGTCTGAGAAGGCTTCCATATGAATTGGAATGGATCATTTCCATTCTCTTGAATGGCGATGGGGAAACAAGTCCTATTTTGGCCATCTCGAAAATCTGGCTGGAAAGCTGCTCGTTGAATGTTTTGTTCAGATTGGACAGGATGTCCTTTCCAATCGATTCCAAAAGATAGGATGCGCCATACTCGAGCGGGGAACTGACCTGCTTTCTGATTGTCTGTCCCTTCTTGCAGGACGGAATCAGGCCTTCAGGCTTTATCGTTCCCAGGTTTCCGGTGGAAACCTTTTTTCTCTTCCCATCAACGATTCTATATTCGTATGATGTCAGATAGTATCTTCCATCCGCGACCTTGATCTCCTTGCCTTCGCCCCTGTATTTTTCGACCCAATCCGGATATGCGTTTCTTGTTCTCATATTTAATACCTATATAGGTATTATACCATAAAGTATTTTATATTGAAAGCAAATATGAAAAAGGTTATGCAAAAAAATAAAAAATGGCCTTCATACATATTCAAATTTAATCTGTTTCAACATTTGGGACTTATCGCATCTTCTGACGCCAGTAATAATTTCAATGAGGTCGCTATTACAGAAGCATCTGATTGAGGCGATATATTTTTCACGTTCAATCATGATATACTCCTTAATTCTAATTCCCATTGAGAATTTTACCACAATAAGGAAAATTTCTTAATGATTCTCAAAAAAAGCCATCAGAGTGATGAATCGGACTGTATCTTTACTGTTTTCACTCTCTAAATGGCTAAACTTTTCTTTAGAATGATATGTCTCCTCAACCCAGGTAGTAAAATACGCTCACTGGGATGTTCTGCTCCACCCTCTTCTCTAGGTACCCGTTTTCGTCTTTTTCGAACACGATATGCCTATAGAATTGGTCAAAATCAAGCATTTTGATTAATTTTGCCCCGTTTTTCGTTGTTGCAACACAATAGTCTCCACATGATTCCCAATGTGTGTGGTATATACGAGTGTGTCTATCGTTGCTGCATTTGCATGTGAAATGGGTAAAAGAACACTTTATTAAGCACTAATCTTTAAAGAAACAAAAGGAAAATTAGTTTTCTTAATCACAAATAGAAATAAATATTCAGTGATTGCGCTTTTTTGATTTTTCTTATAAAACATGATTGCGTTTTTTTTGTTTTTTCACATATAATATGATTGCGTATACAAAGGTGAAAATAATGTTTAAAAGAAAAATATATGATAAATTGCTAAAATGGAAAAACGAGACGTCTGGATCTAAAGCGCTGTTAATTGAAGGGGCACGGAGAATTGGTAAATCTACGATTGTAGAGAATTTTGCAAAGCAAAACTATAAAAGTTATATATTGATAGATTTTTCAAAGGCCGCAAACTCAGTGAAAGAGACGTTTAACACTTTGTTGAATGATCTAGATTCATTATTCATGATTTTGTCACTCGAATGTAACACAACTTTGTATCCAAGAGAATCAGTTATCATTTTTGACGAGGTTCAAAAATTCCCTAGAGCTCGTGAAGCAATCAAACACCTCGTAAAAGACGGAAGATATGATTATATAGAAACGGGGTCGTTAATATCGATAAGAGAAAACGTTAAGGATATCCTCATTCCATCAGAAGAACAAAGCATAACAATGTATCCGATGGATTTTGAAGAATTTGCATGGGCTCTTGGCGAGGGTTCAACCATTAACTATATTAAAGATTGCTTCGAAAAGAGAATTCCTTTATATGATTCTATCCACAAAAAGGCTATGTTTTTGTTTAAACAATACATTCTCGTTGGAGGAATGCCCAAGGTCGTTGATGAATTCATTTCTTCCAAAAAACAGTTCAATAGATGTGAAAACGAAAAGAGAGATATTTTAAAAACTTATCGAGATGATATACATAAAATTGACAAAGCCTATCGAGCTAAGGTCTTATCTATTTTTGATCAAATACCATCTTTCCTGTCTCAGCACGAAAAAAGAGTGAAAATAAATTCTATTTCCAATGAAAGTTCGGCGATTAATTATGAAGAAACGTTTTTTTGGTTATCTGATTCTATGATTTGTAATGAGTGTTTTTTATGCACCGACCCAAATGTAGGATTATCGTTAAACGAAAAAAGAAGTTTTATTAAGTGCTACATGGGAGATACAGGTCTTTTGCTGACCCATACATTTGATGAAAACAATGAAGACAAAGTTAATTTTTATAACGAATTAATTAACGATAAACTGAGTATTAACAAAGGGATGTTTTTTGAGAATGTTGTAGCTCAAATGCTAGTGAGTAATGGGCACAAACTATATTTTTACACCAGATATAGCGAGGAGAAACATAGGAATGACATCGAAATTGATTTTCTTTTATCCTCGGGCAATAAAGTTTCTCAAAAACTTATACCGATTGAAGTAAAATCTGCAAAATCATACAAAGCAGAATCGCTTAACAGATTCATTGAAAAATACAAAGATAGGATCGACAAGGCGTATATTATTCATCCCAAAAATTTTTCAATCAGAGATGATGGAATTATATGCATCCCGGCTTATATGACGTTTTGCTTATAAAGCCAATTATTTCTAAACGAAAACCATGTCCAAAATACAAACGACTATTTTAGTGAACAAGGCAAATCGCTATCCATAGGCAAAAGACAAATCATACAAAACAACCTAATTGTGGCGGCTAAACCCTTCTAAAATAGAATAGCACATGGTGGAATTGAAAAAAGTATTAGTGATAAAAGATATGTAACAAAGTTTAGAGACGGAACTTGGATTACATATGGAGAGGCTGTATCAACACCAGGGAGTCCAGCGGTCGAAATTAGCATAAACTACTCTAACGATAATTGCTGTATTGCATTCCACAAAATTCATTTTGAAAAGAAAGGAAAGTAAATATGAAAGTAACAAACAATCAACTAAGCAGCAAGGCAATCGACTTATTGAGATCATTAAAAGGAAAGACGCTCGAAGCCATCGTGCATGAACGATTCAAGTTCACCTCTACCTCCTACGGCATCGTCTACCTCGTCATAGACGGCAAGTCCTATGTCTTCAAGGACTACCAGAAACCAATGGATTATTTCAAATCCAGGGAAGACATGAGCTCTATCGAATTTGAAGAGCATGAAGGCGAAATGAAATCAAGTTTGGAGACCGTTGAATTCGTTTCCGAAGAGATAAAGCAAAAGATATCAAAAATAACCCTCATCAACACGGAGCAAACCGCAACAAGCAAGGAACTTGGGGAGACATACCAGTTCCTCGATACGCAGTGCATCATCTTCACACTCGAGGAAGGCTATCAGCTTTCTTTAACGAAGGATGATTTCTGCGAATGCGTCTCGATTTATAGAGGCTATGAGGCTTTAAAAGAAGTAGATGAGATCAAAAAAGGCTTCGATAATTTCTATGGCCCGGATCTTGAAGGAACGTCATTGGTAAATTGCGTTGACTTGTGATAAATAAGCGAATTAGGCGGTCGCAAAACGGCCGCCTTTTAACAACGTTTAATTGCTTATCGCTATCTTAACCTTGATGAAGTTCTCCAGGACTTTCGCTCTTTCCTTA
>CAVKLJ010000038.1:0-5347 GCA_963657245.1 Lachnospiraceae bacterium
GTCAATCTGTCATCGTTACTAGAAAGGCTACGAAAAAAGGAACTCAGAGTCCTAGGCCTGTTGGTATTTTTGTTTTTCATATGGCGATTTGTGTGTCCATCGTCAACGTATATTTACCACCCATGTGCAAGTTCCGACCTATATTTTTTAATCTTTTTTGAATTTAGAAACTGAAAAAAGGAGAACGATATCGGTTTAATGAATGAACCAATCTTTCTCCTTTATAAGAATTCTTAAAGATGGATGGCGAGGATAGTTCTTACGTTGGATGTGACCTTTGTGACAGTGATATCGTCCTAGACATTGCTTGTCGGGTCATAGCGGACTCAATTGACACTCTGTGCATCCGATGGCGTGGAAGAACGTAACGAGTAACGCGAATACCCTTAATAACCTCTGGATGAATTGATCTGAAGAGCCTGTGATTTTGCATGCTTTGAGCCTTTTGCCAAACGGGAATCATCACTCTCGAAGTCTTTTTTGTCTCCTGATAGAATAGTTTTTGAGTCCTTCATTCCAAGGTGCGATTCCATCTAAGCTTGGCACCCGTATCCCCTATTTTTTTCTTAGTTACAGGCTTTTCGCCTCTTAAGTGAGGACTAGAAGGGAATCGTTGGGATTAAATGGTGTGTGGAGAATGTAGTAGGGAATTATTTTCCACTACTGAGTGGAGATCGTTTCCACTACTCCTAGAGGTTGATTAAGTCATTTTTGATCGAAGCCAACCTTTCTGCTTCCACTCTTATTTTACCATTTTTGAGATAGCCATTCGAGTAGTGGAAAATTAGTTTTTTATACTCTCATTTTATAAAAATATGTTACCGTTGCCACTTACGCTTACATTTTCTTCTTGCAGTTTTTTAATTATTGATAAAGTGAGGAAATAATTTGCTTAATATTACAAATTGTGTGCTTTTACACATTTTTTGCAATTAGTAATTCTTTAAAATTGCCTTTTTGTGTGTTTTATGTTACAATTTATGTGTATTAAGGAGTGTGTCAATTATGGAAATCAAAAGAGATTTTTATTTAAACAAGCTTATAAGAAGTATGCATAACGGAATGGTCAAAGTCATCACAGGAATAAGAAGATGTGGTAAATCATATCTTCTAAAAACCTTATTTAAGGATTATCTTCTCTCAACAGGTCTCTTAGATGAAAGAATTATCGCCATTGATTTATCAAGTAGTGAGAACTCGAACCTTACAAACCCTATCAATTTAGATGAATTCATCAAAAGTAAGATTAACAAGAAAGACGAGTTCTATCTCTTTATAGACGAGATACAATTCTGTGAAAGCATCCCAAACCCTGCTTTCGATGGATTTAAGACAAGTGACGGAACCATACCACAAATAAATTTCTACAATGTATTAAATGGGCTTCTATCGTCTTATCCAAATGTTGATATCTATGTAACCGGAAGCAACTCACGACTTCTTTCTTCTGACGTTTTAACTGAATTTAGAGGAAGGGGCTGGCAAATAAACCTAGCACCACTATCATTTAGCGAATACGTTGGTGCATTCCCGCAAAAAGATAAGAGAACGCTTTTTGAGGAATACCTTACTTTCGGTGGAATGCCCGGTATGGTAGCTTACGGAAATAATCAAGACAAGATCTCATATTTGAATAATCTTTTTGAACTTACGTACATTAAGGATATCCTTGAACATGCAAGCATATCAAATAGTGCGACTTTGAAAGAACTTCTATCTGTTCTAGCATCAAGCGAGGGCTCCCTTATCTCAATCAACAAGATATCCGAACTTTTCAAACAAAAGGAAGATAAAGGTATCTCAAGAGCATCTATCGAGAAATACATATCAGCATTCAAAGATTCATTTTTGATTAGTGAAGCTTCTCGTTTTGACATAAGAGGAAACAATCTTATAGCTAGTTCTAAGAAATATTATTTTGCCGATTGCGGATTAAGAAACGCACTTCTTTCATTCGGCCAGAATGATAGAGGCCATTTGATGGAATCTGTCATATATAGAGATTTAAAAAGACGCGGATATGCCGTAAATGTTGGTGTTGTTCCTGTTATTGAAACAAATAATGATGGAATGAGAACACGGAAACAATATGAGGTTGATTTCATTGCAACATTAGGAAGTGAAAAAATATATATACAATCAGCCTATAGAATCTATGATGATGAAAAATTAAAGCAAGAGTCTAACTCGTTCCTTAGAATCGGCGATTCGTTTCGAAAGATAATGGTCGAGGGAGACTTGTATCTTCCTTATACAGACAAGAATGGAATTGAACATGTTGGTATCGTCGATTTCTTATGTGATGAGAAATATTCTTCCTAACACTACATTTGACTCTTAACCCATTCTTCGAAGTTTGGTACAACAATCTTCAAAGCCAAGATAAGTGCAAATAAAATCACAAAGCCAATGATGGCACCAATTTGGTCCTTCTTGACTTTATATTAAGTTTTGCTCATCGCACTTGGAGAACTTCACCCCAAGGACGATGCAGTAAATGGTACCTACTGCAACTTTGACAGCTTGCCATAAGATGACTAAAAAGTTGATATTTTTTTGCTTGAAATTGATTTATTAGAGTAAATGCTAATATAAGTATGAAAATAAGCTCTCCATCAAAAGATATTTCTTATGATGAGGAGCTTGCTAGAAATGATAAATTATTAATATACTATTGCATCATCTGCTGTAAAGCCTTCTAGAGAATTCTCTTTGGTCTGAATGCAGACAAATGAAATTCCTGCATCATCTGCAGCAAAGAATTGACGCTTTGCAGCGGGAGAGATTCTTATCCAATCGCCGGCAGTGAGAGAAACTTCTTCTCCATCAATGATGGCTTTTCCATTGCCAGAAAGGATACCATAAACTTCCTCGTTATTCTTATGAGAGTGTACGAAAGGAACGTTTGCTCCTGCAGGAAGATTGTTGATGCTGATTTCTGCACCAGTTAAAGAAAGTGTTTTATGAAGTTCTGCTCTGCCTTCATTTTGAATATTTGTTTTTGCGTAGTTTGCCATGGCACTACCTCCTTACAAATATAGAATAGCAAATGGCACACTTAAATATTAGTACGCACTTTTTTATAACTATACATTAAAAAATGAATGTGCTATAATTTGCTTTGAGGTAATGAAGATATGAAGACAAAAGATGAACTTCCCGTATGTCCTGTAGCAACAGCGGTAGCTCTTGTTGGTGGCAAATGGAAACTTCTTATCATAAGAAATCTTAGAGTGCGACCCTGGAGATTCAATGAATTGCAAAGAGATTTAGAAGGCATATCCCAGAAAGTATTGACTGACAGTTTGAGGCAGATGATTGATGACGGGCTTGTATACAGGCACGATTATCAGGAAATGCCGCCAAGGGTTGATTACAGCTTGACTGAATTAGGAAAAAAGATGTTGCCAATCATAGATGCTCTGGCTGATTTTGGAAATTATTATAAATCGGTTGCTTCGTGATGGATATCATCAATAGATAGATCTCATATTTCGAAGATATGGCAGTAGCAGGAATGGTCTTGACTAGCATTGTAAAGTTGTTTCCTACCATCAGCGGGCATATCTTTGTCAGCATCCCTATCGGGTCATCTTCATAGATGATTTTGACCTGTTGGGGTGTTTTTTTCATGATGGAAGCAGCGATTCTATAAAGGGAATAGACGACATTGTTCATCGATACCATATTCCGCAAGGCTGCTTTTTCTCTCACTCTTATCCTGTCTTGGCTCAGCTGCATGTCCTTGAATCTGTGGAGATCGTTTTCGATTTTCCATCTCATGTCGATTGCCTGAACAATCTCATCATAATCGCTTAAGGAGGTCAGGAAACGCATCTCTTCGCCCGGCCTCTTCTCTCTGGCCTCTCTCTTATGGGATACTGTCTTCACGATGCATTTCGCATTCTCCCATTCAGGGGTTATCTCACCGGCCCTGAGCTTGATGATCTTATAATCCCTGCCTGAATAGTCGGTTTCCTTATCAGGCTCTCTTGAAGAGAATATCTTGTCGATCATCTCGACAAGGGCAGGCTGATTTGATTTTGCCGCCATGCAATAATCGGCCTTTTTATCGGATATGACTTTCACGGTTTCCTTTTGGCAATGAAGAGCATCTGCCGTGATTATCGCATTGTTGATGTCAAATTTCTTGAGCAGTGACTGAAACACCGGTATTTCATTCGTCTTGTCTTCCACCTGCTTGGAACATAAGACGACGCCTTTCGAGACATCATAGAAATTCAGGATGTTTATCGCCCTGCATGAATTGTCCTCGGTCGACGAGGTTATATTCGTCCCTCTTACGACCTGGCCATCTCCGGAAATCATCCTTCTGCCCTGCGGTTTGGAATATTTTAGGACCTTGTCATAGAATTGCCTTATTCTGCCTATGGTTTCCTGAATGAATTCCGTGTTGTCCAAATGCTGAAATGCTCTCGAATAGGTGTCGTTGGAAGGATATTTTCCTTTTTCAACCAACCCCAACTTTATGAATAAACTTGGTTTCAGTTTCACATATTGTTCCACATTATAAAAAGACGTGAACTTGCCCATCAGTGCCATCACAAAGCATATGCCTATCAGATTTTCGAATCTGTAT
Organism: Lachnospiraceae bacterium; assembly: GCA_963657245.1. Classification (GTDB taxonomy): domain Bacteria; phylum Bacillota_I; class Bacilli_A; order RFN20; family CAG-826; genus UBA4951. The sequence goes on from CAVKLJ010000038.1 coordinate 4,601, forward strand.
TTTGTATAGGGCTTGAATCGATAATCCGAAAGATTAGAGAATACATCGATAAACAAACGTACTTTCTCTTTGTCTTCTTTCAGCTTTATTTTCCTGTCCGAAAACAATAATGCGATATTGTTTATTTCATCAGCGATTGCGTTCATTTGAAATCATCTCCGTATTTCCTCAGCAGCTCCATGACTTTCTCATTATATGAGGTGAAGACGGTGTTTCTCGGATCCACCAACCCCTGTTTCAACAGGCAGATCAGATTCGCCCTATCTGTCTCATCAGCGAATTTCTCCTTGAACAGATTTGAAATCCTTTTCGATAGATTCGATATTGTGGCAGTGCTTGACAGGCTCAATTTCTCGATCTCCTCCTCATGTCCGATGCCTATGGCGGAAAGCCTGATCGTGAGCGGCGTTATGGTTCCGTATATGAATAAAATGATGGCAGCTCTGATCTTGCCATCAGCAAGCTTCTTGCCTGTATTGAAAGCCGCCCTCAACAAATCGTCATAAAAATTGGCCATGATAAAATGGCTCAGAGAGCATTCCAGAAGACAATCGCTGGATTTCGCCTTTTCCTTGGAAGGCGTAAATCCATCCCTTTCAGTTATTGTTCCAAGATACTCCTGTGAAAGTACCGGATAGCTTTTATCGGGAACACGTTTGGAAGAGACTCTGATCATCAGATAGGCATTCCCCTTCTTCCTGAAGGTAATGCCCTTGGCATCGTATTTCGATACCCAGCATGGCAGTT
>CAVKLJ010000039.1:0-4903 GCA_963657245.1 Lachnospiraceae bacterium
TACCATCCAGGCCACCTATTTTGTCTAGCGTTATTAAAATTATTTGAAACCATCTCTTTATAGGCTGGAACGCCAAACCATTCTTGTGGCAATTCAACAAAAAAGTCTTCAAAATAATCTTTTATTAGTTTTATAACATTATCGTAAGATGTTGAACTAGAGTCTATAATGCCTGCTCTATTTTCAACAAACTCAATAAATTCTTCTTGCTTAAATACATAAATTTTATTTCCGAAGCCATCAATCTTACTAAATTGCCCAGTACGCTGAGCATACTGAAGATTCATGGTAAAAATATGTGCTGAGGAATTATGAGACTTTTTGCTTGTATATGTTGATGGCTCAAACACAACAAACAATTGAGTTTCATTATATGTATAAATTCCGACAAACAATGTCTCAATATTCTTTATCGAATTGCTATTTACGATATCTGGGTAATATTCTTTTAATTGTATTCGCTTTTTGTATTCAGGATGCGGGTTCCCTAAATATGTAACATTGCACGATAATAATCCCACTTTCCCAAACAAGATGTTTTGTTTATCATCTTTGGTTACATGTTGGCCAAACAAATCTTTATATAACTCATCGATTTCTTGAACACTCAATTTTTGGTCATAATCAAGACATATATTGCCGTCTTTGGTTATTTGCTCAACAATTTTCAAACTAACATTCCTCCTCTATATGTTCTTCATCCATATACATGAAAAATTCTTTTAAACTGATATTTAGAAGATTACAAATATGCTCTAAAGAATCTAGAGTTATGTTTTGTTTTCCAGATTCAATCCTCGATAAGTAAGTACGATCATAATTAAGCAATTTAGCAAACTCTTCTTGAGTCATATTCAAATTGTTTATTCTAAGTTCTTTAATACGATATCCAACTAATTTTCTAATCATTTTGTCCACCTATTACATTATAACAAATTGTGACTTCAAATACAACATTTTACAAATAAATATAAAATTGAAAAGGAAATGATTCAAACTATAAACGTCATCTAGGTATCATAGTGTTGAGCCTTGCTCAAAGTCGATTGGAGCAGATTGCTCCACATCTCTTATCCTGTTTCGGTTTTAGATGGCTTCAGCATAGGATTTTTCAATTTTTAAACATCCTCAAATGTATGAATTCTCTTAGTAGAAGTTCTTTTGAATGAATGTTTAATACCATATTCAACAAGCAGTAACTCTTTAAACTTGTTTATCTCAGAGACTACTGCATAAGCATCAATATCTATACCATTGTCATTCTTGAGCATTTCAGCAAGTTCACTTGCGGTAACGCTAAAAGGTCTTGGTGTAGACATTATCCTGAACATAACGAAACTATTGAGAAATTGCTCTTTGAGTTTGGTATCTCGCTCTTCCTTAGATGTTGATTTCATCTTCCATAAACAATCGTTAGAATCAAAATCAATCAGATATTCTTGGTCTTCTACATCTCTTCCTGTAATTGAAAGAGTCGCTTTAGAATCCATTCTCTTCTCTTTAGATAGAATCATCGTTGTATCCGCAACGCCCATAAGTCCGTTGGTGCCGTTGATCATGTTGTACTTATCGCTATCAGTTTCTTTTCTCGTATGGTGAATTAGCAACAAGCAAATATCTCTTTTATCCGCAAGGCTTTTGAGCATAGACATTTCTCTATAGTCATAGGCATATGCTTGCTCACCACTGAAGGTTTTCCCTCTTATCTTTTGGAATGTATCTACGATAACAAGTTTGATACTGGGATCATCATCTAATTCTTTTTCTAATTCACATATGAACGAACTTGATAAAGTACCACAAGTTATTCTTCCTTTGAGATTTGAAGGGATTTCTTTGCCGTTTGATACTTTCGTAATTCTTTCATAAAGCCTTCTTTTTGTGTCTTCCAAAGCGAAATAAAACACGCTCGATTTGCTTGTCTTGAAGCCAAGGAAACTATCGCCTTTTGATACCGCCAGTGCTAACTCTAACGCAAACCAAGATTTGCCAACCTTAGATGACCCACACAAAAGAGTAAGCCCTGTAGGTAGGATTCCATCCACAATAAACTTTGTAGGCTTCACATCGTTTTCTTTTAATTCACAGAAGAAGAAAGAATCCTCCTCTTTTGAAACTATGTTTTCTACTTGAATAATCATTACCTCCCTTAAATGTAGGAGATTATCCTAAGCGTGATTAATAGCCGTCATTCCAAGAGATGACGTCGCCATCATCAATTCACGTGAGTTAAATATATATTTACACATAAATATAAAGATAGAACTTAATATTGATGATGACGATGGTGACATCTATGACAGCATATATAGGTGTATTAGGATTATCTACCTTATGTCCGTCACATCATTTGGACGTTTGCTTGATTTGATGCTTTGCTTAAAACGTTGGCATCAACAACTTGAAGCTCGTCATCTTGAGTTTCAATGCTCTTCTTTTGGCTTTGGATGAACCTTACAAAATCATTAAGCTCATAATTGGCAAGTCTTATTGTATGCCCATCTTCAAATACGACTTTGTATTCCTCGTATCCTCTTGCAAGACCGTATTCAGTCCTGATGTTCTCTTCAAACAAGAGTTTTCTGAATTTCTCAAGGATTAAGGAAGAGTATTCATCCATTACTCTTTTTGTCTTCTTCTCTTTCCCGTAGGTGACATCGCCTAAATACAAATTGCCTCTTCTTATAATCGTTACCTCGAATTATAGATATTGGTTCTTCACCTTGAATAATTGGCACAGTGCAGAGTATGCAGAGTATTTCTTGGCAATCTTTTTGCTAGTGGCATAAGCACTAACAAGGATATGATGGCTTCTTATGAAGCAAGAACACGCCCATACCGAATTGCCATCGCTATCAATTACAGGATTCTCACCAAAAACATAGATTGGCGTTGAGCACCTACCGTGTTCCGAGAGTTCCTTTAAGACGTTGATTGCATTCTCTAAATCGAATTTGATATCGCAATCTTCACTCAATTTGAACTGATTAAGATATGCGCTGATTGAGACCATCCTATCGCATACTTTCTCTAGGATTTGCATGTTCCATTTAGAATCGATTGCGATAGCCCCAATAATAGCCTCTAGAAGGTCAGCTTTGACCTTTGTCTCATAATTCACCTTATTATCGATGTCTGATTGCCCTAGAAGCAAATAATCGCTGAATCTAAGCAAATCGATGACGCTTGCTAGATACTCGTTGCATACGAGATTCTTCTTTATTTCGGTGAAGTCTCCCTCGTCCTTGTTTGTGGCAATACTAAAATAGGCTGAATCCTTATTAGATTCATCATTAGACAACATAACGCCGAATTTAGTTGCTATTGCTTTAACAACAGCTAAATCGATGACCTTATCACCTATGAACTCCAAAACCTCATTGCTAGGGAATCCATGCTCTACAGCATAAGAACTTCTAGTGAACGCTTGGACAAGCAATCCCTTGTTAGAGAAAGGATATCCGATTACTTCCTCAATACTAGGTAGCTTATACTCAAGCTTCTCCATTTGAGAATCCTTTTTAAGGCTCTCCTCAATCTTTTTGTTTAATTCTTCATCGTTCATTTTTAGTTCCTCCATTCATTTAAAGATTAAACTGGTGTCCGAGGAACAAAAAAAGACTTATGGCAGACTGCACACTAAAAATAGTTCCATCCATAAGTCTTAATTTTGCAAAACAATCTTTGTAAAGCTTTTCACTTGATGAATCTCTTGGAAAATCCACCAAACGAATCAATTTACTCAACTACTTTGAGAAACTAATCCTTCCTTGGACATTTATAAAAGTACCATAAAATGTCATGAATTTCAAGATGGCAAAAGAAAAATAGTGGCCTTAACCACTATTATCATTACGCATTAATCACAATAACTTGCAGGATTTTGGCGCTTTTTAAAACGTTCAGGTACCTTCTTATCCAAAAATATCTTTTTAATTTCTTCAGGTGCTTCTTTGCCATCAAAATATGCTCTATTTGATTTTTCAACTCTCTTCCATCCGTTCTCATCAATTTCAAAAACACCTATTACTATTCCATATCTTACAGCTAACACATAAGGGTATTTATTTGCTTTGTTAGGATTGATTTTCCAACAATAATGACAAGCCTTATAAATTCCACCATCATAAAAGCCACCATTTTTATTGATGTTGTAATCGTTTATTTTTATCATCACAAACTTAGGACAAGAAGGATAATCATCAAATGTTTTAGCGCTAAATTCCCTAATAATTTCTCCAGACCAACGCATGCCTCTATCTTCAGCATGTCCTTTAATTTTATTAGTCAAATGTTGTAAACCAAAATAATCAATAAAAGCCGATTCAACTTCGAATGCGGTTTTTGAGTCCATGCCCCATCTTTGGATAACATGTATAACATCTAAGCCAGTTCGTTTGATATCGATTATTCTTCTAATCTTAGCAGGATCGCTATTATCTTCAGTAGGCTTATCTTGCTCAGTAAGAATACTTTCATCTTTATAAAATGACATATCTACAGCATTAGCGTGTTTAAATACTCTATTCCCACAACCTTCGCCAACATAAAAGGTTTCTCCATTGCGAGGATCGACTAATCTATAAACATAATGTTTAAGTTTGCTAATGACCTCATTGCTAAATTCTTCTGCCATAACAATTTATAACCTCCTAAAATCAAATAAGTGTAGAAATAACGAAATATCGGCAAACGATAAATATAGTCGGAAATTTCCTTAAGATTATTATATATTTTTCTTCATTTAATTTCTTTACATAAAAGAAAAATAGTGGCCATAACCACTATTTATTCTTCTTTCTATGACGGGCAACATCCATCTGTGCCCTTACAACGAAGTGACCAGGTACATAATATATTCCAATTATGCAACTGGTGTTCGTCTCCTTTTCTTTTGGTGGAG
>CAVKLJ010000040.1:0-4623 GCA_963657245.1 Lachnospiraceae bacterium
CCGATGTTCTTTCTTCTCTTCGTGAAGCATTTAGAAGCATCGATGAGTTGAACCTTGCCAATTCTATTGAGTGGTTTAGCGTTCACGCCATCAACAACCCAAATATAGGTTGCAATGCCCGTGTTGTAGAAGAGGTCAGTAGGAAGTTGGACAATAGCTTCCAATCTATCGTTTTCAATGATGTATCTTCTGATTTCGGAAGGTCCACTACCGGCATCACCATTGAATAAAGAGGATCCGTTTTGAATGATAGCCATTCTTCCTGTGTCCTTAAGCTTCTTCAAACCATTGAGAAGGAAAAGCATTTGACCATCGCCAATAGCTGGAAGCCCTGGGCCGAATCTTCCGTCAAAGCCGAGTTTCACCTCATCCTCTACGGCTTCCTTTTCTTTCTTCCAATCGATACCAAATGGGGGATTGGAGATGATATAGTCAAATGTAAAACCTTTGAACTGATCATTGCTTAAGGTATCACCGAATTTCATGTTTTCAGCATCGTTTCCCTTGATAAGCATGTCTGACTTTGCGATAGCAAAAGTCTCAGGATTGAATTCCTGGCCATAACATACTAGGTTAGTTTTCGAATTAATATCTTTCAGCCTTTCATCAAGGCAAGCGAGCATCTGGGAGGTGCCCATCGTCATATCATATGCAGTCTTAGAACAGCCATGTTCCTTGATTTCCTCTTTCTCAGGGGCGACAAGGAGTTCGGTCATTAAATAGATGATGTCTCTAGCCGTGAAGTGGGCTCCGGCTTGTTCATCATAGGATTCCGAGAATTTTCTCGTTAATTCCTCGAAGATATAGCCCATATCTTGAGCAGTAACATGCTCTGGGGACATGTCCGCTTTCTTAGAATCGAATTCACTGATGATGGTGAAAAGAAGGTCATTTTGAGACATCTTGGAAATCTCATCGCCAAACTTGAAATAAGAGATGATGTCTTTGACGTTATCAGAGAATCCTTGGAGATAGTCGATGAAATTAACAGAAATATTATTGGAATCTGCTAGTAAAGATTTAAAATCGAATTTGCTTGTATTGTAGAAATTTCTCTTGGCCGCTCTCTTCAAAAGGCTATCTTTAATAGCCGGAGTGATTTTGCTATTCTCCAGTTTTTTGACTTCAGCTAAAACATCCTGCTTTGTCTCTTTCAAGCAGTCCTCAAAACGTTTGATGACGGTCATAGGAAGAATAACTTTGCCATATTCGTGTGGCTTGTATTCTCCGTATAAATGAGTAGCGATACCCCATATGAGATCTGCTTTATCTTTTACATTATTATTTGATTGTTTCTGAAGTTCTTCGATGGACATGATTTGTTACCTCTCTTTTTATTTCGTATATTCGTCATAGAAACTAGTCAGCTGATTCTCTAGCATCTGCAGTTCTTTCTTTTTCTCTTGATACTCATCCAACGTCTTTAGATATTGGTTGGCGATTCGTTTTTGAATTTTTATATCAGGACAAGGAATTTTCAGAGTTGCTAAGTTTGTTGTGGATATTGTGGTTATCACGGAGCCCTTTTGTATGGAATTCAATAGTTCCACTCCTTTCTTCGAATCAAAGAAAATTTTCAAAAATGTGCTGTCAATCCCCTTTGTTTTGGGGCGAAGGATGATCATTGCCCCTGTGACAACGACGTGATTATCGTAATCATTATGGAAGACTGCAACTTTTACCTTGGTGCTCTTAGAGGAAATGATGATGTCCCCATTTCGAGCGTAATATTTCTCAAGCCTTTTATCTTCAACAATGTTCTGCAAAGTGTTGAAATTGATGATTCCGTTTTCGTCGATGTCGCTTGAGGTTAGTATTTCAGTTCCTGTAAGAAATGAAGTTATCGCTTTTTCAAAGTTTGCGGCAGTTAGTGAACATCCTTTAAATATGTCAACGACATCCGTAAGATTCACTAAATCATCCATTCCTTGATAGATATCTTTAGCCGTTAAGGAATTTAAGGTAAGACAGCAATCTAGTGTGGCGATATCTTCTTTTGTGAATGTTCTGACATTTGCATCGCTATATGCGTTATATAGGTCGATTGCAGCTTCATGGCTTGTTAAGCCTTTAAGAGGCAAATCCTCCAACACCTTATCTCCGTCCACCGCTTTAAAAGAAGTGTTTCCGTTGCTTAAGATAACGATGTCTGTCTTGATGCTCATTCCGCTAAACGTATTCGATGGGAGAGAAATGATTCCTTCTAATAATCCGTTGTCGATAAGATATTTTCTTATGTTGGCATCAGCCGATTGGAAAAGCGAACCCTCATTTACGATTGCAACAATCCTTCCGTTGGCTTTCATCTGTGATAATGCGCTATATATGAATAGCCACGGAGAAGAGACCCTGCCCGTGAATAGTTCCGGATTCCTTTTGATGAATGAATCATATAGGTTCGGCTCGTATTTGAGCCCAAAGGATGGGAATATGTAGCCTTTTGTGAAACTTGGGCAAGTATCCGTAGAAATAGAGTTTGTATGCTCTATTGAATAATTGGCCTCGCACATCTCAAGAAGCATTTTGGATAGATCAACCAAATCATCGTTTATCTCTTGTCCGATCAATATTGGTTTGATGAATTTGTTTTTCTCCATCTTGGAGACATAACCTAAGAAGTTTCCATATCCTGATCCCATATCAAACACGATGTCGTTTGGCTTGATGTCTAGGAGTTTATCAACAAGCTCACAGACATAGCGATTGGATATGACGCTTCTTTTGGATTTGTTATTTTCGAATTCTATATATTGGAGAGCGATTTCGGAATAGTCACCGGCTTCTAGTTTAAAAGAATCAAACTCATTATTTATGTCAGATAAATCTTTCTTGTTGAGTTTGAGAAATTGGTTTAGTGATAAGTTTGCACTCTTTAATAGCTCATTATTAACAATCACGCCTTTTTTGCAGCACTGAACATACAAAAAACATATTGAAGCTTTGATATCTCCAATGTTGTTCTTTAAGAAAGTAATAGCTTTTTGAAAGAATTTATCGCTCACCATCATTCCTCCTGATTCATCTCAGTTCCATTCCATTATAGTAAAACGATATTACGAAGTCAAATTAAAATATCTAGGTTTTATAAAACCAAACATATTAGATTTTGCTACGTTAGTAAAAAAGACCCGATGTCGTGGGTCTTTATTGTCGATTGTTGGATTTATGCGAATCGATATATTCTTTCCAATTTCTTGCAATCTGGATGATTTCGTCCATATCTATGTCTTCTTTATATATGGCACCGATGATTGCCTCTATGCATGTAGCGATACGCTTATGCGAATTATCCTCATGTTTTGCGTTTGGGTTCCATTCATAGTCTTTAGGCATATTGATATCATTTCTGTCTATTTTCATATAATCCAGCAACTGATATTTCCTGCCTATATAGGTAACGAGGCTTCTATCGCTTTCGTATTCTGATTTTTCAACGCTCAGTTTTTCTCCATCAAATAGGATCTCACAAAAAGCAAGTTTCAATACAGCATCGCCATAAGTGGCTAGCGTTGCATTGTCCTTCGTCACGGCCAGTCCGTGCTCCTGTTGATATTTCTTATATGATGAGTCGGTAAGAGCTCTTTCCATCAGTTTGTATTTATCTTGATGCTTTAAAGCCTCCAAGAATGGATCTTCGTCCACAGTTAGCTGGATGTTGTGCTTCTTCAGAAGAGACTCCAATTTTCTCTTAGCTTTTATTGTAGGGTCGTGGTGACCGTTTTCCCATCTGTTGATGGTTGCAAAAGAGACTTCAAGTTCTTCAGCCATTTCCATCTGAGATAGTTTCAACTCTTTTCTTAGTGACTTTATTGCGTTTGAATAATTCATACTGCTTTTCCTTTAATTATTGGCTTTCCAAATCAATACCCACTCTTTCTCTGATACATCAAAAAGTTCACGCGAATCTCCATTAAACGAGTATTGGTCCTTTGAAAATTTACCATATACCTTATGATATTTAGAAAGTTGGTCAGATGGATTTCTGTTGATCTTTACGAAGTAGCCGGTTCGAATGTTTCTGAATATGGCTTTGCTCGGCTTTATTTCATTCCACAATTCAAAAATAGTTTTGCCAGTATTCGATAATGCCAATGGACTAAAATTATATTTCTTGGTTTCTCCGTTAATTTGTACTGTTATTGATTTTAAAGAGTATTCATCATATCTTTCTAATGCGATTATTTCAGTTTCTTTTGGAAGATTTAAATCCATAATTTTCTTATAACAAACGTATTGATCCTCAATATACTTAGAATATTTGCATATTTCACATGGGTAGATATCTTTATACGAAGATTCCGAAACATCAATTCTAGAGTTGACACATTTCCCGGTAGATGAAATCGGACACCCATCGTAATAGCTGGAATGATCTTTAGAATACAAATATCTTGGTTTATCGTATGTCTCTTCGTTGCTTATTTTTTTAATCATAGGAACTTTGCAAAATAGGTTTACGAATTCATTTGTCGAAAAATAATCATTAGCGGCAAATCTTTCAAAACCATTCGGCGGAATCCAGGAAACTTTTGCAATGTATCCTTCATCGTCTTTATGTTCATCAAAATAGTCTTGTTCTTCAGGCCCTAACAGATCGTCGATATCCGGCATCCTAGCTAAATC
>CAVKLJ010000041.1:0-4497 GCA_963657245.1 Lachnospiraceae bacterium
ACCGGTATTCGATTCGGAAACAAATACCATAACATATGGCCTTTACCCACAGACCAACGTAAACGACGTAACGTTGGTAGCGTCCTTGAATGAACTAACAACCGCCGAAAGCAACGGCTGGTATCTGTATGAGGGATCGTATTACGCGAAGAGGAGTGCGAACCCATATAATTCATCCTATACGTTCAGCGACGGCACGAAGATAGTCTCGGGAACGGAATACTGGTTCAAGTGCGAGCCGATACAATGGAAGATCCTCTCGTCATCGGATGGGACGTATTCTCTAGTTTCCTCCGCCCTGCTTGACGCGCATGACTATTACTCATCGACATCGAACAGAACGATAGACGGGAAGACGGTATACGCAAACAACTACGAATACAGCGACGTCCGCTCATGGCTGAACGGCGAGTTCTATTCCTCCGCCTTCGCCCTGGATGACTCGCTCATACAGACCGTCACGGTCGACAACTCCGCGTCTACGACGAATTCACCCAGTAACGGATATGCGTGCTCCGACACCGAGGACAAGGTCTATCTCCTGAGCTATCAGGATTACAAAAACACCGATTATTTCCCTGATAATGCGTCTAGATACCGCTGCAAACCGACGGACTGGGCGAAGGCGAACTACGCGTCTTGCCGCAGCGGAGGCTCATATGACGGCAATGGCTCGTATTGGACCAGGTCCCCGTATTCTAGCTACTCCTACGACGCTTGGCGCGTCAACTACGACGGCAACCTCAGCGACTACTGCGTCAACCTCGCCTACAGCTGCGTCCGCCCCAGCCTTCAGATCAAAGCCGCATGACGCTAGGCATGCGAATCAGAAATCAATCGGCTATCCCTCATCAATTCAAAGGGATGGCTGAGGAAAATGGATTTCAACAATAGAAAGTAAAAGTAAAGGAAATATCATAAACCAATGGTCACAACAAACAAAAAGCATCCAGACATCTTGTATCACTATTGTCCTTTGGATACGTTTGTAAAAATAATCAAATCAAAGACACTAAGATTTGGTGACATAACAAAAAGCAATGATAGTGAGGAATTATTCTATATCTATAAGCTTTATCATATGTACCGTAACGATGGCAAAACCGATGGATTTAACCCGAATCTTTTCTTCGCAAAACAAGACAACGAGAATAATAAAACATATTGTTTTTGCTTATCAGAATTAAAAGATGATTTGTCACAATGGAGAGGCTACGCACCAAATGGAGGAGTTGCTATAGGTTTCGATTATAAAAAACTAAAAGAATTTAGCGAATCTATAACATCAAACGCAGAGCGCCATATATCTTTGACTAAAATAATTAAGTAAGTGATGGATCTGACTCTAAAAGCTTTTATAAAAAGAACAATGAAGTTGTTAATTATTTCGATGGCGTCAAAAAAGATAACAATGAGAAATCTTTAGAAGCTTATAGACTTGCAGAGATTGCTTCTAAATGCAAGAACGATGCTTTTAAATGCGAAAAGGAGTGGAGGATCGCCTTCACTTGCTTGAAACAAGAAAATAGTAACGACAAAATTGAAGTCAATGGCGTATCAGTGCCTTTAAGTGACAATGCCTTTTACGTGCCGTTTCACTTATCTATGATTTCTAAAATAATAATTGGGCCAAAAGTTGATTTTTTAGGTCAAAGGAAATATTTGCCTGATATGCTTTATGATTTCTTTAAAGAAAACGACGACGAATGTTCAGGTGAAAATGAATACGAAATGGCTATCTCTAAAAAAGATATCGAATTAACAAAACTTTCGTATAGATAATCTGAAAACCTAATGTTTACTTTGTCTTAAAGAACAAACGTCCTTTTGTCTTTTTGCCATTTGTATAGACTAAACCAGCCACAAGTAATTCGTTCATTATTTGTGTTGTAACGGTATTTTTCTTTTCAATTAAAAGAGAAATGTCGTTCATTCCTAATCCTTCTGGATGATTATCCAATGAAGAAAGGATTAGAAGTTTTTCTTCGCGATATGGTGTAGAGGATGGCAATTGAAGAAAACTCATGCTGAGCCTTGTCCTTAATGGATTTCTTTCAACAGAGAGCTCAGGTGCAGCAAATTTATAAGATTTAAACGTATCAAAGATTGTTGGAACACCTGTGCCTGCACGATCTGCTACTTGGATTATACGGAGATAATTCATGATATTCTTGTTTCTTGGCTCGCTTATTCCGCCTTTTTTCGCTTGTTCAATACCTGTAGGTATATCTCCGGAATTAATCACACTTATGGATGTCATACTCTTTTTTATGCTGAGTCCAGGCAAAGAAAGATAATTTTGATTTGTTATTGCGTTTACTAAGGCCTCAACGATGGATCTTTTTAAATCTGCTCCATTTAAATTCGAAATTCCGTTTGTTTTAAATGGATTTGGAATATTTTCAATCAAACGTTTTGAGACGATTCTAAAAAAATTATAGATGTTGCAATTTATTGAAAGATCATCGGAAACCAAACGGAAATCCCATCTTGAGTTTCCGCTTATATTTTCTTGATAGTCTAAGAAAAAACTTGGTGATAGTTGCATTATGTCTGTGATATATCCAAAGAAGAAGACAGCACCGTTTGTTAATACTTCTTTTCCACTTTCGTTATTTTGCATGGCACCGATTCTTACTAGAAAATCATGATCATTTAGGTTTCTATAAACATTACTTGGAGATATTTCGTTTAAATACGAACGATATTCTTTTAACGAATCTTGATCGATTCTTGTTTGATCGAAATTTAAAGTGTTTGGCATAGAATCGAAACGAATTTGTCTTCTATCTAGTAAAAGACTCGTGATGGAATCTTCATTTAGGAGAAAATCACCATCCCCGACTCTTTCATATGATAAAGAAAGATTGCCTTTGATATAAACTGGTTTGGCTTCTTTTGGCGCTTCTGGAACAGTTACTTCGATTACTTTCTTTCCGTTTATGTCTAATATATGAATGCTCTCATCTGAAATAGAACAATAACTTACCTTTTCTTTTGAATGTAGAGTGGTGATAATGGCTTTCTTTTGTTCTATAGGATTCTGAACACCTGTAATTTCGTTAATCTTTCCTTCCTTTATCCCTAAGAAAATTGTCCCTCCTTCTGTATTTGAAAAAGAAGAATAAGTTTCATAGAAGCTTTCAGGCACTTTGTTAAATGATTCTTTGAATTCAACATTAACGCCTTCTTTTAGACTAGTTAAGTAATTTAGTGTGTTATCCATAATTGTATCACCCTGAATTAATATAATATTATTCTTTCGGAAAATCAAATAATCTTTCGTAAAAAGAAATAATCTTTCGGAAAATCAATTATTCTTACGGAAGAATACTTAATTTTGCATCATGATATGAAATTAAAGCGGGCTTTTTCTCAGATCGTTTTGCCTTATGCTATATAAAAAGTTCATAAGAGTTCACAAAAGTTTATAAAAAAATTGAAAGTTCATAAAAACGTTAATTCATTAAGTAGGGGGTACTATTTATGACCGATAAGAATCCATTTAACATTACTTTTGGCAAGGAACCGAAAGAAATGATCTCAAGAAAGAGCGATTTAGAAGAAATCTATAATTCGTTATCGTTGGGTTTATCCAATAATGAGATTTTCATTATTTCCGGAATTAGGGGAAGTGGAAAAACCGTTGCTATGACAACAATAAGTGATTTTTGTAAGAATCAAGAAAGGTGGATTGTTGTCGATTTAAACCCCGAATATGATTTGCTTGAACAACTTGCCAGCAAGATTTTAGACGAAGGCAAGCTCAGAAAACTATTCATCAAGGCGGAATTTAATTTTTCTTTCAAAGGCTTAGGTTTCTTAATAAGTGGAGACACGCCAATTTCTAATGTTTCGTCGTTACTGAAAAAAGAATTTGAATATTTAAAGAAGAAAGGCATAAACGTTCTAATCACCATAGACGAAATATCTTCTAACCAATATACGAAGATATTTGCTCATGAGTTCCAATCATTCCTAAGAGAAAACTATAACGTTTATTTGATAATGACTGGGCTTTATCAAAATGTTGCATCTTTTGTTAAAGAAAAGAATCTAACCTTCTTGTATCGTGCGCCAAAGATCTTCTTAAAAGAGTTAAACCTAATGGCAATCTCTAATTCCTATAAGAAAATATTTAGCTTAAACGATGAAGAAAGTCTTAAACTAGCTAAATTCACAAGAGGCTACGCTTACGCATATCAGTTGCTTGGAGATATTTTATTTACCAGCAATGATTACTCCTTATCTAGCGAGAACGTTTCTAAATTTGATGAAACTATCTACGAAAGAGCGTATTCCATCATCTATAACGAGCTTACACCTAAAGAAAAAGATATATTGCTCACATCCTTAGAAGACAATTCAAACGGATACATCATCAATAAATTAGGCATATCAAAATCTCAGTTATCCAACTACAAGAGCATACTAATTAAAAACATACCTTTAAAGCAAAGTGTTGCCGTGGTGTAGAATATATTTGCCAGACCCAAA
>CAVKLJ010000042.1:0-3782 GCA_963657245.1 Lachnospiraceae bacterium
TCCCGGCTGCGAAACGGTGCATTGACTAAAATTTAGTCAAATGCCTTATGCTCTTTCTAAAAAGCCTCCATTTCTTCTCCATCCTCATCGATGATTCCTTCTTCAACGAGTCTCTGATGTTCGGCTTTTGCGAGGTTTCTCTCGTATTCGTCGAACAGGGATTCGGCCTCTTTTCTTGCCATCGAGCTCATCTCGGATGCCTTCGCCATCGCTGATAGAGCGCTCTTAAGATAGTTTTTGTTCCTTGCTTTCGGATGCTTTATGTTCGCTTTTTTGCGGATTTCCTTGCCTCTTGAATCGATGATGAAGGCGATGATTGCGTTCCCCATCCTTCGGTGGATGTCATCCCTGAATTTCTTCTCCAGCAGCCATTCTTCGGATTTCTGAACATGATAGATTCTCGCGGACATGATGAGTTCCTCATCTTGCTTTGCGAGCTTTGAGCAGATTCCAAGATAACGCTCTTTTGTCCCATCCTGCGAGAGAATTATGTCCGATACCCTATCGATTATCTCCCTCAAAGGCGCCATGTTCTCTGATGCGTAGCCGATATGACCGTTCCTTGGGATTTCATCGTATAGTTCCTTTATCTCTTTCCCCATCAAGGCATTTATATCCTTGTTTTCCATAGCGGATTTTGCTTGCGATACCGCTTCGTCCCTCATTCTTCTTAGGCCTTCCACGGGTTCAAGGAAATGAGATTCGGCATTCATCTTCAATGACCTTATTTTGTCGATGCCTATTTTCCCTTTGCGGTAGCGGAACGATTTCGTTCTCTTGTCGTAGATATGGGGCTCTTTCTCAAAGAAGGAGATGTGGATGTGCCTGTTGTCGGTGTTCTCGTGCAATCCAGCGTACCAGATGACATTGCCCTCATCCATGCCGATGCTTTTGAAGAATTTCGGAAGGATATCATTTAATAATCGTTGCCCGTCCTTCCAATTCGTCAGATTCCTCTTTCCGTATTTCTCCTCGGTCGATATGACCATGTCCCAAATCACCGATTTCGTTTCCCTCAACTGCTTCCTAAGTTCCTTTTTCGATATCTGATCCATCAAACCGTCTTGATTGAACACGCCAGATGATTTCTCGGGATTGCCAGCATAGTCGACGTAGTCCCTGAATTCATCCGTGCTCTTGATGCCCTTGTCGATGTAGCCGAGATAGTCATCCTTTGATGAGGACGAAAGGAAATCCCTGTGCATTGAGCCGACATCGTAATAATGGAGCATGGCGGTGATATTAGGCGTTGGTGTAGGCATTCTCTATGGCCGTCGCTCCTTTCTGAAGGTAGTCCGGAAGAACGTCGTATTTTCCGAGCATGAGTTCGCTTTCCGTCACGACTCCGACTGACTTCGCCATCTCGACGAGGACGTTTCTCGTCTGAATTCGCGATTTCCTCTCAACCTCCGAGTCTTTGATGATTCTCGCCATCTCTTCGGTCATCTTCTTGCTCTCCTCTTGGATAGAGAGAAGGGATGCCGAGATTTTCGCTAGGCTTTTCGAATTCGACAGTTCCTTTTCCATGTCGATGGCATCCAGCCCTTTTTCGATGACATACAGCACGAGGGCTGATTTCGTGTTGTACGAGCTTTCTTCGTAAAGCTTCGTCAGTCTGTCGGATAAGTCTTTCCTTACCCCGTTGACTGTGATGTAGTAGAAATTTTCTTTTCCCAAATTCTTACCTCCTATAAATTTCCCCTTCACCCTATAGTGATTTTTCACCCCTCATTTTTCTTCCATAAGAAAAAGAAACCGGCAAAACTGCCGATTTCATCGAAATAAAAAAAGTTAAAAAATTTTTCTAAAAATAGGGGTGGTGGTCTAATTTCCCGAAAATCACATTTCCAGTTCTTTCTTTTTCTTGCTTTCCCTGGCTTTCTTGGCGAACCTTTTCTTCATGGTATGGTAGTATCTCATCTTTTGCTCGTGTTTCAATTCTCCTAGTTCCTCATACATCTCGGCTATCTGAAATCCCTCCATATAGGATTCGATTTTGAATTCCTCCCATGACCAAGTCCTATAGCCGATTGGGTTGGACATCTGATAAAGGGCCTTTATGGAGTTCATGGCACCGACACCGACTGTGGCCTTGATATCGTAATGGTAGATGTTACCGCTTTGGCGACCATCATCGCCATAATGTGGTGAGGAAGAAATAAAGCCTTTCCCCTCCCAAAAGCGTAAATCCGATTGTATCGTTCTATCAGTAACACCGAGCTTTTTAGCTAACCAACCGATTTTCACCGGAAAGCCATCATTTTCTTTGATATAGGTGAGGATCATGCACCTTCTTTGTGTCGGGGTTGGCTTTCTTATCTCATAGACTCTTTGACCATATTGATTTCTTCCTGCATAGACCAACACAAAACCATGATGGTTTCCGTGCCATCTGATTTCTTCGCCCGTTTTCATTCGATATATGTGCTTATTCGTCATTTGCTGCCTTTAATCTGCTTCTGGCAAAAGCTATATATTCTTCACCTTTATTTTCAATGAGAGCTTTAATGAAACGTGTATCAATCCAAAAGCATTGTTTCTCATAACTCGAATAACCTGTTAATTTGTCTTTTATAGGCAATGGCGATTGATCTTCAAAATCTCTTGCGTGCGGTCTAACATGGCAAATTGGATTTTCTTTGATTCCAACAAAGTTTGTTGAATGGACCAACTTAATATCATTATCTATAAATTTGAATTCTCTGTTTTTTACGATATTCCCGTGCTGGAGAACCTCTTGCGTTTTCTTATATGTGTAACCAATAAATTCATCGATAACCGAGTCGGAGAAGTTATAAAAGAAAGCATTTGCAAAGATATATCCTTTGTCGGTTTCTTTGTAAATCAAAAATAAGAAGCGTTTTTCAGCAAAGTATTCTCTTACATTTGATTGTTCCCATGGTGTTGTAGCCACGTCTACAAAATCCATTTTAGGAAAGGACATTTTTTCTTTGATGTTCCCACCCTTTTGAATTCTTATCGTTTTAACGGAGATATCCGCCTTTTGAAATTCTTCGGAATCTTCAAGGCTGAAAACCTTGAAAATTCTAGCAGCATACATGGAATATCTACTTTTCGCAATTGATGAAATTCCAAATGTATAGCCTAATTCTTCCTCTGTTTTTCCGAACCAAGGCTTCAGTTTTGATATGATGTATTGCTCTAAATCGAAATTGGTGAATTTAGTTACTTTATCAATGACGCTTTGATATGTTTCATTTGATATGTATTGTTGAATCAAGGAAGTTAAAAAAGAACTTTTAAACGCAAACGCTCTTGGCTTTACAAGTTTGTTTGAAAAAGGCTGTGTTGTTCTCACGGTTGAATCAGAAGACTTTGTGCAAGTAGCAAGATAGTTTGTGTCTGATTCGGATATTTCATCAGCTAAGCCGTTTCTAATCTTACTCATGATGAAATCGTAATCATGCTTCAAAATCATCTTATCAGTTTCTGATAATGACATTATAAATGAGTCAATGACAGGAAATTTATCATATTGAGTTGGCTCATTATCGTTAGGCTTGATATATTCGTAGCACGTCATCAGCATATCATTGCATTTTTTGATGACATGGCTATTTTCGAAATCTTCTTTATAGTCTTCGTTATAATTGAGATCAGATAAGACTAAACGCTCTTTTGCATGATAAACGCTATTGTTTTTTGCTGTTTTATACGGGAGAAGGCCTGTAACCTTCAATTCTAATTGAGCCTCTGGAAAATCCATTCCTTTATCATTGTCTAAATCCTTCCCTAGATACTTTTGAATTACTTGTCCAATG
>CAVKLJ010000043.1:0-3706 GCA_963657245.1 Lachnospiraceae bacterium
CAATAAGATTCGTCAATAACTCGATTCCCTTTTCAGAGATTGTTAAGTTTAAATTTTCCATTTTTTATCTCCCTTCTTTATGAAGTGTATTTTTTGAGTTTTGATTCCAGCGTTGTCGGTGCTTTGCCTTACTGAAATCATTACGGCTGGAGCATGCTCAGGCGTTGGATGGTTTATTCTTAATGTGATTTTTGAGCCATCCTCGAGAGTGGCATGCCACATTTTATTTGGAACGTCCTCTTTCACTATCGCCCCTTTTGCTAATTGGTCAAAAAGTGCTTTTGTTTCTACAATAGGATCGTTATCAGTGTAAACAATCCTTGTTTTTGATTTGTTCCCATCCTCGTATTGGCCAAAATAACCGCTATTTGGATTGAAATTGTAGAACGGGTTTATTTTCACCGGATATGAGTTTCTTCTAAGCGTTACGCCCATAATCATTTTACTCCTTTCATATGTGACATCTCAAATTCAGATGGATATCTATGGAATTTAGTCATTCCATAAAATTCCTCAAAGATGTCTGACGGCATATAGCCATAAACCAAGACATCAGTTGGCTCTAGCACCTCGAGCATCTTCCTTAAGCCTTCTTTGAAGATTCGCCTAAGCAGGTTCTGGTTAGACTTGTCTTTGGCTATGGCACCATGGGTGCTTATCGCGACAACCGAATGCTTCGGTATGCCAAGAAAGCAAAAGTCGAATGTTGAGGAATCGCCCCACCGCACATTAGGAATCACTGGAATGCCTCTGCATTGCTCATAATAGCCAATCGCTCGATTCATGTATGTCGAAGTTGCCTGAATGCAATGTGGCATCCCGATTGTTATTGTCGGATCGGGGGTAATGATTCCATCGAACTGCGAGATGAGGTCATCGTATTTCTTGGTGTTCGTCAGGATCTCACCGTATTTGAAATCATGGACGTAGAAATGCAGATATCCATGTCTGTCTTTGACCGTTCTTGCTTTTTCGAATGGAATCAACGATGCGGGTATGGCGTGTTTCGTTTGCAATAAACAGGGAATGCCATCCTTCCCTTCAAATCTAGCTCCGTCAACCAAATAGTCTTGGAAGCCATCGTCAATAATTGATTTCTTCATCAGTAAAACCTCCGGAAGATATGAGTGCCGCAATTGTTTTTGATACAATATTGTTACCGGTTACCAAACCTTTATTGCTGGCACGCATATAGACTACGAAATCAGCACTTTTGACTGAGGTAGCTAGGGAAGTAGAGGGAAGTCGGGGGAAGTTTCAAAATATGACGTTTTCTGATTTATGTAAGCTCCTTTATCCTTTTTTGAAAGGCCGCTGTAAAAGCATGGCTGAACTTTTTGATTTGCTGATTTTAAATTCAATGCGTTCCGAGACGGAAGGATTGAAACAGGAAATTGCTCTAATGTCGCCAAAGCAAAAAAGAAATCTTTGCAATGGCGTGTATTCAATTTCCCATATTGTGGAAAAGATATATCCGTTCCTGGATGTAACAGATTTGGAAGAGGTTTTGAAACAGGAAATCAAAGGCTATGCAATCGATGACTTTGTGGAGACTTTTTCCTTTTATGATAAAACGATCAATAAAAATAATTTTCCGAAAAAAGTTTCGAACGCTCTCAGAGAAATCTTATTGGAAAATTCATCCGCTTTTAGAAGTGCACAGCTTGAAGGCACCGCGACGCTAAGAGCTGAGTTGTTCGAAGAAGATGGTGGCGTGTGCCCAAATTGCGGTTGCAGACTCGATTTGGATTCGGCTAAACCGAATGCGATTGTCGTGATCGGATTGGACGGCCTATCGCCTAAAGATTTATCTAAGACAATAGGCCTTTGCAGAAGATGTGCTGAAAAACATAGAAACGGGCAATTAGAGAAAGATTTAGTCCTGGTGAAAGAAAAGTTGAAGGAAACGTCTGCTTTAAAAAACAAAGCAGGTCTCATCGATATAAACGAAAAACTGATGGATGCCATTGATTGCCTATTAAGACAAGGTGGCACCGATAAAATCAAATTGAGCATGAAAAGTCTAAGGATTGACCAGAAAATCGACAAGAGAAATGATTTCGCCCTTTATGGGAAAGTCAAAATGTACGTTACTTCTTATTTTTCAACCCTCTATGACATGTTCGGTAAGCTCGATGGCGAGAATGAACGCTCATATGAGCTTCTTTCCGCATCCATAAAGATCGCCTGTATGAAAGCGGAGGAGGCTTCACAAAGCAAAGAAGCTATCTTCAACTGTCTTGTTGAGCAGGTATCAAGCGCCGCGAACTGCGAAAAATCCGTTGCCGAAATCATCGTTTCCTATTTCATTCAAAGCTGTGAGGTGTTCCATGAAATTGCCGAATAAAGTGAACAGATACAAA
This sequence comes from Lachnospiraceae bacterium, assembly GCA_963657245.1. Lineage (GTDB taxonomy): Bacteria > Bacillota_I > Bacilli_A > RFN20 > CAG-826 > UBA4951. Next base: position 2,364 of record CAVKLJ010000043.1, read on the forward strand.
ACCACCATCATTTATCAGATGGCTGAGATCCTAAGCTCGATCAGCGAGGATATGCTACCTACAGAAATCTATATGATGGTTTCCATGAAGATGGATGCAAAAGAATTCTATGATGGCTTAAGTGCGTTGTTCGCCATTAGGAAGATAGAATTTCTTGAAGATGGGAGGATAAGGAAATGCTAAAAGAAATAAGATGTGACAAATTCACAAACAACATCCCGAACAAAACGGTTCATTTCCAAAAAGGACTGAACTGCGTTGTCGGTGCCGATGACGCGTTGAACTCAATCGGAAAATCTAGCTTCCTGATGATCGTAGATTTTTGCTTCGGTGGAAACAGTTATGGAGACAAAGAATCAGACGTACGCGAAAATGTAGGTGACCATTCCGTTTTCTTCACCTTCGAATTCGGTCGAATCGAATACCGCTTTTGTAGGGATACATCGGATCCAAGCCATTATTATGAATGCGATGCATCATACAATCCTATCGGCGAGAAAAAGCCAATCGGTGAATTGTGTTCGTTTCTCAAAGACCAATATTTCGGTACGTCAGCCATAAAATCCTTCCGTGCGTTAGTAGAGGGCTTTTCCAGGGTTTACGGAAAAGACAATTACGACGTTAAAAAGCCTTTGAAAACCTATAAGAACGACTCGCAAGACGAGAACGGCATAGGCGTTTTAATTGATTTATTCGGAAAATCGAGCGTTGTTGCCGAGTCCTTCAAGAAAGTTTCGGAAGCAAAAAGTGCAAAAAAGGCGATGGATGCTGCCCAAAAATACAACATCGTCTATTCGCCGATAAAAACGGCATCCTCTCTTGAGGCGGCCAAAGAAGAAATCAAAAGACTACAAAGCGAAATTGATTCTCTAATAAAAAGCCAAAACCAAGCATCAATCGCTATTGATGAGACCTTATCTCAAAAGGATATTGATCTCAAATCCGAGCAGATATGCCTTTTTAGAGAAAGAAAGTCCCTATCAATCCAGCTTAAAACCATGCAAGACATGACTGGCGATTCATTGCTGATGAGCGAAGAAGACCGGCTAAAGATTTCATCTTTGTTCCCGGAAATCAATTTGAGGTCTCTGGAAGAAATTGATGAATTTCAGAGGCGGTTAAGCCAAAACGTTAACCAAGAGGTAAACTCCCAAAAAGAAGAACTTTCCAAAAGGATAGACGATATTCAAAAAAGGCTCGATGAGATAAATGAGGCGTTGGCGAGCAATAATGTATCACCTAGAATCCCGAAGAGTTTTCTCGATACTCTTTTCAACAAGAAAAATGAAATAAAGACACTAGAAGGTCAAATTTCTCTATATGAAAAAGCCAAATCCATGAAA
>CAVKLJ010000044.1:0-3450 GCA_963657245.1 Lachnospiraceae bacterium
ATATATATATATAAGTCAATTGATAATTTATTTAATTTACAAATTGTAAAGATATATACGATTAATGCACGTTTTCTAGGGGTTTAAAGGTTCGTTCGTTGATTAAAAAGCGGCTTTTCTAAACACCGCAATGTTTCTGCCATTTATTTTTCCATTTCAGCTTTTATAAAATCTCAGCATCACTTTTTTACGAGCATTGAACAACATACCAACTAAAATGGTGGCTTCGAATTTCTTTGCTCAAAGAGAAAATATAAAATAATGAGTAAAGGGCATTGTTTGTTTGTTCGCTATGTAGCCTTCGATATTAAGAAAAATTTCAAAGTGTACTTATCTGTTTTTTTGGTTGGGAGGGTCGTTGATACGCTCTTGCTATTTGTATAACTAATAGATAATTGTGCTTGCAAATAGCAGCCCGTAACAGCTGATTTACCATCACTATAATTGGTATTTATTCCAACCGAGAAATATACAGTAAAAACGCCGCTATTCGGATTAGAAGTCTTAGATGTTGTAGACGAGTACTTTTCAAGATCATCGATTCCATTAAAACTGTATTTAGTTATAAGGCTCGATCTCTGTGTAAAGCTCCAATTACATTGAAGATTTTCAAAATAACCGTCTTGAGGGTCAAGTTTTACTTTCAATTTATAATAAACGCTTTCCTCGGTGCCATCAGTCTTAGTGTTTGTGGTGGTTACGCCAGAATAAAAGGATTGCGTGAATTTTGTACCAAATGTAGTACTTGGATTATCAGAATCAGCTTTGCTATAGTCCGTTTCCCCATCAACTTTCTTCTCAGCTTCAAAGCTAATTCCCGTAATATCCGTAGGCGCTCCACTCGTTGTTTTCGCTTTAACAGAAAATGATGATGTCATCGTTCTTTCAATATTAAGAGAATCCGTCATCTTTACAGTAACAGGAATTGTATAATCATTATCAGATGCATTTTTAATAACAGCCGTTTGGCCATTGGCCTCTAGGCTTATTTTATCTTTATCCTCTTCCGCAACCGAATTAGTATCAAACGACCAATTATAAGTAGCCGTTGAAGAAGATTCGTTATAAATAACCGCCTCGATTGTATTGCTGCCACAAGTTGTAGTTTGATCAGATGCCGTCGATTTAATGCCAATTAAGACGACAGCATTTTCTTTATAGCTCCATCCATAAGCGCTTGTATCAGTTGGATTTTTAACGGAAGAAAAATAATTACAGGAAATAGAATTAGAAGCAAAGCTCGTTTCATCAGTTGTTAACACACCAGTAGCAACTTGTGTTTGATAATTCTCTGCATCAGCAGAAAAGCTACCAGCGTATTCCGGTGACTTGATTTCATAATTTGTAGTTAAGTAGTTTAATATGCCGGTTTCGGATGTTGTATCTATATATCCTCCGATGCCACCATTATCAGTAACGTTGATAGTTCCATTGTTAATTAATGTAGCATAAGTAGCATCAGTAAATGAATTGTATCGGTAATCAGTTTCAATATCCGTGAAACCATCATAAATAGACAATGAATTTGTTAAGTTTAACGTTCCACCCTCTTTGATAGTTAAATTCGATCCGTTCATCAATTTAACTTTGTTCGGAACATCAAGCACAGCATTTTTATTGATATTAAAATCAATGAGATAAGAAATTGGAAAGAAAAATTTACTAGCATCAATAGTTGCGATAGAAACAGTCATATTTAGACTGCCGAGTTGGGCTTTTCCATTAATATCTATCGTCGTTTTGTGTGAATCAGCTGTGGTAATACCAAAAGAATTCGAAACACAATCGAGAGCAACAGTTCCTTCTTTAAGTATCAATGCTGTATTTGATGTTTCTGAAGAAATGAAATTCACAGTAGCGGGTACATAATATTTAAGAGTGCTGATGTAGAGTAAAGCACGAGCCTTCCAAAACGAACCTGACTCTATCGTAGTTTTTACTTGAATATTGCAAAGATCAAAAACCTGGAATGGGCAATATTTTTTATCATCTGATAAATTACATATATTTACGGTTTTATTCCCGCCTTTGAAGTCATAAATAATGAATGGGGTCAATAAAACACCATTGTTCGTAATGCTTAAAGATGCGTTAGCATTTTCTGAAGCTCTCTTTATATAGCCATAACAGTTAATGTTGCCGCCATCACAAACGATGCTTGCGCTACTTTCTAAATCAATTTCACAATAAGATCCAGATGTTTGTCCACTAAGACCAATATTAGGAGAGCCAAGCGTTCCTCCAATGTTGAGAGTTCCTTTAACTTCTAGAGAGTAACCTCGGCTAACAACAACTAACGTTTGGCGGTTTGTGTTAACTTTTTCAATCGTTGCATCAGCAAACCCAGCGCTTCCATGATTATTCTCATTAAAACACGTCTGCTCAATATGTGTTGTCTCAATACTAGTGGTCTTGTCTACTTCGGTAACAGTATATTGATATGGTAAAGACAAAGTCACGCCTTCTTTTACGGTGCAATTGCTCTTAATGTTTACTGTATATATTGTTCCGTCACTATTTTTTAAATTAGGAATAACCAAAATTTCTTCACCGCTATTGGCCTCGCTTAAAGCCTTTTCTATCGTCGTATATTTAGTGCTTGTTGATCCATTATAGCAAACTGCACAAACATCAGTATTTGTTGGAACTTTTGAAGACGTTTCTTCTTCCTTATCTTCAACAACCCAAGTTCCATAGCCAACGCCTAAAGTCGTAGCAAAAACAAAAAGCGAAGAAAAAAGTTTGCTTAGACGTCTATGTAACCTCATTATTTAACGCCCTCTGCTTGGAAGGTTAAAGATAATCCGTTAGTGTAAAAACTAGATATGTTATTGCCGTTATCATCTTCATTTTTTACAACATACGTTAATTCTAAATTGGTTGTTTCTTCATTTAGATCAACCGCAAACTTCAAAAGGTTCACAAAAGAAGTTGAACTAGTTTCATTTGTTATTTCCGTTCCAGTAATTGATGATGTAATACTATCGATAAAAGGAAGGAATGTTGCATCATCTGGCGTTAACGTGACGCGCATAGAAAAACAACCATCAACTACATAAGAAAACGAATTAATATTAGAGTTGTTAATGGTTAAACTTGCTATAATCTTGCCCTCTATAAGGATTTTTGAGTCTTTGACCATGCCATCCTGGCACAATTCAAAATCATAATTTATCCCTAAATCAGAAAAGAATGGATATCGATCAGTTTCAGCCACTTCGAGGTTGACGTTGAACGCTTCATTTCTCGTATCGAAAGTTAACCAACTAGAAAAACCAGCACTAAAAAGAGAGATACAACAAAGAAATAGTAACCCCCCCCAGAAATTGTGATCTTATGCATATTTTTTCTTCGATTCATAAACAAGATTTTTTGTATTTTAACACTTATTTGCTGAGAGTGTCCAAAATGTTGTGTAAATGAAAAGTTGCCCGCAAGAGAACTCTAGCG
>CAVKLJ010000045.1:0-3338 GCA_963657245.1 Lachnospiraceae bacterium
TGTTGGTGAACCATCCGACGTCGTATTCGAACTATTGCCGAAACCGCCTTGGTTGTTATTTGAACCTGGATTATTGTCTTTTTTCTTGTGCCTACGTTTCACGCCTTTAGTTGTGAGGTAGACATCAAACGTATCATCATCGTAGTAAACAATTTTATCAATAAAGGCATCGATTAGAGTTTGTCTATCCATCAGTTGTTCAATATCAAGTGATAGGAATCTTTGAAATAAAGCTTCAACTTCATCGTACTCTAAAAATGGATTGTTGATTGCTTCATCATTAATAGCCTTAATAAGCTCGTCTTTTCGGTTCGTTAATTCTTGTAATCGATTATTCAATTCTTCATTACCGAAGCCGTTTTCAAACGCCTTTATGATGTTATCAAGTTTCTTTTGAGTTTCTTTTAAATCGAGATTCAGGGATTTCATAAGAGGGGTCTCTTTATCTTGGGATTTATAAGCTTCCATGATAATTTGATCCATTAAGTCAGAATCGTTGATGATGTCTTTAATATCGCTCAATACGGCATTTTCTAGATATTCCTTGGAAACAGAATGAACGTCGCATGTATGGCCTCTTTTGGTGTTTTGACATTTATAATATCGATATGTTCGACCGTTTTTCTTATTGACGCTTTCTCCCACCATCATGGCTCCACATTTGCCACAAAAAAGTTTGTAAGATAAAAGGTATTTGTCCTCAGCTTTGAAGCTTGCTGCTTTCTTTCTATTTGTTTGAATTTTGGATTGGACTTTATCGAAGGTTTCTTTATCTACGATAGAAGGAATCTTATCTTTGGTTACAATGTCTTTAAAATGAATTTCGCCAATATAAATCGGATTCTTTAAGAGTCGTCTCAAAGTGGCATCTTTCCATTTTTGACCTCGATGGTACATGCCCTTTTCATTTAGATATTCAAGAACCTTTGGTACGGATTGAGATTGATTCAAATAGAGGTTAAAAATCAAGCGTACAAGGCTCGCTTCATCTTCATCTATTGAAAGAGTTGAATCATCGTTTTTCTTAAATCCAAGAGGAATTCTCCCACCATTGAATTTACCTTCTAATGCATTTTCAGTCATGCCTCTGGTAACTTTTTCTCTCAAATCCAAAACATAATACTCATCCATAGCCTCAATAACGGAAGTCAATATAATTGATTCTTTTCCATCCCCTAAGGCTTCAGTAGCAGAAATGACCTTTACGTTGTTATGTTTTAGGATTGTCTTGTATTTAACTGAGTCAAATTTAGAACGAGCAAATCTATCTAATTTCCAAACCAAAATAGCATCGAATTTATGAGAATAGGAATCTCGAATCATTCTTTGAAAATCCGGCCTATCATCAGTCTTTGCAGAAAAGGCTCTATCTACATATTCTGCAACAACGTCAAGTCCGCTATGTTTAGCATAAGCAAGGCATTCTCTTCTCTGACCTTCAATGGATTCTTCTCTTTGATTGTCCGATGAAAATCTTAAATATAGAACTGTTCTTATCATTAATCACGCTTTCTAATCATTCGATTGAAGTAGAAAATTCTTTAATCATCTCTTCAACATTGATGAGCTTATCGATGATTCCGTTTTCTAAATCTTGGATGTTGTATACAGTATTAAGGACGTCGAATGTTTCTTCTAGATTCTTTCTAGCACTATTCCAACCAATACCATCAGTAAACCAAACAAAAGAAAATCCTTTGATATCTTTAGATTCTAAAGCTAATGTTTTGTAACTTCTTGCGGTTTCATTTAATTTTGAACCGCCGCCGCTGTAGAAATTGCATTCACATGCATAGATGTGCCCAGATGGGTCGGTGAAGACAAAATCAAATCTTTTCTCAGTTTTATCGTTATTGCTTATCTTAGATAAGTCTATTCCGTATTTTTTCTCAACTTCAGACTTATTAAGTTCTTTGAAATAAGTTTTTCCTTTTACAAGTCCAGCTTTGATAAGGTAGGATTCAACTAAATCTTCCATAGCATCGCCAGTTCTATTTTTTCGTCCGTTGGTATCCATGCCAACTTCAACGCCTAAAACGTAATCAACTAAATTATTAATGATGTGTTTTTGAAGCAAATCAAAAAGCCCGGAATTTTTCATGAAGAGAGCATATTGATCGATGGAATAGTTCATCTTCGCGAAATTAAAAACATAAGTTTGGCTTGGGTCGATAACCTTGATTTCCTTTTCTCTTTTAGCGAGAAGAATCGGAATAGCCTTTATGACCTCTGGATATCGAGTAAGAATGTTTTTAAAATCATTTTCAATGTCCTTCGAACCAATTAGAGAATTAAGAATGTTGAGTTCGATATTGATTTTCTTAACATTTTCGTAGACTTTTGGAAAGTCTGTGTAATACGTCCAGGTTGCGATGCTATCCTTCATTGTTAATAGCCATGTTTCGAAGTTTCTTTTCATTTACTTTTCCTCCTTTATTTGCTTTGTGTCCTTATATCTTTTAATTGTTAAATCTAGATATTCTTGCTCTTTATCGATGCCGATATATTTTCGGTTTAATATTGAGCACATTATTCCAGTTGTTCCGCTTCCATTAAATGGATCAAGAACAACATCGCCTTCTTTTGTAGAGGCCAATAAAATTCTTTCCAATACTGAGATAGGCTTTTGTGTGGGATGTTTACCGTATTTCTTTTCGCCTTTTTTGGGGAGGTTTAAGATCCACACATCCTTCATTTGCTTTCCGCCATTGATTTCTTTCATCAAATCATAGTTGAAATAATGTTTACCTTTTTTCCCTTTTTCATTGATTTTTCTGGCCCAAAGAATCGTTTCTGTCGAGTTCGTGAAACATCGACAAGCAAGATTAGGAGCTGGATTTGGCTTTTCCCAGGTAATGTTATTAATAATCGAATATCCTTCTAATTCCAAAGCAACACCGATGGAATATATATTATGAAACGTTCCACTTATCCAAATGCTTCCGTCATCCTTTAAAACTCTTCTACACGCCTTTAACCATTTGCGATTAAAACCTAGCTTATCTTGTGGAGACAAAGTGTTATCCCATGCACCTTTGTTTACTGATACTTGTTTCCCAGAGTGACATGAAATACCACCCGATGAAAGAAAATAAGGCGGATCGGCAAAGATGACGTCAATAGACTTTTCTGGAATCCCCTTTAATATCTTGATGGAATCCCCTAAAAATAGAGTGAAGTTCTTTTCATCATAATATAGGCTATTTTTCATAGTTCGTGATGATAACCTCCTCAACATTTCCTCTCCCATCAGCTTTTGAGTTAATCATTCTTTTCGCTTCGACAACATGAATATTAAAATCCTTGTAAAGTTCGCGAATATATTCCGTATTATGGTT
>CAVKLJ010000046.1:0-3334 GCA_963657245.1 Lachnospiraceae bacterium
CCAGGACTACCTACGGCATGAGGAAATGGAACTCACTTGGAAGGCATATCAAGCCCGGCGAGAAATCCATCAAGATTTTCTCGCCGATCATCAAGAAGGTCGAAGAGAAGGACAAGGATGATGAAACAAAAACGAACGAGAAATACGTCCTCACCGGCTTCCAAAGAGGATACGTATTCGATGTTTCTCAGACAGAAGGCAAAGATATCGATGCTTTTCGATTTGATGAAACAAAGATTGTAGAGGATAAAGACAAAATCCTTAATGGTCTTAGAAAAACAATCAAGGAAGCAGGATTTGATATCAAATACGCATCCAAAGAAGAACTAGGTGATGATTGCTACGGCTTATGCAATCACAATACTCACGAAATCAAAATACTTGAGGGATTATCCGACCTTCAGGAGATCTCGACCACGGTTCATGAATGCGGACACGCTTTGGCTCATTCTGCTTACAGAGAAGACTTTGAAGGACTGACCACAAACGAAAGAAGGGAAATCAAGGAAGTCGAGGCCGAATCCATCGCCTGCATCGTATGCACCTATTTGGGATTGGATACCAAAAACTTTAATTTCTCCTACATCACTGGTTGGGCGGAAGGGGACATCTCGAAGTTTAGGAAGAACATCGACGTCATTTCCAAACATGCGAACACTTTGATTAAGGGGATTGAGAAGGAATTCGTCATCGAGAAAGCCAAGGAAGAAACGAAAACTCAGCCAGAAACGATTCCCATAGAAGTCATCGTCCAATCCCCTAAAAGGGAGGCTGTGATGGAATGAACTTCAAGACCGAGAATATCCCTCGTGAGATGAAGAAGATGAAGAACTGGGTCCTCTACGTGAAGGAAAAGGATCCTAACATCATCCACCCGAAAAAGGTGATGATCTCCACGACCGGCAAATATTGGCATAAGGCGAAATCAAATGAGAAGAATGATTGGTCTAGTTTCTACGGCTCCTTAAATTCCCTATTCAAATCGAGGTACGACGGACTTGCCTTCGTCCTTGATGAGGGAATCGTCTTCATCGACGTCGACAACTCCATCGATGAGAAGGGGAACTTATCAGATTTGGCTAAGAAGCTTCTGGATGAATTTCCCGATACCTATGCCGAAAAATCATGTTCAGGAAGAGGGATTCATATTTTTCTCAAAGGCAAATTAAATGAGTCTTTCATGAAGAGAAATGATTCGATTGGTCTAGAGATATACGACACCAAAAGGTTCTGCTGCATGACGGGAGACATCATCTCGCATACGAAAGAACTTAAGGATTATCAGGAGAAGCTCGATGGGATATGCCATGAGTATCTAAAGAAAGAGGCACCTAAGAAGGTAATCGCATTCACCAATTCAAATCTGAAGGACTGGGAGATATTGGACAAGGCGTTCAGAAGCAAGGTCGGATGGAAGATATCGAAATTGTATTCAGGCGATATCTCCGATTATCCGTCACATAGTAATGCCGACATGGCCTTCATGAGCTTCATGGCTTTCTATACGAGAAGTCCTAGCCAATTGGATTCTTTGATGAGGTCTAGTGGCCTATATAGGGAGAAATGGGATGAGAGAAGGGGAGATGAGACATATGGCTCGATCACCATAAGAAGTGCACTTAGCCATATAGGGGAATGCTATCAAAGCAAAAGGAAAGAGCACGAGATGTGCTGAAGGAGGAAAAGATTGAACAAAGTAAAAGCGATAACGAAACTGCCTAATGAGAAGGCAAAAATAACTGAGATTCCAAGCGACTACGGATTCGTATCCGATTTCGTCGGAGGGTTGGTCGATTGCACGTTCTTACCTACCGATGAGGACATCGACATCATCGTTAATGACAATTCATTGAATCTGAGGATGAATCCTAACATTGTGACTCCTGAATTCGAGGGAGTGCTTGCAGGCCCACTCATCTTCTGCACGCATGACGATGAGGGCGAGATGGCATCATTAACCGATGAACAGATAGATAAGGCTATGAGATACATCGAAAGGAACAGCGTATTCAACATGTCCTTGGAAAGGGCGTACCAATACTCAAAGGTGATTGGTCCTCTCCAAAGATGCGAGGATGAGCTAGGGATGGAGGCATAGAAATGATGAGCAAATCGAAAACAAGAAACGAAGATGCTTTAGGAGGCGATAACAATGGCTAATCTAGCATATGGGAACTTGACCGCAGTGCTGCCTACCAAAAACGTTAACAAATTCAAAGGCTATTTCCTTGATGGCACATTGAACGACCACAATAGGAACGAGTATTTCCATAGGACTTACATGACCGATGATGAGGTAACAAACAATAACAAAGGGATGTCTTTATTGATGATCTCTTTCGAATGCACTTGGTCGGTGTCAGGATGCATGATGAGCCTCAACGAAGGAAAAGAAGGCAAGAGATGCGTCCTTTTGGAAGAGGCGCTCAAGGAATGCGAAGTAAAGAGATTCACCTTATGGTCGAGTGAGTCCGGAGTCGGGTTCGAGGAATCGATAACCTACAAGAAAGACGGGCCTTTGATCTATGAGTCAAGAGAATTATACAAAGATCCTTTGAATGAATATCTGAGGGATGAGGACATATACGAAGGAGGAAAAGAAGAGGAATGCCAAATTTTGTGAAGAATAAGATATTGGTCGGAAGAAGCGAATACGGAAGAAGGCTGATCGATAAGTACTGCACCTATGATGAAGAAAGCGGAAGATTGGACTTCGATTTCAACAAGGTCATCAAGATGCCAGAGGACCTTCAGATCGAATTCTCCTCTAGAAGCGACCACGCGCTTTGTTTGTATCTCACTAAGATCAATCCTGAGGTTGATTATTATGGCGAGAAGAAAGACAAGGTCGCAAAGACAACCTATGGGAAGCTCATGAAGGAACTGAGCAAGAAGACCTTGATGAACCACGATTTCACGCTCAGCGAGGAAGACATCAAGAAGTTGCTAAGCAAATACAACGAGAAGGATTCTGAGAAGAAGCTTCTGGATTTAGGAGAGAAACAGATAAGGAATCTTGAGAATTACGATGCCATCAACTGGTACGAGTGGGCGATCAACAACTGGGGAACCAAATGGAACGCCTCCGATTTCGAGTCTAGCGACGACGACAAGTCTTTAACCTTTGACACCGCTTGGGATCCATCGGTTGAGATCATGCTTGAGATATCAAGGCAGAACCCCGACATTAGATTCGGGTATCTCTATAGCGACGAGGCCATCGGCTCCCACGTCGGTTATATGCTAGTCCAAGCTGGAAGAATCGATTTCAAAGGGACCTTCGAGGATTATTCCTACGATGCCTATAGGCTTGCCTTCGACCTTTGGGATTGCT
>CAVKLJ010000047.1:0-3298 GCA_963657245.1 Lachnospiraceae bacterium
AGAAAATAACCGATAAAAGCTTATTTATTCAGCAACACTTTGCTTTAAAGGTATGTTTTATTTTCATTCGTTTTTCCTCCTATTCGGATGCCACTTCTTCGGAAATTCCGATTCTTGCATCTGGATGGTCTTGTAAGAGAGAGGCTGGGAAGGAGACGCTCTTATCCCCAAAACTTGCTCTCTTGATAACGGACTTATGCCAATCTCTGAAGCAATATAGACGAATCTTTTTTGCTTGGAGGATTTCTTTCATACCAATGGTTATGGCATATTCTGGCATAAAGTAATATGCGCCTTGGTAATCATCCATCGAGTTGACGACTCTTGTTGCTTCAGTAATTTTCACAACACGAGTTCTAGTGTTTTTGAACTCTTCCTCACTCATAAGGGAGGGTGGTTCGTTGAAGGCTATATGGCCAGTAATGCCAATGCCTCCGAAGCAGATATCCACTCCTCCATGTTCTTCGATGACTTTATCAATCAAATCGATTGTCTCAAATGAAGGGAAGATACGTTGCTTCTCACTCATGATGAGTTCTGGATCTATTTTGTCATAACAGAGCTCATACATGATTTTGCGGAATGATAATTTATGATCAGGACTAATCAAGGTATTTCTATCGATCATGTATTCGTCCATGTTTATGAAGGTAACATCTTTTAAGGATATTCTTTCCTCATTGACGATTTTGGCGAAATACTTATATTGTCCGATTGGTCCTAATGGAACAATGAAGAGGGTTTTACGGCCGTTTTTGTTATTTTCTTTAATGGTATCCGCCATTAATTTGGCCATCTCTAGGAAGGTTGTTTCCTTATCTTTATAGATATCAATTGGGATTCTTCCTTCTTTTAATCCATCATCATGGATTTTAAGGATTGATTCGTTTGTCATAAATCTTGGCTATCCTCCATGCATAAATGAACAGACGGACGTTTGAAGGTCATTGGGAGAACAAGAATGTTTGGATGTTCACCAACATATTTCTTGGCATCGGCAAGCGCTTCTTCAACACTGCTTCTTGTTTTCATGCCCATTTCTCTAGCTGTTCCTGGAGCTTTTGCTCCAACTATATAAACCGCTTTGCAATCTCTTTCGGCAATATGCGCACAAGAGATCATCGAGAAGGCATGGAATGGATGGAAGGCATATTCGTAACGATATTTACGAATATATTCCTCATTGTTCATCTGTTTATAGTAACTTTCGATTTCTGGAAGAGTGTTTCCGTGTGCTTGGAAATAGTCATAGACTTCTTTCATCGCTGGGAATTCATCATCTCCGAAGTCTCCATCGCATTGCGCTAATGCAATAATGACTGGATTATCTGACATTACACGTTTTAAACGAACGACTTGAGCAGAAATTGCTTGTTCGACTAAGATTGGATTTCTACCTTGGCGTGATCCATATTGGAAATCATTTGGAAGGCCAAAGACGATGACGTCATATTTTTTCTTTGCCCATTTAACATAGGTTCTTTCATCCGCGACTTTCCACGATTCTCTTTGAACGTCATGTGCATCGCCTGCAAAGACCTTAATCTGATGGGAGAAAGAGTCAAGAACAGCATCGACACAGAAGAATTTCTTCCCCATCTTTTCTTCCATCCATTCGCCTATTGCATCAAATTTCTTATGCATTAAGGAATGAGATGAGACAGGAACGAAATCTTGTCTATGCATGACGGCTGGACAATGGTGAGAGGAAATGCATTCCCAGTTTGAGATACCAGTCGCACAATGCTTATATCCACCGGAATATCCGCCATATGGATTTCCTTGGCTATGACCAATCAGGAAGCAGACATCAGAATCATAAACGTATTTGTTGATGACGACTTTCGCTCCATATTTTGGCTCATTGCCTAAATCAACTAAGTGATCCCAATCTTCGGAATCGTGATTGATGATCTGTCCTTTTGGATAGAATCTATCAAACAATGCATCACCGAGGATCTTACGAATCTCTTCAGGCTTGTTTTTTCTATGTAAGCCATTTGAGCAAATAAGGAGAATGTCTTCTTCTTTTGCTCCGGCTTTTAAACATTCATCAATGATTAAAGGGATGCTTGTTTTACGGTGGCTGTCATCTTGCATGCCACCTTTTACCTTATCAGGGAAGACAATGACAATCTTGCTACCTTCATGAACTTGCTCCGAGATTGGTTTCATGTTCATTGGATGAAGAATCGCGTCTAATGTTGCAGTTTTAACGTCCTTTAATCCTTCTGGATCTTTAACTGTGACACCAATTTCAAACACATCTGCATCATCAGGGACATTAACGTCTACTTGTCCATCGCCGTATTCTAATTTGACTTTTTTCATTTCAAGCCTCCTTCATATTTATTTACAATGGCTTCGAAGTCATCTAAGAAGAATCCGAAGTCCTTTCCGAATCTTGTTAAGGCAATTAGTCCTCCATCCACTTCTGGGATTGAGGCAATCATCTCAGCATTTTCAAGTTTTAGTCCGCCACCATAGACAACAGGGCAATTCGTAACACTCTTTACGTGTCTTGCAATATCTTGGATATAGTCTCTATCAGGTGGAACCTTTCCTGGGCCTATCGCCCAAACTGGCTCATAGGCAATGCAGATATCATCTAATTTGCAGTCTTTAAGCCCGGTTTCTAGTTGATGTTTAAGAACGTCATAACGATGTTCTTGTTCCTCTCCTTTTTCACCGATACAGTAGAGAACCTTTAATCCTGCATTAAGAGCTTTCCTTACTTCAAGGTTAAGGATTTCATTAACATCCCCCTCTCCTCCGCCTATTGAGAACAACTTATTTAAATATGCTCTTTCTTCACAATGGCCGATGAGTACAGCCTCAACGCCAATGCTTTTCATAGCTTTGGCAGTCCTTAAACTTGTGAAAGCGCCAAAATTCTTTCCCTCTTCCACATCATCGAAGTGAACGCCTTGGCAACCGATACTAACCTTCTTATGAGAGTTAATGGCAGGCAACAAGTTAGATTCTTGGAAGAAGATTGTAATTGGCAAGGAGAGATTCATCCCCTCTATTCCTTTTACTATTGTGTTTGCGTATTCTTCCTTTGGACCGATTTTATTTATTCCGCCATATTCAGGAAGAACGTCAAATCTCTTGAGATTCAAGTAGATACGTTTCATTTATGAAAGCCCTTTCTTCACAAATCTTAACTTATTAAAAGGAATAAACAATGCAATAAAATCAAAAAATATAAAAATTCTTTATTTTTCTTTCGTTCGTAAATAGTTTTATTTTCTTTCGCAAGGCGTATTTCGTTAGTTAAGGCTAATGAATTTTACTT
>CAVKLJ010000048.1:0-3033 GCA_963657245.1 Lachnospiraceae bacterium
AAAAGAGGATATCAAAAAACCTGCCAGACATGCCAGCAGGTGCATTGACGCTTACCATTCAAGAGAACATCTACTAAAAGAATCCATACATTCGAAGACATCTAAATATCCAAAAATCATCCCTAAAAGGCCCCTAAAGCCGAAACAGGATAAGAGATGTGGAGCAAATTGCTCCTCTCGACTTTGAGCAAGCTCAACACTAGGATACCTAAATGACGTTATTATTTGGTTTTCCACAAGCCCATTGGATGATTTGAAACATCTTCAGTCTTATAGTTTTCAAAAAGAGCATTAGGAATAAACGATTTGTTATTGATGCCATTGATGAATTCCATATCATTTGAATCTAAGATAAACATCTCTTTGATTTTCTTTGATACACAAGAGGTTACTTCATCTACGTCAAACTTAATTCCTTTATGTAAGACAGGAATCAATGTTTCCTTGATTCTTTGATAATTTAAGTTTTGAATTTTGTTAAGAGCGTTGTTGAGAATCTCATTAAAATCGATTGGAAGATCTGAACCTAGGCAAACATAGAATATCGCAATTTTCTTAATGAGCTTTTCATCTTTAATCTGACCACTTTTAAAAAGGTTATATACATCATAAACATCCCTAGGTGTCGTTCTTGCAAGCAAAGCATTAATTTTAGAACCTATAAGTTCTTCGCTTGCCAAAGTATTTATAGATGTCGTTTCTCCAAGGATATCAGAAGATGTTCTAATTTCCGGTTTTAATACGTGAACCCTATCAGAATAATTGATTTCAATCTTTAAGACATCATTGCTTCCGGAAGTGGTTTTGTATGAATAAATATAAGAATCTAATGTATGCACGAATTTAGATTTATCAGAAAGATGATATCCTTCGTTTTCCATGTAACTTCTAATTAGAGAATCTATTTTTGCTCGATGCGTAAGCATTGATTCTCTATCTAAAGGGAGATTGAAATCTAAATCAATATCCACACTAAGACGAGGCAAGTTAAGCAAGAAGAGATTTATTGCGGTACCGCCTTTTAATGCTAAGTCATTTGCTATTTCGCTTGTATTGATGAAATTCAATATAGAATACAGCCTTAATACTTTTTCACAAGTGTTCTTGTTGAAATTTGTATCACTGGCGATTCTATTGATTTCCTTAGCACCATATTTAAACATCTAAATTACCTCCCTTATCATTTACGGCTTTTATATTTGGATAGACGTATAGTCCCCATTTAGAATCAAACACGAGATTATCTTTATCGGTATGTACTAGAGATCCACGATTCGATACAACGCCTTTTGAAAGACATTCATCAAAGAAAGAATCACTTAATTTGAATTCATCCTTGTAATTCGAAAGAATATATCCCACCTTGCGGTATAGCACTTCTTTATCATAAGCCTTTAGAACTTCTATTAGTTTCTTCTCATCAACAAGATGAACTAGATCAAGGCATTTGATAAGTTCTTCGATATCCATGACTTTTCCTAGCATATTTATCGAATCAACTATCGTACGTTCGATTGATGTAACCTTAACACCTTGAATAAGATCGATTTGAATATCAATATTGCTTAGATACCATTCATACGAATAACCATCATATTCGAAAGAAGAAAATCTCTTGTTGGATGATACTTGAATCGCATTGAACATCTGATTGTAAAAGCCATAAAACTCGAATGCACTATGATAGGAAATATAAGAATTTTGATTGATGCTTGATGCTATCTGAAACCTATTCGCACAATCTTGATTTAACGCCACATCATAACAGGTATAAAGATCTTTACGTACCTTGTTCACATATCCTGATTTAACCATTTTGCTAAGATATTTCTTCGTTGCAGAAAGATTTCCAATGATCTTACTTGCATCACTTAAAGAAAAAGTATCGTAGTTAGATAATTCCTTGAAGTACTTCATAATACCACCACCAATTCTAACTATATTTTATGATATAGTGGTTTTTATTGCAAGATAATATACTTAAAAGTATACTTGCTAACAATTTTACCATTTATAAGGAGGAAAACACACTGATTACACAAACAAGAAACGAAGTAACGAACCAATTTAATATTCTCAAGACTGAGGGCTTCTCTTCCTACGCCAAATATGTTGAGGCTAGAACCAAAGAGAAAGAAGAATGCCTATCGAAGAGAAAATATTACAAACTAAAGAAAAAAGAGAAAGAGGAACTATCTAAGTTACCACTTCCTATGACTTGTGAGGTCACATACGCTTATGACCCTAATGATGTTCCTCTTGATGTCAAGAATCTAATCGCATACGCAAGAGCACTTGACCCAAAGTTTGATGATTGTTACTTTGTCCATTTTGCTGACCATCTTTCCGCAGCCTCCAATCTTTGCTTGAAGGCTACTTGGGGGTGGGTCAGTTTTAGATTACCGAATGCATTCCTTCGTCGAAGCTTATAACCACCTCATAGGTGGCGACAATTCCTTCCTCAACGATTTCATCGAGAAAACCTCCGGCTACATGAAAAACAGCAACGTCAAGGGCCTTATCGATGCTTGCGATGAGAAAATGGAAGAGAACCAAGGGAAGATAGATAAGCTGGCTTTGGCTTTCGTCGATGGAACTCTATCCCAGGATGTATATGAATCAAAGCTGAAATCTCTGAATGCCGAGAAAGCGAGATTGGCAAAAGAGAAAGAGAATCTTGATCTCAGGGCGATGTCGGAGACGGATGCCTTGTCGAAACTGAGCGAATTCAGGAATGCCGCCATCGAAAGCGGTGGGAAGAAACTTACGAACTTCTCCAAAGATATCTTCGACACGACCATAGATAGAATCATCGTCGGGGGATTTGACGAGAACAAGAACGCCGACCCGTTCGTGCTGACATTCGTTTTCAAAAAAGAATTCGGATCATCCGATATCGCAGAGACAAAGACGAACTACACGATCATCGACGGCTTCACCCATTATTGGACGCACGTAGTCTTCAAACCACAAGGCGATAAGGAAAGAGCGAAAGTCCTGGAGAACTTCATCAAGGTTAAGATAGCGATAAGC
>CAVKLJ010000049.1:0-2869 GCA_963657245.1 Lachnospiraceae bacterium
TGAATGCCGAGAAAGCGAGATTGGCAAAAGAGAAAGAAGACCTTGACCTTAGGGCAATGTCGGAGACGGATGCCTTATCGAAACTGAGCAAATTCAGGAACGCCGCCATCGAAAGCGGTGGTAAGAAACTTGTGAACTTCTCCAAGGATATCTTCGATACGACCATAGATAGAATCATCGTTGGCGGATTTGATGAGAATAAGAATCCCGACCCGTTCATGCTGACGTTCGTCTTCAAGAAAGAATTCGGATCATCCGATATCGCAGAGACAAAGTCGAACTATACGATCATCGACGGTTTCACCCATTATTGGACACATGTAGTCTTCAAACCGCAAGGCGATAAGGAAAGAGCGAAAGTCCAAGAGAACTTCATCAAGGTGAAGATAGCAATAAGCAATTAACAATGAATTAAAAGAATTTTTGCATATCTGACGACAGCCTTGAAAGAAAGCGTTGTTCATCATCAATCATTGTTACAGAGTTATTTTCGAAAAACTTTGTGAAATATGAGCGTAAGACAATATCTCCAGCCAAAATAGAGTTGTCTTCTTCGAAAGCGATGTCTTTTTCTGAATACCCACACGCCATAAAGTAAACTCTGTTTATTAGAGTGAAAATAATTCTTTCTCTCCAACTAAATTGAAGACCAAGTTTTCCTGAAGAATTACAATATAATTTTCGGAATGGATCGCTGATATCGCCGATTCTTCCACCGGTTTCTGCAGCATAGTCATATTCTTTAAGTGATCGTTCGATTTGTTCGTTTATTTTCGCTTTATTTTCTTTGACATTAGAGAACGTTTTCATTATTTCGAACCAAAGAAAATCTCGGAGGAATGGTGTTGCAACGTTTTCTTCAAACCAAGCTCTTTGGCTTGCAGTTTGAATAAAACAATAGAGGTATGCATAGGAACTAACGGCACATTCTAACCATGTTTGTTTGTACAAAGACTCATAATTTTTGATGCTATTGACGCCACTATCTTTTAAGTGCAAAAAGAAACAATAAAATTTTTCAAACTTTAGCCAAGAAGAACGCAAAACATATAATGTGAAAACAGAAAAGGCATCCATTCCCCTATTAGAGTCAGCATATGCTATTTTATCTTTAAGGTCGACGAAGGAGCCGTTTAAAATGTCAACAGCTGAATAATCATCTGGTTTAAAAAGACTAGTTCCGATAACCTCTAACGCTGGATAAAATCCGTCCAACGCATAAAACCTGTCATCTTTTGTTTTTACTAACTTATCGCACTCGAATAACATATGCCCACTCCTTGCTCCTGATTTGTCTTTGTTGTTTGTCACGTTCTATGTCGCTTCTTGATGAAGGTCATTCCTCAAGCAAAAAGCGACCAGTTAAACCTAACCCAGTCGCTTCTAAGAATTTATGTTTGCTGGATGTAGGTGAGCCTATTGGCGGCCGATTGGATTTATTCGATCCTGTTCAGCCTTTAACGCCTCGTCGAATATATGATAACACTTTTAAATCGACTCTTCTTAGAAATGTTTTAACGCCCATCAAAATCAAAACAATTATTGCAAAACCAATCTATTTCCCATTTTCGATAGCATCGTAAAGATATATCCATATATCGATGAAAATTGCCTTCTTAAACTTTATACATCAACTGGTTCTATTTTTACACACGTGATAATCAAACCGCAAAATGATAAGGAAAAACGATAAACTCTAAATGTTGTTAGGAATTTTTTGTTATATCGATATTAGTTATTTTGCATCAGTTACATAAGAATAGAACAGGTATCTGACCACCGATATTTCAACAGCCTTTTTGGAACTCCTATCTGCTAAAATCAAACCCACAATAATGCCAAATACCAATGCGAAAGACAAAACCAGGCAATTGGTTATTATCAAATTCGTTGATGAATTTTCATTATTCATTAAATCCAAAATGAAAGTGATAGCGGAGACCACAAACGTTGCTACAAACAAAATGATTTCAACAGCGATATTTTCAGATAGCGGGCCTAAAATTTTATTTTGTATAAGCGTTAATTTGCTAAAACAAAGCCTTATATTTTTTGTATCACTAATGATCTGCAAATATTCATGCTGTTTAACCGCCTCAATTGGCGACTCATCCATAAATTTCTTATATTTTTCTTCGAATTCATCTTGTGTTTGAACAATATCTCCAGTTGATAAATCGAGAGAAACGGAAATCATATTTTGTAATAGGCAATTCTTTTTTGCTAGCATTTGATATCTAATCTTCCAAATGAGAACGGCAAGTGATGGGCACACGGTTAATTCGCATATTATCAAGACGTACCATGTAGGATTAATCTTGGAAAAATCGAGGACGAAAAGAGTGCCAATCGACGACAAAATCAAAGATGCCAGTAGGATTGATATAATGCTTTTTATTACATATATCATTTTTCTTTTACGAAGCTGTTCAAATGAGTAACGAAAGTAATTTTCAAAAATTTGTCGATTTTTCAATTCTTCAAAAGTGAGGTGTGAATCTATTTTTGTTTCTTCTGGCAAATTATCATTCAATAGATTCACTGGTCTATCCACACAAGATAAAACGCTTTTATAAAAGTTAGATCTGTTCTTGAAATAATTCATATATACCTCGCTCCAAATATTATAAATCCTTAACGGCGATATATAAAAAGAAACGCCGATGAGTAATGATGTGATTTTCTAATCTTCATTCAAAATCCACAAAATATAAGCAAAACCCATTTATTTTCTACAAACGATATTGTCATGCAGGTACATTCACATATCGATAAAAATTGCTATCTACAAAACGCATACATCTATCAGGCGAATTCTACACATGTTGAAACGGTGGTTCTTCTCACTTTGAAATAATTCGATAACTAC
>CAVKLJ010000050.1:0-2867 GCA_963657245.1 Lachnospiraceae bacterium
AAAGAAAGCGAGTAAAAATCCTTGAATTTAGTCATTTCTTTAAGCATTGTGTCTTTGAAAAGGGTGAAAATGGATATCCTAAGAGGAAGGTTTTAAGGACCGTTCCAGTATCCGTATTTTACTATATGGGATAAGGTGTTACGTTTTCTCAAGAGTAAATTTAGCCATTTAGAGGGTAAAAACAGTAAAGATACAGTCCACCCCTCTGTGTACTGATGGCTTTTTTATTGGATGTATCCACGTATGGTGGTATTTGTTATTGAGTGGTCATGTGGGAAATGGGCGAAAATTTATAGTTTGCTTACGCTGATGAAGGGTGATAAGAGAATCAATCGTTTTAAAAACACTCGAAATCATTGATTGTTCTTCTTTTGAAGGACATTTAATTTCAAGATCCTGAATAACAGAATTGATGAATTCCAAAGGGAGATACTCGAAACGACCGTCGACAAGAACATCGTCGGGGGATTCGATTCCGACGGCAACCCCGATCCACACAGGTTGAACTTCATCTTCAAATGCGGTGTCAGCGACAAGGATTATATCGGAAAATTCGATGTGAACAACGCCGTCAAGCTAACGAAATTCGAATGCGAATACCCTCATCACATTTTTTGAGAAGACGGAGAACGGCTCGAAGCGAAAAAAGCTGGTTAAAACGGTTCACGTAGATGTGAGTCTGAACATGGAAGGAGAACGCAAAATCGATGGAATACAAAACGATTGATTTGTTCCTTTACCCCATTTCGTCCGAGGTGTCTCAGCAAAGGATCACGGATGAAATCAACAAGATGAATGAACAAGGTTGGGAATATGCTGAGTCGAAGATCATAGATGATTGCAACATCATGCTGACGTTCAAAAGATGATGCTTAAGCCAAGGAGGACGCGTTCCTCCTTTTTGCGATAAACGGCTCCATGGGATTCGACGGAATCGCATTTGCGCCAGCAAGAATGCATGATTAAGCGATATCGCTCGCTTCGGCTTTCCGCAAGTGCTGAAGCTCGTCTGTCCAAAGTGTTTCTTTGCCTGTTTTTGAAGCGCTATGATTTCTTCTCGAAGGCAGATTGTCTATGGCATGTTAACGTTGCAAATAATAAAAAAAATAAAAAAAATGCAACGATAACTATGAAATAACAATGATATAGTGTATACTAACAGCATAGGAGGCAGGCTATGAAACTATACAAACGGGAAAAGTATTTGTCCAAAATGCGCGTTTTTTTTCATGACGACGACCTCATTAAGGTGATAACCGGCATACGCAGATGCGGAAAATCCAGCCTTATGCAAACGATAGCGGAAGAACTCAAAGGGGATGGCGTTGCGGAAAGCAACATCATTTACATCGATCTCGATATACGTGGGTACAAAAGTATTCGAAGCGCCGAGCAGTTAGATGCATTAATCGAATCCGCCACGCAAGCGAAAGGGATGAAATACCTTTTCATAGACGAGATTCAGAACGTGAAAGGCTTTGAGGAAGTAATCAACGGATTCCGGTCTGAAGGAGACTATTCGATTTTCATAACCGGCTCTAATTCTTACTTGCTCAGCGGAGAACTTGTAACGAAATTAACCGGCAGGTATTTGGAATTCGAAATGTTTCCGCTGACATTTGACGAATACGAGGACATGAAGAAATTTTATGGGCGGGATATCGATGCCAACGCCGAAATAGAATTGAACCACTATATTTTGGAAGGCGGATTTCCACGTGCCATCAAAATCGACAATCTTTCGGATAAACGTACTTATGTGAGGGGGATTATCGATGAAATCTTTGAAAAAGATATCAAACGAAGGGTGAAAATCAAAGATGTTCAGTCCTTTGAGCTGGTTAGGAACTACATCATTAATAATTTCGGTGCAACGACTAGCATCAACAGCCTGCACGAAGCCCTTCTCAAAAATGGTATGGCCATCAGCCGCCAGACGGTGACTCGGTATATAAAAACGTTGGTTGATGCCAAAATTCTGTATGCGTGCAAAAAATTTGATATGAAATCGAAAAAAGCACTTTCGGGGGAACAAAAGTATTACGTTGCCGACTTGAGCTTTTACTATGCGATGAACACGGACAATCGGATCAATTACGGGCCAGCATTGGAGAATATCGTGTATCTATATGCTAGAAGCCTCGATTATGCGGTAAGCGTAGGTCGCATCGGAAAACTGGAATGCGATTTCATCCTCCGAGACGGCAATATGGATTATTCCTATGTGCAGGTGGCCTATAAGATGCTGCAGAGCAAAGATACGGAAGATCGAGAATACAGACCATTGGAGAGCATACGGGATAACTATAAAAAATACGTGATGACAACGGACTATATGCTGCAAAAGAGAAATGGAATCCTCCATGTTAATCTGATGGATTTCATAGGCGGTGGGAAACGATTTTAAGCGTAGGACTTGCCCATTAAAAGCATGCCAAAGGGATAGCCTTCGATGACGTCGTCGACTCCATCGGCCGATTGATTGAAATCGTTATTTGATTAGATTTGAGATAAGGAGGACGCGTTCATCCTTTTGAATAGCTTGAAGTCGGCTGAGTATAAGAAAACGCTCCGAAAATATACCTGGGGCTTGACGTCATCCGAGAGAAAAAACCTTATGGAAGCGTTTTTCGTATTTTTAACTAATATAAAAACAAATCTAGAAACATGAAAAGCGAAGGTTTTTCAAAAAATTGAAAATCTATAACATAATAGGTAAGTAGGACAATCGCAAGAATCCAAAACATGGGAATCCATCGAGGGTTCCCATTTCATTTGCTTAATTTTACATTATAAACAGATTAAAATATTTGCATGCAATACCCAGATTATGTGAAATCTTTTAGGCCTAAAGGCTGCATAGTCCG
>CAVKLJ010000051.1:0-2845 GCA_963657245.1 Lachnospiraceae bacterium
AGACGCAGGCTTTATGGACATTTCGCCAACCGCCCCTTTGAATTTATTTATCTTTTTCGGATTTAACTTCCAGCAACGTTTTGTTGCTGGCATTTAATGTTGATACCGCCTTTTTGCCAGTCTCTTCTTCAAACCTCTTTTTCGCGTCGTTGGCAACGTTCCCGCCACGACGGGCGATATTTTTATTTTCTTCGAAAGTTTCCGGGTTCTCTTGTTTGGAAATTGCCGTGGTCGTAACTTCAGCAAGCATATTGAGGACGAGTTCAATATTGGTCATGTTGTCTCTAAGATTCTCTTTCTTAAGACCTTTGAACGCCTTATATTCTTGCACCGACATCCCCGACCACGCTTTAGTCATTTCGTTCGTGAGAATCGCATAATCTTTTTCTTTGTCAATGCCGCGATTTTTCCATTCGTCTGTTAACTCTTTTCGCATCTCAATGGTTTGCAATCTTTGGTTTATCCAGGCCTCGGTATACCCCTTAGCGCGATAAAAATCGGCACCGCGGATAATCGCCTTTTCTGGATCGGCTATTTCATCCAACCTTTCACTGCCGACCTTAGCCAGCCATATCTTAAATGGCTCGGCCTTTTTACTTGGAATTGATTGAATGAGCCTAAGCAAATCTTTGGTATTAACAACATCTGTCAATCTCGATTTACCATCTTTGGCGATCATTTTCAACTGTCCGATTTTTTCGGACACTTCACTTCCTTCTTTTTTTAATTTCACCTTTAAATCGTTCCAATATTTTCGTGGTTGAGCGCTATCCGTTAACACTTCAATAACATCAACAACAGAAAAATACCAATCCTCTTCCTCTGCGTTCCATTGCGTTCTAATTTGTTTGTTCTCGAAAACCTTGATGTTCGACATACGTTTTGTCCTCCTACAATTTTGTTATATCATATGTTCCACAAAAAACACGCTTGCTCTATACAGTGTATAAAATTGCGGGCTCTGCTTAAACAGAGCCCAATATTCCGGCAGATTGCTTTGCGAAATGGGTTTGTGCAAAAAGCAAAAATCAAATATCGTTAATGAAAACGTGCCCAATCAAATTGATTGAGCACGTCCTGCTGTCTATTTATGTTCCGGAAGCAATCTCGCTTTGTTGTCGGGATCGTTTGTCCAAGTATATTTGCCTTTGTAGAGGTTTGTCCAAATTTCTCCGCCCTTGCTCTTGTAGGTAAAGCGATCGACCAGAACCTTTTCAACATCGCCCATCAAGGTTTCTTGGTCCACATCCAAGAAAGAGAGATACCAGTGTGCCATATTAAGTTCTTTCGTATAGGTTCCTGTATCGGTCCATCCGGATTGATGATATTTAACCTTTGAATATGCGACATAGTTTATGCTCTGCGTTCTGAAATCATCAAAAACGGCATTTAACGAATAGGTATTATCAAGAGGCGGCAAGAACCCTTTATAGTCTGCAATAAACACCGTACCTATGTAGAAGCCTTCTGTTTTTATGAAGTTTTCTTTCTCTCTGGTGGTAAAGCCAATCGTCGCAAGGTAATCCTTGATCGTGAACGTTGTGTAGTCTTCGTTCCCGAGCGATGAGTTATATTGCCTATATTCATAGAAGATTGTTTCCTGGGTTTCATATTGTGAAGAGCTGTTTAATAAATAAACATAGTCTTTATAATAGCCAGGATCCTGAGCAGAGCCGCCGGGGTAATAATCTCCTCCATTGTTGTGTGTATAACCTATATAGTTATATTCGCTGTTTCCAACAGAGACAGGTAAAAGCCTTGTTGATAATTTGACGCCTTCGGTAATCACGATGTTTCCATTATCGTCAATTGTTCTGTCCCTATGCACCATGATGTTTTCTTTATCGTGCCTATCTTTGATCTCGTCTAACTTAATGAGCTCGTTTTGAATTCTTTCGTTGACGTTATTGACCGTCTCAACCATTGTATTGATCCCGCTTTCAATGCCTTTGATGTTGGAATCCCCGGCGGGAAGGAGGCTGATTTCGTAATTGGCGGCAATCTTCGATAATTCAGCCATTCCATTAAGCAAGAAAGCTAAATAACTAATAAATTCTTTTCTTGGCTTAATCATCATATATTCCCATGATTCAAGCGCGCCAAAAGTATCATCGTATAACGTCCACAAGGTTATGGAAGGGGCTGCTTGGCTGGGAGTGATAATCGAACTAGCCAAAATGGTTGTCGAATACCAAATGGAATTTGCGGTTAGTGTCGTGAACTTATAATTCTTAATTGTAGTGGCTAATGTGTTTTTCTGACGATCAATAGATTCCTTTGTGTCTGATCCATCTAGTTCCTTTTTGGAGATATCGCCAAGTACGACGAAAGAGTCGCATACCGGACCAGCAACTTCTCTAAGTTCATCAAGGATGTTGTTCATCAATCCTTCATTCCTTATTTGAACTTGTTGCCTTTGGATCTTTTTGATACCTTCTGATACCGTATTCTGAAGAACTTCCAATTGGCTTGAAATTTTATCTAGCTTTTGTTCTTCAATGGATCTGGTGTCATAGCCCAACTCAGTTAACAAGATATTAAAACCAGTGGTTACCAAGGAAGAAATTGCCGAACTAATCATGCTTTTACCAGACATTTTGAGTGCTTCCAACAAAAACTCAAAGGCTCCTTCGTCGGTTTGCAGTTTGCTTTCGTTGTAGAAGGAAGTGTTTAGGGCAAGCAATTGCTCTCTTGTGTCGGTGCCGTTGGAGCAACCAGCCGCCCCAAGAATGGAAGACGATAACATTAACGCAGGAAGGATCTTTTTAAATTTCATAACTTTGCTCCTTTCATGAATTTAATTTAGGATCTTTCTCCTTTTGTAATGACATATTAACATCAACTG
>CAVKLJ010000052.1:0-696 GCA_963657245.1 Lachnospiraceae bacterium
CTAACAAAGATGGCCTTCTGTTCGATGTTAAATTAGTACCATCCGGTTTAGAAACGATTACAATAAAAGAAGCAAAACGAGTTTATATTCTCCCTTATTTAGAAACAAATGAACTAGATTGTTTCAATGAATCATTAGATGAGTTGCATTTGCAACCATACGTTCAAAGAGACACTACCAGCAAAACATTCAATATTATGTGGCAACCGATTGATGACGCCGCGAGATATATTGTTTCAGTATTCAAAAGAATTGAACTTCCAAACAAGGAGAACATCTATCATCTCAAAGATTATGAAATTGATAGAACCATTAACTTTTTGTCTATAGAGGGACTTATCGGTGATAGCTTTATATTTGTTGTAAAGGCCGAAGATAGAAGTGGAAATGAGTTGGCCAAAAGTAGAGGAATCTCTATTGGAGAACCAAAATATTGGTAGGAGGTAATGGAACATGAATCTATTCAATCAAGACAATATGATTTTTTGGGAAAAAGTTGATGATGCTGCGCAGTATGTTGTCCATCTATCAATACATGCTGAATTAATAACACAAGGATATTGTGACGGACGTTATCACCAATCTTCGAATTTTCTAAGGGGAAAGCATAAAACTAATTGCGTTGGAGATGTTGCTAGTCAAGTTATTGATGTCATCACGATACCAAGAGAGACAACATACCATACATTTTCCGAT
>CAVKLJ010000052.1:706-2799 GCA_963657245.1 Lachnospiraceae bacterium
CTTGTATGCATTAAAGAGACTCGTTCACCTACAAATGGTACTATCGAAACTGGATTAAGTTATTATGCAACCGTAATCGCAGAAGATAGAGAAGGTAACGAAGTAGACAAAGCATCTATTTTGGTTGATATAAGGAGGTAATGAATATGCCAGTATGCGTTCAGGGTAGTCACGATTCAAGGGCAAATGAAAAACTAGCCAAAATTCTTTCTGAACTTGAAAAAATAACAAAAGAATCAGGTCTAGATGATGAGATAGAAGAAGCTTCAAATAACAACAATTTCCTATTTAGAAGAGGAAAAATGTTTTGGTGGACAAAATGCAATGAAGCCTCTTCTTATAGGCTTAGTTTATTTATCAATGGATTGTTAGTTTCTACTATTGAAATCGATAGAAACACTAGATACTACACATTCAAAGACGTTGAAGGGTTTGACATATTCAGAGTCCGTCTAGAGGCCGAGAATCGCGATGGACAAATTATTAGCGAAATCGAAATGTCGTTTTAAGGAGGTCGCAAATGAGATATTACGAAGAAGAATTGGAAACTTTAATCAAAGCCGGTGCAAAGGTTGTTGAAATTGCTTCGTTTGAATGGGAACGAGTCCATGGCTTTGCTAACTATGTTGCAGAAGATTTGGGCATCGATTGGTATTCATGGAGTTCGGTTTCTGGACTAAAGGTTTGGGAAGATGGGAGCTTCAAAGTCATAAATCCCGACTGTGTTACTTTGCCTTCAGTTTTAGATTACTATCAAAAAAATGAGAGCGACATGCTTCTGGTGCTAGAAGATTTTCATCCTTATAGCGAAGCTAATAATCCTGTAAACATCCGTTACCTTCGCGAAATGATGAGAGCCCAGAATTATCAAGGCAATTACAAGAAGGCTATCATTTTAAGCTCTCCAAACAAATATGTTCCTGAAGAATTATCAAAGGAATTGCCTGTTATTGAAGTTGAGTTGCCTGATAGGCAAACAATTGAAATCATCGCTAATAGCGTTGTCGAAGAATATTCGGACTATTGTGTAGAAAGCGAAATAACCCCTAAATTGCTCGAATCCGCTTTAGGACTTACAGTCATGGAGGCGCGACTTGCTTTTGCAAAGGCAATCATCACCAATAGAAAATTAACCGAGGAAGAAATTCCTCTCATAATCAGCGAGAAAGAACAAATCATCAAAAAGAGTGGTCTTTTAGAATATTTCCATCCAAAAGAATATTTAACCAATATTGGCGGTCTCGAGAACTTAAAAGATTGGATCCATAAACGCGGTAACGCATATAGTGATGAGGCTAAAGCATATGGATTAAACACTCCACGTGGCGTTTTACTTCTTGGTGTTCCAGGATGTGGTAAGTCATTAACCGCCAAAGCGATAGCGAACGAATGGAAATTCCCATTGCTAAGATTTGATTTAGGCAAGGTTTTCGGTGGAATTGTCGGTGAATCTGAAAGAAATATCAGATATGCTCTCGATGTTGCCAAAACAATATCGCCATGTGTTCTTTGGATTGATGAAATCGAAAAAGGATTGAGTGGAACGCAAAGTTCTGGAAGAACCGATGGCGGAACAAGCGCCAGGGTTTTTGGAACTTTCTTAACGTGGATGCAAGAAAAGAAAGAGCCAGTTTTTGTAGTTGCAACCGCCAACGATATCAGTTCATTGCCACCAGAATTGCTTCGTAAAGGCAGATTTGATGAGATTTTCTTCGTCGATCTCCCTTCAGCAAGAGAAAGAGAGAATATCTTTAATATTCACCTTAAAAACAAAAACAGAGATCCTAAGGCATTAGGCTTAGACATGAATAAACTTGTCAAAGCAAGCGAGGGGTTCTCCGGTGCTGAAATTGAAGAAGTTGTCAATGAAGCACTCTTTAACGCTTATGCAAATGAACAAAAAGATCTTGAGATGCAAAATCTTCTAGATTGCATTTCAGCAACCTCACCTTTATCTAGAACCATGGCTGAGACAATTGCCAATTTAAGAAAATGGGCCGAGCAAAGAGCAAGAATGGCAAGCGATGATAAACCAGAGGAGGTGAAGGATTTAGGAGAAGATGTTCCTAGATTGCAACAGGAATATAAGAATC
>CAVKLJ010000053.1:0-2625 GCA_963657245.1 Lachnospiraceae bacterium
CGACGGGCTCACGACGAAAAAGGTCCACGGATGGAGGGTTATAGTTGATTTGATGTCGAAATAGGCTATATTTGAATGGACGGAAATCAGCGTTTACACAAAATTGAGGATACTCCTGGTTCTGATTTTATGAAATTGTCCGCTTTGAGTTTCCTGAAGACATCAAGGAGGCTGACTTTAGTTAGTTCCTTGATGTCATCGTTCCAGTAACAAAGGTATCCTTCTGTTTCTTCTAAGGCTTTATCCATTAAGATGTTTATGAATCAATGGTGTCCCAGTAATCGTTTACTAGGTCTTTTAGGTATCCAGAAGAGTTCTTATTTATCTCTTAGTTTTGTTGCAACCTCTGAATATGAGGTGAAGTTTCACTTATCTAGTTTGAATGGAGGTTCTTTTATTCCTGTTATAGAACCGTTAACAAAGTTGCCTCTACTATATTCTTTTGGCTGGTCTTCATCTGGATATGATTTTATCTTGTTTTCTATGACGTATTCTTTTCCCTTCTTATCAAAGATTGTTAAGTCTCTATGTTTGTTTTATCTTTCTACTTTATCGAAACTTTGTAAATCAAAGTCCTTAAAGAAAGCGTGCATCAGACCTCTATATTCGTTCCTTCTAATTAGGTATGCCCAAAAGTTAGGATGGAAGAGCTCTTATGATTCAAGGGGCATTGAATATAGAGGGGAATTCAGTAGTCTTTGGATATGGTCGATGTATATGTTGTTTTGCATGGTTGATTTCGCAAAATCAAAATGATCTAGCGATTTCCGTTATATCCGTGTTTACAGCTATCAAAGACATCTTTCCAATATCTTTCTCTTTCCTGGATGTGTTTATCCTGGTCGTTTGTATTTAAGAACGTCTCAATCAATGTAAATTGGAAGTTCTTTATGGCGTAGTTTGGGTCTTCTTTAATTAGAGGGATGAGTTCTTCGTCCCCACCATGCCCGTTGGTATATACGTAGCATGACCATCTTTGCCAAACACCTTCTTTTCCATATGTGCTTCCGACATATAGTTTTCCATTGCTTGTATCAGTTATTACATACACTCCATTGATGTTGGAGAGAAGTTCTCTCCAATTATCTACGTTTGATTTGATGATTTTGCTTAAAGCAGAGAAACTGAGTCGAATCGTGTCATACCCAGGGAATGGCGTATCAACTCTAACATATGGTTTTTCTAACACTTTAACTACTGAGAGTTCATCTAAGAGTTCCATTCTTAGTTTTACTTGGGTGTCACCTTGATGTCTTTTGTATCTAATTACTAAACGTTCATTGAAGGAGTTGAATCTATCGTATTTTTCTAGGTTGTATACTAGACATCCATCATCTCTCGTTTTGGTTCCTTTGTTTTCAAAAGCGCCTAAGAATAGCCATTGGTCCCATTTGGAATCCTTGTCTAGTCTGATGAATTGTAGACAATACTTAGTATAGATTGATCTGAAGGCTTTTTTCTTGTCTTTGCTTTTATGCCAAGAGATGTGTGTTAACAATCTTTCTGAGTTTTCTTCAAAGGAATATACGTATTGATCAGTATCCCAATCTTTCGGAGCGTTATTAAGACAAATGGTCCAATCTTTATATTCTGATTTATCTATGTTGAGTAACTGGCTGAGTTTTATTTCATCCATGGTTTGTTTCCTCCATATGATTTGTTTGTTGTTTTTTAGTCTATGTTATTGGTCAGTTAATTTAAATAGGAAGGTTATCGCAAGGAAGGGTTTTGACTGATTGATGTCGAAATAAGACATATTTGAAGGGATAGAAACCATCTTCTACGCGAGGTTGAGGATGCTTTGAAAATCGCGCAAAGCATTGTCTTCGAACCACGTTTAATATGTAAATGATCACGAAAGATCTAAAGAAAATTCTTAATTTCTTAGAAATTAACCTTCCCTTTCGTGTTCATCACACAAAAATGAGAACAAAGTATTTGCTCTTGATAATTTATTCTCATCGTAACGCCAGTTTAGTTTTTGAACCGGCGACTGCGCAATGATATTTTTATATAAATATTCATTATATACATCGCACACAATGTTATGTAAACTAGCCGCCGTGGAAGCCGAGAAAGGAACTATTTTTTTATAATCTTCAACATAATAATCTTTAGCAATTTCAAACATGTCATTAATCAGCCAATAATCGCATAAGTATTTATTCCTTTTGAAATATTCATAAAGGAGACGTTTTGTTAATTCTAACAATCTACAATTCGAATCCGATGTCAAAAACCAACTATTCATACATGTCGGTATCCCCCATGTTGCAGGCCAAAGAGTTTGAGGTAAAAACAATGAAGAATCAAAAAAGTATGAAGGATACTTATCATTCGCAAAATATACAGTTGCATCAACCCATGTTCCTCCGTATTTATTTAGCAATTCTAGTCTTATAATGTCTGCAATGGTTTGAAATGGTATCTTGCCTTTTTCATATAGGTTCACAACGTTTTGTTCAATCTGTACATAATCATGGATATTGTTACGATCCAAAAGAACAACTTCATAGCCTTCAGGCTTGTTTTTGATAACTGAATCTTTGCAAAGCTTTACTATTTG
Organism: Lachnospiraceae bacterium; assembly: GCA_963657245.1. GTDB lineage: Bacteria > Bacillota_I > Bacilli_A > RFN20 > CAG-826 > UBA4951. The sequence continues at coordinate 2,567 of CAVKLJ010000053.1, forward strand.
TGGAGCATTTTCGAATCCTTGATACCACATAACCCATATCTTTTTTTCATGAATTGATT
>CAVKLJ010000054.1:0-1767 GCA_963657245.1 Lachnospiraceae bacterium
CTCCACTACAATATAAGAAGGAAATATCATGAAAATGACAAGTAAAACCATATTAAAAAGAAAAAACTATGCGAAACTTCTTGAATGGAAGGAAAAGTATGCTCCGGATTATGCCCTGTTCTTGAAAGGTGCAAGGCGTGTTGGAAAAACAACCATTGCAGAAGAATTCGGAAAGAACGAATATCGATCCTATATCATTATCAATTTTCAAGAGGCCAATAATATAGTCAAAGACATTTTTGTCAATGGCCTTATGGACTTGGATTATTTTTTCAATATCCTTCAAATGCAGTTTAAGACAAAACTGTATCCAAGAGAATCCTTGATTATTTTAGATGAGATTCAATTGTTTCCTATGGCGAGGCAGGCTTTGAAAACATTGCTTGAGGATAAACGCTTTGACTATATTGAGACAGGTTCTCTGGCCGGCATTACGAAAAAGAGCAAAAAAGCCGAGATATTGATTCCATCTGAAGAATACTGCATTGAAATGCTCCCATTGGATTTCGAAGAATTTCTTTGGGCTTGTAATGATAGCTTTACCATGGATATTGTTAGGGAACATTTCGAGAAAAAGATGCCATTTGGTTCTAGACTGGAAAAAGATATCTTAAGAAAATTCAGAGAATATATGTGTGTGGGCGGTATGCCACAGGCTGTTATTGCCTATACAACATCTAAGGATTTTGAAAAGGTTGACTTTGTCAAAAAGGAAATTCTGAATCTTTATCGGAATGATATCAAAGAGCAAGAAGAGGAAAAAAGTGAATACATTGGAAATATCTTAGACAATATACCATCGGAACTATCTAATCATGAGGCTATGCTGAACACAAAACTTTTCCATTTTTCGCATATCAATAAAAACGCAAGGCTTAGAGAATATAAAGGGCCATTGCGTTGGCTTGATGAAGCAATGATCATTAATATGGCACGCAATACGAATGAACCTAGTCCAGCTTTGACATTGAATTTGGATGATGAAAGGTTTAAATGCTACCTGATGGATACGGGCTTATTGATCAACCTCAGCTTTGGGGATGGGGATTTCATGGACAATGAATTTTATTCTGCTATTCTCACAGATCGATTGCATATCAATGAAGGAATGTTCATTGAAAACATTGTTGCTCAATGCTTAAGAAGCAATGGCCATAAAATCTTTTTCTATATAGAGACGAACGAACGAGGAACGCTGGATATGGAAATCGATTTCTTGATCAGAGCAAATAGAAAAGTCATTCCGATCGAAGTGAAATCCGGTCTAAGTTTTACAACAAAATCATTGGAGAAATTCAAAAAGAAGTTTACGAATAAGATTGGAACTCAATATGTCTTATACGAGGGAGATATCAAACGGGATGGTGAAGTGATCTATCTTCCTTACTTTATGGCATCCGTTCTGTGAAATTCTAGATGATACCTTTTCGTTGTATGCTCTTCAGAAGATTATATGCAAACTTTTGGAAAGCCATTTTTTAAGTCTAAAAAGAGTGTAAACTTCCTACACATCGATATAAATTAAGCTGCCGTTACTGATATCCTCTCTTCATCCTCTCTTCTCTATGTCCATAAATAGTACGTTCTCCATTATATACTAGCCTCGTAAGGAGAAAATGAATATGATTTGCAAAGTAGTGAAGAAAGATGAACTTCTGGATTTTTCGGTTGATAAGTATGTTTGTTTCTATGATTACTATTCGTTCAAGGAGAGATTTGGTTTTTCCAGATATGCCGATTCCAACAAAGCCAACAATGATTATTATC
>CAVKLJ010000054.1:1780-2618 GCA_963657245.1 Lachnospiraceae bacterium
AATGGATTTTTAGGAGGGATGGAATCGGATGAATTTGCAACAAATCTATTCGGATGGGGGGAATGTCAACGCTTTAGAGAATCTGTTTCTTCTTTTGTCTAATGAAAAGGATGTTCAGACAATAGCCTTTCCGACAGTTACGGTATTTGATGATTGTTACGATGAATTTGATGCCTATGCCATGCTGATATATAGACTTGCAATGAAGTTCAGCAGAAAAACAGGGAAGACCATTCTGTTTGTTGCTGATGATGACAAAGCATATAGGCGATATGAGAAAACCATAGCAATCATTCATGACTATAATCACTTGAAAAAAGACGGAACCTCCATGTTGAAATGGCGCTTATTTCTACTGGAAGAAAGTGTTTCCGGCGTTACAGATATGACTGAAACATCAAAGCAGTATACCACTTCAAGGCTCATTCCATGTGATGTTTATTTTGATATTGCAGTAGGAAATCAGTTGACTGTTGACAAGGAGCATAAAATGCTCTGTATGAGAGATAAGCAGACACCGAATTCCAAATGGACAATCCCACATGAAAAATGGAATGAAAATCTGACAGAGGATGAGCAATTTGATTATTACGTGGATGATGGGATATTATGACCAGATAGAATGGTTTAAAAATGAATGTGGAATACACTTGGAGTATATCGGTTGGGGAAGTTATTACGCGATAAACGACCATGAAATGGTTCAAATCGGTATATTCGATCTGAAGTCAGAATGCCTTCCCGAAAACGACAGATACGAATTCAGAATGTGTTCGTTAAAGGGAATATTGGTTATGGATTTTGAAGAACAATCAAAGGGAGTTGTACAGCATTCATA
>CAVKLJ010000055.1:0-2472 GCA_963657245.1 Lachnospiraceae bacterium
CCGAGATGTCGTTCTCCTGCGGGTTCATGAATGAGATCAATGAGTTTCCGTAGATAAATATCCCAATATTGAAGATAAAATAGAGGATGAAAACGACCAATAGGGACTTGAAGACGAACGATGTCCCCTTCTCCTTGTCACTTTTGAAAATTCTGTTAAGAATCGAATACAATGGGACTATTAAGAACGCCTTTATCGTCTCATCTATAAGGTCGTACCACTCCATCTGCCCGATGACGTCTATCCCCGATGCTGATGTGTTCGTCGAAACGAGGAATGTGCGTATTGTCTGATATATGGCAGGAACTAAGGCTAACGCGCATAGCGACAGCCACAGGCTCCATTTGAAGAATTTTAGATTTTTGAATGTTTCTTTTGAAATTGCCAATTTACTCACCTCTATAATATTTCTTTAAAGCCTCATAGTACTTAGATGGCTCATCTTCTTTGAAGTTAACCAAAGCCTTGTAATAATCTGTCGTTCTTTTGTCTATGAAGGATAGGTACTGCTCATAGGAATACATCTTCCAATACTGCAAAGAGCCAACCAGCCCCTTTCCTCCCATGTCCTGCATATAAGGCCTAGTGTCATCGTTCAACGAAATCTCTTTTATCGGTTTCGTTTTTTCCCCTTCTAGACGATCAAGGTCCTCTTTCTCCAAACAAGATGGAAGTTTGTATTTCATCATGACGTTGCAGCCTGCATTAAGCATAGTTTTGAAGTAAGGCGTGCGTTCAATTTCGCCCAAAGTGAGATCTCTTTCCACTTTAACCTCGTGCTCGGAAAACCCATTGCTTTGCATTTTGGTTTCCTCTCTCCTTAAATTGATGGCCAAAAGGATGTCCTTCTCAGGCTGGCTCATGGCCAAGAGCAACTTTCCTAACAGATAGTTGCTCTTGGTGTTACAGACAAGTTCAGATTTCGCCCATTCCTTCTTTACGTAGTAGAATTTTTGGAGTTCCCATTGAATCTCTCGCTCGTCATCTATAGGGAGTTTCGCAATTCTTTCCCTAATGATTTCTTTGACGTCTTTCTCGCTAAAAAATCCGAGATGGCCCACGCCATATTTCAAGTATGCGAGGTAATTGCTGTCCCCTTCGAAATATTGGCTTAGGAAAACAAATTCTTCCTTCGCGTTGGGGGTTAGCCCATCAAACGCACAATCCTTAAGCAGACTGAAAAACCTGCTTTTCACTTGTTTCAATCGAGACAGGTATTCCTCTCCGGACTTATCGTCGCATTTCTCCTCGCTGAAATCGCAAAGGGACAGATCGTAATTTCTTTTGAAGAAATCGTTGTTGGATTCTCCGTTTCTTTTCCCATCTATTAGCTCATCAACGCTGATGCCAAAGAACCTGGATAGCGAATAAAGCATTTCGGGCTTGATGCCCTTTCCGCTTTCCCATTGTGATACCGCGGATTTGGTCACACCGATGTATTTTGCGAGCTGCTCGATTGTTATCCCTCTCTCACCTCTTAGAGACCTTATGAAATTTCCAGTGCTTTCGTAATTCATGCTATTCATTTCTCTCATCCTCCTCTACGACTTCCTCCTTCAAATAAATGTTTCTAATGTCTTCAAGCGAATACAAAGACAAATTCTCAAGCAATTCCCTCGTCTTCGCCTTGTCGCGCATCTTCTTAAGCTCATCAAGTGAGACTAGGCTCTTCCAATATTCGAAGCACTCCATCATCGACGCGAAATCTGTACCGCCGACAAACTGCTTCGTTTCTACAAAATAATAGGCCTCTCCTTTTTTGAGCCTTTCTTCGAGATTGCTAAGTTCGATTAGCCTAGATTCGATTCGCCTCTCCTCCGCCCTGTATTCCTTCCATTTCTCGAAAATGTACGAATGCATATTGAGGTCTGCTTGGACGTATTTCATCTCCCTATTCGTATCTATGCCCAACCCATTGGCAAGAATTAAAAGCAATTCTTCGTTCATGCTCTCAGGATCGTATTTCCATAAGAAATCGTAGAGTCCATCAAAACTTAGCTTAAGGAATTCGAAGGTTATCCTAAATTGATAATAGTGATTGGCTATGAATCGGTTCTTGCGGTTGTTTTCCGCATATACAGTGTAAGTTCCCATCTCATCCATATATGAGCAAGGCAGCGGCTTCTCGCATAGCAAATACAATTCTTCGATTCGATCGATGATTCTTCGGCTCTCTTTCTTTTTCGATATGATGTTTATGAACTGGTAGTTGAGGCATGCGCCGTTGTCGATCATATATCTGACGGCTTTCCTTACATATTCATCTTTGTCGAATTCCCTGCCATAACGTTCCTCATAGTGTTTCAGAGTGCTAGCGCCAAATCTCGACTGATCAAAGACGATGTCGCCCTTCTGAATGCTCATCAAAAGCATGTCCTTCTTCCACCAATCAAGAGACTTGAACCTTTTGTCGAGATAGGAATTCGGTTCCACTCCATCCATTATCTCATTGAGGCGGATATTGGATTCATC
>CAVKLJ010000056.1:0-2207 GCA_963657245.1 Lachnospiraceae bacterium
GTGCAAATGTATCCTCTATGGATATCATCAGCCTTCTGAAGACATCTATGTCTAGTGAATATTTGATGTCATGAAGCATTATCAGCTGATTTCCCCCTTTTATATCCATTATGGCAAACGAGAATTTTCTTCCTTTTGATAACGAGTCAAAACTTAGCGCCGAAACAGTTTTTTATTCTTTCGGCGCTAAGATGGCGTATGATAGGAAGAAGAAATGAAATCGAGCAGTTACAAAGACTATATTCCTCTAACAAAGCAGAATTAGTCGCTGTCTATGGCAGAAGAAGAGTCGGAAAGACTTTCCTGATTAACGAAACATTTGATAACAGTTTTTTCTTCAAGCACTCAGGATTAGCCTTGGATGAAAGTGAAGGCAATAAGAAGACACAGATCCAATTAGATAGTTTTTCTAAGTCATTATCCTTGTACGGTATGGATGTAGATAAGGAACTCAAAGATTGGTTTGACGCCTTTTTCTATCTGACTAAATTCATCATGCAAAGCACGGATAAAAGGAAAAAAGTCATATTCATTGATGAGCTTCCTTGGCTTGATACCAAGGGTTCCCTTGAAAAGCCGCTGTGGGCGCCAATGAATCCGGCAAGATAACGGTGGACCTCATTGATCGGCTCCATCGGATTCTTGTCATCTGCCAATCCCTTTGTTTCCTTTGTCGTGTGGATTTCCTCTTTGAGGCCTAGGCTTCCGACCAGTGCCTTATGCGAATTGTCACCGTCATGGACGATTGTTGACCCAGGTGCGATGACACTGCCGTATGCCTTCATCGCCTTTGCCGAGCTGGGCTTCCCGACTCCGCATAGGCGCAGCATGCATTTCTTCCCGTCCGTGGCCGAGCATACGCAGAACTGATTCCTCGACAGCCCGCTGAGCAGTTTTCCGTCTTTCTTCTCCGACTCTGACTTCCATCTTGGGAAATAAGTCTCATCGATCCATACCTTTCCAGAAAAAACCAAGCCTGACTGGATGTCGCTGACGGCAAGAAAGACCTTGGAAAGCCAGTAAAGTCCCGTGGTTACGGCATTTCTGTTGTCAAAGGCGGCTGTCCTTACGGAATGGAACTGGAAAAGGTGCACAAGGAACTCTATCCATTCGGAGAACGGAATCTTCCTCGAGTCGAAGATTGTGCCGGCAAGCGGATTGAACTTCCTTCCGCATTCTTTGCATTCCCGGATTAGGAGTCCGGTCTTCTTGTTGAATCCGTCCCTTCTGATCTCCCTTGATCCGCAGAAGGGGCATTCCTCAACGGCAATGGAGTTTATGAAGCTGACTTCTTCCTTGGATGGCCTTCTGTGCTTGGCCTCATACCATTCCATGATGGTGGAGACCATCATCTCAGTGGATCCAGAATCTACTGAAAATTTGCCCCGGAGGGCTTCTTCTTGTTTCTTGTTCATGTTTGGCGGTTCCGCCCATTGGCGAGCGCATCCTGAAACCGCCAAGTCTCAAGAAGGATGACGCTCGCCAAAAGGCTCTTTCTATAAAATGGCGCCACATTTTCATGTGGTGCCAATATTATACCAATTAGGATGCTAATTTATCCCTCACGTGCACGAGAGAGTCTTCGACGATTATTTGGTTTACGGTGGCTTACCTGCGGTTGCTTTAATGAAAACTCCGGAACAGAAATCAAGTTACCTTAAAACTCAATTGCAAAACGTTTATCTTAAAGATATAGTCGAACGACATAATCTCAATTCGGATGAAAATATCGGCGAATTGCTAGATATCATCGCATCGGGAATTTCTTCTTTGACCAATCCGGCGAAACTTGCAAACACTTTCAAAAGCGTTAAAAATTCGTCTCTAAGCGCATTTACTATCGATCACTATATTACCTATATGCAACAGGCGTTTATGCTTTCAAAAGCAAACAGATACGACGTAAAGGGCAAAAAATATATCAGTACGCCATATAAAATATATTTTGAAGACGTCGGCTTGCGCAATGCAAGACTTGATTTCAGACAGATAGAAGATACGCATCTGATGGAAAACATAATTTACAACGAGTTGCGTTATCGCGGCTATAACGTTGACGTTGGCGTTGTAGATACTCGAGAAAACATTGACGGTTCGTCGGAAAGACGACAACTTGAAATTGACTTTGTTGCAAATCAAGGCAATAAACGTTATTATGTTCAATCAGCTTATGATCTCCAGAATGTAGATAAAAGGAAACACGGAAC
>CAVKLJ010000057.1:0-858 GCA_963657245.1 Lachnospiraceae bacterium
CAGAAAAAGCTCGACGTGGTCGTGAAACTCATCCTCCATTTGCACCTATATCTAGTTTCTTTACGCCTGGCAATCCATCATAGACAGTCGAAACTAGATTATTAATATAATCGCTCATCATATCGAGCGTCGGGCTTCCCTCAATCATGCGGCATTCATCAAGCACATTGTCTATAGTTGTTATCTCTGCTTCCGTAAAAAATCCATTCGAAATCAGCTGAGCTCGATTTTCTAAGATGAAGATAGAATCTCTTTCACAAAGGCTTAGCCCATAGGAAAGTTCTCCTAAGAGCTTGGATACATTACCGCTCTCAAAAAGAAAAGTTGAACTTCCCCTATTGCCATCCTGCATGTTGCCCAAGGCCATTTGGAAAGCATCGATCAAAACAACTTGTTCTTTATCTCTGAATGTGCCGAATTTTTCCGTGACAATCCTAGCCATAAACAGAATTCCATAAGTAAGCCTGAATAAAGAAGACTTTTTAAATTCGTTTCTCCGCCTCAGATCGTTTGATGCATTAATAAAGTCGATTGAAAATCCGGTTAAAGCGGACGGAACTAAGCCACAGCCTAAACCCATGCATATGTCACTGGCGATGTTCTGCAAAAATATCGCGCCGCACAAAATAAGCGCAACGCCAGTTGCTAAAAACACTAAATAGACAATTCCTCTGCTCCACCCGATTTCATGTAATACTTCCGAGATGCTTGTCTTTGTTTTTTCTCTTGATGATTTCATGCGATTCCGTTCTTTAAACGCGCGCTCATTGGATTGTGGCGCGGGCAACGAGCGCTTTTAGAACTTTACAACCAAGCCGACACACTATCAAGATACCACCAGCAGACAATGTTTTATAG
>CAVKLJ010000057.1:868-2122 GCA_963657245.1 Lachnospiraceae bacterium
ACAATACAGAGCGAAATGATCGATTATAAAAAAGTAGAATTCTGCGGAAAAAATCCTTCCTTCCTCTACGGACCGCGGACGTGGAGATGGTTAAACGATAGCAGAGACGTGTTTGAGCAGATTTTGCATAACTCGAACATCGCGTTTGAAATCGTTTACGAAAACACATGGGAAGCCATTTACTTATTGAAAGGCAATACTTTTGTTTACGTTGGGATTGCAAGGCTAAGTTATATCGAGTTCCAGCCAAATTACAGCACCATGCAAAAGAATCCTGATGGAACTTTTTCGTACGAATGGGAAAACCGCGGAATTCACGAAGGTCAAGAAAACTTAGTTGTTTGCGAGCTTAATTACAACGAGTTCAAAGGAATAACCCCTTCTTCATTCCATAAAATCAATAAAGAGAGGGACCGCAAAAAGCAATCGTTTGTGCCATTAGGAATAATCATTCACAACTTTCCATATTATTCTTATAGCAACAAGCTTCGCGAGGCGTGCGTTAAGCACTGTGCTGAATTGCTTAAAGGAAAATATGATGTTTATAAAGCGATAGATGATTTTAAAGGCGTTCCTTGCGCTGTAATCCTTTATAAAATAACAAAAGATGGCAAAAGCGGATTTGCCGCACTTTGGACGGATAAAATCGATAGGGCGCATGAATTTGCAAAGGAAGGCTACAAAGCATATATACCTTATTGTTTGGATTTTAAGGTTAAATGGGCTTATTCGGGAGAGCCTTTTATTTTCAAAGCAAGCGCGAACTTTAAGGCAATCTACAAAGAGTTATTGTTTAAGGATGGCGTAGAGATAAAAGACAAGAAAGAAATCAATCAATTCATATTGTACCGAATAAATAAAGCATACGATGACACATATAAGATCGATAATAAGGAAGGACAAGGCTACCTTCTCCTTCAAAAAGCCATTGAATCAGCCGAAAAGGGAGACTTTGAATATAACGATTTTTATCGCTTTACGGACGGAAGAACAAAATGGAAATCGGAATTTCTCGTATATCAAATCGTAAAGAAACTATATCCTGAGGAAACGATTTATCAGTATAGTCCAACGTTTTTAAAAACCAAGAAAGGGCAACTCACATACGACGTTTTCATCTCAAACCTTAATATTGCTATCGAATACCAAGGGGAACAGCATTTCAAACGAATAGATTTTTTCGGAGGTTTAGAAGATTTCAAAGCAAGGCAAAAGAGGGATGCGCTCAAAAAAAGATTAAGCTCAGATAATGGT